>JARGNV010000010.1 GCA_029212465.1 Legionellaceae bacterium | reverse complement strand
ACTCAGTTTGTTTCTCATTTGCCAATGAACTTCGCCTCAAAGCGTGTGGTGCATTTTACGGATTTACGGGGCACTGTCAATCATTATTTTTGCTTTTTTGCATTTTTTTGCGGATATACCGATAGAAACTCAAATTATGTGCATTTGCGTCATCTGCCTCATGCTGACTTAGAAGCGTTTCTTGCCACAACGCTTTATCAAGCTCAGGAAAAAATACATCCGCTTCAAATATGTGATGCACACGTGTTAGATAAACAGTGTCTGCAACATTAAGTGCTTCGTGAAAAACACGAACGCCACCAACCACCATTACTTCACGTGCATCAGCGGTTAACTGCAACGCTGCCTCTAAACTCGGTACAACTTCTACCCCGTCATATGTAAACACACCGCGGCTTAACACCACATTTAAACGTCCTGGCAATGCTCTACCAATCGATTCAAACGTTTTTCGTCCCATAATAATTGGTTTGCCGAGCGTGTATTTTTTAAAGTGAGCAAGATCTGCGGGCAAATGCCAGGGTAAGGTATTATTAATCCCCATCCCCCCCTGCTCGTCTATTGCAACAATAAGACTAACTTTCGACATATGCACACTCCCGATGTGCCACCATTCGCGCCGCTTGATTGACTGCTGCAATTAAACTACCCGCATTTGCACGCCCGCTCCCTGCCAAATCCAATGCCGTTCCATGGTCAACTGACGTGCGAATCATTGGCAGTCCAAGCGTAATATTCACCGCATGTCCAAAGCCTGTATACTTTAAAACTGATAAGCCTTGATCATGATACATTGCAAGTAACGCATCAAAGCCTTGCATCCCATGCTGGGTAAACAGTGTGTCGGCAGGTAAGGGACCCCGCAAACGAATCCCTTCTTTGCGTAGCACCTCAAGCGCTGGTTGTATCACATCAATTTCTTCACGCCCTAAATGACCCGACTCACCTGCATGTGGATTTAAACCGGCCACACCTATTTCAGGCGAAATAACGCCAAAGTCACGCTTTAATGCCATGTTTAAAATACGAATTGTTTGACTTAAACGTAACGGTGTAATGGCAGAAGCAACTTCATTGAGCGGCATATGTGTTGTCACAAGCGCCATGCGCATTGCATCACTCACCAGTAACATCACTACATCAGGCACACCACACGCTGTCGCTAAAAACTCTGTATGTCCTGTAAACGCAAACCCCGCATCATTCAAAATGCTCTTATTCACAGGCCCCGTTACTAGCGCACTAAACTCACCAGACAAACACCGTTTTACCGCCTCATTCAATAATTGCATCACATAAGCTGCGTGTTGCACATCCAAAACACCAGCTTCAACCACACCAAGCCCTGGACACGTTAAAACGGTTAGCTGATGCTTCGCCACAATAGGCATCACCCCCGGCACGTAGTCATGCAGTATAATTGGTAACCCCACTGCATCCGCTCGCGCTTGTAGTAAGGCCTTATCTCCCAAAATAACCAAAGGAGTTTGCTGCTCTGCCAGTGCAAGACACACATCAGGCCCAATGCCCGCAGGCTCCCCCATACTGACTAAAATAGGCATTATGCAAGCTCTTTTTTCAAAATATGCACATAAGAAGTACTTCTTACATGTTGTTGCCACCCTTCAACAGCTTCCATAAATTTTCGCTGATGTAGCAGCTGACGCACCTGCTGGCGCTGATACGCATCAGAGTCATCCACAGCTTTTCGTTCAAGTACTTCCATTAAGTGCCAACCAAAACTAGTTTTAATGGGACGACTTACTTCTTTTAGCGGCAACCCTATCATCACTTCAGCAAATGCAGGCACCAACTCTTCAGGCGTCACCCAGCCCAAATCGCCTCCATTATTCGCACTCGCCAAATCCATTGAATATTGCTTAGCTAGTTCTGCAAACGACTTTCCAGACTTTAACTGCTCATATAAATTATCAATCCGCCGTCTTGCCTGCTCTTCGGTTGTGCTCGCATCTTGTTTAATTAAAATATGACGCACATGCGTCTTAGTTACCTCATGATGCTTATCAGCTACGCTCACAGAAACTAATTTAATTAATTGTAAGCCGTTACCCGTGCGCAAAGGCCCTGCGACCTCACCCACTTTCATGTTAACGACGTGTTTTGCAAAGACCTCTGGTAACTCAGCTAAATGGCGCTCTCCGAGATCGGCGCTATCTAGTGGATATGCATCATCCGACTCCATGACCGCAACTTGCTCAAAGTTCACGCCTTCTTTAATTCTCTGTAAAATCTGCGCTGCTTTTTTCTCAGCACCGCGTAATGCCTCAGGTGTTGGCTCGTCATCTAACGGAATCACAATGTGCTGCACATGAAACCCTTGTGATGCTTTCTCAAGCGCACTCGATGTTTTTAGATAATCCTCCACTTGTTCTGCCGAAACCATCACATCATGTCCCACGGCTTGCTGCTGTACACGCGCCATGGCCATCTCTTTGCGTAAATCTTCACGATAGGCATCAAATGCCATACCCTCTTTTTTTAAAGCTTCTCGAAAGTCAGTTACTGATAGATGATTTTCTTTTGCAATTTTAGCGATGGTTTCATCCACTTCCGAGTTATCGACTATAATGCCGCTATGCTCTGCCATTTGCAGTTGGAGTGTTTCATTAATTAACCGATTCAGTACCTGCTTCTTTAATACGTCTTCTGAGGGCAACTGTGTATGCTTTGCTTGTAATTGCTTACGCCAAACCTGTACTTGCTCATCCAGCTCACTTTGCGTCACAACCCCATCGTTCACAACAGCCACCACACTGTCTAATTGCTCTGCCATAGCACTAAAAGAGCACATGAGTGCCATCACGCCCAACCACTTTTTCATAATTAAACCCCTCTAATTCCCATCATCCTAATGATGAAATATATCTTTATAAGTTGGTAAGTAGGTACGAATTGTCGTTGCAGGATCATTACTTGAAACCGAACCTAATCCTTTCAATAATACCTGAATATAAACACTATTGTTATATTGTGAACCATCTCTATCTAAGGTTAAACTATTAAATGCACGACCTGCAAACGCACGTACAGCCCAACAACAGCTTTCATATTGCAACCCTAAAAAAGACACCATATCATAACGTTCACTGATATTGTAACTATATACACCAACGGTGCTCCAATGATCATTCAAAGGCCATGCAAAAGCAACGGTTGCTTGGTGTTCGGCCGCCAATGCTTCTGTACCATCAAGTGCTTCAATTAAGTTTGCATCCACTAAGTATGAATAGATAAACCTAAAAATATGGTTTTGCTCGGGCTCGTATTTCATGCTCACATCTGCATTGTCGGTTGCATTTTGAAATACATCAAACGACCAGCTCCCGCTAACTGTCCAAACCGGTGACATCTTATAACTAATCACCGATGCAATCGGCGATGACTTGGCAATAGGTGAGGTATACCCAAGCATTCTTGAGTCATCCGTACACTGTCCATCAACGGCATAACACAACTGCACTCTCCTATCAGAAAAATAGCGCAGCTGCCCAACTGAAAAACTCATTTTTTCATCTCCGTCCTCATCAGCAAGCAGCCGTGTTCTAAATGCATAAGCAAGCTGGTTACCATCAGAGATTCTGTCAAATCCCGAAAAACGATTGGGGCGGAACAGTTGCTCATAGCGAAAAATCATATACGCCGAGTCAAATGCGGGAATTTGTGACTGATCTTGATAAGGGACGTATAAATAATACAATCGCGGTTCAAAGGTTTGTGTGTAACGCCCACCTTGCCACGTTGTCTCACGCTCAAAGGTTAATCCTGCATCCGTACTATAACGCGGAATAGTGCGATTAAATGAAGGCTTGTACAGATTATTTACCGAGCTCAAATCATAATGATTCTCAACCAATTGTGCTTCAGGAATGATATATCCCCAAGGTTTTCGGTATTCAAGGGATAATACCGGGTTCACATGGTACCTTGGCCCTTCAAGTTCTTCAGCATCAAGCCTTTCAGGCCAACGAAACAAATCATACTGGCCTCGCACCGTAAAATGCAGGTTCAAGGGTAATTCGTCGTAGTCTCCCCGCACTTGTATTTGTGGTAGCCGCTGATAAATATCATTCACTGGACTTTGGTTAATTGGGTTTAACGTTTGATACGCTTGTACCATTCCACGGGCAAACCAGTGATCACCGGTATACGTTAATGTACCTTCTTGAAGCAATTGACTCTCAGTCATCACGGTCATGTTATTGTTAAAGTCTTGCAAGAAATAATCATCTGAGAGTTTCTGGTAATTAATAGCAAGCTTTAAACGGTCGTTAAACGCGGTTGTTTCACGAAAAAAGACAGACCAACGGTTATCTGACACCCCTCTTAGCTGTGGGTAACTTGCTTGATGCACTTGAATATACTCTCGAAAAGCTCTGTCGCCAGGCAAAAAATTCCCACCCAAAACGCCTTCACTGTGCGCCGTCATAAAACGTGTATCACCCCCCATCATAAACCCGCGACGTGTATAAACATGCGGTAAAATAGTCGCATCATAATTCGGTGCAATGTTCCAGTAATACGGAAAAGAAAGGTCTCCTCCCCCAATATTCGAATAACCAGACGTCGGCATCAAAAATCCTGACTTTCGTTCTTTCGAAATAGGAAATGTTAGATACGGTGTATAAGCAACTGGCGTATCATGAAACTCTAATACAGCATTCCGCGCCTCACCACGTCCTTTAGACTCATACAAATAAATTTGGTCGGCTCGAATTGCCCATGCGTTGTCCTTTGGGGAACACGTGGTGTACGTGGCTTTTTTCAGTAACAAGTCACGATTTTTAAACCGCTGAATTAAATCGGCTTTTCCAAATGCAGGCAACGTGGCATGGGCGTGCTGGTGCTCAAATCGATACAGCACATGATTAATTGTGCCGCTTTTATCAACAGGGTTTAGCTGAACACGACGCGCACGCATCAAACGCCCTGGCTCTGTATACACCACATCTCCAAGCAACTCTATATCAGTAATGCGCTGTGTTTTAGGATGACGATAAATATACGCTGTCTCAGCAGAAACAATGCGAGACTCATGTTGTAACTCCACATGCCCTGACAACTGTGAGCGGCCTGCTGTTACAAATGACACTTCATCTGCACGTACTTGCAAACGGTCATCCCGCCTTTGAGAAAGACGTATATCTAAAGGCCTTTGGTAAAGACCATGACACATTGGATACGCCGCATTATCCTGCCAACCTAAACATGTCGCAATTGCTTCACGCTCATGCATGCTTAAAGGTGCGTCAGAAACATTCACGCAAGCACGAACCACATCGACATTATCTGACGATGCAAAGCTCGTTAAAACAAGACCAATTCCTAAGCAGAACCAGATAAACTTCGCCCCAAACCGCAATATCCTGCTACTCCCCATGTTCAGCGTCACAAAAATGTCTTATGATGCACAAAAAATATCATCGTTCGAAAGGGCAAAAAGTATATCATGCTTACACGACAGAACGCACTGCATACGTGGTTGAACAGTTTGGTCGATAGTTCAACATTCACCCTTACTCCTCTCGCCGGAGACGCCAGTTTTCGTCGCTATTTTCGACTTCACCATAATGCCTCAAGCCATGTGGTCATGGATGCCCCTCCCAGCAAAGAAGGGCTCGCAGCCTTTGTTGAAATTGCACACTCACTCTCAACAACGGGGGTTCGAACACCTGAAATTGTTGCGTTTGATTTACAACAAGGTTTTGCACTACTTGAAGATTTTGGTGATGCGATTTTATTAGATGATATTGACTCTGAGCAAACACCAAAACATTACGCGTGCGCACTCGATACCTTACATAAAATACAGCAATGCAGCACAGACAGGCCTCAACTGAAACCATTTAATTTACGCATCATGGAAGATGAACTACAACTCTTCCGCACTTGGTTTTTAGAGCGCTGGCTTGGCATAACCCTCACAAACCTAGAAGAGAATATGTTAAACCACGCGCTTACACATATTACAGAGCAAATTAAGAAGCAACCACAGTGTTTTATTCACAGCGACTATCACTCACGTAATTTAGCGCTCATTGGACCAAGCCATCACTCATCCATTGGCGTACTTGATTTCCAAGATGCAATGCTTGGCCCATTCACTTACGATTTAGTTTCATTGCTCAAAGACGCCTACGTTAACTGGCCCAAAGATACACAAATAAGCTGGCTAAACCAATTTTATGATGGACTCCCCAACCAGCATGGCTGGTCACGCGATGCCTTTGAGGCAAGTTTTCACCTCACAGGTTTGCAGCGCCACTTAAAGATTTTAGGTGTTTTTTGCCGGCTCGACCAGCGTGACGGCAAGTCGGGCTATTTAAAAGATTTGCCACTCACCTTAGACTATATACTTGACGTACTTGAAGACAACAAAGCACTTGAGCCTTTTTATAATTTTATGCAAACACGCGTATGCCCTGCATTTGATGAGAAAAAAGTCATATGAATACAGCCCTCTTATTTGCTGCAGGTCGAGGCTTGCGCCTACGTCCACTCACCGATACAACACCCAAACCACTGTGCACCATCAATCATATAGCACTTATCGACTATCATCTTCAGAAACTTTCTGAGAGCGCCATTGAGCGCGTGTTTATTAACCATGCCTACTTAGGCGACCAAATTAAACGCCATATTCGTCAAAAACACTATGACTTAGAGATTATCTATGTGCCAGAACCGCCCGGCGGGTTCCACACCGGTGGCACTATTATGAACTTACTTCCCCAACTGGGAGATACATCATTCTTAACCATCAATGCAGATGTTTTTACAGACTACCCGCTCGCAGCATTAACCTGCCCCGCCAATAGTTTGGCACATTTAGTGCTCATTCAAACGCCTGACACGCACCCAGTCCCAGACTTTGGGCTGACTCAAAGCAAGCTGCTCAGCAATATGAATGCAACTTCAACGTTTTCAGGTATTGCCTGCTACAAGCCGCAGTTATTTGAGGGAAAACCCCGCGGACGTGCCTCCCTCATACCCTGGCTTAAAGAAGCGGCGGATAACGGCCTTGCAACAGGTGAGCTCTATGAAGGGCTGTGGTTTGATACCGGCACCCTTGAAAGGCTTAAAAAAGCCCGTCTTGCGGCAAGTTAATCAATGACTACTCCGGCCCAATTGCCGTATCTTGCTCGGGCGCAATACCAGGCTCTCCTGCAACTTTCACTTGAAGCGCTTCTATCTCAACTTGCTTTGCATGAGACTTCACATACTGCTTAAGGCCAGACCTTTCATCTAACAAGCCATCCTTGAGTTCAAGTGAGTCAACTTGCACCGGCTGATTGTCGGTATCCAGCTTCACATCGCCTGCATCCGTTGCCTCATAAATACGTTGACTACGACACAAAAGATTTTCCTTCGCAAACCAGCCATGCAATAAGGAATCCAGGCGTTTAACCATGTCTTCATCTGGGCTCTCATTGTTTACCAAGTAGCCTCTATCAATCAGGCCTTCTTCATCAAACGCAACATCCATAACCACTTTATCTGCTTCTTCAGGAACAGGTGTAACACGCCTTTCTTCCGTCTCAACACGACGCTCAGCATCTGCCGCATACTCTGTAACAGGTGTATCGCCACCCCAAATATTTTCCTGTAGCCACTCGCCGGCTTCTACTGCATCGGCATGTTCATGAAATTTTTGCACCAACCCCCTAAACTGATCGAGCACACGCTCTTTTGCAAAAATTGCTTCCACATTCACGGCGAGGTATCGCGCCGCGTCACCTGTTGTTGCAATATCTGCACATTCAGCCAGTACTTCACTCGGGGGTAGTGTCATGCATGCATCCCATCGTTAGGTTATGTAATCGGATTCTCGTACTTGTCTGCAACCGACGCGTAAGTCTTCTTGTTCATCGACTCAGCTGTAAATTCATCGACCTGAATCGCATCCCAACGCGCACGCTCCACATCCAGCAGCTGCTCCATTTCATCTTTTGTTATCGTACCTTGCGCAAGATGTTCTGCCAACTTTTCTTTAACTGTGCCAGACTTCATACGATTCGCACCACGTATTTTACGATAAACAGGCACCGCTGCCAGGAGCTTCTGGAAGGCGTTTTCCATTCTATCAACAGGCTCTGCCTTATCCCCACTCAAATAGATATTGCTTGGCAAGTCTTCTCGGTAATCATTGTTGGTGGTCATCAGTTTTGCGAGCTCATGCTCCACCTTATCGCTTGGGTAAGCAGCGCCCATAGTTCCAAAAGGAAACGCTAAAAGTCGCATTGCAACACCTACAAAGCGTAAGTGAGGGGGGAGGTTACGACACATCTGAATGAGCGCATGTGTGGCTTTATGAAAACAAAATGCAAGCGCCCAACGTGCATGTACTTGCTCATCTTTACTACCCCCACGCACTTCAACTTGTCTAAGCACCGCCATCCCTAAATATAGATACGACAACGCATCTCCAAGCCGTGCAGACAAACGCTCTTTTCGTTTTAAATCTCCGCCTAAAAGCATCAGCGTACAATCTGCAATCCAAGACAAGGCATAACTCAAACGCGAAAGCTTTTGGCACTCTCGCTTCATCGGATGACGCGGCACACTAATTAAGCGCCCGCCTGTCCATGCAGCACACACGGTTTTTGCTAGGTTTTGTGCAAAGTATTTAATGTGTTTGCCTAGTAAATCTTTAAATGCTGCTTCATCTCCTTTCGAAATTGCATAAAACTCATCGCGCAAGAAAGGATGACATGCCATCGACCCTTGTCCAAAAATCAGCAGGTTGCGTGTCATGATGTTTGCACCTTCAACCGTGACCGAAATAGGAATCCCTTGGTAAAAGTTACTTAAATAATTTCGTGGCCCAACCACAACCGCACGCCCACCATGCACATCCATTGCAGCGTTTAAGGCTATCCGTGGCAGCTCTGTATTAAAATACTTGGTAATAGCCGATGCAACCGATGGTTTTTTGCCTTCATTCACTGCTGCAAGCGTCAGTAAGCGCGTTGCCATTACTATATAATTGAGGCCTGCAATTTCAGCTAGTTTTTCTTCAATGCCTTCAAATTGCGCAAGCTCTACGGCAAACTGTCGCCGCAGCCGTGCAAAAGCACCAGTTGTTAAATAAGCAACGGTAGATGACGCAGCTCCCAAGGCAGGCAGCGAAATAGAACGCCCAATCGATAAACATTCCACCAACATTTGCCAGCCGCGCCCAGCTTCTTTTTGCCCCCCAATAATGTTGGTAATGGGTGTAAACACATCTTTTCCGCGAATCGTACCGTTCATAAATGGCTGTTGCGCTGCAAGATGTCGGTTTCCAATTTCTAAATTTTCTGAATCCCTTGGAATTAAAACACAGGTAATTCCTTCGCTACCAACGCCTTTTAAGAGGCCATCGGGGTCTTTTAGGTTAACGGCCAAGCCAATAACCGTTGCAACCGGTGCAAGCGTAATCCAACGTTTGTTTAACGTCATACGCAACCCTAGCACTTTTTTACCATCCACCATTTGCTCAACCACAATGGCTTCTGCTTGAATCGATGTTGCATCACTGCCTGCTTCAGGCTCTGTTAACGCAAAGCATGGAATATCTTCCCCTTTTGCAAGGCGTGGCAAATAATGATTTTTTTGTTCTTCTGTACCGTAGTGGTGAAGCAGTTCACCGGGCCCAAGCGAGTTTGGCACCATCACGGTTACAGCCCCAACACCTGAGCGGCTTGCAATTTTCATGACCACATCTGAGTGGGCACGCGCAGAAAAACCTTTTCCGCCATATTCTTTTGAAATGACCATCCCCAAAAAGCCTTTCTCTTTTAAAAACTTCCAAACAGGTGCGGGCAAATCTCCTGATAAGGTAATGTCCCAGTCATCTAGCATACGACACAGCTCGCTGGTTTCATTATCTAAAAAAGACTGCTCTTCAGAACTCAGTTCTGTTTTAATTTCGGAAAGCCCTTTCCAATCAGGCGCACCTCTAAAAATAGATTGCTCAACCCAGGTGTCTCCTGCGTTTAAAGCTTCTTCTTCTGTTTTAGACAGTTTGGGGATTGCTTTCTTTGCGCGCGCAAACACAAATCCACCCAGCTGGTTGTGTAATACGGGCATGCGTCTTAGTGCAATCACCCCTGGAATCAGTATCCACAAAAAAAGTCCCGGAAGTAGCGCAAGCCCGACGCCAAACGATGCAAGCAACAAATAAATAACGCTGCCCACCTCCCACACAACAGCTTTTAAACCACGTGCAAGCACAGCCAGGGTAAATACGATATATAAAAGAAAAAATGCGGTTGCCATATCCTTTTGTCCTTAATCCATCTACGTTGAAAACCGCCCATTATATAACGCATATCCGTAGAAAACCATTAGCTGTTCACCTCACAGCCTGTTGCCACGGTCATTTCCTTCTTCCTCGACAGGCCCGTCAGAGCCAGTGCCAGCATTTCCATCGGTGCTTTGTCTTGATGCCAACTGTGCTGTATGTAGCTCTTTCTGTAACGCTTCTTTAGTAGAGGCGTTCGCAGTAGCGTCATGCTCGGTGTTGCCAGAATCAGAGAAAGCGGTTGCTTCAGATTTTGTAGCGTCATCTTCACCTGCTAAATGTAAATCCGTACCATTTGAAGATGCTATCACCTCACCTTTCTCATTTTTCGCCTCGAATGAAATACCTTTGTCATGTAAACTTTGGAAGAATGCGTTTTGCTCCTGCTTATTTGGAAACGTCATTTTCATGTTCTCCCCATCCTGCTCAATTTTATATCCGTCTTTGTAATTGTCGCCCTCTTTGGCCACCGCATTGAACTCATCCGCAATCCGACCATCAGCGCCTACTTTCATCTGTGTTGTTGCATTACTGTCTGGAGATGCCGATGATGCGCGAGAATTTTCGCGGTGTTGCAGTGCCTCGGCAAAACCTGGGTCACCCTTCCTGCTAAGCTCTCCCTGTCCACTTGAAAATGCAATCACCTCACCTTTCTCATTTTTCGCCTCGAACGGAATCTTTTTGCCAGCTAAATCTTCAAAGAATTTTTGTTGAGACGCCTCATCTGGAAACGTCAATATTGTATTCCCGCTCGTGGGGTCATCTTTTATCGCAAACCCTTCTTTATTGTTTCCAGCGTCATCTTTCGCAAAATTTTTAAACGCATCCTTGATTTTACTCGAGTCCTGCCCCGCCCCTATATTTGCTTCAGCCTTAGCATCGGCACCTGACTTTTGAGTGGTGATGTTGGCTGTCGATTGGTTTGCGCTAGCCGTTGCTGTTTTATCTGCTTGGTCAGTATTCGCTCGGGCCTCGCGCTCTGCGTCCCGTAACTTTTGGTCTCCATCCAAATTATAATCAGGCCCACCTCCAGACAAAGCAGTATTAGACATTCGCCCAAGCTTTCTCGCGCCATAATAAAGAGCTGCTCCAAATCCCACCATTCCTAACACCCCCCCCACTAAAGTGGCCGCAATTGCGAGAAAAGGCCCAACAGCAGGTATCAATGCTAAGAAAGGTGCAACCTGTAGTAATCCCGCTGCTGCAGTCATTGCTAAAAGCCCGGCTCCCGCATAGTTGCCTGAGTCTTCTGGGCTTCTAGTAGCGGTTTTTCCGGTCTTCTCTTCCATGGTTCTTTGTAAATTATTACGCGAATTGTGTAAGTTACGCTTTGCTTCCGCAACGGGAGATTTAGAAAAAGACGACCCCAGGCGGCGTATAGGGGCGGTAAAGTCCCCCTCTAATGAGGGAATTCTACCCTCATACATGGGCCCTTTCCCTAATTGTCTTTGTGCCTCAATGTCTGCCAAGTCTCGCTTTCTTTGATCAGAGTTTTGATACGCCTCATCTTCTGCTGCTTTTGCCTCTATAAGCGCTTTTGCAGCTTTATAAACTTCCTCTTTCTGCGCGGCAATAAGCTTATAATCTTCATCAGTTAGTTTTTTCTTCGCCATATCTGATTCCCCTTAACTCGCTCTATTATGCTGTACTCAAAACATCCCCTGCTTTAAATCTTTGGACCATCTGCAGATGACTTTGTATCACTTGTAGACACAACGCGCTGCTGTTTATCAAAAAAATGATTGCCTCTTCTTGTGGCATCTTCACGAGGCATCGCACTTGGCGATGGTGGGCTAAAATTATTGCCTGCTGTCAAGTCGTCTGAAGCATCTAAGTGATGTTGCTCCGTTTGCGGCATTTCTTCTGAGTTCACCACATCATGATATTCTTTCGCTGTAACACCATGCTTATTCAAACTAAAATCGCGCTCTGGCGCATCCGTTAAAGCACGCCACACTTTTCGCCCTAAAAAAAAGGCGGTTGGCAACAGTGCCAACAATACAAACTCAGGTCCTAAAAAAGCAAAAATAGGCGCAAAAACAGGCGCTGCCAAAAAGCTCACAAGTGCCCACAACAAATCTCTATTGGTGGGTTTTGGAAGTAAAAAATGAACATCCATCACATGATGTAGCGCATTCCGTGCTTTCCCGAGTTCAGACACTAGCTGGCGTATTTCTATATCCGAATTATTTTTAAGCTTTTTCTCAAGTGGGGTGGCTTTATGATAAACTGGGGCATCTTGGCCCAAAAGCGGTGCCTGCAAACGTTTCTCTTCTGCAGCGCCTACTTTTTTCTGTACCACATATTTTTTTATGAGCTCACGCGACACAGCCTGAATGCGCTGCTTTTGTTGCTCAACAGTGCGAATTGCCCTTCTTCTTTGAAGTGCCTTTTCTGCAGCACTCATCTCGGGTGGCGCTGACATTTCATGCTTGGTTGTAGCCACTCAAAGCCCCTTCATTATGCTTGTATTTCATAAGAACAAAAAAGTACCTTTGTAGTCTAAGTATAGTACATTTGAACAAATTTACCGGATAACTTGCTTGTGCTTTTGGCCTGGCACT
The DNA here is from genome assembly GCA_029212465.1 of Legionellaceae bacterium. GTDB lineage: Bacteria > Pseudomonadota > Gammaproteobacteria > Legionellales > Legionellaceae > JAALKW01. The sequence goes on along the minus strand of JARGNV010000010.1, from coordinate 55,221 downwards.
TCGCGCGTCAAACGAGGTACCAGATAGCCTTGTAAAGTAGCTCGCATGGTATCAAGTGCTGCTATTGCAGCCTCTGAAGAAACCTCAAAGTGTACGGCCCCCTGCACTTTGTCGAGCAGATGTAAATAATATGGCAACACGCCACACGCCCATAACCGCCTGCTTAATGCAATTAAGGTGTGTGCGTTGTCATTCACCCCTCTTAAAAAAACAGATTGGTTCAGAAGGGAGCATTTTATATCGCGCAGCATGCCACACGCATACGCTACCTGAGCACTTAATTCATTAGGATGATTGGCATGCAACACCACAACTTTTTGCAGACGACTTTGCGAGAGCACCTCGCATAACCCTGTATCAACGCGCTCTGGTAACACCACCGGCAAACGTGTGTGAATGCGAAGGGTTTTCACATGAGGGATGGCATCTAGGGCATTCAGCAAAAAAGCAAGTGTTGTGTCAGGCGCAAGTAATGGATCGCCGCCGCTTAAAATGACTTCATGAATGCTCGCATCATCTGCAATATAACGAAACACGCGCTCCCAACCAAGGCGCCCCGGATTATTGTCATCATATGGAAAGTGCCGTCTAAAACAGTATCTGCAATGTACAGCACAGGCACCTGTTACCGTCAGTAATACCCGCCCATGATATTTATGAATTAAACCTGCAACTGGGTTATAAGCGGCTTCATTTAGTGGATCTTTTACAAAGTCTTGCTCAAGCAGTAATTCGTCTTCTACAGCAAGCACTTGCCGCAACAGTGGATCATTTTTATCACCTGGCACCATACACGCAGCAAAGCTACGCGGCACGCGCGTTTTAAATTGACGCTCGGCATCTATATGTGCAGCATCCGCTGAAAGCCCTAAAAATTCGAGCAAGCTTGCTGCTGACGCGAACCCTTCATTGAGTGCCACTTGCCAAGGCTTGTTTGTCACCTGCATTCAAAAATGTATCCAATCTTGATAAACTGCAGGCACTCTAGCGAAAGCTGCTTAATATCTCAACTGTGGAGTCATGCAACAAATGGCAAACTATAGCACCAACGAATTCAAAAATGGCCTGAAAATTATGGTCGACCAGGCACCCTGCAATATCATTGAGTGTGAATTTGTAAAGCCCGGCAAAGGCCAAGCGTTTACACGTGTTAAAATTCGTAATTTAAAAACAGGGCGCGTGGTTGAGCGCACCTATAAGTCAGGTGAATCTGTTCCAGCTGCAGACGTTGTTGAAATGGAAATGCAATATCTCTATACCGATGGAGAACATTGGCACTTTATGGTTCCCGATAATTTTGAGCAATATGTTGCCAGCAAAGAGGCGGTTGAAGGAGCCATTAACTGGATTAAACCTGAAGATACCTGCACAGTCACCCTATGGAACAATGAGCCCTTGCAAGTGGCATCTCCTAACTTTGTCGTCCTTACCATCACCGAAACTGACCCAGGCTTAAGAGGCGACACATCCGGTGGTGGTGGAAAACCTGCAACGCTTGAAACGGGTGCTGTCGTGCGTGTACCACTGTTTATCCAAACCGGCGAAACCATTAAGGTAGATACCCGAACGGGAGAGTACGTCTCACGAGCGAAGGACTAATTGTCGAATATGCTCAAGCACTTGTGATGCTATATCAATATTACTTGCGAGCTCAATGCCTTTAAATCCTGGCGCTGAGTTCGCCTCACATACTTTAAACCCATCCCCATCAAACAACAAATCAATGCCTGCAATTTCTAATCCAAACAATGCAGCAGACTCACAAGCCAAATGTTCAATTTCAGGTGTCATAGGATAAGATTTCACACTTCCTCCTAACGAATAATTTGCTTTAAAGCCACGCCCTGAACTACGCTGCATGCAAGCAACCACACGTCCACCTAACACAAACACCCGTAAGTCACGTCCATAACTACTTTGAATAAACTCCTGCACAATCATTGGGCTATGATGAATTTGCGCTGAAATAATTTCCATGATTTCTTCAAGTGCATGCGGCGTTTCACATAGATGTACCCCAACCCCCTTAGCACCAGATACCATCTTAAGCACCAAAGGAAATCCAATTTCAGTACGAACGCGATCCATCGACATTGGAAATTTTACAAGCATGGTCTTTGGTGTGGGTAAGTGATTATGATTCAGCATTTGAACCATGCGTAATTTATCTTTCGACATCGAAATCGACTCAGAACCATTACATACATAAACGCCGAGTTGCTCTAACTGACGAATCATCGCAAGCCCAAAATAAGAAACATTTGCGCCAACACGCGGCAAAATAAAGTCAGGCAAAGTCACACGCGAATCATTGACAACGACTGTTTTGTCATCCGCATCGGTTACAAGCAAATCAAGCTCATTAGGCGCATACACAGTTAGCTTTATGTTTTTTTGAGCTGCAGCTTCTACCAAACGGTGCACACCATGGTCTTTCTCGGTAAGCTCGCTTGCGGCTTGATTAGATAACAGCCATCCCTCCATTCAACTCCCCTTAGAAAGCATGATTGGCATCCCGTGATGCTAAAATATGAGCAACTTGTATATTCAGTATATTTACTACACCTGAAAAGTCCAGGAATTAATCAATATAATTGTTTTTTACTCTTTTTTAATGAACTTTTCTAATTGATAACAATTCTCATTTGATATAAAGTGTCACTTTTCTTGTAATGCTAGGTTTGAGTCCCGATGCTTGATTCTGCTTATTTAAGCTTAAATTCAAAGTTAAGCTTTAAAAAACTACACCAACGATACAAAGAACTACGTAAACAATACCTCAATGCTGAAGCCATTAAAAAAGCATTGTACCGACTCATGCTTAAGGTCCTCATGGCGGGTGCAAGCCTCATTTTAGGGTTGCTCAGCTTTGGCGGCATGTATGCCCTGTGCGCATCTATCGTCCCCTCTATCGTTTCGTTCGTGCTATCGGTGGTGTACGAGGGCGAAATTTATATGCAAAATCTCGAGCGCGCCTTTGATAAAATTTTTACAAAAGACTACTTCAAGCATCAGCTCGCTAAAGACTTTTTAAAAAACCACTTGAGAAACGAAGACGAGAACGAAGAATCTTTCTTTGCCTTTCAACGCTATAAATTGGCACTCAGACATCGTTTTCGCGACAAGAAAGTACTGGATGAGTTTGAAGCAGCATTTTCAAAGCAAATTCAGGCTGAAACATTTGATACATCGTCCAAAGAGCCTTACGCCCGTGCACTGTTTGACTGGTTACATAAAAAACGAGGGGGGAAGCCCTCTTTGCACGAGCAATACAAAGAGCGACTTGCAAAGCGCCGCTTACCACTGCTTGGCATTCAGCTCTTTAGTATTATCACGAGCTTATTTATGGGGCTTGGCACAACTTACTTACTCGTTGAACTCTTTACCCTCGTGCCAATCCTTGCAGCGATTCCATTTGCATTTTGGCCCATTATTATTACCCCGATGGCGGCCGTCGCAGGTATTGCCTATGGCTTACTGACTTATAATGCCGTTACCAACTTAATGGCCAATAACACCCTGTTAACTTGGTATCGAAAACTGCGAGACAACCTCAAACAAAACCCCTATTCCTTAAAAAATATTGGCATGGCCATTACAGCAACCCTTTTGTTTGCGATGGCACTGACTCTCACTATTTGTACGGCTGGCACCTGGTGGACCGTGGTACAAGAAGTGCCTCCGCTATTTAACTGGATGCGTCGCCTGCCAACCTTTGTTATGGGTGTCATTAACCCCATTATCACAGGCTTCTCAGCTGTTGTATTCAATTTTGAGAATTCAAGTGAAACACTCACCATGATTGAGCAACTCACGGATGAGAACAATAAAGATTTAAGCATTAAGCCACTGAAAGAAAACATCCAAAAAACATTCAAGCACCTGTGGGAAAGAGAAAATGTGCTGCAATGGCTGAACCCGTTTCGTCTTGCGCTTGTCTGTTGCATACTACCTATGCGCTACTTGCTCTTTGTGGGCCATTTATTCAGCATTGGTGTAACAGCTGACCGTATTCCAGGCCTTTCTAAATACTTTTCCGCATTCCTTGGCAGCTTGAGTGAAGGTTTTGAAGATGTGCACTACTTTTTTAAGCATACCCACCCGACCGACTTGAACTCGTTGCTTGAGGAGCGCCTAGGCGAGTCACAAGGACATGAACATAACCAAGATATCCCTTCATGGCTTGTTGGAAAAATTGCGCAGCCTTTTTACTTTCTTTCAGCGCTTTGGGATAGTGGCTTTAGTCGACTCAACAAAAAAGAGTTCCATATTAGTCACAAACAATCTTACCGCAAGCAAACACACGCAATGAATACAGCCTCTGACTGCTGTCATGACCATGCTTGCGCACATGACACAACTGCGCCAGCCCAAAGCACTTACGCGAAACTTGCAAAAACGCCCAACCGTAAAACGGACGACTGCTGTAAGACGGGCGCTTGCGGACACACAAAAGCTTTCATTCCTGTTACAACAAAAGGTGGCTTTTGCGGAGAATACGTTCCGCCAAGCACCAGCAAAAACCGACACGCATTTCAGAATCAAGCCGCAGGAGAAAACGCTACTGCTGACTCAGATGCGGGTCTAAGCTCCAATCTGGGAGGCCTAAACATTCTAGGATATGCTTCAACGTTGTAAATTGACGACTTAACTCTTGGTATAAAGCAGCGCCTTCGTCAGCTTCTAGCTCGCTGACAGTCAGATACGCTGCTTGCCCCATATCCGTGAAATATTGCACTTGCACATGCCGTTTTTCCGCAAGCCCTGGGAAAAGCCCACTTAACAATAAACTCTTATCCCCCACCTCACGCAACAACTCGACCTGGCGGCTTCCGACAGCCTGCATTGAATTAAAAAAATCAATGGCAAGAATCGACTCCACAAGCTCTGGCGACTGCGCAAATCGCATCAATAAAAAAACCAAGTAACTTTCCGTGTTTTCTGGTAGAATAAGCTTGGTTGATGCCTGCGCCTCATTCACCAGTGCATGCCATTGACTGATATCTGTAGGATGTAATATTAATTGGCCCATAATAACCTCGCCTAAACCTGTGGCTTATCTTCAGTTTAGCAAACTTCCTCCAGTTCGTTGTATAATTAAAGAGCCGCTTACGGCAAACTTTCATTGGAACCAACATGACAAGAAAAATTCGAAACATTGCCATCATCGCACATGTCGATCACGGTAAAACAACTTTAGTAGACAAATTACTCCAACAGACCGGCACCTTAAATGAGCGTGCTGCGGTCGTTGAACGCGTAATGGATTCAAACGCCCTAGAAAAAGAGCGCGGCATTACAATTCTTGCTAAAAATACGTGTATTCACTGGAACGACCACAAGATTAACATCGTCGATACCCCAGGCCACGCCGACTTTGGTGGAGAAGTAGAACGCATTTTATCGATGGTTGATGGCGTGCTCTTATTGGTTGATGCCGTCGACGGACCAATGCCACAAACTCGCTTTGTTACACAGAAGGCTTTCGCACAAGGCCTAAACCCTATTGTCGTCGTCAATAAAATCGACCGCCCCGGCGCACGCCCAGACTGGGTTATCGACCAAGTATTTGATTTGTTTGATAATTTAGGCGCAACAGATGAGCAGCTTGATTTTCCGGTTGTATATGCCTCAGCTCTTCAAGGCTATGCCATCATGGATTTAGCCGAACAATCCGACAACATGGATGCTCTACTAGGTACCATTGTCGATCAAGTTCGCGCACCTGACGTTGATGCAAATGGACCGTTCCAAATGCAAGTGAGTGCACTAGACTATTCATCATATGTCGGCACCATTGGTATTGGTCGCGTTGCACGCGGTAAAATCACCGCTAAATCACCCGTTAAAATTGTCGATGCAAAAGGTGAGACTCGCAGTGGTCGACTGTTGCAAATCTTAGGATTTGATGGGCTTGAGCGTGTGGAAGTGCCCGAAGCTGAAGCCGGTGACATTATTGCCGTGTCAGGCATGGAAGGATTACACATTTCAGACACCATTTGCGACCCAAATGCCGTTGAAGCACTCCCGGCACTGACCGTTGATGAACCAACGATTAGCATGACGTTCCAAGTGAATGACTCACCGTTTGCAGGTCAAGATGGTAAATATGTAACGAGCCGAAAAATTCGTGAACGTTTACAAACAGAACTGCTGCATAATGTGGCACTTCGCGTTGAAGATACAGAAGACCCTGACAAATTTAGAGTATCTGGGCGTGGTGAGCTGCACCTATCTATTCTCATTGAAAACATGCGCCGAGAAGGCTATGAGCTTGCTATTTGCAAGCCTGAAGTGATTATTCATGAGAACGATGGTGTACGCGAAGAGCCTTATGAGCAACTTACAGTCGATGTAGAAGAGCAACATCAAGGCACCATTATGGAACGTCTTGGTGAAAGACGAGGCGACTTGCAAAACCTAGTGCCGGATGGCAAAGGCCGCGTCAGGCTCGACTATCTCATTCCAACCCGCGGGCTCATTGGCTTTCATACCGAATTTTTGTCGGCCACATCAGGTACAGGTCTTATGTATCACGTATACGACCATTACGGCCCCTATATTGAAGGTCGCATTGGAAAACGTGCACAAGGTGTACTCATTGCCAATTGCCAAGGAACAGCTCGTGGCTTTGCCCTCTTTAACTTACAAGAGCGCGGCCGCATGTTTATTGAGCCTCAGACCAACTGTTATGAGGGTATGATTGTCGGTATTCACGCGCGTGATAATGACTTGGTCGTGAATGTTACTAAAGAAAAACAACTCACCAATGTTCGCGCATCAGGGACGGATGAAAACATCGTTTTGGTGCCTGCTATCAAACTCACGCTTGAGCAAGCGCTTGAGTTTATTGATAATGATGAGCTCGTTGAAGTCACCCCTGAAACCATTCGGCTCCGTAAGAAAGCTTTGAAGGAGCATGAACGTAAACGTGCCGCACGCGCTGGAGACAATGCACAGTGACAGAAAAAACGGCTTTTTCACGCGTCGTGCTCTACGCGCGGCAACACCGCGCCAACCAAAATGTGAGCGAAACGCTTGAGCGCTTAATCAGCTACTTAAAGTCAAAGCACGTGAGCCCTTTTTTGGATAAAGACACGGCAGCTCATTTTTCACTCGACTGCCCTGTTCTGGCGCGTAATAAAATGAAAAAGCCTGGCACACTCATTGTGGTTGTGGGGGGGGATGGGAGCCTTTTGTCTGCCGCACGCATGGCAATTCATGTCGGGCTTCCTGTCATTGGTATTAACCGGGGACACCTGGGCTTTTTAACCGATATCCTGCCACAAGTATTTGAGTCTGCACTGGGAGAGGTACTGTCAGGAAACTACATCCAAGAAAAGCGCTCATTATTACAGTTGGCGTTTTTGGATAAACACGAGAAACGCATTGTAGGAGACGCCTTAAACGACATTGTACTTAGTCGCGGTACAGAAACACATCTGGTGCGGTTTGATATTTATATCGATGAACAATTTGTCAGCCACTACCGCGCAGATGGACTTATTTTTTCAACACCAACCGGCTCAACTGCTTACGCCCTTTCTGCAGGCGGACCTATCATGCATCCAGCCCTCCGTGCACTTGTGATGGTACCGATGTTTTCACATAGCCTAAGTGCAAGGCCTCTCGTCATCGATGCCAATGCAAACATACGCCTTCATATCAGCGAACACAATGAAATACCGCTACGCATCAGTTGTGATGGACATGACTCCTATCCGATTGAACCAGGCACCTCGGTCATGATTAAAAAAAATCCGCACACACTCGAACTCTTGCACCCAAAAGATTATCATTATTACGATACATTACGCGTTAAACTTGGATGGGGTTCAAAACCAGAGGGATAGGCCATGCTGCGCTCACTTGTCATTGAGAATTTTGCCATTGTCACGCGCTTAGAGCTTGATTTTTCTGAGGGTATGACGGCATTCACGGGTGAAACAGGCGCCGGAAAGTCTATTATGATTGACGCGCTCATGCTTGCGATGGGAGGGCGCACCGACGCCTCTGTTGTACGTACCGGTGAACAAGCATGCTCTGTTTCTGCATTATTTGATTTTGAGGCAAGCTCTGAGCCTGCCTTGTGGCTTGCTGCACATGACATTTGTCCTGAAGAAAATGAAGTTTGTCTGCGCCGTGTCATTCATGCAGAAGGTCGCTCAAAAGCATATATTGATGGACAACTGTTCCCCTTACAAAAAGTGAAAGCCTTCAGTGAGTTATTGCTTGATATTCACGGCCAACACCAGCATCAACGCCTATTAAAGCCCACGACCCACCGCATACAGCTCGACCAATATGCCAATCACCCAGCGTTACTAGATGCCGTGAGCAAGGCTTATCAAGCCTGTCAGGCACTGAAACAACAAAAGCTGGCCGCAGATGCAAAGCCTACCGATGCAGCGCATGCTGATTTTTTGAATTACCAAATTAATGAACTGCGTGACTTAAACCTGCTACCCAACGAAGTCACCACGCTCAACCAAGAGCACCAGTGCCTCCATCACGCCAAAAGCTATCTTGACGATATCACCCACATTCATCATTTACTGCGTGATGGGGACGATATAGCACCGAATGTCCAAGAGCAACTCTATCGCGTAACACAACACCTAGATGCGCTGCCACAAGATAACCTCGCTTTAAATACTGCACGCGAGCTCATTCATACTGCCACCATCCAATGTGAGGAAGCAATTCATGAAGTCGAAAACTTTGCACGCCTGGTACAACTCGACCCAGAGCGCCTCCATGCCATTGAAGCGCGTTTAAGCCAATTACATGATATGGCTCGAAAATATCATGTCGAGCCTGATGCATTACGCTCAAAGTTAGAAAGCCTCGAAGCAGAAGCAACAGAACTTGAGCAGCTTGAAGCAACCCAACACCAGCTGCAAGTTGCTCTGGATAAGGCCGTTCTTAACTATGAAAAAGCAGCTAATACCCTAACTGACGCGCGAAAAAAAGCAGCCAAAAAGCTTGAAAAAGATATCACTCATATGCTCAAGCAACTCGATATTACACATGGTACGATTTTAATGAAAATAAGCCCGCTTGAGAGCATGCAACCACATGGGCATGACAAGGTAGAGTATTATGTCAGCACCAATCCAGGTGTGCCGCCTGATGCCCTCTCAAAAATTGCATCGGGTGGTGAGCTGTCACGCATCAGCCTTGCCATTCAAGTGATTACCGCAAATCGCGCCTCAACCCCTACTTTATTCTTTGACGAGGTGGATGTCGGCATTGGCGGCAGAACCGCTGCACGTGTAGGTAAACTCCTACGTACTTTAGGCGAGCGCTTGCAAGTGTTTTGTGTGACACACCAACCACAAGTTGCAGCCAGCGCGCATCACCATCTTGTGGTCAAAAAACATGCTAACCAAACGCATACCTTCTCTGAAGTCACAACGCTTAAGCCAGAAGAAAAAGTGACAGAAATTGCGCGTATGCTTGGCGGGTTACACATCACAGATGAAACACGCAAGCATGCCAAGTCATTGTTGCTTGAGCATACTTAATTGCGAAAACCCTTAACCAGGTGACATACCCCCGCGTTCTATCTCAAAACTATCATAACGTCGCTTTTTTTCCGCTAAAGGCTGCGTTTCTTCCTCGCTCATCACGTGATTTTCAGCTCGACTACTTTTAGCGCACTCATAAATAATATTATTGACTAAACACAAAGAGCAAATAGCAGCGCCAAGCAGGTATTCATTCGCCGTTTTTGTTGCAGATACACCCTTTTCAGGGGCGGTTATCATCTGATTCAATGATACAAGTCTTGCAAAACATACATTAATAAAAATAGCTGAACAGGCCCCAATACCTCCGGCAAGGCCACTTGCAAGCCCCACAATATCCGATAAGTCTTCCGCTATTTGAGCAAAAACAGCATAGTTTCCACCCCCGTTCGCAATTGCAAACACAAATAGCAGCGGTAACCAATCTGACTCTCGCTCTGATATTGCAAACAATAACAAACTGGTTGCCATAACAGCTAACGATACATTAGTAATTGTGCCGGCACCCACTGACCATTTAGGCATTGCCATGCCTGAGCGCACAAGCGTTGACACCCCTGAAACTGCTGCAATTAACCCTGCTGCAGCTTGGCTGCTCATCCCTCGCCGCTCAAGCATTAACGTCCCTGTTGACGTAAACGCCATCAAAACGCCAAATGTTGCAATGTATGAGCTACACACGGTCATTAAGGCATGCAATTGGGAGTGCTTCAGCGCTCTTAACTTTTGAAAAAAAGTCATGTCTGGGTTCACTTGTTGTTTTTGTCCCATCCAGCGCGCAATATCACCTGCAATAGGCATTGGTACACCCTGCTCACGTAACTGGTCAAGCACCAGATTTTGCCAGAAAACCTGTAACCCCAGTTGCCCTGTTAGTGTCATTGCACCAAACAGTGCGTAAGTACCATCTAGCCCAAGTTCTGGTACCAGTGCCGACGCTGTAATCAGTGCAATTGGCGGCGTTAACCCTCCAACACCTGCAATTACCGCCATGTGATCAGCAGGTCCTTTTCGCAATAGTCGCCCAAACCATGTGCTGCGTATTTCGGTACCCGTTAATTGTGAAAGACGTGCATCTCGCTCGGCGAGTTTATCGATATCATCAGGTGCGCTGCGTGCCGCCATTGGCATTGCAGCAGAAAATGTTGCAATACCTGCCCCCGATAATGCATTCGCAAACATCAGCCCCCAGTAGGTTAAATCATCTCCTTTAACCTCTGGCAGTTCCGTTTTTTCAACATAATATAGTATCCCCAAAAGCCCACACAGGCTGATGGTAAATAGGGTTGAAATGGCTTGTTTTCCGCGCCCTTCATCTGCTTTTTGTGCAGCCCATAACCGAAAAATGCCGCCCAGCGCTGTAGGTGCTGCTGCAAGTGTCATGCGCTGATACTCTGTCAGCCCAGTTAACTCTCGCGCTAAAATGCCGCCTAAAATATAAGGCGCAAATCCCAGTGCATAACCAAACAAAGCGCCCAGCAAATGACTTGCAGGAGCTCCTTTGACGCGCTCAATGGCTGTTTGATAGGGTCGAAATTGAGGCGGAATCAGCGACTTTATAGATTTTCCATTCTCTCGCATCGCATCAAAAATAAGTTGACCATCAAACCCAAGCCCTGGAAATAATTCAGACTCTAATGTTTGGTAGGTATTATAGGCCCCGGAGTCAGAGCGTTCTATTTCCTGAATAAACGCTGAAAAAGACGTCTCAGTTGAGCCTTTCATTAAGTTTATTAAGTGCTGTACATCAGCAAAAGCTTGTGCCGATTCGTCACTCGAGGGAACATCGACTGACCATGCATGCGCGCCTTCCATGACGCGTTTCAAAAAAGGCGTTGTCACACAAGCTCTGTTTTGTATTAAACCAGCGCAATCTAGCGCACGCAGTGCGTGTTGAAACTCACCAAAATCCGCATCATCAAGCTGGCTATAGCGTACTTCAATCCCTAAATTCACTTCCCTAACCCCCTTTCACATTCACTTGCAGCGGCTTCAAGTCGGGCCTCAGATGCTTGTGCATCGCTATTTTCTTTTGCTAACTGCCCTAAAAATGATGCTTCATGTTTTTTTTTACGCGCCCCTCCTCCAAATTGTGCTCGCAACTCGGCTGTTCGATGAATACCTGCTGAAAATCCTTTATGCACAAGCGCTTTTAAATCACTCTCAGCAAAAGAAGCGGCTACCTCTGCGGTTGTACCACTTATCTTTTCTTCGCCAGGCTTAACGGGTTTAACTGAAGCCACTTTATCGACTAATTCAGAAATCGTTAACTCTGGATTTTTCTGTAGCATCTCAGCAACAGCAGCAAACAGTCTTTCCGTGTTAAAACGTGCGCGTGTTGGGCGTCCACCATTTCTTATATCAGCCTCAATCATCGCCTCAGCAAATAGCAATACAGCCCCCACTCCAGTGCTATAGTGCACCGTATCTCTATCATATTTAGCAAGCGTTCTACTTAATTCTTCAACAGCGCCTGCCCCAAAGACGTGGGTCAGTATTGCATCATTCTCATCGCTCAGTTCAGTTACTTCAAAACGCTCCCAAAACCCCTTGTCATACTCCGTGGCCTTGCTCGCCATTACAGCTACAATTTCGCTCCGTGGAAAACAGCTTTTCAGCAACCCTTGATGCGGTGCTGCTGACATATCAATCACGAGCTTATCAGCAAAACTACTTCCAAAACGCTTGGCTGCACCTTCATACACCTGTTCTCGCGCACTAGGTGGCACACTAAAAACTATCATATTTGCCTGCTCTATCACCGGACCGAGCATTTTTTCAGACAAGTTGTTATAAGGTGTTTCCCATTCTCCTCTGGCAATTCTGCGGCTATATACCCCAACATTAGCGGGGCTTAACACACCATGTCTTACAGCAGCCCTGACAACTGTGCCAGAGATGCCCCCAAACCCCCACCACAATGAATTTATTTTTGGCAAAGATGGCATTCTATTCTCCAAATAATTAGATTTAAATACATGTATTTTGTAGCTCATTACAGCAACACGGAGCCACACTTAACTTAAATGAGTACGACGATCGCGCATGGTTTCTACGCTATTAAGAACCGACTGATGACAAATACTTCGCATAATAGGTATCTCTTGCAAAGCTGTGCCTGTTTGTATCGCATGGGCAACCAAAAAACTATCTTGCCACATTTTTTCATTTTTCCGGGCACCCGCTTTCAACCACAAAGCAGCCCATAAAAAATGAAATACCCAGTGCGTTCGCGCTGTCTCCATTACCGCTTGAAATACAGCGTCCATTGCTTCTTCAATGCGACACACTTTAACATTTTCTTTAAAATAAGAACAACCATTGACCAGTTTATCAATCCGCTCGTTTTCAAGATACCAAGATGCGGCGAATGATTTTGTCTGTAACCAATTTTGAGAGCGCTTAAATGCGGCATCCATCACCGCCTGTGTAAACGGTTCAATTTGCACGCCCAGCTGCTCCAGTAAAAAGGAAACATCTAAAAACTCGGGCACAAAATGCACCCCTAAACTCTCTTGTAATTCTAAGAAATGTAGCCCTGGCACGTCTTCTTTTTCAAGCGTTACCGCCAAGAAATGATTGGTTATCATACAGATATAATCTAGATCGACACGCCTTAACGTGACACCATCATCTAATACTTCTCGGCAATAACGAGCCACTTCACTCACAGGAATACCTGGCGTTATCCATGCATCTTTAATACCAAATCCATCTTTGAATAAAACCCCTGCAAGTCGCGTTGATTTACCTTTTTTTAACTGTAAAAAAAGCCCTTGGGCACCCCCTCCATCCACTTCACTGGCTTGCGCTTTAATTAAGTTTTCAGGGGCTATCTGTGCAAATACAACGCCTTTTTTACGTTGCAGACGTAGCCATTTCTCAACGGTTTCTTGATAACCTTTAGGTAGCCACGATTGAATTGCTTGCAGACGCGACAAAGAAACGGAACTTAACTGTATCGATGGCATCACACTATCTAACGCAAACATCACCACTTCACGTACTTCAGCCCTTGGGTGCAATAAAGTAAGAACCGCTGCGTCGATGCCTTCCTCAAGCTGGCACAAGTCAACCACTAAATCCCCAAAAAAGTCGGCAGGCATTGCATGACTCTGTGCAAAAAAGTGGGTGGTTAATTCAAATGTGGTTAAATCAGATAACTCAGCAATTAAATCTCGCATCGACTGCAAATGATCAAGTCCTTCTGCTTGAAATGCTTCACTTTCCTCCTCAGCAAGCATCAAATATGTCTCTTGCAAAACAGGAGACAGTGGTACCTGCGCATCATAAAAAGCACTCATCATAGGAAGCCAAAAGTTAATACTTTGTGAGCCTTGTTGAATAACCTTAGCGAGAGCCTCCATCAAATCGTCAATCACATTTGCTGCACGCTTGTTTCCATTTTCAGCAGCAAATTGGAGCTGTGATACGCAAATATCTAAGGTAAATAAACAAGCAGAGTACAGAGGCTGGTTTTCCGCAAGTGTTGCCTCATCAATGGCTGCAATCATCTGAACTAAAGCAAGCACCAAGGCAGGCTCTTCTAAAAATTGCGGTGGACTCTCAGACGTGGGCTCTTGCCCTGCAGCAATTAATGCCGCGGCGTCCACAATCCACTGCTGTAAAACTTCAACTTTTGGGATCATATCGTTTTCTGCGCTACAGCTCTTGGGTGTCCATGTTCATCGATGGCAACAAATATAAAAGTTCCCTCGGTAACCTGTGACTTTTCACCCGTCGTAAATACTTCTTTCCACACCTCAACCTTAATGGTCATTGAAGTCTTACCTAAGCGCACCAACTCTACGTAACAGCTAACAACTTCTCCTACATGCACCGGCTGTAAAAAGCTCATCGAATCAATCGCAACAGTTGCCGCCCGACCTTTAGAATGCTGCTTTGCTAAAATACCCGCAGCTAAATCCATTTGCGAGACAAGCCATCCACCAAAAATATCACCATGCGCATTTGTATTGGTGGGCATAGCAAGCGTCTGAATTGCAAGCTCGCCTCGGGGAGCATCTGTCATGATGAACCTCTCTTTAGTTTGGCAAAGGCATCAGCCATCGCCGTGTTACGTAATACCGGCGCTGACGATGTTTTCTCTTCTTTATTTTTACGCTTTTTCTTCGACATCTCAAGCAGGCTTGAAGCCTTTTCTTCTGCGTTCATACAAAGCGCGATACGACCTTGTTTTACATCAACTTCTCGCACTGTTACACGCAACACGTCTCCTACACGTAAAAGCTCATATGGCGTACGTACAAAGCGCTTTGCCAAGTCAGATATATGCAATAACCCAAGGCGCGATAACCCAACATCAATAAACGCACCGAAGGCTGTCATGCGTACAACAACACCCTCTAATGCACTGCCTGCTTTCACATCTTGTAACGCTTTAATGTGTGTCTCAAAGCGAGGCGCTTTAAACATGGGCCGAGCGTCCAGCCAGGGCTTTTTTAATCCCTCAATATGACGCCGTACATCTGCTGATAAGGCACCTACATCATCTAACAGTGCATACATATTAGGATGTAGTCGTGTTGCATCCAGTGCATTATCAGCCCCCAAAACACGTAAAAAGCCAGCGGCTTGCTCAAAATGCATTGCATCCATTCCAGGTACATCTTTTAACGCTTCTCGCGACTGGAACATGCCTTTTGTTTCTCGGTGCTCGACCAATGCTTTTGCACGTGTTGCATCCAACCCTGAAACATAACGCAGCAATGCAGCTGAAGCTGTATTCACATCCACCCCAATACGATTCACAGCATCTTCTATTACGCCACCTAAAGCGCGCACCAAGCGTTTCGGATTCACCTCTTCTTGCGCCTCACCAAATTGCATTTTCTCAACGGGCGTTTGCACCAACTCAGCTAAGGGGTCTTGCAAGCGTCTCGCAATTGAAATAGCCCCTGTGAATGTGCGTGCATCACGCGGTAAACCTGCCTCATCTACAACCGTCCAGATAACTGGCATATCAGGATAACGCTTTGAGAAGTCGGCTAGCAGTCGTTTGGCCTCTTGAAAACCGACACCATTTCCAATGCCTACAAACGTCACTTCGTGCTTTGCTACATACTTTGCAAACGTTGCAATGGCATCATGCCAACGAAAATCTTGTGCAGCAGGAAATAAAGTACACCCATCAACAACCTGCCCCTCACCGTCAACAAGTGCCATACCAAGCCCTAAGCGTGGTTCAGCATACAAGCCCATCGTCATACCTGAAGTTACTTTAGGAGCAAACAACAGTCCGTGTAGTTGTTTCTCAATCCCATAAATAACTTCATCATCAGAACGTGCTCTAAGGCACGCCAATATTTCAAGCTCAAGCTTAGGCAGTAGCTTTTTCTTCCAAACTGCCTGTAAGGATTCGGCTGAGATGTCTTGTAAGTGCGATGCCAAATGCGCTTTTGCAGCTTCCGGATGCTTAAAGGATATATGCAATAAAAGCTTTTGCTCACGACGTCCACGAAACAATACCGGCAGGCGGCGCACAGACACACTCTGCACTGGTACGCTCTCCATCACATACTCAGACCATTGAATGCCTTGAGTACCTTTCACTTTTTTATTTGACTTCTTGGGAGAAGAAAGCATGGATGAAAATAAGCCATTATCCCACAACTCGCGTCGAAGATACGGCAATATGTTGCTATCTGACTCTATCTTGACCATTAAGGCATCAAGCGGGTTGACATCTCTATTGGGTGCCTGCGCCTTTGCTTGGTACAGTGCTTTTTGAGCTTCCCGCGCTTGCTTTGCTGTATGCTCTGCCAGTTGGCGATGCAACAACCGTAAAGCCTGCGTCTTCATGCCTTTTGTTTGTTCAGTACGATAACGTGCAATATACGGAACACTTTCTCCCTGACTCAATAACGCAACTGCTGCACTGACTTGCTCACTGCTCAACCGAAAACGCATCGCCACTTCCGTTTTGATGCGCTCTATATCATCTATCATGAAAACCCTCAAACATCTATTTTTTACTCAACTGTTACTGATTTTGCTAAATTACGGGGCTGATCAACATCCGTACCTTTTGCAACCGCCACATGATATGCCAAAAGCTGCAATGGTAGGGTATAAATAATCGGCGCTATCCAGTCACCACAAGTTGGCACCTCGACCAATTTCGCACCATTTTCAGGCCACTTGCCTGCTGCATCCACAAACACAATTAATTGTCCGCCTCGTGCGCTCACTTCATGTAAGTTTGATTTTACTTTTTCAAGCAATGCATCATTCGGCGCGACTGCTACGACAGGCATTTCTTCATCAACCAAGGCAAGTGGGCCATGCTTCAACTCCCCGGCAGGATACGCTTCGGCATGAATATATGAAATTTCTTTCAACTTCAATGCGCCCTCAAGTGCAATAGGATACTGTACGCCTCGCCCTAAAAAGAGCGCATGCTCTTTATTCACAAAAAGCGGGGTCAATACTTTAATTTCTGCATCCATCAGCAATACTTCTTCGCATTGCTTAGGCAAATGTCTGAGTTGCTCTAACACTTCATCTGCCCGTTTCTCATCTGGACACAAAGCCACAGCTAACATCAAAAAGGCTGCGAGCTGTGTTGTAAATGCTTTGGTTGATGCAACCCCCACCTCAAGTCCCGCTCGAGTCAGGCACACATGGTCTGAGGCACGTACAAGCTCACTAGAAGCAACGTTACAAATTGTAAAGCTGGCCAAATAGTTGAGCCCTTTAGACTTATGCAAGGCAGCTAAGGTATCCGCCGTCTCGCCCGACTGGGAGATAGTAATGAACAGCGTGCCATCCTGCACCACGACATCTCGATAACGATACTCACTCGCAATTTCGATTTGTGTCGGAATCTGTGCCAATGATTCTAGCCAGTACTTTGCAACAAATCCTGCATGATAGCTCGTGCCACAAGCAACAATTTGTATCTGCTTCACTTTATCAAACATTTTTACTGCATCTTCGCCAAAGCTTGCACGCAACACGTTAAGGCTTGCAACGCGCCCTTCTAGTGTATCCGATAGCACCTGTGGTTGCTCAAAAATCTCTTTCAACATGTAATGTCGATAATTCCCTTTGCTCATAGCATAAGACTCATCGCGCATTGGTTGTGCTTCTCTTGCAACAGCCATATTGTCAGCATCAAATAATTCGACCTTAGAGGGTGTAATGCGTGCACTGTCACCTTCTTCAAGGTAAATAATCGACTGCGCAAAACCACGTAGTGCCAGTGCATCCGATGCCACAAACTGTTCATCTACACCAAGCCCGATTACCAACGGACTACCTTGTCGAAATGCAATCAACTCATCCGGATAAGCTTGATGTAATACGGCCAAAGAAAAAGCCCCTTTCATTTCAGCTGCCGTTGCTTGAACAGCTTTCAACAATGAGCCCTCTCTTGCATAGTGTTGATGAATTAAATGAGCGGTCACTTCTGTATCTGTATCTGAGCAAAACGTATAGCCTGCTTCACAAAGCTTCGCACGCAACTCATCATGATTTTCAATAATACCATTATGAACCACGGCTACTTCATCCGACGATAAGTGTGGGTGTGCATTTTTTTCACATGGCTTACCATGGGTTGCCCAGCGTGTATGTGCAATTCCTGTTTTACCACTCAGCCCCGCTTCAAGCATTGCATCAGCAAGCACTTGCACTTTCCCCATAATACGGACGCGCTCCAAGCCACCATCAGAATCAAGCACTGCCATCCCTGCCGAATCATACCCCCGATACTCCAGGCGTCGTAATCCTTCAAGTAAAACTTGTGTAATATTCCGTTTTGATGTTGCTCCAATAATTCCACACATCCTCTTCTCCTAAGCTACTCTCATCCTTAAATTTATTTTAATTAGATTTCATCAAACGGGAACGCGCTCGCTGCCAATCTCTATCTTTTGTTGTTTCTCGTTTATCTCGCATTTTTTTACCCTTCGCGAGAGCCACTTTCATTTTTACTTTGTTACGTTTCCAATACAAAGTCAGCGGTACAAGCGTATACCCTTGTCGTTCAACATGCCCTGACAAACGCCCGAGCTCTCGACGATGAAATAGTAATTTGCGCGTTCGTAAAATGTCTGGGCTTGTATGCTCTGAGGTTGTTGGTAACGGTTGAATTTGCATACCTAAAACCCACGCTTCACCGCGCTTTAAAATGACATGCGCATCAGACAAATTGACCTTCCCCGCCCGCAGGCTTTTTACTTCCCACCCTTCCAATACGAGGCCTGCTTCAAAATCATCTTCAATAAAATACTCAAATCGTGCTTTTCGATTAGTCACAATTGTCGCGCTATTTTTTGGCGAACCGCTCATTGCTTATCTCACCTAACTCTTACTTACGCAAAAAACAACAAACAATAGCACGCGAAGAGCCTTGACGCCACAAACTCGCCCCCGCACAATAAGATTTCAATCTTTATCAATATCAGTGAGAGTAGAATATGACCGCTGAAACACATCAAACTAAGCTATTTATTCTTGACACAAACATTCTCATGCACGACCCAACCGCCATCTCTCACTTTGATGAGCATGATGTTTATCTTGCAATGGTTGTGCTTGAAGAACTCGACCGACACAAAACGGGACTTTCTGAGGTTGCGCGTAACGTGCGACAAACTAATCGCATGTTAGTCGAGCTTATGAGTAATGCCTCTCACAAAAAATTAACCGAAGGACTCCCTCTATCGGGTGGGTTAAGTATAGATTCAGGCAAACGTTGTGGACGTTTATTTTTTCAAACCGACGACGTCGAACAACTCTTACCTCAATCATTGCCTGGACACAACGTTGACAACACCTTACTTGGTATTGCTCTTGGCTTACAAAAAAAACACTCCAAGCAACATATTGTGATTGTTTCCAAAGACATTAACTTACGAATTAAAGCCGGCATTCTCGGTATTTCTGCTGAGGATTATCACAATGACCAGGTCCTCGATGATGTCAACTTGCTTCATAGTGGCTTACATCACTTATCAGATGATTTCTGGGAAACCCATGCAAAAGACATGAATGCCTGGAAGGAAGATGGAGAAACCTTTTATCAAATTAAGGGGCCTCTCACCGAGCAGTGGAACCCCAATGACTGCCTCATCACCAACGATAAACAATTTCAAGCCATTGTCCAAAAACGAGAAACAGGCGAAACCGCTATTGTCCAAATGGCGCGAGATTATATGCAGTCTAAAAACACGGTGTGGGGTATTACAGCTCGAAACACCGAGCAAAATTTCGCTTTAAATCTCTTGCTAAACCCTGATATTGACTTTGTCACATTACAGGGTTCTGCGGGTACTGGAAAAACATTACTCACCGTTGCCGCAGGCCTCACACAAGTACTCGACCACAATCGTTATTCTGAAATTATCATGACACGTGTCACCATTCCTGTTGGAGAAGACATTGGTTTTTTACCCGGCACGGAAGAAGAAAAAATGACCCCATGGATGGGCGCATTGATGGATAACCTTGAGGTTTTACACAAAGAACAAGAAGGCGGAAGCTTTGGGCAAAGTGCCACGCAAGACTTATTGCAGAACCGCATTAAAATTCGTTCATTAAACTACATGCGTGGACGCACTTTCTTGAATCGCTTTATCATCATCGACGAAGCACAAAACTTAACTTCCAAACAAATTAAAACGCTTATTACGCGTGCAGGGCCTGGCAGTAAAATTATTTGTCTTGGTGATATCAAACAAATTGATACGCCCTACTTAAGCGAAACAACCTCAGGGCTCACTTTTGCGGTCGACCATTTCAAGCATTGGGAGCACAGTGCGCACATGACGTTAACCCGTGGAGAGCGCTCAAGGCTTGCACATTATGCCGCCGAGCATTTATAGTACGTGTTTTAAATAAAGGTAAATTATGTCTATTCTTGCACTCACCTACGATGATGTACTACTTGTACCCGCTTATAACCATCACGAGTCGCGACGTGTTGTCGACATCAGCAACACCGACCGAATTGAAAAGCTAACCCTTGAACTGCCACTTATGAGCTCCAATATGGACACCATCACAGAAAGTGGCATGGCTAATTTCATGCATGAAAAAGGCGGGATTGGCGTATTACATCGCTTTTTAAGCATTGAAGATAACATCGCACAATTTAAAGACTGTGTCGGACAAACCTTTGTTTCAATTGGTTGTACTGAAGCGGAACTTGAACGTGCAGAGGCACTCCGAGATGCTGGAGCCCTTTTCTTTTGTGTTGACGTTGCACACGCACACGCCAAATATGTCGGAAAAACCCTTAAAAAATTAAGAAAAATTCTTACTTCATGCTGCATTATGGCTGGTAACGTTGCAACCTATGCAGGTGCCGACTACCTCGCCTCATGTGGCGCCGATATCATCAAAGCGGGCATTGGTGGCGGCTCTGTTTGTAGCACGCGTGTTAAAACAGGTTTTGGTATCCCGATGTTAACCTGTATTCAAGACTGTGCACGTGCCGACCGCTCGATTGTTGCAGATGGTGGCCTCCGTACCTCAGGTGACATTGTTAAAGCACTCGCCTTTGGCGCAGACTTCGTGATGATTGGCGGTATGCTTGCAGGAACCACGCCAACGCCTGGTGAAATTATCACAAAAGAAGACGGCACAAAAATCAAACGCTATCGCGGTATGGCATCACGTGAAGCCCAAGAAAAATTCTTAGGTCAAATGCACGAATGGAAAACCGCCGAAGGCGTTGCCGCTGAAGTCCCTTATCGTGACACACAAGAAGCGATTATTGCGGATATTATCGGGGGCTTACGCTCAGGCTTAACCTATGCCGGTGCTGACAGCATTAGTGAATTACAACGTAAACTCAATTACGTACAAGCCACACCTGCGGGTAGGCATGAGAGTCTTCCGCATAAGTTGCTTGATTAAATCCTAGGGGCCCGACGGTCCCGATGGTCCTGACTGCTGCTCGTGTGATGCTTGCTCGCCCGGCTTGGAAGTAGGCTTTGGTGCGTGCTCTTTTTGGTATCGAGCATAATCTGCCATCTCAGAAGAGTCGCCAATACTACTTCCACCGGGCGTCGGCGAGTCCGATAGCCCAGACATTTTTGGCGCTCTGTCTCTTGGTGCATCTGCAGTTTGTGAAGATGCATCTGCATTGCTTTGTGAGAGAGCTGGCCCCTCATCAATATCTGTCATTTCATGGCTATACCCTTCGTAGATGCCTTCGGTATGAATATCTGATGGATTCTCCTCACTTTGTGAAAAAGCAGGCCCCTCATCAATATCTGTCATTTCATGACTATACCCTTCATAGATGCCTTCGGTATGAACCTTAGAGTCGGTACTGGTACTGGGACTGGGTGTATCATTCAAAGGAGTGGTATTACTTTGTTGTACGCGCTCAGCGTCCTCAGCTTCACGCCTCTCAGCATTCTGTCGTTCTCTATCCTGCCTTTCTTGTGTTGCGCGTTGCTCTTGCTGCTGCCGTTCTTCTGTTGCATGCTGTTCCTGCTGTCGATTCGTCGTTTGCTGTGAATTGACACTCGCTTGAGATGTTTGCTGCGCAAACTGCTGCATACTCGGTTTAAGCTGACCATCAGGCCCATATAAGTTTTGTTGATCCAAAAATTGTTTCGCTTCACTTAGCTTTTTAAACGCTTCTGCACTATTTGGGTTACCTGGATTTTTATCGGGATGACGTGCAAGGGCTTGTTTCTTGTAATGTGTTTTAAATGCTGCTTCTGTCTGTGGGAGTCCATTCTGTAAGCCCATTGCAGTCATTGCTTGCTGCATTTCTGGGGACATTTGAGCGCCAGGCGCAGATTGGAAGTTAGCCCCCTGTTGCTGGCTTTTCCCACCTAGAGCTTGCCCTTGTTGCTGCACATTAGCAGATGCACCTGGTGCCGGCTTGCCTTCCTTTGATTTTTGATAACGCGCATAAGCACCTGAAGCCAAGTTGCTAAGTCCTTGCGTAAGTTTGGCATTCAGCCGCTGACTCACTCGCACGGCATAATCAAATACATTTCCATCCTTAGAAATTTTTGACCCTTCAGAGCCTGGACTCGCCGCTTTTTTTCTCTCTTCTCTTTGAGCTTTTCTTTGTGCAGCATTCTCTTTTGCTTCTCTCTCAAACCGCTCTGACGCTTTCTCAGGCTTTGGCCCTTCCACTGTTATCTGTTGCGGTATTTGATCTTTTGGCGCCCAATTTGCCTCTTGCGCTTGCAGCCTTGCTTGCTGCTCAAGTGCCTGAGCCTCCTTCACTTTTTTTTGGTCCAATTTGCCATCGTCGTCATATAAGGTTTTTAGAAAATTTTTTGAGTCTTTCAGCGTTTGAAAGTCTGCGGTATCTCCCCCTTTATCTGGGTGACGTGCCAGTGACTCCTTCCTATATGCTTTATTTAGTGCTGAACTCTCTTCAGGCAAGACCTCAAGCCGCATACCTTTCATTGCGTCTGAAAAATATACCGGGTCTGGCTCAACTTCTTGTTGTAATGTGTCACTATCTTCTGTGGTTGCATCAGCGCTTGATTGATTCCCATAAATTGAGCCTCTCGGTACATTCAAAGACGCCGGTTCATTTGCAATCATTAAGCGAGGGGAACTCTCAAGTCCATTCGTAATTTGTAAGGGGCTTGCCGGCTCAGGTCCATTGGTAATCATTAAAGGAGGGGGGCCTGCAGGACCATTCGTAATTTGCAAAAGATTGCCTGCTTCTTCCTGTGCAGCTTCTTCTTTTTTTGCTTGCTTGATTTTAGCCTTATCTTTTTTTGCTGCCGCCTTTTCTCGCCTTTCTTCGTCTCTTTCTCTTTCTGCTTCATCCTCTTTCCGTTCTGCTTCAGCACGCTCTTCAGGCGAAGGTGTAGACTCAGGTACCGATTGCTGAGCAGATTCTTGAGCGTCTCCAATGCGCTCCTTTGTTGCTTCTTCTGCGGCAATAACTCTCTCTTGACGTACTCCTTTCGCCTCCCTATCTTCTTCAGTCTGCGCTTCTAGTTGAGCCTCTTTTCGCGCTTCTTCTCGCACTTGCTCACGCACTTGCTCTTGCTTTTGCTTTTCTTCATATGCACGCTCAGCTACCACATTGGCTACACGCTCATTCTCAAACTTTTTTCGTTCAGCGACCTCTTTATTTTGCGCCTCTACAACATCCGCCTTTTCAACTTCGCCTTTCTGGCGCTGTAGCCTTTCTTGTCTCAGCGCCTCAGACCCACCGTGAGCCAAACCGTCTTTAGGCGGCGCAACAATATTAATGGTTGGTGCAAGCGTATCTCGAGGCATATCATTCCTGCCTTCCCCATATTGCAACAAAAAGCAAAACCTTTTATTATTGATTAATTATAGACAAAATGCGCAAAATATTTTAACTCATCGGACCCTTATGTTTCAGGCAAAAAATATCCAAGATACACGCCCTTTTTTCTTTAATACTTGGGAAAAACACAAGCAATCTCAACCACTAACCCCCCTTGAGACACAGCTTTTGGATGTTATCTTAGCGCATCCAGAGTACCACGCCATTTTAGACAATCCCGCGCATGCCTCTGATCGCACGTACTTTGCTGAGCTCGGTGAAACTAATCCTTTCTTACATATGGGCTTACACCTTGCCATCCGTGAGCAAGTCAGCACAAATAGGCCGCATGGTATTCAACACGCATTTAATACGCTTAAAACAAAGCTAAACTCTGTGTTAGAAGCTGAACATCAGTTCATGCAGTGTCTTGCAAACTGCCTTTGGGAAGCACAACAAAGTAATACGCTTCCCGATGAAGCAGCCTATTTAAACGCCTGTCTCACGTTTATTTGACGAATCCTGCTTTCTCCCCTATATCCATTAATATACATTCACAAATATCCGGGGGTTGTTATGCTTGCGTCTGCGGCTATCATGGTTTTAGCTGTATATTGGAAGCCTTCTGTTCCGCCTAGTACCGGTTTAAATCCTCCTATGACTATTCGAGAGGACCAAAAGCTCCAACGAAGCACCGCGCAACCCGCAAGCCCTCAGCAACAAACCGACTGGGATGGTACTGTACAAGATAGAAATGATGCAGATAGAACGCCTACTGGTCTACTACCCGACCCAGAGGCAGGCAGTCGTGTCGTTGTCCCGCGTGAATAATAGGATTTAAGCAAAGATTCGGTTAATATAAGGGTCGACCTGAAAAAAACTGAATCAACTCACATGACGCGTCCGGAAAAAACAACCCATTTTGGCTTTGAATCTGTTGCTTGGGATGACAAAGCCGCTAAAGTTGGCGAAGTATTCGACTCTGTTGCCAAGCGTTATGATCTCATGAACGACTTGATGTCGCTTGGCATACACCGACTCTGGAAACGCCTTGCGCTCACAAAGAGTCTTGTGAGGCCCGGTCATCAAGTGCTTGATTTAGCCGGTGGCAGTGGCGACATTGCGCAATTACTTGCAAAAAAAGTAGGCGAGCAAGGCCGCGTCATACTTGCCGATATTAATGCCGCGATGCTTAAAGTAGGTCGCGACCGACTCATTGACCAAGGCTTACTCAATACCATCCGTTGCGTTCAAGCCAATGCTGAGGCATTGCCTTTTGCAAGTAACCAGTTTGACTGCATCACTATTGGATTTGGATTACGTAACGTCACCGACAAGGCGCGTGCTCTAGCCTCTATGTATCGCGTCTGTAAACCTGGTGGCAAACTCATGGTACTTGAGTTTTCAACCCCCACCCTTCCAGGCTTAAAGCCTATTTATGACGCCTATTCGTTTCATGTCTTACCGAAGCTTGGGGAGTGGATTACGCAAGATGCTGAAAGTTATCGCTACTTGGTTGAGTCCATTCGTATGCACCCATCCCAAGATGCACTCAAAGACATGATTGAAACCGCAGGATTTGAGGATTGCACCTATCACAATTTAAGTGGTGGCATTGTTGCCTTGCACATTGCCTATAAATACTGAGAACTCGCTATGATTAAACATTACTCTCTCATTACCTTACAAAAAGCCATCAACCGCGCACTTGCCCTTGATACAAGCTTTCCCCAAAAAATGAAGCCACTCCATGGCAAAGTACTAGAAATTATCATAAGCCCGCTTAATGTGTATTTTTTTATGCGCTTTAACCACGATACCATCGAGCTTTTAGCAAACTATGCAGCAGAACCCGATACAGTCATTCACTCAAGCCCACTTGGACTCATTCGCTTAAGCCTCCTACCAGCGTCTAAGGTGCGCTCACTCTTTAACGACCAAATCAAAATCACGGGTGATACCGAGTTTGGGCAGGCGGTTAAACAATTATTTGATAGTGTCGATATTGACTGGGAGGGCCATTTAGCCCATTTCACAGGAGACGTTGTCGCGCACCAAATCGGCCGATTTGTCAGGCGTGGTAAACGCTTTAAGCAGTCACTTAAAGCATCCATCAAGCACAATGTAAGTGAGTATATACAAGAGGAAGCATATATCACCCCCCCACGTGAAGCACTCGAAGACTTCATGAATGATATCGATGCTTTAGTGCTTCGCGTCGAACGACTCACAGCCCACATTAACCAACACACGGCAACACATGAAACGTCTTAATCAACTCCTGCGACTCCTTCACATCAACTATATTTTGGCTAAAAACGGCCTCGATGAAGTCGTTGTCAGCTTACGCCTTTTTGCACCTTTTCGGTTTATCGTTTATTTGAACCCATGGAACTGGTTTAGGAGCAACAAACAAACACCTGCTATAGCCCTTAGGAAAACCCTCGAAGAATTAGGCCCTATTTTCATTAAGTTTGGTCAAGCGCTTTCAACGCGCCCCGATATCCTGCCTGAAGAAATGATGGTGGAGCTTGAGAAGCTACAAGATAATGTTTTGCCTTTTAAAGCACATGAGGCGCTTGCTATTCTAGATAAAGCTTTCGGCCAGTCTGCGTTTGACGTTTTCGCGAAGTTTGACGAAAACGCCCTCGCCTCTGCATCTATTGCCCAAGTCCATGCAGCAACGCTTAAAACGGGTGAAGACGTCGTCGTTAAAATTTTACGTCCAAACATTCAAAAACTCATTAAACGCGATATTATCCTACTTAAAAGCATTGCGTCACTCGCTCATCGGTATTGGCCTGAAAGCAGACGCTTCAAGCCCAAAGATGTGGTTCGAGAGTTTGAACAAAGTCTGCTAGATGAGCTCGATTTACATCGTGAAGCAGCTAATGCAAGCCAACTCAGGCGTAACTTTTCTAACTCTCCGTTACTATATGTACCACAAGTCCACTGGGATTATGTGCGCAATAATGTACTGGTAATTGAACGCATCCATGGTATCCCTGTAACCGATACACAGACCTTACGCGAGTATGGCGTGTGTATTAAAACGCTTGCTGAGCGCGGTGTTGAAATCTTTTTTACCCAGGTCTTTCGCGACTGCTTTTTTCATGCTGACATGCATCCAGGCAATATTTTTGTCTCTCCTAAGCATTTGAAAAACCCACAATATATCTGTGTTGATTTCGGCATTATGGGCACCCTTAATGAAAGCGATAAACGCTACTTGGCTGAAAACTTACTCGCCTTTTTTAACCGAGACTATCGACGTGTTGCCCAACTACACATTGAATCCGGCTGGGTCAGACGAGACACACGTGTTGACGCCTTTGAAAGTGCCATTCGAACCGTTTGTGAACCTCTTAAAGATATTTCTTTCGCGCTGCTCATATTACGTTTATTTCAAGTCGCACGACGCTTCCACATGGAAGTACAGCCTGAGCTCATCTTACTTCAAAAAACGCTGCTTTCCGTCGAGGGTTTAGGGAGACAACTCGATCCTGAGCTTGATTTATGGCGTACGGCAAAACCTTTTCTCGAAAAGTGGGTGCGTCAGCAAATAGGGCCACGCGCGCTTCTCAAACATCTCAAAGAGAATATTCCCTTTTTAATTGAAGAATTACCACACATGCCAAAACGCTTGAATGATTTGATTGTGCTCAGCAAAGCACAACAAATTGCAGAGCGAGATAAGCAAAAGCACGTCCCACCACCACAATCAAGTGCAACACGTCAAACCCTTACAGGTGTGCTTGTTGGGAGTGCTTTAACCTTACTTGCGCTGATTGGCCTACAATCTCTACCCATTGTTGGAGGTTAGTTTCACCCATGCAACATAAAGCACGTAAACGATTTGGGCAAAACTTTCTTGAAGATTTCCATGTTATTCAACGTATTATAGAAGCTATTAGCCCACTCCCTACCGACAACCTCATTGAAATTGGGCCAGGCCTTGGTGCTCTCACCCGCCCTTTACTCAAGCAGCTGAATCGGCTTACAGCCATTGAAATTGACACCAACCTTCATGCTCACTTGCGTGCGCTGCCTGGTGCAAAAGACACACTCAACTTGGTTTGCAACGATGTGCTGAAAGTCAACTTTGATGCGTTCGGCGATACACTGCGTGTTGTGGGCAATTTACCCTATAACATATCAACCCCTTTACTGTTTCACTTATTTCAACAAGCATCTCGCATTAAAGACATGCACTTTATGTTACAAAAAGAGGTGGTTCAACGCTTAAGTGCTACGCCAAACACCAAAGCCTATGGCCGTTTAAGTGTCATGACGCAAGCCATCTGTGCAGCCGAAGCATTATTTTTAGTACCACCTGAAGCGTTTAATCCGGCACCCAAAGTTGAGTCTGCCGTAGTTCGTCTCACCCCACATGTGGCACAACTCTCTCAAGCACATTTAGCCTCGCTTGAGCATTTGCTCATTCAGGCTTTTTCAATGCGACGTAAAACGCTTAGCAATACCCTAAAGCCCTTACTCAGTGCTGAGACACTCACAACACTTGGGGTAAACCCCAAAGATAGGCCAGAAACATTATCGGTTAAAAAGTACATAGAAATAGCGAAATATCTTACCATTTAGTGTAAAATACACTAAACTTTTGAAGCCTGGAGGTTTTGTGTTCGAAAGACCGCGTAAACAAACTAACCACAATGCCCACTTGCACGGCCTCACAACCATTACGCCTGCAAGTCAACTTATCTTAAAACACAAGCGACCAGAGCAAATTGCGAGCCTTGCCGACACCTGTCAATTTGAACCACGCCAATTTAAACTATTGTGTGAAGGACTTTTCTTTCAGCTGCTAAACCACATGCAGCAACTACCAGATACCATCAATAGCTATTTTTCAAGTCCAGGTGGTGCATTCGATCATGCACTGAGCCGCACCAAGGCTGCAAGCGACCTTTTCCGAAGCTTTCTTTTACAAGCGCCCGACTCAAAACTCACAGAAACCCAACAACTCTGGTGGTATGCATTATTCTCAGCAGGCCTTTTAAGAGGTGTCGGAAAGCTACCCCTCGATTACCATGTTGAGCTCTACAACGCACACGGCCACCTGATTAAAACGTGGGAACCGCTGCTCGAGCCTTTAACAAACACAGGCTATGCTTATAAGTTTGATACTGTCAATACCAACCGCGACGAAAGTTTTCGGCAACGCTTAAACATTGTCCTTGCAAAGCAACTGATGCCTAAAGAAGGCTTTGCTTGGCTCACAACAAATCTTGAAGTACTCGAAGTATGGCTTGCACTCTTGCACGAAGACGGCGCCTCATCAGGCTCGCTTGGCTTAATTCTTGACCGTGCAGATGCTATTGCCGTTCAAGAAGATTTAATGACCCTGCCTCTAGGCGTTCACACCCCTAAAAGTGGGCGCGCAACCTCATTCATCGATAGCTCAGATAATGTACTTGATAACCGCGAGCAAATGGCAGGGATTGAGTTTATCAAGTGGCTTATGGTAAACCTTGAATCAGGTAAGCTTACATTAAACCAACATCCATTACTAAGTGTGGCAGGTGGTACACTCATTGGCCCAGATGCCTTTAAATTGTTTGTCCGCGAAAGTCCGATGTTTAAAAACTGGATGGCAGTTAGACAAGGGGTTATGTCGCTCGGGCTACACGATACAACACCGGGCATTACCGATGATAACAGCTTAATTCTTAAGGACTCTATTGGTCTGCCAGCCAAATTTCAGCATCAAACCAAGTCAGGCCCCACGGAAACCAATGCCATTGAAGCACGTAGCCCAGGTGCGTTAAAGCAGCTAGAGGCAAATGGTAAGTGGCACTCAGCTGAAAAGCAAAACACCACGCACCAAACACTGAAGCACACCCCCTATGACTGAATATGCCATTGGAGATATACAAGGCTGCTATGAGCCACTCATGCGCCTACTCCAGCATATTCAGTTTAACCCACAAACTGACAGACTTTGGTTTGTGGGCGACTTGGTCAACCGAGGGCCTGACTCTCTCCGCGTGCTCCGCTTTATAAAAGCACTTCCTATTTCGCCTATTATTACGCTTGGCAATCATGACCTACACCTACTCTGCCAACTCTTCTTAAAAAACCCCAAAAAATCTTCAGATGATACGTTAGAAGATATTTTAAATGCCCCCGATAAAACCGTGCTCGGCCACTGGCTTAGAAAGCAACCGCTTTTATATCACGATACTTCGCTCAACATCGTCATGACACACGCAGGTATTCCCCCTACCTGGACGCTTGACACTGCAAAAGCGCATGCAAGAACACTGGAGGCAACACTACAAAGTGCCGCGTATCTGAATTTTTTAACACACATGTATGGAAACACACCCAGTCATTTATCAGCAGCTGAAACACCTATTGAGCGCCTACGTGTCATCTGCAATGCCTTAACCCGCATGCGCTTTTGTAACGAAGAAGGTCACTTAGAACTCAGCACTAAAACAACGCCCGACAAGGCACCAGACACCATCACGCCATGGTATGCACTCCCTACACGCGAACCAATTGACGCAGATTTAGTGTTTGGTCACTGGGCAGCACTTAAGGGACAATGCCCGGTGCCCCGCATCCATGCCATTGATACGGGATGCGTTTGGGGTGGATCTCTTACAGCGCTTCGCTTACATGATAAAAAACGCTTTAGCGTACCTGCTTAACCTAAGTTACCCCCCGATATACGCTTCGCATTTGAATTTAGGCATAACCTCTACCACACTTAAACCTAATAACAATAAAAATAGTTTGAAGGAGAGTGGCATGAAGAAACACGTCCTTTTTTTATCTGCCTGTATCGCTTGTTTGACTGCAACATCTGCATTATCCGCACAACAAAATTGGTCAAGTTGGCTTGCCGACGTCAAGGAGGAAGCGCGCAATCAAGGTATTTCTGAAGAGGTAATTAGTGCGGCTTTTGCAAACGTGCATGAGCCTAGCCGACGTGTTAAGAACCTTTCTAAATCACAACCTGAAAAACGTTTAAGCTATACCAAATATCGCAACTCACGCATTGATAACTATCGCATTGCAATGGGACGCAAAAAGTATAAACAGTACCAGTCAACCCTTGAGGCCATTGGGCGCGAGTATGGGGTCGACCCATGTTTTATAGTGTCATTCTGGGGTATTGAAACCAGTTATGGTGGCTACATGGGTAACTTCCCTGTCATTCAGTCTCTTACAACGCTTGCCTACGACTCTAAACGCTCTGATTTTTTCAGGCATGAATTATTTACAGCGTTACATATTTTGAATGACGGGCATGTCACGCTCAAGCACTTTAAAGGCGAGTGGGCAGGTGCTTCAGGACATCCTCAGTTTTTACCCTCCAGCTGGGTCAAATATGCCGTTGACTATGATGGTGATGGCCGTCGAGATATCTGGACTTCAAAACCTGATGCCCTTGCATCAATTGCAAATTATATGAAAGGCAAAGGCTGGCACACCGGAGAACCTTGGGCTGTGCATGTAAAACTGCCAAAAGACTTCGACCGTTCACTTGAAGGCAAGAGAACCGTGAAATCGGTTCGCGAGTGGGAGGCTTTAGGTGTTCGCATGACAAATGGCGACTCACTTCCCTACCAAAACTTACAAGCCAGTATTATTCAACCACATGGCGGCCCTGTATTCTTAGCCTACCCTAACTATAAAATGATTTTAAAATACAATAACTCCATTTATTATGCAGGCGCCGTTGGCTATTTGGCTGATAAAATTTGTAAAAGAAAACCCGCAGAGTCTTAAACCCACCTCCTCTTAGGCGTCTGTGCACACAGATGCCTACCTCTTTTCTTGTTTGATTAATGTTAAATCATTTTGTATATTTAGTTTATGATTTATTTTAGAGTGCTTACCATGCATCGGCTTGCAAAGTTTAATATTGGGGATGTCGTCTTACACAAGCAACAAGGGTATCGTGCTGTTATTGTTGATATTGATCCACTGTTTCAGGCCTCAGGCCAATACAACCCCCAGGCAATCACACGAGATTTTGCACACAAAAATCCGTGGTACCGATTGCTCGTTGATAACAGCAGTCAAATGACATATGTTGAAGAGTCTTTACTGTTAGCCGACCCAGAAGCGAAAAAGCGCCCTGTTGAAAACCCACTACTCAAAGGGTGCCACAAGCGACGACTTCACTAGTGCGCATCTTTCCTTGCTTCAACACTTGCTTTTAACTTACTGCCCGGCTTAAAGGTAACCACACGACGTGCTGTTACAGGCACCACTTCTCCTGTTTTAGGATTACGCCCTGGGCGCTCTGTTTTATCGCGTAAAATAAAGTTACCAAACCCTGACAGCTTAACATGGTGCCCATGCTCAAGCTCGTCACGTATACTTTCAAAAAACTGCTCGACAAGCAGCTTGGCATCAGGCCGCGTTAAAGCGAGCTCTTCGCATAAAACATCTACTAAACGTGCTTTACTTAATGCGCTCACGATTTGTCCCTCATCATGATAG
Source organism: Legionellaceae bacterium (assembly GCA_029212465.1). Classification (GTDB taxonomy): domain Bacteria; phylum Pseudomonadota; class Gammaproteobacteria; order Legionellales; family Legionellaceae; genus JAALKW01. Next base: position 22,962 of record JARGNV010000010.1, on the reverse strand, counting down.
CCGATTGATTTTTAAACTATTTTAGTATAACACAAATTAACCAATGAGCTAGCACTTCAATAAGAGCGCTATATTTTTGAAAAACTATACATTTATTCTACAATATAAGATATATCTTTGGTTTTGGAGAGTAGACATGGGTATTTTCGGCGATCTGGGTTTGCCAAGCATCAAGGGGTTCTTTAGTAAAAAAACACCCAAGAATGAGACGCCAGCGGAAAAAGAAAAGCGGTTGGTGGGCGAAACTTTTGACATGATGATACAAAAATTAAAGTTTATTCAATCTGATTTGGAAAGCACTTTTCCTGTACAAAAAGACGCAATACGTGAGATAGAAAAACCTATGCTCGCCATAAGAGAAGCACTTGAGACGGCTAAAGACCAATATGACAAAGAAGAGCTCGACCTCAACAGCCTTAAAGCTGCCTGGAAAGACATTATTGAGGATGAAGAAACAGGCCTCATTGCTATAGAAGTACATCTTAAAACATCCAGCATGGTTTACCATCACGCGCACAAGCTCATTCAAGCTTTTCTGCAGTGGTCACAAAGTGCTTTGGAGTATTTGGGTGTTTTATCACCTACTGAAGAAGGTGCACCACCTAAAAAACCATGGATTAAAGAGCGTGAGAATTCAGCGATGGATGCCGAGGACGTGCGTCACTTCGAGAAGGGGTTACCGACTGATGAGAAAAAAGGTCCAGAAGAAACTGAAGACCCAGGTCAGAAACCCCATGGCATGTAACGCTACATTATCGAATATCGGAGAAACATCATGGTTAATTATTTTCAAAGAAAATGGGGTGAACGCAAACAACAACAAGAAGAAAAAGCCGCGCAACAAAAAGCACAACGAGACGAACAAGCATTAATTGTGAAAGCCTACCTCGAAATGGCTTCAAAGCTACAAACCATCTCTGAGCTGCTTTGCGCGCATTATGATGACTCAACACATGCAGCCAAAAAAGAACAAATTAGGGAACCTATTAAACAATTAATAGAAGCGCTAGAAAAAACAAGAGATAAGTATGTAGGTAAGAAAATTAATAGTCAAACACTCAAGACCGAGTGGGAAGAAGCCATTCAAACACATATGGAAACGATTGATAAGCTCCACGACCCAGATGATGTGTCTTATCACGAAATGCATGAGCACATACAAGCATTTCTTAAATGGGCAAATAGCATACTCAACAAAATTGGTCTCGGTACAAAAGGCACAAATCCTCACAGAAAAGCTTGGATACAGGAGCAAACAACCAGCGTCTCACTTGCCGAAGAAGTTAAAGCGTTCAGAAAAGATTTAGAGCCACCCGAAGATGCAACCAAACAGCCAGTTGGAACACCTAAAAAACATTAACAACGCCCGCGAAGCAGCACTTTTTAGCACCTTTCTTTAACGTCAATTAAGTGCTGCGTGCACAGCTTTCCTTCTAACACATGGGTTTGAATGATTTCATCTAAGTCATCCGTTGAACTGTAGGTATACCAAATGCCTTCTGGATAAATCACAAGACAAGGACCCAACTTACAACGCCCCAAGCAACCCGACTGACTCACTCGCACTTTGCCAGGCCCACTTAAGTCTTGCGCTTTCAATACGTTCTGTAAATAAGTCACGTAAGGAAGGCCACCTGTATTAGCACAACATGTTTTACCGGGTGCCTTTTGATTGATGCACATAAAGATATGCCGCTCATAGTGAGGTGGGTTTGGATTTTCAGGCATCATGCTGCACCATCGCGTACTTGAATAGGAAGCTTCTCTTCAAGCGCTGTCATCACTGACTCAATCAGTGGCGCAATATCCTGCTCTGTGAGTGTACGTGCCGCATCTTGAAATGTGAGCGCAATTGCCAAGCTCTTTTTCCCTGCGGGCACTTGTTCACCAGTGTATTGATCAAACCAATCAAATGACTGCAATAAGTGTGACGCTTTTCCTATGGCGTTTCGAGTGACCGCTTCAATTTCTGAGGCACATATCGCCTCATCCACAAGCAGCGATAAATCACGACGTACACGTGGATATTTTGAAATAGTCTGGTAACGTCGCCTTGTCGCGCTATCAAGTGCATCCAACGCGACCTCAAACAACATCACTTCAGCGTCTACATCAAATGACTCAGCAAGTGCTGGGTGTAGTACCCCCATCCAACCGATTGCGCGTTCGCCTAAATAAAGGCGCGCAGATTTTCCAGGATGGAGTGCTTGCATTGTTTCTGGTACAAAGCGTAATGGTAATGAAAGATGAGCAAAAAGTGCTTCTACATCCCCTTTCATATCGTAAAAATCATATTCCCGTGTAGTTTCGCTCCAATTAAGCGCACCGCGCTCTCCCATCACCAAACCAGCCAGTGACGTGCGCTCATGCAGTGTACCATCTTGCATATCAAATACCACACCCATTTCAAAGCATCGCATTTCATCTTGTTGACGCGATACATTATGGAGCAAGGCCGCAATCAAACCAGGCCACAAGCTTACACGCATTTCTGAGAGTTCTGGTGAGAGTGGATTTAACAAGCTCAGCGTTGCTGAATCAGGACAAAAAGCGGTTTGAAGCGTTGGATCTACAAAACTATAACTGATAATTTCGTGATAGCCACGCGCACTTAAATACGCTGACACACGACGACTTATTTGCTGAAACGCACTGAGTGTTCCCCGACGCAACACACCAGAAGATGTTTTAGGTACCAAAGCATCATAGCCATAAAGCCTTGCAATTTCTTCGACCAAGTCGACTTCTAAAGATAAATCAAAGCGATAAGACGGCACAGTAATACGCCAGGCATCACTATGCTGAGTCATCACTTCCATGCCCAGTGCTTCGAGTAACGTTTGCATTTGCTTTTCAGGCACATCAAGGCCTGTTAAAGTCGCCACACGGGCCGGTTTAAACGTAATACGCTTTTCAGGCAAATAATCATGCGTGTGTGTCCACACAACAGGCCCAGGTGTGCCTCCTGTTATCTCAAGCAGTAGTGCTGTTGCATGCTCTATCATCTCTGGGTGCAGCGCTGGGTCAACGCCACGCTCAAAGCGCTGTGAAGCATCGGTACAAAGCCCATGCGCTCTTGCAACACCTGCAATATGATGCGGCTCAAAAAAAGCACTTTCAAACAACACATCAGCTGTATCATTTGTAACCGCGCTTGCTTCTCCCCCCATTACACCAGCTATTGCAAGCGGGCCATTATCATCCGCAATCAGCAATACGCCCGCATCAAATGTTACTTTCTGCCCATCTAGCAATACAAGTGTTTCGCCCTTTTGGCTCAGACGCACCTGGATTGGACCCGTGATTTTTGCGGCATCAAAGGCATGCATTGGCTGACCAAACTCGAGCATGACATATTGCGTGACATCAACTGCTGGGTGAATAGGGCGAATGCCGCACCGGCGCAGACGCTCTTGCATCCAAAGCGGTGTTTCAGCAGATGGGTTAATGCCTTGTACAAGTCGCAGCGCATAACCAGGACACGCTGTTTGTTCTAAAATATGTGCGCCAACACTTGAGTCGGTAACCGTTGCCACGGGTTTAACAACTGGTATCTGCAAGGGGGTATTGGTCAGCGCTGAGACTTCTCGTGCAACGCCCCGCATGCTAAAGCAATCTGCGCGGTTTGGGGTTAGCTCAACGATTAAAATATTATCATTGAGCTGCAAATAGTCTTGCAACGACCTACCAATAGGGGCATCGTCTGGAAGCTCTAAGATACCTTCAGCACTTTCTTCAAGCCCAAGCTCACTGGATGAACAAATCATGCCTTGCGATAGCTCACCACGTAGTGAGGTTTCTTCGATGTGTATGTCGCCTGGTAAGTCGGCACCAGGTCGCGCCAGAGCAACTTTTAAATTTGCACGCACGTTAGATGCACCACACACAATTTGGACGGGTAAGTCTTCACCTACATCTACCGTACAAATAGTGAGTTTATCTGCTTTGGGATGTGGCACGGTTTCAACCACGTGCGCAACAGAAACATGAGTAAATGTACCCGATGCAGGTGCAACCTCATCTACCTCAAGCCCTGCCATCGTTAACTTTTCAGCCAGTTCAGCTGTACTTAATGACGTATTAACCCACTCAGAGAGCCAGGATTCACTCACTTTCATTGGCGTATCCTAATTTAAAACTGCTTTAAAAAGTTTAAGTCGTGTTCAAACATCATGCGTAGATCATCAATGCCAAAATAAAGCATTGCGAGCCTATCAATACCAAGCCCAAACGCAAAGCCTTGATACGCATCAGGAGATAATCCTACCGCATTCAATACATTAGGATGCACCATGCCACAGCCCAGCACTTCAAGCCAGCCTGTAAAACCACACACGCGGCACCCTTTGCCATCGCATGCCGTACACCCAATATCTGCCTCTGCAGAAGGCTCCGTAAAAGGAAAATAAGAAGGTCTAAAGCGCACATCCACTGATTTTTCAAAGAAGTGCGTAAAAAAGTCTTGCAACACACCTTTTAGGCTCGCCAAGGTTACGCCTTGACTGATGTCGTCAATCAGCAACCCCTCTAATTGATGAAACATGGGGGTATGCGTCACATCTGAGTCGCGTCGATACACACGTCCTGGTGCAATCAGCCGAAAAGGCGGTTTGCCTCCCGCTTGCATTGCGCGAATCTGGACAGGTGAAGTATGTGTTCTTAAGAGCCTGCCATCACCAAAGTAAAAAGTATCGTGCATGGCACGCGCTGGATGATGGTCTGGAATATTCAGTGCTTCAAAATTATAGTGTTCTGTTTCTACTTCAGGCCCATCAAGCACATCAAAGCCAAGTCGGCTGAAATAGTCAACGATTTTGTCACGCACCTGCGTAATAGGATGCAATGTGCCTGCTTGTTTAGCGCGCCCAGGCAATGTAACGTCAATTCGCTCACGCGCAAGCTTTGCTTCTAACTCGAGTACTTTGAGCGCTTCATGCTTTTCATCCAGGCACGCCATAATACGACGTTTCACCTGGTTAACAACCTGCCCTACTTTCGGTTTTTCAGCAAGCGGCAGCGAAGAAACACCTTTTAAAATGTCGGTTAGCTTGCCTTTTTTACCTAAAAAGTCTACGCGAACCGCATCCAATGCATCAAGGCGCTCTGCCATATCAATGGCTTTAAGCGCCTCTTTTTCTAACGTTGTAATGTCATCCAACATGCGTTACAGGCCCAAAGCCTCTTTTGCACGTGCTGCAAGCGCCGCAAATGCTGGTTTGTCATGTACAGCCATATCTGCCAATACTTTTCGGTCTAACTCAACATTCGCTTTTTTTAAGCCATCAATAAGTCGGCTGTAAGATAAACCACTGACGCGCGCTTCTGCATTGATTCGGGTAATCCAAAGGGCACGAAACTGACGTTTTTTCTGACGACGATCTCGGTATGCATATTGGCCCGCTTTAATAACGGCTTGCTTGGCAACGCGATATACGCGACTACGTGCACCGTAATAACCGCTCGCTTGTTTTAACACTTTTTTGTGACGCGCTTTGGCTGTCACACCACGTTTAACTCTTGGCATAATTCATTCTCCCCTTAACTACCTTGCAACATACGTTTCGCTAAACGTGCATCACATGCCTTAAGGCGTGTTGCCTTAACGCGAGCATCACGTTTTTTCTTGGTGGTATGCTTCGTGAGAATGTGATTTCGGTTAGCCCCTCGGCGTTTTACAGCCCCACTGGCTAATTTACGGAAGCGCTTCGCCGCTCCGCGATGTGATTTTAACTTTGGCATAACGTTTGTAACTCCGCATTTAACTCATATCAACATAATATGAGTTCAGTTATTTTTTCTTCGGTGATAAAACCATCAATAATTGTCGGCCTTCTCTCTTTGCATGTTGTTCAACCACAGCAATATCTACTGTATCTTCTTTCACACGGTCGAGAATGCGCATCCCTAATTCCTGATGTGCCATTTCACGCCCTCTAAAGCGAAGGGTTACTTTGACTTTATCGCCATTCGCAAGGAAACGTGTCAGGTTGCGTAGCTTGACCTGATAATCCCCTTCCTCTGTTGTTGGACGGAACTTAACCTCTTTAATTTGCACATGCTTTTGTTTTTTGCGTGCTTCGGCTTGTTTTTTGCTTGCCTCAAACAAAAACTTTCCGTAATCCATCACACGACAGACAGGTGGCTTAGCCGTTGGCGAAATTTCAACAAGATCAAGTCCACTTTCATCAGCCAGGCGCAATGCTTCTCTCAGCGGAAGAATACCTGCCTGCTCACCGTCTGCATCGATTAAACGCACTTCCGGGACCTTAATTTGCTCATTGATTCTCGCGCGATCGGTATCACGCTTGACTGGTGCACTAATGGTTTTATCCTCCAACTGGTTCTGCACGACTCTTCGTGCTAATTTCTTCAACAAGTCGCTGATGAAATGCTTTCATTGTCATCTGGCCTAAGTCTGTGCCATCACAAGAACGCACACTAACAAGCCCTTCAGCAACTTCTTTATCCCCTACAATTAAAAGGTATGGAACCTTTTGTAAAGTATGCTCGCGAATTTTAAAGCCTATCTTCTCATTTCTCAAGTCAAAATTTGCACGAATATGATTTTTTTGCAAAATTTCATACATTTTTGCACCATATTCATGTTGCTTTTCACTAATGGTCATTACAACCACCTGTGTGGGTGCAAGCCAAAGTGGGAACTTACCAGCATAATGCTCAATTAAGATTCCCATAAAACGCTCAAAGGTTCCAAGAATTGCACGATGAATCATCACCGGCATTTGCTTTGAGCCATCTTCTGCAATAAATTGCGCATCTAGGCGCTCTGGCATAGAAAAATCAATTTGGAATGTCCCACATTGCCAAATACGACCCAGCGAGTCGGCTAATGAACATTCAATTTTAGGCCCATAAAAAGCACCTTCGCCGGGCGCATCTTCCCACGTAATACCATGCTCACGCATCGCGTTCGCAAGCGCTGTTTCAGCTTTGTCCCATACAGCGTCGCTGCCAACCCGCTTTTCAGGTCTGAGTGCTAGGCGGTAAGTCATGCTATCAAACCCAAAGTCGGCATACACTGATTGCACTAACCCGAGCAGCATGGCTATTTCCGCTTGAACTTGGTCCTCTGAACAAAAAACATGGCCGTCATCTTGCACAAAATTTCGAACCCGCATTAAGCCGTGCAACGCACCAGATGGTTCACATCGATGGCAATTACCAAACTCAGCATATCTCACGGGTAAATCGCGGTAACTTCTAAGGCCCTGATTATAAATTTGAACATGGCATGGGCAATTCATGGGTTTAACCGCATAACTTCTATTTTCTGTTTCGGTTAAAAACATGTTCTCACGAAAGTTATCCCAATGCCCTGATTTTTCCCAAAGTATTTTATCTACCAACTGAGGGGTTCTAACTTCTTGATAATTCAGTGCAGCTAAACGCTCACGAATATATTGTTGCAACGTGCGGTAAATAGTCCACCCTTTTGCATGCCAAAACACCATCCCGGGCGCAATATCTTGGAAGTGAAATAAATCGAGCGCTTTTCCAATTTTTCGATGATCACGTTTTTCAGCTTCTTCAATACGAAACAAATATGCCTTCAGTGCTTTTTTATCTGCCCATGCCGTGCCATAAATACGCTGTAACATGGCATTATTAGAGTCGCCACGCCAATAAGCACCCGCAAGCTTGGTTAATTTAAAGGCTTTCAAAAAGCCAGTTGAAGGCACATGTGGACCACGGCACAAGTCTTCAAATTCACCTTGCCGATACAACGACAGCACTTCCCCTTCAGGGATATCTCGAATAATCTCTGCTTTGTAACTTTCTCCTAAGCCCTCAAAGTAAGCAATGGCTTCATCACGTGGTAATTCACGACGTACGATCGGTATATTTTCTTTTGCAAGTGCATGCATTTTTTCTTCAATACGCACTAAATCATCAGGCGTGAATGGTCTATCAAATGCAAAATCATAATAGAACCCATCATCAATTACAGGGCCTATTGTCACTTGCGCTTTAGGAAACAAAGATTGGACGGCTTGCGCGAGCAAATGTGCCGTTGAATGTCGAATCACTTCAAGTGCTTCAGGAGATTTCTCAGTTAAAATGGCAAGCGTTGCATCCGCTGCAATTTCAAAACTCATATCAACTAAAACATTATTTACATATGCGGCAATAGCGGCCTTAGCAAGACCTGGCCCAATACTTTCAGCAACTTTATAAGCTGTAACAGGCGCTTCAAATGGAAGTTGTTTTCCATCTGGCAGGGTGATTGTTAACATGTTGAGTTCTCATCAAATCTGATGGTAGGCGCGAGTGGGATCGAACCACCGACCACCACCATGTCAAGGTGGTGCTCTACCACTGAGCTACGCGCCTGTATCGACAGGCGCTGATTATAACGAAGCCGTTTCATTTTCGCAACGCGCACATTCAAATATGTCAAACCCAAATGACAATACCCCCTAACCCTTTTATGCCGCATTCCAGGCAAAAATGACCAAACCACCATTTTGGGTTGGAATCCCTTTAACGGCACCAACCCCGAATAAAGGGTTTGTACCATTGACCGTGAGCCCCACACCACGGCCATAAATTCCTTGGTATGCAAATGCAACACTCGCATGATGGGACAGAGATTTACTCAGTCCTACTTGTACTTCAGGATTAATACTTACCTTCGGGTTAATCGTATTTCTATCGAAATGCATCTGTCGATATGCCATGCCGACTTTTGCAAACACATCTGTATGTTCGATAAAGTCCATAACAGGCTTTGCATAAGGGGTTCCGGTCTTATGCAAAATAGGCAATACATGTAGCGGCACAGAAAGTGTGCCTAATACATCAAAAAAAGTGCTAATAACCGCCTGAATCGCCGGGCCACCGACTACATCCAGTTTGTCTTGTGTTGTTAATAGGCGAGAGTTCAAGCCTGTTTGAACCCCCACTTCAATCCCAAAGGTTGCATCACGATAACACCCAAAATCTCGAGACCCTGCAATCCGCTCGATAGCAACATTTTTATCCACCATATCTTCATAATTAACATACCCCATGGTTGCATAAAAATGCCATGGCAATCGTTCAGGCTCTGACGCCCCCGCAGTACCTGCATACACAGGCATATTGACCAATAATAAGACTATTAATAACAGCTGCTTCATAATCTTCCCTAACCGTTTACTCTCCTCTGACCATACAAATTAACACTGTTTAATTGTTTAAAAAAGGCGTAAAATCAGGAAAGATTTTATCCCACCTTTTAATAGCATGATACTGCATTACATTTTTCTTTTGGGCATCTCTGTTGAGGCTGTCAGTGGCGCAATTGCTGCTGGCCGAAAGCGCATGGATTTTTTCGGGGTTATTTTCATTGGCTGTGTTGCAGGACTGGGCGGTGGCACAGTACGAGACATTGTCTTTAACACGCACCCTATTTCATGGGTCGCACACCCCAATTATTTACTATATACCTCAGGATTTGCACTGCTTACCATTTGTATTCCAGCGGAGCTCACACGCGTCACCAAACTGTTTTTAGTGCTCGATGCGTTAGGGCTTGCAGCATTTACAATTATTGGTACACAACGCCTCCTCACCTATGACATGCCAGAGGTCGTGGCTATTTTAGGCGGCTTAATGACCGGTATTTCAGGTGGCATGTTACGAGATATTCTATGTAACGATATTCCGCTTGTGCTTCGTAGCGAACTCTATGCCATTATTGCTATGTTTGGTGCCATTATTTATGTGATACTCAACCACTTTGAGGTAGCCAGTCACATCAGTATCATCGTCACTGTTTTATTTATTTTTATAACGCGCCTACTTGCCATTTGGCTACACCTTGAAGTGCCCAAATTTAACTACTCTGAAAGCATGAAGTCGCGTAGCTATCGCTGGAAAGATAGACAAAAAAATGATGGATAAGCTGTAGGACTCCTTCTTGCGCTTTCGGCAAGAAGGAAATAAAAAGCAGTCATTCGAGCAGTTTCTTAAGCTTCTTCTAACGCTTCTGCTTCATATCGCTTAATGCTATCCATAATTTCACGACGCGCAGTATCAGGCCCTGCCCATCCATCAACCTTCACCCACTTACCTTCTTCCAAATCCTTATAGTGCTCAAAGAAATGCGCTATCGACTGCAATAAAGACTCTGGTAAATCTTCATGTGTTTGTACCGAGCGATACTGCTTTGAAAGCTTATCAACAGGCACCGCAATTAACTTTGCATCAACACCTGATTCATCGGTCATCTTCAGCATACCAACTGTACGACAACGAATCACAGAGCCACTCATAAGCGGTGTTGGAGCAACCACTAACACGTCGACAGGGTCACCATCTTCAGACAGCGTTTGAGGGATATAGCCATAATTTGCTGGGTAAAACATGGCCGTTGCCATGAACCTATCCACAAACAGGGCACCAGATGCCTTATCTACTTCATATTTGACTGGGGCTGCATGCATTGGAATTTCAATAATCACATTCACATCATTTGGCACATCTCGCCCAGGCTTTATGGCATTTAAACTCATTTGCTTATCCATCCTCATTGACTATTAAACTTTTGTTGCACGCTATTATGCGTAAAGCACACTGAAAAGGCAAAAGTCCCTACAAAAATCTTTTTGGACCCAATCCTAAAGCAGGCGTATAATAGCGTTTCACTTTAATCGCTAAACTTAGGATATGTACGATGGATTGCTTATTTTGTGGTATCATAGAACGGAAGATTCCAGCAGATATTGTTTTTGAAAACGATAATCTCATAGCGTTCCGTGATGTAAACCCACAAGCACCAACGCACGTTTTAATCATTCCTAAAAAACATATCCAAAATATTAATCATGCAACAACTGAAGATGAAGCGCTGCTTGGGCAGCTGATATTAGCAGCTAAAACCATTGCACACGAGGCAGGACTCAAAGAAGATGGCTACCGCCTCGTCTTTAACACGAACAATCATGGTGGACAAACCGTTTATCATATTCACTTACACCTTTTAGGCGGCCGGCAAATGACCTGGCCGCCTGGATGACTTCCTATACAAAGGCACATATTATGGATACTCAATTTAAGCAAATCATCGAAAATCTAGGTGAAGATGTCACGCGAGAAGGGTTGCTAGGCACACCTCACCGTGCCGCTGAAGCGTTACGTTACTTGACACGTGGCTATCAAGAAAACTTGGGCGACATCATCAACGGAGCACTCTTTGACTCTGATATGAGTGAAATGGTCATCGTGAAAGATATCGAGCTGTACTCGCTCTGCGAACATCATCTGCTCCCCTTTTTTGGGCAATGCCATGTTGGCTATCTTCCTAATGGTAACGTATTGGGTTTATCCAAAATTGCTCGCATTGTGGACTACTTTGCGCGTCGCCTTCAAATTCAAGAACGACTCACCAGTGAAATTGCAGCTTGTATTGAAAAAATTACCGGTGCGCGCGGTGTGGCTGTTGTGGTTGAAGCACGTCACCTATGCATGATGATGCGTGGCGTTGAAAAACAAAACTCAACAATGACAACCTCTGTTATGTTGGGAGATATGCGTAATAACCCAAGTAGTCGTATGGAGTTTTTAAACTTAATCCGCTCTAAGTGACAAAACCACTTGGAGGCCCAACCGCCTCAAAGAATTGCCCCAAAGGCAAACAAAGCGATATTCATATAAACTGAATGTAATAAATTCGTTTTGTGAGTCCGGATGCGTCACCATAGTGCTTTAATTGCAGCGGCAAAAGCGTTGGGTTATATCGCAGATAGTGGAGAAGCCGCGGATGGCCTCTGTCATGGCGCCACGCTAAGGTGCATTGAATCTTACCTCATCGATGAGCCCGACGCATTCATTGAGCGTGTAAACCTTATCAGGCAAACACCTGATCTAAAAACGCGTATTGAAACCACAAAAGAAAAAGTCATCCTCCACGAACTTCTCACGCCTGACGACTTAAAACACCTTGATGTACTCGCTTTTTACGACAGCTTACTACTCTATCAAAATCCTAACCTGTATGAAAAGTTGTTTGGCAGAATGCTCGCTCAAGGAAACTTTAAAGGTATTTCACAGCTTGCTGCCTCTACAGCAGCACACGCAGCTGGCGGTTTCGCGAGACCTTACTCCGAACCAAATATATTCACACAAGATGAACTCCGGACCTACTTACATGACTTACAACAAATTGTTGAACAACACGAAGGCCATCCGCCCAAAAACATCGGATTTGTCTTGTCTAGTTATAATCATAGTATTGCACTTAACTACCAAGCAAAAGAAAAAAAGTGGACCCTCATGGACATCAACCAGTGGCCTCCTCTAACGCTCTCATCTACCGCGACACTCGATGCCTTTGCACCACGCATCACGCAAGCTTTTCACGGCAGCCGATATACAGGATTCTCAACAAGAGCCATCACACTCAAGCCTCATAAAAATCGCGCCTTAACCAAGGCACTTAAAACGCTTAGAAAGAAATACTCTGTGACTAAAGACACCTCAAAGCGACAAATAAACGGGGCTACACTCGCGCATCTTGCAGCTCAAACGAATAGCCTCAAGACTATAAAACAGCTGGCAGCCTTTAAAGCAGATTTCAATAAACAAACTGCAGGAGGTGAAACGCCACTCTTTTATGCGGCCCACGAAGGATTTCCGCGTATTATTTATGAGCTGGTCAAGCACGGTGCAGACCCCAATATACCAGACATAAATGGCGTCACACCTCTAGGAAAAGCAGCCTTCTATGGAAATCTCAAAACCTTTCAAGCACTCGCAGATTGTCATGCAAACTTAGATTGCGCACGTGTTGGCCATCTGAGTTGTGCGGAAATTGCCGCACGAACAGGACATGTTTCTATTCTTGCAGAACTCCTCAACCGCGGCATTGACTTAGCCCAAACAGACACCGAAGGAAAAACACTTGCCCATTTTGCTGCAGAATATGGTCACCTCCGCGTGCTTCGCTTTCTTGCGGAAAAAGACGCCCCTATTCATGCACGCAACCATCTTGGCTCAGGCCCTATTTTTTTTGCAGCCTCGAAAGGTCAGGCACATGTGATTGATGAGCTGGTTAAACGGGGTTCCGACGTCAATCAAGTGAATAAAAAAGGATATACCCCTGCTTTTATTGCGGCTTACAATGGTCGCTCAAATGTGCTTGCGAAGCTTGCACAATATGGGGTTGACTTAACGCAGCGCGCACCAGATGGTCGAACCCTAATTGAGGTTGCCAAGGCGCGGGGACATCGTAAAGCCGTCGCTGAACTTGAAAAGCATACGGCAACTGCCGCGACACTTACGCAAACAAAAGCGCGCTATAAAGCCGTTATCGCAAGTATTAAAGCACCCATGCTAGTAGCGCCCCTCATCGCACATTTAAAAAATTTACAACATATTTGCGAAAAAAAAGAGCTATCGTCCGAGCACCAAAACATTGAAAAGCTGTGTCAAGATATGATTCAGGTACTTAACACTCCATCAAGCTTAGACCAAAAAATAGCCATCCTCACGCGTTTAATAAGCCGTACAGCCTCACCAACCTCTATTGCCGCATCAGCACATCTCACGACGCTACCCAACTTAAAGTTAAGCGCTCAAAAAAGTTTACAGGCCATGGTACAGGCCTTATCTGAAGCACCTCAAAATCCAGACGCACTCGACAAAGCCAGTCGCATTATTGAAAGTTTCGCGGCCGCGTTAGAAGAAGACCGTGGTTTGCTCCCCCCTACTTAATGATTTAAGCAAAGGGGAAAAACCTTTAAGATGCGTCGTCAGATGTGTCAGTTGGTGCTGACTCAGCCGTTGCTGACGCCTCTGCTTTTGGTGCAGGCTTATCTTTCCACTCAAGCTTCACTCGACCTTGCTTATCAATGCCTGAAACAAACACAGTGATAGACTGCCCTTCTTGAATGACCTCTTCCACTTTCTGACTACGATTTTCGCAAATTTGAGAAATATGCAATAAACCGTCTTTATTCGGAAGCAGCTGAATAAAAGCACCAAAATCGACAATTTTAATGACCTTGCCAGTATATGTCTTACCAACCTCAACTTCAGCAATTAAATCTTTAATTTGTGCCTCAGCATTTGCGAGCGCCTCTCCATCGGGTGAAAATAACTTCACTTCACCACTGTCATCAATATCAATTGAAACACCGGTGCTTTCTGTCAGTGCTTTAATTGTTGCACCACCTTTACCGATAATGGTTCGAATTTTATCTTCCGGCACCATCATGCTTACAATACGCGGAGCATGCATAGAAAGCTCTGTGCGATGCTCAGATAAAGCATTCTTCATCACGCCTAAAATATGTTGCCGACCTGCAAGTGCTTGCGCCAGCGCCTCTTCCATAATGTCTTGGGTGATACCTGTGATTTTAATGTCCATTTGAAGCGCAGTAACGCCTGCTTCAGTCCCTGCGACTTTGAAATCCATATCGCCTAGGTGATCTTCATCCCCTAAAATATCTGTTAAAACTGCAAAGCGCTCACCGTCTTTAATCAGGCCCATTGCAACGCCTGCAACGGGTGCTTTTAATGGCACACCTGCATCCATAAGCGCAAGACTCGTACCACACACGGTTGCCATTGAGCTTGAGCCATTCGACTCGGTGATATCCGACACTACTCGAATGACATAAGGGAAATCACTTGCGGCAGGCAGTACTGCACTAATACCACGACGCGCCAAGCGACCATGCCCAATTTCACGTCGCTTAGGGCTTCCCATCATGCCGGTTTCTCCAACCGAATAGGGTGGAAAATTGTAATGCAACATAAACCTATCTCGCACTTCACCGTCAAGTTTGTCTAAAATTTGTGCATCCCTGTCATTACCTAGAGTTGCGGCTACAATGGCTTGTGTCTCACCTCGGGTGAACAATGCTGAACCATGCGCTCTATCTAAAAGACCTGTACGAATAGTAATAGGACGCACTGTGCTGCGGTCGCGGCCATCAATACGTGGCTCTCCATCTAAGATACGGCCACGCACTAAATTTTTCTCAAATGACGCTAAGCACTCAGATACAGTTTCTTCTGTAATGGCTTCATCATCTTCAAGCAGCAATGCTTCAACAACACGCGTACGAATTTCAGCAAGTTTGCTATAACGCTCTGTTTTATCTTTTGATAAATAAGCTACGCCAATGTCTTCTGCAGCCATTGCTTCAACCCGTGTTTGCAGTGCTTCATTTTTAGCGGGTGCTGCCCAATCCCACGCAGCCTTACCCCCTTCACTCGCCATTTCTCGAATCCCTCGAATGACAGGCTTCATTGCTTCATGTCCAAATAAAACCGCACCAAGCATCACGTCTTCGCTTAATTCATCGGCTTCCGATTCAACCATCAGTACAGCGTCTTCAGTTCCCGCAACCACCAAATCAAGGGCTGAGGTTTCAAGGGCTGTTTTGCCTGGGTTTAATGTATAAATACCATCTTCATACCCCACACGTGCGCCACCGATAGGGCCTTGGAAGGGCACACCTGAAAGCATTAACGCCGCTGACGCACCAATCATTGATAAAATGTCTGCTGGCACCTCTGGGTTCAAAGACATAACAGTTGCAACTATCTGTATTTCTTTTTTGAAGCCTTCTGGGAATAAGGGGCGGATAGGACGATCTATCAATCGAGACGTGAGTGTTTCATGCTCACTAGGACGCCCTTCTCGCTTATTAAAGCCACCGGGAATTTTACCTGCTGCATACGTTTTTTCTTGATAATTCACTGTCAGGGGGAAAAAGTCACCTCGCTCTGGTGCATTTAATTGACCAACTACGGTTACAAGTACCTGTGTCCCATTCATGCTGACAAACACTGAGCCACTCGCCTGTCTTGCAATTTCACCGGTTTCAAGCACTAATGTGTGCTCCCCAAAAGGGATTTCTTTTACAATTTTAGTCACTTTCTCTTTTCCTATTTTTCGGAATTTGTCTTCAGCTTAGTAACGCTCAAGACAGATTCTCATTTATTTTAGGGAGCAAAAAAAAAGGCGCAAAACATCGCGCCTTTTCTCCCACGTGCATTGACTGAGTCATGCATACACTCAGTACGAATCTCTCAGTCCCAATGACTTAATCAGTTTCGCATAGCGCTCTTGATTGTTGCGCTTTAGGTAAGTCAATAATTTACGGCGCTTATTCACCAATGTTTGCAGGCCACGGCGTGAATGCACATCTTTTTTGTGGACCTTAAAGTGCTCCGTTAAATATTTAATACGGCTTGTCATCAACGACACCTGAACTTCTGTAGATCCTGTGTCATTAGCTGCCTGTTTAAAATCACTAATAATTTCTGCTTTTTGTGCGCTCGATAGCGACATTGTTCACTCCTAATACTCGAAGTTGGATCATCTAAATTTAATAGGGGGGAATACTAGCACGACTCCCACTTCAAAACAATAGGATAAACTTGCTCCTTTTCAAGTTTCCTGCGAGCATAAAGAGATTGAAACTATTCAGACTCTATTATGTCTAGCAAACACATTATTTTTGATTTTGATGGTACGCTTGCAGACAGTTTGCAAGCGCTCGCTAAAGTTACACAAGTACTTGCACCGATTTATCACTTTCAAGCCATCTCCCCTGAGCTGCTACCCGAGTTACGTACGATGCCTGCGCAACAAATTATTAACTACCTCGGCATTAAACCATGGCTTGTGCCTATCTTAATGATTGCAGTTAGGCGTCGACTACTCGCGCAAATACCCTCGATGAGACTACAACCAGGGCTCGGTACACTCTTTGACCCACTTTCAAAACATACCTCAAGTATTGGCATATTGAGCTCGAACTCCAAAAAAAATATTGCGCAATTCTTATCGCAACACAACATTCGGCAAGTTAATTACATTCATGTTGAAAAACACAGACTCAGCAAGCGCCATGCATTAAAGCATTTAATGAAAAAAAATCAGTTTCATGCAAAAGACACCTATTATGTGGTGGACGAAGTACGTGATATCGAAGCCGCCAAGACGCTTGGCATTACCTCTATTGCTGTAACTTGGGGCTACAACACCAAAGAAGCACTCCAAAAAGCCGAGCCAACTTTTCTCGTTGAGACACCTAAAGCATTAAAAGAAACGTTGATACAACCGCTTTACTTTTAACGAGCCATCTTCCATAAACTCACCCAGTCCAAAAAATAAATTTTCTGGCGCATAGAGGCGAACCGTGCACAACGGCTGTAATGCTTGCACATCAGTCACAAGTTTACCCTGATAAAGCCTATCCATCGCCTCGGGACTCACGTCCAAGCGAGGAAACTGTGCGACAGCACGTTCAGCAGATAAAAGATGTGTTTGACGCACATCGAAATCTTCTGCTGCCAGGGCATCTAACGTCCACATCGCTTCATTCTCAAAGCCTGCCGTATACGTGCGGTGCAAAGCTGTGACATAAGCGCCCACGCCAAGCCGCTCCCCCATTGTTTCAACGAACGAACGAATATACGTCCCCTTGCTGCACGTTACTGAAAGATGTACACTTTTACCGTCAACTTCATGGCATTTGGCGTCATAAATGGTAACTTTTCTCGCTGGTCGCTCAATGATTTCTCCACGACGCGCATATGTATATAACGGCTTGCCTTGATGCTTTAAGGCAGAATACATAGGGGGCACTTGTAAAATGGGGCCTGTTAACGCCGTTAAAACAGCTATCACTGCGGCCTTCGATACATCGACAACTTCAGCAAAAGGCGTAATAACACCCTCTGCATCTCCCGTATCACTAACGGCACCAAGGGTTGCTACCACATCATACGCTTTATCGGCATCGAGTAAATATTGCGAAAACTTTGTGGCTTCGCCCAAACAAATGGGCAACATGCCTGTAGCGAGCGGGTCGAGGCTTCCGGTATGTCCCGCTTTTTTAGCGCCTAAGAGGCGCTTTGCTCGCTGCAACACAACATTAGATGATAGTCCGCGAGGTTTATCAACTAATAAAATACCATCAACTGACAGCATCGCCATCGTTCGCTTTATCAATCAAGCGATTGAGTTGCTTGCCGTACTCAACCGATGCATCGTACACGAATGTAAGTTTTGGCACCTTACGTAAACTCAATGTCTTCGCAAGCGCTGTTCTCAAAAACGGTGCTGATGCATTCAAAACAGCTGTCACTTCATCTGGCTCATCATCGATGACGGTGAAATAAACCCGTGCATGGCCTAAGTCTTTAGAAATATTTACATCCAAAATAGTCATCCATCGTGGGAGCCGTGGGTCGTGTATTTCATGCTGAATCAAATGCGCAAGCTTACGCTGCATCAATCCTGCAATCCTATCAGGGCGCCTACTACTGCCTTCGTGGTTCATAAATCGCGCTTAACCTCTACTGTTTCAAAGACTTCAATCATGTCGCCTACTTTGACATCGTTATAATTTTTAACCCCGACACCACATTCAAGACCTTGCCTTACTTCATTCGCATCATCTTTAAAGCGTCGTAACGATTCAAGCTCACCTTCATAAATGACAACATGGTCACGTAGCACACGAATAGGATTATGCCGCTTTAAAACACCTTCAAGCACCATACAACCTGCAATTGCACCAAGCTTCGGTGAGCGGAAAACATCCCGCACCTCAGCTGTTCCTACAATTTTTTCTTGGAAAGTTGGTTCGAGCAAGCCCGACAAGGCCGCCTTCACCTGGTCAACAATGTCATAAATAACACTGTAATAGTTTAATGTCACAGACTCTGTTTCTGCGAGTCGCTTCGCTCCAGCATCAGCGCGCACGTTAAATCCAATTAAAAGTGCTTGCGATGCTATTGCCAAATGTACATCTGAAACGGTAAAACCACCCACACCTGTCGAAATCACAATCACAGTCACATCATCATTTGAAAGCTTGGTAAGCGCTTCAGAAATTGCCTCAACTGAACCTTGCACATCTGCTTTCAATGCAATATTTAAGTTCTTCACGTCACCTGCATTAATCTCGTCAAACATGCCTTCCAAGGTATTTCTTTGACGTCTCGCAAGTTTCACATCTCGGAACTTTCCTTGACGGAACAAAGCGACTTCACGCGCTCGTTTTTCACTTGGAACAACAATTGCTTCATCTCCTGCATGTGGTACCGCTGACAAGCCCAATACCTCAACAGGAATAGATGGCCCAGCACTTTGTACCTGCTCACCATTATCTCGCACTAACGCACGGATACGACCATACTGTAGCCCTGCAAGTAACATATCACCTTTATTTAATGTACCACTTTGTACCAAAATACTGGCAACCGGCCCTCGTCCTTTGTCAAGGCGAGACTCAATCACAATGCCTTTAGCAGCCCCTTCTTTATGGGCCTGAAGCTCTAATACTTCTGCTTGTAATAAAACAGCATCTAACAGCTCATCAACACCCTGTCCTGTTTTTGCAGAAATCTGTACGAACTGCGTGTCTCCGCCCCAAGCTTCAGGAATAACATCGTGGCTCGATAACTCATTCATCACACGGTCTGGATCAATCTCAGGCTTATCAATTTTATTAACTGCAATAATAATTGGCACACCTGCAGCTTTTGAGTGTTGTACCGCCTCAATCGTTTGTGGCTTCACACCATCGTCTGCTGCCACAACCAAAATAACAATATCTGTTGCTTGCGCACCCCGTGCACGCATTGCCGTAAATGCCGCGTGTCCAGGGGTATCCAAAAAGGTTAAATCGCCTTTATCTGTCGAGACATGATAAGCACCAATATGCTGGGTAATACCACCTGCTTCGCCCGCTGCAACTTTGGTTCGGCGGATATAGTCAAGCAAAGAAGTTTTACCGTGATCAACATGCCCCATAATCGTAACAACCGGCGCACGAACCACTTTCTCACCGACCTGTGCGTCAGCATGTGCGGTGTCTAAGTCTTTCTCAAGCACATCTTCACTCAGCGCGTGTGCTTTATGCCCCATTTCTTCAACCACAATGATTGCTGTTTCTTGATCAATCACTTGGTTAATGGTGGCCATAGCACCCAAGTTCATCATCGCTTTGATGACTTCCGCGCCCTTAACTGACATCTTTTTCGCTAAATCAGCCACAGAAATCGTTTCGGGCACAGCAACATTATGTACAACTGGCGCAGTTGGTTTTTCAAAGCCTTGTGTTAAATGCTCTTCTGCCTCACGGTAGCGATCTGACTTTTCAGAGCCTCTTCGTTTTTTCGGCTTGTGACGTCGACCATGCCCTGAAAAGCCTGTGTCCATATCATCACGTGACGTAGCATTATATCTTGCCTTCTTTTTACCACGCTTTGCGTCTTGCCTTGAATCGGCTTTTGAATCATTATCGGAGTGACTTTTTTTCTTCTCTCGAGACGCGGCATCTACAACCGGTGCGGGCTCGATGACTGGCTCTGAGGCTTCTGCAGCTACTTCAACTGCTGGCGTCTTGTCTTCAGTCTCATCAGCAGTATCTTTGATAGTCTCTTCTAACACTGCATCATCTGCAATCACGGCTTCAGATGATGTACTCTCTTCAGACACAACAGCCTCATCAACAGCTGCTCCAGCGGCTTCAATATCAGCCTCAACCTTGACAGCTTCTTCAGCCGGGACTTCAACTTCAGGCTCAACAGGCGGTTCAGCTAAGCTGCTCCGCTTCACATAAGTTCTTTTTTTACGCACCTCAATATTAACGGTCTTGCCACGATGTGCATCCTGCCCCAAAGTCACTTGAGAAACGCTTTTACGGCGTAAGGTAATTCGGTCGGGAGAAGCAGCTGCCACCTGTGTTTTACTGGCATTTAAATGGCTTAGTAAAGCCCGTCGCTGCTCTTCACTTACAGATTGCTCTTCTTTTGTAATAGACAACCCTGCACTCTGTAACTGACTTAATAAACGCTCAACAGAAATACCTGCGTCTTCAGCCAATTGCTTTACTGTGACATCCGCCATGTTTTACTCCTCACTTACATTCAGTAACGCATCACGCATCATCAGATTCAAACCATGCTTCTCGTGCCTTCATGATTAAACTACCCGCTTTTTCTGGCGTCATTCCGGGCACATCTAGTAACTCATCTACCGCATGCTCTGCTAATAATTCTCGGGTTGTAATGCCTTCAGCCATTAACCCTTCTAACAATTCTGGTGTTATGCCGTCCATTGAAGCCAAATCTAGGCTTCTTTCTTGCTCTTTATTACCACCACCTGTTAATGCTTGTGTTAACAAATGATCATTCGCTCGATTTCGAAGCTCGTCAATAATCTCTTCATCAAATGCTTCTATTGCAAATAACTCTTCTTTAGGCACATAAGCGACTTCTTCTAATGACGAGAACCCATTATTTATTAATAAATGCGCAATTTCATCATCAATTTGTAAAGTTGAAGTAAAGAGCTCAACAATTTTAGCCGCTTCTTCTTGGTTCTTTCCTTCAAAATCTTCAATGGTCATTACATTCAGCGTCCAACCTGTCAATTGGCTTGCTAAACGTACATTCTGACCACTACGCCCAATAGCCTGAGACAGTTGTGATGAATGCACGGCTAAATCCATCGTGTGTGAATCTTCATCTACAACAATCGACAATACTTCAGCAGGCGCCATGGCATTAATAACTAATTGCGCTGGATTATCATCCCAAAGCACAATATCAACACGCTCTCCACCCAGCTCGCTTGAAACCGCCTGTACACGTGCACCACGCATACCAACGCATGCACCGACTGGGTCAATACGCCCATCATTGGTTTTAACCGCAATTTTCGCACGACTGCCAGGCTCACGGGCTGCCGCCTTAATTTCAATGACGCTTTCCCCAATCTCGGGCACTTCAATACGGAATAACTCAACCAACATTTCATCCCGTATGCGGCTCACCATCAGTTGCGGGCCTCGTGGTTGATCGGAAATTGCATATAGGTACGCACGAACACGATCGTTGGTTCGGAACATTTCTTGTGGCAACATTTCAGTGCGAGACAAAAAGGCTTCTGCTTTTCCACCTAGGTCAATAATGACATGCTCACGCGTCACTTTCTTGACTGTGCCATAAACCAACTGACCCAACTTCGCTTTAAATTGATCTTCAACCAGTTGCCTTTCCGCTTCTCGCATTCTTTGTGCAATGGCTTGGCGAGCACTTTGTGCTGCAATTCGCCCAAATTCAATCGATGGCATCAGTTCTTCAATACGCTCACCCACTTCAATCTCTGGTGCACGCTCACGTGCCGCTTCAAGCGTTAATTCACGCTCAGGAAACATCAGCTCTTCATCAGCGACCACATCCCAATACCGGTATGTTTCATATTCTCCAGTGCGTGGGTCAAGTTTCACACGTATACCCATTTCCATCCCGGAGAGTTTACGTGTCGCAGACTCCAATCCTACTTGAATAGCATCCAGCACCGTTTCTTTAGACACACCCTTTTCGTTGGATAATGCCTCGGCCACTAACAACAATTCTTTGCTCATGCTTCGCCTCGTTCGACTGTCAAATGTGCTTTAATAATGTTTGAAAAAAGAAACGTTTGCTCAACGTCACCTTCTATTAAAATCAGCGTATCATCCTGAACCGCCTTAATTATACCCACTATATTACGCCTACCGTCCATAGGAACATTCAAGCGAATCTGAACCTCGTCCCCCAAGTAGCGCGCATATTGTTCAGGATAAAAGAGCGGCCTTGGCATACCAGGTGACGAAATTTCTAATTGATACTGGCCTTGAATGGGATCATTCACATCAAGCAGTGCACTCACTTGTCTGCTAACACGCTCACAATCGTCTAGCACCACACCCTCGGGCTTATCAATATAAATACGCAAAGTTCCTGAGTGACCTTGCCTTTGATACTCTATACCCCAAAACTCAATTCCCATGTCTTCAATGCTTGGGCGCACTAATTGTTCGATGTCTTGTTGAATCATAAAATCAAACCGTTAGATAACAAAAAACCCCATAAATGGGGCTTTTCTAAAAGTGGTAGCGGGGGCAGGATTTGAACCTACGACCTTCGGGTTATGAGCCCGAC
>JARGNV010000048.1 GCA_029212465.1 Legionellaceae bacterium | reverse complement strand
CAAAACATAAAGTATAACACCAAATAAAGACCTTTTAAATTTTAATTAACTATATCATATTGCAGACCAGCATTCCTAACAAAGGGCTATATATCAATGAAGCTAGAGAAAAACTGGAGGCAAAAGTCTTAAATGACCTTAGCGCTATTTGGCCTCAATTAATAAGCAACACACACAAAAGACTGCATCAATCTCATGAAAATGCAACTTACTGCGCACAACTATTAGAAGAAGATGGAAAAATTAATTGGCATGACAAGCAAGAAAATGTACTGTCAGGGATAAGAGCCAGATCGCTTCCTTATCCATGTGCATACGTTTTTTACCAAGGAGAAAAAATTAGAGTTGTGCGCGCAAGGCCATACGAAAATATAATTTATGGACTTCCGACAGCTCGTAGCATTTGAAAACCATACAGGCTATCCTGTTATATCTTGCGCTAATGGAAAAGCAATTGTAATTGAAAAAATATTAACGCGAGATAATCAGCTAATTGACGCCCAACAAATTTTATCATCGACAAAAATCCGCTTAACTGAGCTCACATCAGAAAAGCAGGCAACTCATTGACCTGCTTTTCTGATGTGAGCTCATACCTTATAGTAGTAGGTTGTCGGCTTCATATGGCAAGCGCCACAGGACGCTAGGCAACTTTTAGCGTTAGATGTGCTTCGCTTAATTACACCTTTTTTAACCCACACCTCTAAAAGGGGCTCAAGCGCTGTCACATCTATCTGGAAAAAACGTGACAGCTGATCGCAACTCACGCTCTTTTCTTTGGCAATATAATCACGAAGCGCGAAAAGCACGAGGCCCTCCCGACAAAATACTTGTCCGCATTAAGAGCACGATCGCTCCAAACAAAGCAACTATCCCGACCACCCAAGCAATGGACTGCTCCATATGCTGCTGCACAGTTCCAAGCTGGTAAACAAGCACTGCCGTACCATAAGCAAGCAACAGCGACCAAACAACAGAAAACCACATCAAACGCCGCCCTGCTTCTTCTCGAATTACAGCAACCGTTGAGGCACAAGGGATATAAAGCAATACAAATACTAAATAAGCATAAGCGCTCAAAGCGCCATCAAACATTTGAGACAACCCTCCTAAACTCGCATACATACTATTCAGTGAGCCAATCACCACTTCTTTTGCAAACATACCGGTTATAAGCCCAACCACGGCAGGCCAGTTATCTGTTGAAATGCCCATAGGCGCAAACAAAGGCTGTAGAAGCTGCCCAAATATAGATAAAGTTGAATGATGTGGGGTAATATATATTACATTCAGTGTGGCAAGTACCATACAAATTGGCACAATAAGCCGACCTGCGCGCCATAAAAAAGCGCGAAGCTTTCGAAGCGTTGTGCGTAACAGCATACGAAATACCGGCACATGATATACCGGCAGCTCAAGTAATAAAGGTGCAAGAGGGCCCGTAAAAAAAGTGCGGCGCAATAAAAGGCCCGTTAAAATAGCCATCAAAATACCCAATAAATACAGCGAAAATACAATATTATAACCCGCATGCGGAAAGAAAGCCGTCACAAACACGGTATAAATAGTTAACCGCGCACTACAAGACATAAAAGGACTCATTAAGATGGTTATCTTTCTGTCTCGCTCAGTATCCAATGTGCGTGCTGCCATTACAGCCGGCACATTACAGCCAAAGCCTATAATCAGTGGCACAAATGCTTTACCTGGCAAACCCAAAAGCCGCATGAATCGGTCCATTACAAAAGCAACGCGGGCCATATAACCAGACTCTTCAAGACACGCTAATAATAAAAACATAACCCCCATAATCGGCACAAAAGAAACAGTAGTTGTAAGGCCAAGACCAAGCCCTTGTGTCAGCCATGAGGCAACTGTATCTGTGCACCCCCACTGATGCAGAAGCTCGACCCCTCTCCCAACCAAAATAGTTTCAAAAAACGTCATGACACTATCTTGAAAAAAACCACCCACAGAGATAACTAAAAAAAACAGGGTGTACATCACCCCTAAAAAAATGGGAAAAGCAAGCAACCGATGTAACAAAAACTTATCAAGCGTTGCTGTAACTTGTTCTTTGCGGGCTGCTTTTCGCGTTTCAACCTGTAAAACCAAGGCATGTACCGCTGTATAGCGTGCATCTAACGCTAAAAGCTCCTCATCTTCGCCTGTTGTGCTTCTAGGGGGAGTAATAAGGAGGGGTTTTGGCTTTTTTTGCGGGGCTTGCAGTGCTTTGGTTAAAGCATCACAACCCGCCTCTCGAGACGCATCAACTACCGCACACTCAAGGCGCTGGGATAGCGCCTGTATATCAATCTGAATACCACACCGTCGCGCCTTATCCATCATGGTAAGCACAATAAGCATTGGACGATTCAGCTCTAATAATTGACTTGTTAGGTATAAATGACGCTCCAGCTGACTGGCATCAATCACGTTAATTAAGCAGTCATAATTATCTCCATTTAGAGCATCTATGGCTAACTGTTCATCTTTTTGTTGCGCACCAACAGCATCCAATGCGTACATCCCTGGTAAATCAGTTATCTCAACACAACTATTATCGCCTAACTGTAATACGCCCTTCTTATCGGCAACAGTAACACCTGCCCAATTTCCAACGCGTTGATAGTCACCTGTCAACGCATTAAATAAGGTCGTTTTTCCTGCATTTGGATTACCAACCAATAAACAACGCACTAAAGACGCTCCCATGACAAGTGTGATGCTTCGGCCGTGCGTAATATAAAATCCGTGCCTCGCACATGCAGCTGAATAGGGCAGCCCAGTGGCGCACACCGCACTACACGAACTGACACTCCGCACGTTAAGCCAAACGAAAATAGTCGGCGACGATATGCTGGGTCCGTCTCACCAAAACTGAGCAGTCGCACTGTGTCGCCCTCATTCAGTTCAGCTGTTTTCAGTGGCATCGTATCCCGCCATATAAAATGTATTGAATCAGTCTATTATAAATGATATCGAGAATCATTCTCAAGTTAATTAATTTTTACTCAATTTTGCCGTATGCATGCCGATAATCAGCCGACTGCATCTCACGCAGACGACTCAAAGTCCGCTCAAACATACTCGACATGGGGCCTTTGAGGTAAATCATTTCAAGCGGCACTTCAGCTAATATAATGAGCCTTATCCCTGCATCATACAATACATCCACAAAGCGAATAAATAATATTGCGCGTGCTGAATCATTTTCTCCAATCGCAGGCAGATGACTCAAAAAAATCGTATTAAACTGTGCCGCTATCTCTAGATAATCCAACTGGCTTCTTGGTAAATTACAAATTACGTCAAACTCAAACCATATCACCTTTCCTGCCATTCGAATAAAAGGGATAGTTCTCTGCTGAATCAACACCTCTCCTGCTTCCTGTACACAAGCCTCCAAAGCAGAGGCCATAAACTGCTCTCGCATTTTAGTTTCATGCGCTGTATTCACTGGGAAAAAATAAGCTTCGGGTAATACCTCCCTCCCCAGCCGGTAATCACGCCCATCATCCAAATACATCACATCACAATGCTTTTTAAGAAGCGCTATGGCAGGTAAAAAACGTTCCCGATGCAACCCATCTAGATACAACTCATCTGGTGCCGTATTAGCCGTTACCACCAAAATCATACCGGCTTTGAACAATACATTTAAAAGCTCAGCTAAAATAGAGGCATCTGCCACATCCTCCACCAAAAACTCATCCAAGCAGAGCACATGCGCATCTCGTGCAATTTTCTTGGCTATTTGTTTCAGTGGATTAAGGCGCCCTTGATGTGCTCTTAAAGCCTCATCAACATGCTGCATGAAGTGATGGAAGTGAAATCGCTCTTTATGCTGCTCTGCTAGGTGCGCATAAAACAAGTTCATTAAGTATGTTTTGCCAGCCCCGACAGGTCCGTGTAAATACAATCCCTGAGGGCTTTTGGTGCGCCTTGACCACCAATGTTTTTTCACATGTGATGCAGCAACTTCATCTGAAATGAATTGAAGCTTAGATAACATGGCGCGCTGGTTTGGAGAGTCCGTCAGCTCCCCTGCAGCAACGGCTGCCTCATAGTGCTGTAATAACGCCGTCATGCGAGTGTATCTTCCAGCACCTGTAGCACTCGGGCCTTTAGCTCTGCAAGCTTCCCATGAAAAAAATGCCCCGTTTTCTCAAACTCAAGCGCTGAAATACTATGTTTTTTTGCAAATTGCAGCACGAGACTCGAGGATATTACCTCATCTTCCCCCCCCTGCAGTAATACCCATGGACGTGGCAGAGTATCAAATGCTTCGAAATCAAAGTGATTCACGGATGGTGCAACCGTCAGTAGTAGTGCATTATCCATTTGTGCTGCGGCACGATACGCCACAAATCCTCCGAATGAAAAACCAGCAAATAAAATTTTTGCCTGCGGTACAACTTGCTGTAACTGCTGCGTAAGCAAGCACATATCGTCGCTCTCACCAATGCCTGCATCATAGATGCCACCTGATGCACCAACGCCCCGAAAATTAAAGCGTAGGCTTGGAATACCCTGCTCTCTAAAAGTACGTGCAAGCGTTGTCACCACTTTATTTTGCATGCTGCCACCCTTTAAAGAATGTGGATGGCCTAACACTGCAATATAGTGTGTTTTAACAGTTTCTGGCACCATTAAGCGGGCTTCTAATAACTCCTCTTTTCCCATAAGCATGCCATGATGCTCACCGGGTATCGCAAGCACTTGCCCCAAATCCAACTGTTGCACTGTCATATCAAAACCATCTATACGCATAAAATAATCATCATACCAAGGCGTGCGCCTTTAGACCATTTGCATTTTCCAAGCAAAGCATTATGATGCGAACATGCATCGACTCAAACCTTGAGCGGTGACTGACAGAAGGAATCAATATGAACGTTCTCGATTTTAAACGTAAGAAGCTCGCATCTGAAAAAATTAGCTTTATCACCTGTTACGATTATCCATCCGCGCGCATGGTTGCAGACTCAACCATTGATGCCGTTTTAGTCGGTGATACGGTATCAATGCTCGTACACGGACATCCAACAACTGTCATGGCAACCATGGATATGATGGTATTGCACACCGAAGCCGTTGCGCGCGGCATCGGCAAGCAATTTATCGTGGGTGATTTACCGTTTATGGCCTGCCATCTCTCTCCCGAAGATACCATGCGGAATGTAAAACGTTTGATGCAAGCAGGCGCTAACGCCATCAAGCTTGAGGGCGCAGACCCAAGTATTTGTAACACAATTCAACATATTATGAGTGCAGGTGTTCCTGTTATGGGGCATATTGGCCTCACACCTCAGGCCGTACACCAATTGGGTGGCTATAAAGTGCAAGGCCGTGAGCATGAAGCAGCGAAAAACTTATTAAAAGAAGCCAAAGCACTTGAAGCAGCAGGATGTTTTGCCATTGTCATTGAATGCGTCCCCGAAACCCTTGCACGCGATATTACAGCAGCACTTACTATTCCAACTATTGGTATTGGTGCAGGCGCACATACGGACGGGCAAATTTTAGTCTGGCACGACTTGCTTGCACTCCAAACTGAATGCAACCCAAAGTTCGCAAAACAATTTATTCAGGGCAAAGCGCTGCTCACCGAGGCACTGAATGCATATGCCACAGAAGTGTCTAACAAAACATTCCCAGCAGCAGAACATAGTTATTATAATGAACCACTTAAGCTTGTCCCTGCCAAAGAATCTGAGGCCTAACTTATGAAAATTTTTGAAAATAACCTTACTGAGTGGCGCAGCGCACGCGCCACACTTCCCGAACATACGCCACTTGGCTTTGTACCAACCATGGGGAACTTACACGCGGGACACCTTGAGCTAGTTAAGCAATGCATACATGAAAATCAAAAAACGGTTATTAGCTTATTTGTAAACCCAACCCAGTTTAATCAAACCTCTGACTTTGAGAACTACCCCAAAACACTCGAGGCAGATATCGAAAAACTTAAAGAAGCAGGCGTTGACTATTGTTTAATTCCGAGCCCTGCTGAAATATATGCGGATAATTACCGCTATCAAGTAGTAGAAAACAAAGAGAGTTTATTGCTAGAAGGTGCACACCGGCCTGGACATTTCACGGGTGTTTTAACAGTTGTAATGAAGTTATTTAACTTGGTTAAACCTACGCGCGCATATTTTGGTGAAAAAGATTATCAACAACTCTCACTCATTCAAGGCATGGTCGATGCATTTTTTTTAGATGTTGAAATACGTGCTTGCCCAACCGTTCGCGCGTCCAATCAATTCGCCTTAAGCTCGCGCAACAACCACTTAAGCCCTGAGGGCAAAAAAAAGGCGGAGGCTTTTGCTCGCATTTTTCACGCAGCGCAGTCTTGTGAAGAAGCGATTAGCAAGCTAAAAACGCTCGGCGTTACAGTTGAGTACATTGAAGACTATCAAGCACGACGTTTCGCAGCGGTTTGGATTGAAGCGGTTAGATTGATTGATAATTACTCACTAAGATGATATCATAGTCGGAATTTTTCCTTTAACGTTTTTATATGTCATACAGCATTCACGGCGTTTCATTCGACGCCGATAACTGCCTGTTTCACGCAGGATATCAGCCAACAAAAAAAGATATTCTGAGCGAAAAATGTCAGCAAGTCATTACTGAAAACCTACCCCTATTAAACAGCCTAAAAGCACACGCACAAAGTTTCAAAGAAACTATCGTGCTGGTTGGCTCGTTAAGACAATCTTATGCCATCGATAAACTCAATGCCCAAGCGGGAACAACAGAGTCTATTTTTACAGCCATACAAAAAGTTTCTGACTACATCGAAGCAACTCTAAATACCTTTCTGCTCAGTGATATTTATGCAAACCTGCCTCCTGGCACAGCTTTTGACCGCGCGGTTAACGACCCCAAAGCCCAGCAAGCAACATGCATAAGCGATGAGACAAAAGTTGCCATCTTATAGTTAATTAAAATTTAAAAGGTCTTTATTTGGTGTTATACTTTATGTTTTGT
>JARGNV010000009.1:25479-68462 GCA_029212465.1 Legionellaceae bacterium | reverse complement strand
CATCGCCAGGATTTTTTTCCTAAAAAGCAGCCCTAATAAGCTGCTTTTTTTTTGTCTTTTTTTTGAATGTAGCCGTTATATTGAATGTTTCTTATTGGCTTATAAGAAAAAACGGGGTTATCCTATTTTAAACAGGTGAATGGTAATAATGCCATCATAGGTAAATCAAACGGATATGATATATGCTTCATCGTATCGTTTTACTGAAGCTATGGTACTCGGTCAATCGTTTATCTTCGCAGATATATATTTTTTTATGTCTGTTTATTTTAGGAGTGATTGGGTATCTTGACTATAGCTTAGGGCATGAAATGGGCTTTTCCTTTTTTTATTTGTTACCGATTACTTTGATGGCTTTAAAATTCGAATTTTTGTTTGCGATTATTTTTGCTGTTTTGAGTGCTTTTCTATGGGGTGGTTTAGATGTTTTGAGCGGACATATTTATTCTCAAAAATACATGATTTTTTGGAATATAGGCATTCGAGCGCTGATTTTTATAGTGGTTATTTATCTGGTTTTTTTGTTGAAAGAAATTTTGCTTGATGAAAAACAAAAAGCAAGCACTGATTTTCTTACGGGCGCAAAAAACCTACGAAGTATGGCTCAGTTAATTACTTTTGAGTTAGAGCGTATGAAGCGAGGTGGGCCTCAATTTAGTATTATTTATCTTGATGTAGATAAGTTTAAACAAGTGAATGACTTGTATGGCCATAAAAAGGGAGACGAATTACTAAAGGAAATGGTACAAATATTTCAGCAAAATATTCGTTCTATTGATGAGGTATCACGCATTGGTGGAGACGAGTTTATCCTGTTTTTTCCTAATACTGGGGAAAACGTGAAAACGTTATTTGAGCGTATTCAGGCTGAAATATTCACGCGTACTTTTTTTCACGCAACAATGAGTGCAGGTATTTTAACGTGTCGTTCATCTGATATGGAACTCGATCGGTTGATCGAAATGGCAGATAAATTAATGTATAAAGCAAAAAAGCGTGGAGGGAATCAATTTTTTGTTTTTACAGCTTAATGTTGATTCATTTAGGGGTTGTTGACATTTCATTGCGACATTCCTGCTCGTATGTTATGTGTTTTTGTGCGAAAAGAAATTATATTGCACTTAATGTATATCTTATTTCTATTATTTATTTTGACGTAACACCCAGGTCCGTCATCCCGAGCTTGCGAGGGATCTACTGTCTTAAAACTCACCTTACGCACGGGACTAGTTAACAAGCCATATTTTTTAACTCCTGCATCGCTATCTGATTTGCCTGTATGACCAATTTATATTTTATAGCAAAGTGATTTAGTCCTGTTTTGAATTTAAGCATTTCAAGTTTACAGTAGGCAATCATAACGGCGTATACATGATTGCATTGGGTTTTTACTTTCTTGGTTGGTGATTTTTCCAAACTAGCATTTTGTTTAATTGATTTGTGAAACTCTTCTATTCGCTACCGTTTTTGGCGTCGTCTTCGGATAGAGCTAAGGTTCGATTAGACTTAACTCCAATGATAAATGACTTCTGAAGTTCATCATGAATAAACGCCATGTTGGCTTTGGAGCCAAACCAGTTGACATGATTGGTGCATGCTTGCTGAATCAGTTGGCGGAAAATCTGGTTTTTATTTATCGTTGCCTTTCTTCGAAGCTTCTGGGTTTTAATATCAGAGTACTGGATGTATTTTTTGATAATCTCGTAGCCAATGGGCAAACTGAAATCATCATAACGAACCATACAGGAAAGGACATTAATGCCTTTCACCACATCCCCTTTGGCATGAGAATAGTGCCAACAGTTCACCTCATTTTCATCAGTATACGGTTTGTCTTCTATCGAGTCGTCAAGGATAAGCACACCGTTTTGAGTTTCTCGCTCTCGAACAGCTGGTTTAACATGTTTCCACAACATTGAGTCGAAATCGCCCTGCCGAAGAAAGCGGGTTACTTTATCGTGCGAAATCTCATCATCAACCATATCTGACAAACCTGTTGCAGTTGCATATTTGTTTTGGCAGATCAGGTAATCAGTGTAAATATCAAGCATATCCATGCTTTGTTCCTCCCTACAAGCAGGAGGTGAATTTTAATGAATTTCAGTTATGAGGCAAGGGCCGCTGCGTAAGGTGAGTATTTGATCATAACAGCATAATTTTGCAAGGTTTTTTTAACTGCTCCGTGCCACTCTGCAGTAGATCCCTCGCAAGCTCGGGATGATGAACCTGGGGTGTTACATTTTGACTATACTGATCTTAAATGTTTTAGTGGAGAGATAAATGCCTAAATTTAAAATGAGTTTAAATGTAGTTCTTACCATGATATTGGTATTTTCTTTTGGTAGTGCTTCATATGCAATAAGCAATGACACCTCTTTCCAATGTGGTGGTACAACGGGTTGTAAGGGGGATGCACGCGAGACGTATACAATCCGTAGTGAACCTTCTACCCAGCGTACTCCAAGTGACGGGGGCGATGAAAATAACGTAAATAGAAATCCGCAGGCTAATACAGCACCTGATGTACAGCCTAAAACTAATCAAACACAATAGGTGATTCCTGCATTATTTTTCGCGTTTGGCTGCGCGAAGCAACTGAAATAGTAGGATATACAAACCATAAATCATCAAAGGCTTGATGATAAAGTTCATAATAGTTAAAAACTGAAGAAAAAGATTGTTGGAGTGCCACAGGGTTTTAATGGTTTGTATGAAGCTTAAGTGGGTATCTGTTGGGAAATACAAAATCAATGTGAATTGATGAATCATGTAAGTACCAAAGATACATAGTGCAATTGCTGTTGGATGTCGGTATTTATTGAAGTAAAAAAAAAGTGAGTGCATTTGGGATCTGGTTGCTTCAGAATTTGTTATTTTATTGAGTATGGCACAGCGCGTTATCTTTTTTATTTCAGCGACTTTATGGCTATACTGCAAGAATAGTTTATTTACAAAATTGACTGTCTTCATGAGCGTAAATCTTATTACTCGCGTTTGTTGTTTATGGCTTGTGCTTGGTTTGAGTGCATGTGATTGGCCAGGCAATCATTCAGTGCAAGGCTATGTCGAGTCTGAGAACCTCTATGTGACGTCATCTTTGTCAGGAACATTAAGGAGTCTTCCTGTCTCTCGTGGTGATTTGATTAAAAAAGGTGACTTAATCTTTCAATTAGATTCAAATCCGGAAGAGCTCAAATTAAGAGAAGTTGAGCAGGTATTAATACAAGAAGAGGCATTGCTAGAAGACTTAAAAAGACCTAAAAGAAAGCCAGAAGTTGGTATGGTGATTGAACAGATACAGCAAGTGCAGGCGCGTTTGCTGTTAGCAAAGCTCCGTATGAAGCGCTTTCAAATGTTATATCAGAAAAAAGCAGGAACACTTGATGAGGCAGATGCGGCTGTACAACGTTTTCGTGAGCTACAGGCCTTGAAAAGGCAGCGAGAGTACGAATTAGCGTTTGTAAAAATGGGAGCACGACAAAACAAAATTCTTGCACAAGCATCTAAAGTACATAGTGTGATGGCAAGGAAAGAGCTTTTTACGTGGCAGCTGGCCCAAAAAACAAGATATGCGCCTGATAGAGGTCTTGTACTAGATACTTTTTTTCTAGAAGGTGAATGGGTGCCTGCAGGAAAGCCCATTGCTGTGTTGTTGATTCCCACTTACATTTGGATAGAATTCTTTCTTCCTGCTAAATATTTACCAAAGCTAAATGCAGGTCAAGAGGTTGAGGTCAAGTGTGATGGTTGTGCTTCCAATCTTAAAGCGATTATTGAGTATATATCACCCGAAGCAGAATATGTGCCGCCACTTGTTTATAGTCGTGAAAACTATGATAAATTGGTGTTTCGTGTGAAAGCGCGTCCGGAACATCCAGAGTTATTTAAACCAGGTCAACCCGTTACAGTGACGGGATTTTAATATGCCAAATACACCGATTATTGATGTGCAGCATTTAAAAAAATCTTTTGGAGAGCGGTTAGCTGTTCGTGATTTAGATTTGCAAGTGAATCGTGGTGAGGTATTTGGATTTTTGGGGCCTAATGGAAGTGGAAAGACAACGACTATTCGTATGCTGTGTGGTTTGTTAACCCCTGACTCTGGAGCTGGAACCTGCCTTGGCTATGATATTTTAAAAGAGTCTAGAAAAATTAAGCAACATGTGGGGTATATGACGCAGAAATATAGCTTTTATACCGATTTAAATGTTGAGGAAAACTTACGATTCACTGCAACTGTATATGGTGTTAAAAAGCCAAAGCAAGCCATTGAACGTGTGATGGAGCAGATGGGGTTACATGAGCGTCGAGCACAATTAACGGGTGAGTTATCAGGAGGTTGGAAGCAACGGGTCGCACTTGCAGCATGTTTGTTGCACAACCCAGACTTACTATTGTTAGATGAACCAACTGCGGGTATCGATCCAATTGCACGGCGTGAGTTTTGGGATACGATTCACACATTAAGTGAGCAAGGTGTGACGACCCTCATGTCAACACATTATATGGATGAGGCGGAGCGCTGTACGCGTCTTGCATACCTTGCCTATGGAGACTTAATGATAACAGGGACTGTCAATGATGTGGTTCAAGCAGCAGACTTAAACACTTGGGAAATTAAAGGGGATATCACCACACACTTATTACAAACGGTAAAGCAGCTGAACGGGGTTCAGCAAGCGGCTTTATTTGGGCGCTGTATTCATGTGTGTGGTGTAGATAAAGCAGGTATTGAGTTAGGGCTTAAAGCACTTGAAGCTGATGCCAACATAACATGGAATTTAATTGAGCCAACACTTGAAGATGCATTTATTCGTTTAGTATTAAAGTCTGGGGGGGAGCTCGGATGAGTGGGGCATGGCTTGGTCGCCTGAAAGCTGTGATGGCGAAAGAGTTTATTCAAATGCGTCGCGATAGAGCTACGTTTGGAATGATGGTGGGTATTCCATTAATTCAGTTGATTTTATTTGGTTACGCCATCAACATGAATCCACGACATCTTCCAACAGCCATTGTTGGGGATACACAAAGTACTTTTGCAAGGCGTATTTTGGTCGGTATGGAGCAGTCCAGTTATTTTCAGTTTATTGCCCCACCGGTTACAGAAGAAGAAGCAAACCACTTGTTGAAAACGACACAAGTACAGTTCGTAGTTAGTTTTCCAACCGGTTTTTCTCAAAAACTCGTACGTGGGCTGCATCCCCCCGTGCTTTTAGAAGCCGATGCAACCGATCCGTCGGCTACAACGCGTGCAATTGATGTGTTTAAAACGTTAAGTCACCGGGTGCTTGATGAAGAACTCGGGGAGAATCTAGCAGAGCTTAAGTCCACTCCACCGCCATATACACCATTAGTCCACTTAATGTATAATCCGCTTGCAATTACAGCATATAATATTGTGCCAGGACTATTGGGGGTTGTGCTTACCATGACCCTTGTCATCGTGACAGCACTTGCAATTACCCGTGAGTATGAGCGTGGTACAATGGAAAATTTATTGTCGACGCCCTTAAAACCGCTGGAGGTAATGATTGGGAAAATTTTGCCGTATATTCTAGTTGGATATGTGCAGGTGCTTTTAATTTTAGGGTGTGCAAGTTTTTTATTTGATGTGCCAATGACCGGTAGTATACTGCTGTTACTTGTACTTTGCTTGCCATTTATTGCAGCCAATTTAGCAATGGGTCTTACTTTTTCAACGCTTGCAACCAATCAGTTGCAGGCAGTTCAAAGTGCGATGTTTTTCTTTTTGCCATCGCTGTTGCTGTCTGGTTTTATGTTTCCATTTCGAGGGATGCCGGAGTGGGCACAAGTATTAGGCAATATGTTACCACTTACGCATTTTCTAGTGATTGTGCGTGGCATTTTGCTAAAAGGGAGCAGCTTTTTAGACGTTTGGCGTGAAATTATTCCTATTTTAGGGTTTATGGTGGTCGTGATGTTGATAGGTGTGAAGCGCTACCGACAGACCCTTGATTAACAAAGGTAAGGTTGTATGCAAGATTTTAAAGGTAAGCGCGTATTACTTGGAATATGCGGCGGTATCGCGGCTTATAAAATCTCCTATTTAGTACGTGAGCTGGTTCAGCAAGGGGCTGAAGTTCAAGTCGTAATGACGGCATCTGCGGAAACGTTTGTTACACCTCTGACCTTACAGGCATTAAGCGGGCGTGCTGTTCGAACGGCATTGTTTGATGAAGCAGCAGAACAGGCAATGGGGCATATTGAGCTTGCACGTTGGGCTGATTATTGCGTCATAGCACCTGCTACAGCAAATATGATAGCAAAGCTTGCGCATGGTGTTGCAGATGACTTGCTTTCAACACTTGCACTTGTTTTGCGAGTGCCACTTTTGATTTGTCCGGCTATGAACCAAGGGATGTGGCACCATCCTGCCACTCAAGCGAATGTAGGCGTATTAAGTGCACGTGGCGCATTGGTGGTCGGGCCTGCTGAAGGGGTACAAGCATGCGGCGATGAGGGGCTGGGCCGTATGAGTGAGATTTCGACCATTGTAAATGCGCTCCGTTTGCATGCAGTACATGGTATGTTGCTTGGCGAAGAGGTCTTGATTACAGCGGGGCCAACACGTGAAGCGATTGATCCTGTACGTTACTTAAGCAATCAGAGTTCTGGAAAAATGGGATATGCTTTGGCAAGTGCGGCACAAATGGCTGGTGCTCGTGTAACCTTGATTAGTGGACCATCGGCATTGACTCCACCAGAGGGAGTACAGTTTCAAGGCGTTGAGTCAGCAGATGAAATGCATGCAGCAGTCATGCAAGCGTTAAAGCCTGGCACTTTATTTATTGGGGCTGCGGCTGTTTCTGATTATGCACCGAATATGCCACAGGACAAAAAAATTAAGAAAGAGGCTAAACAGGCGTTGTCGCTTACTTTAACGCAGAACGTAGATATTTTAGCAGCCGTTGCATCTAGCCAGAAAGCACGATTTGTTATGGGGTTTGCTGCAGAAACGAATCACTTGATTGCGCATGCACGTGAAAAGCTTCAGCGAAAGCAACTTGACTGTATTGTTGCAAACTGGGTGGGAGAGGGGCTTGGCTTTGATACCGACACGAATGAAGTAACGGTTTTAACCAAAACAGAAGAAATTGTTTTATCTAAAACGCATAAGGTACGTCTTGCAGGCCAATTGGTTGCAATTCTTGCTGCAAGCTTGCAGAATACGAACCATGTTTGTTCTGAAATAAGTGAAACGTATGACAACTGCTATTCAGCTTCAAGTGTTAGATGAGCGTATTGGTAAACAAGTTGATTTACCGCGTTATGCAACCCCTGGTTCTGCGGGACTTGATTTGCGGGTATGTATTGACGAGCCGCTACAAATTGCCGGTGGCGAGACGGTTTTGTTGCCCACGGGCCTTTCTATTTACATTGCAGATCCAAAACTTGCTGCGGTCATTTTGCCGCGTTCAGGTTTGGGACATAAACATGGGATTGTTTTGGGTAACTTGGTGGGGTTAATTGATTCGGATTATCAGGGTGAACTGAAAGTATCTTGCTGGAACCGTGGCGAAGAGCATTTCACGATTGAGCCATTTGATAGAATTGCACAGTTGGTTTTTTTACCAGTTGTACAACCTGAGTTTCAAATTGTGACACAATTTGATGAAAGTACCCGTGGTGATGGTGGTTTTGGCAGCTCAGGGAGACAATAAGTAATGACAGAAGTGACATATCAGCGATGTGAGATTCCTGCGACGGTTTTTCGTGCATATGATGTTCGAGGTATTATTGGTGAGCAGTTAGATGAAAACGCATTTTATACGATTGCAAAAGCCATTGCGTTTCGTCTGGCAGCACTTGATAGAACAAATATTTGTTTGGCACGCGATGCGAGGTTAAGTAGTCCGGCGCTTGCGAGCGCACTCAAACAAGGGTTTTTAGATAGTGGCATTGATGTGTTTGATTTGGGCGAAGTACCAACCCCTGTTATGTATTATGCCACGAAAACCTCAGGT
Source organism: Legionellaceae bacterium (assembly GCA_029212465.1). GTDB lineage: Bacteria > Pseudomonadota > Gammaproteobacteria > Legionellales > Legionellaceae > JAALKW01. The sequence continues at coordinate 60,477 of JARGNV010000009.1, read as the reverse complement.
ATTGATAGCGGAGTGGTAGTGACAGGGAGTCATAATCCTGCTGATTATAATGGTATTAAAATTGTTTTAGCGGGTAAGACATTGGTTGAAGCAGATATTTCAGCCTTACATGCCTGTGTGTTATCGGGACAAGAACGAGTTGGGTTAGGAAAAGAGACTTCACTGTCAGTTGTTCGAGACTATGTAGCACGTATTACAAATGATATTACATTAAAGCGTTCGCCACGTGTTGTGGTGGATTGTGGCAATGGTGTTGCAGGTCGCATTATTCCTGATACATTAAGACGACTTGGCTGTGAGGTGATTGAGTTGTACTGTGAAGTGGATGGACGATTTCCCAACCACCACCCAGACCCAACCATTCTGGAAAATTTAGTGGATTTAAGAGAGGAAGTGCTGCGTCATCAAGCAGATGTAGGGCTTGCCTTTGATGGTGACGCAGACAGACTGGGTGTTGTGACAGATACAGGCGAGGTAATTTGGCCTGATCGTTTAATGATGCTTTATGCGATGCACCTTTTAAAGTCTGAGCCAAACTCAACCATTGTATATGATGTTAAATGTTCAAGTCATTTGGGCGCTGTGATTCGTGCTGCGGGTGGTGTGCCACGTATGTGCCCAACAGGGCACTCAATTGTGAAAGGTGTGATGAAAGAAACCGGTGCATTGCTTGCCGGTGAGATGAGTGGGCATATCTTTTTTGGTCACAGATGGTATGGTTTTGATGATGCCCTATATAGTGCCTGTCGATTGCTCGAAATTATGAGTGCGTCAGCTGCCCCTTTAAGTGACTTATTTTCAACGATTCCCAATAGCGTAAACACGCCCGAAATTAAAATTCCTATTTTTGATGAGAAAAAATTTGATTTTATGGCGCAGTTTGTAGAGAAGGCATCCTTTCCAGACGCAGAGCAAATCAGGATCGATGGTCTTAGGGTTGAATTTGCCAACGGCTGGGGGCTTATTCGCGCATCGAATACAACGCCTTGTTTGGTTGCAAGATTTGAAGCAGAAAGCGAAGCATCGCTTGGTGAAATTCAAGCGCGCTTTAAATCGCAGTTGCAAGCATTAGATGAGAGCTTAGAGATTCCATTTTAATTACTAGGAAGTTCGGCTAAGATAATGAATATGCACAGCGGAAGGGGTGAGATGCTATGACAGCAGATAATATGTCGGATAAAGCGCTGATCCAGGCAATGGAAACACAGCGTGCAGCACTGTTGGATGGTGCGTTTGATTTATTATCTCCTATCGAAATCGTTGCGGTTTTATGGTGGCGGTTAGCTGATTTTCACATTTATGTAACGACCCCGACCCTTGAGCGATTTTCTCCACCTAAACTGATTATGCCTGAGAAAATACCAGACTCTAATCAATATGAGTTTGTGTATCCGATTGTAGATTTTGGCGATCAGCTGAGTACCTCAAAGGGAGAGGATGGCTATGCGGCTGGATTTTCAATGTGTAAGCTTTATTTTACCATTGAAAAAATGGTGGCCCTTTTAATTGAGCGCTTAAAAGGTGGTGGTACGGATGAGCAAACGGAAGTACAAATTGCCTTAGGTGGGCATGAGTATGCCCAGCGCAAAGGATTTGAATCGATTATCAATTTGAAATACAACGTGGTTGTAACCAACTTTGACCCTGGTGACTGGGGTGAGAAGTATCTACAAAACGTGAAACAAATTTCAGAGCAAGGCTATGGTTATCCTCCAGAAGCGCCTAGAGATACATATCGCCAAGTGATTTCTGGCGCTCGGAGTTGAGTCTGCTAGATTCCATATGTGTCACCAGGTCCTAAACGTAAAGTAGTATGCTTGTTTTTTAGTCTATAGTTTAGAGTAAGGTCAAGATTCATTTTTTTACTATGGCAATAAAGACATGGCGAGATTTTTTTGCGCGTTCGGGTGAGGCGATGGCGCTGGAGCGTTCATTGTCGCCTCGGTTAGTTGAACAGCCATCGAGCCGAAAAAGTACAGCAAATACTGATGTTCAACGAAGAACCATTAGCCTAGATGTGTCGCAATCTCCTCTGAAGTGTGCACTGGGTTATGCATATGAATTAAAGAATCTTGAAAATTCAGAAAAGTTTCGAGCACTGATTACTTTTGCTAAAGCCGGAAGCATTAGCAAAAGTAATTTTGTTAAGCAAGTGCTTGCATTGGAAGCGGAAGCAATTTACTTCAGATGCAAAGTTTTTTATGAGCTAGGTGTAGACCAAGAAAGCTTTCCTTGTAATCAGGTTTACCTAGATATTTATAACGTAATGAGCGATGAGTCAGAAGCAGATGTGGTCACTGTAATGGCAAATCATATTCAGGAGAATGGCATTCTTAGACGAGAGTATGCTGCGAAAAAATATTATGCGGATTCTTATGATTTTTATACAGGAAAGCATGTGTGGCCCAAGCATTATGATGTGCCAAGAGATACGTCTGTCGTGCTTGCAAATGATATGAAAAAGAGTCTGGAAGAGTTGAGGCGCGCGACGGGAGGCGCTGTAGACACTGATATTGCAGCGGATGTAGATGATGAAAATGGCGATCCTAATATTTTGACCTAGTAGACGCCTGTGATTTCAAGTGCTGTAATGCCAGTGTGAGGTAGGCCATAAAAGATTAACTTTTCCAGAGCTACTTATCAGACCAAAGCCAGAGTGGTATACTTTACTTTGTTTCTAAATTCTGTTTCCAAATAGGAAGGCATTAACTGTGAATCAACAACGACCAGTCAATTTGGATTTGGGGAGTATTAAGTTTCCTCCAATGGCAATCGCCTCTATTTTACATCGTATTTCGGGGCTTACTTTATTTCTTCTACTACCTGTGATGCTTTACCTCTTAAGGGAATCTTTGGTGTCGCCTGAATCGTTTGAGCACACGAAAACCCTGATGATGACATGTGCATGGTATAAGCTTTTGATGTGGGCGTTTAGTTCAGCATGGCTTTATCATCTGCTGGCAGGGCTTAGGCATTTACTCATGGATATGGGCATTGGTGAAACCACTGATGCAGGACGTCGTAGTGCACTAATTGTAATTGTAGTATCTATTTTAGGGATTATGATGATGGGGGCATGTTTATGGTCAGTAATGTAACCAGCTTAACCGGAAATGGCTTGAGAGATTGGCTTGTACAGCGTTTTACGGCCGTTTACCTGGCCATTTATTCTATTATATGTGTGGTCATGTGGGTTGGGTGTGCACCTTGGCAGTATGAAAAGTGGCATGCATTATTCCATACGCCATGGTTTCAAATTTCGACTGCCATTGCATTAATGACAATTTTGTTGCACGCATGGGTAGGCGTCTGGACGGTCACGACAGATTATATTAAATCGACACTTGTACGCGTGACAGTTCAGTCGCTGGTGATGTTTGTGCTACTGGCTCAATTAGTTGGTGGCTTCATGATGATTTGGGGACAATAGCGATGGCATTGGCACAAAAAAATACGTTTGATGCAGTAATTATAGGCGCCGGTGGTGCAGGTATGCGAGCAGCACTTCAGCTTGCAAACTCAGGCCTTAAGGTGGCATTACTCTCGAAGGTTTTCCCAACTCGCTCACATACCGTTTCTGCGCAGGGTGGTATTACATCGGCACTGGGTAATGCAGATGAGGATGATTGGCGTTGGCATATGTACGATACAGTGAAAGGGGCTGACTATATTGGCGACCAAGATTGTATTGAGTATTTGTGCAAAATGGGGCCTGAAGCGGTGTATGAGCTTGAGCATATGGGGCTTCCCTTTTCGCGAATGGATAATGGCAAAATTTATCAACGTCCTTTTGGTGGGCAGTCGAAACATTTTGGCGGTGATCAGGCTGCACGTACTTGTGCCGCAGCAGATAGAACCGGCCATGCGTTGTTGCATACGCTGTATCAGCAAAATGTGAAGGCAAAAACCCATATTTATAGCGAGTGGCTTGCACTTGATTTAGTGCGTGATGCGGATGGTCGTGTTGTCGGTACGACGGCATTGTGCATGGAAACAGGTGAACTGGTTTTTTTCCAGGCACGCATTTGTATTTTGGCAACAGGTGGCGCTGGGCGTATTTATCAGTCAACGACGAATGCTTTAATTAATACAGGGGATGGTTTTGGCATGGCGCTTCGTGCAGGCTTGCCATTGCAAGATATGGAAATGTGGCAGTTTCATCCAACCGGCATTGCAGGGGCTGGGGTATTAGTGACCGAAGGGTGTCGTGGTGAAGGTGGCTATTTAATTAATAAAGATGGTGAGCGCTTTATGGAGCGTTATGCGCCACATGTGAAAGATTTGGCATCGCGAGATGTTGTTGCGCGTGCAATAGCGCTCGAGCTTCGTGGTGGAAAAGGCTTTAATGTGGGTGGTGTTGATTGTGTTAAATTAAAGCTTGATCATTTGGGCGGTGACTTAATTAAATCACGTCTGCCAGGAATTCGAGAGCTTTCTAAAACATTTGCAGGGGTTGACCCAATTGTTGACCCAATTCCGGTTGTACCAACTTGTCACTATAGTATGGGCGGGATTCCAACCAATATACATGCGCAAGTTCTGATGCGACATAAAGGTGAAGATACAATTGTTGAGGGCTTGTATGCCGTTGGAGAATGTGCGTGCGTTTCGGTGCATGGCGCCAATCGTTTGGGAGGAAACTCACTACTCGATTTGGTGGTGTTTGGTCGTGCCGCAGGCTTGCATGTTGAGAAGCTTTGGCAAGGAAATGAACTACCTGATTTGGGTCATGTCAGTGATGATGATGTTGATGCATCACTTACGCGTTATATGCGTTGGGAAAGCTCATCGGCAACAGGCGAGAGCCCTGCTGCAATTCGAGATGCAATGCAGCGTGTGATGCAAGAAGATTTTGGTGTGTTTCGAACCGGTGAGGTGATGGAAGAAGGGCTGAATCGCTTGCATGCATTGCGTGAGCGTTTGGCAGCATCAAGCCTTCTAGATAAAAGTAAAGTATTTAATACCGAGCGTATTACGGCATTAGAACTAGATAATTTAATGGCGACCGCGTGTGCAACGGCTTCATCGGCATTGGCTCGCACAGAGAGCCGTGGTGCTCATAGTCGAGAAGATTACCCAAAACGAGATGATGCGCAGTGGATTAAGCACACATTGTACACTGAGGCAGGAGATGCGATTGATTATCGGCCTGTTAATCGTTCACCCAAATATGTTGAGCCGTTTGAGCCTAAAGAACGTGTTTATTGATGAGGATAAGTCATGACGGATAGTCGAAGCCTTCATTTGTCTATTTATCGGTATAATCCAGAAGTAGATGAGAAGCCTTACATGCAGCATTATGAGCTGGATGTGCCCTTAGCAAATGATCCAATGTTGTTAACTTTGCTTGAGCGCATCAAAGCAGAGCAAGATCCATCCCTCGCATTTCGTCGTTCGTGCCGAGAAGGGGTATGTGGTTCAGATGGTATGAATATTAATGGTTCAAATGGTTTGGCTTGTATTACGGCATTGTCGGCACTTAAAACAAACCGCGTGGTGATTCGGCCACTGACAGGGTTTCCTGTTGTGAGAGATTTAATTGTCGATATGACCGTTTTTTATAAGCAATACGAGCGTATTCAACCATATCTTCAGAATGATACGGCGCCACCTACACGTGAGCGCTTACAATCCCCTAAAGATAGGGCTAAACTTGACGGGCTGTATGAGTGTGTTCTATGTGCATGCTGTACAAGCTCATGTCCTTCATCTTGGTGGAACCCCGAGAAATTTGTTGGGCCTGCAGGGCTTTTGCAGGCACGTCGGTTTTTGGCGGATAGTCGTGATACAGCGACTGAGGCACGCTTGGAAGGCTTGCAAGATCCGTTTAGTGTATTTCGCTGTCGAAGCATTATGAATTGTGCTTCTGTTTGCCCGAAGGGACTCAATCCGACTGCAGCTATAGGAGAAATCCGGAAGCAAATGTTGGACGACGAAACATGATGACACCGTTCGTTGGAGAATTCTTTCATGAGTGATAGTTTAAAAGAAGCGTGGCAATATGGCCTACGTAGATGGGTTGTATGAAGATTATTTAGCTGATCCTGCATCGGTTTCTGAGTCATGGCAAGCTGTTTTTCGTGCCTTGCCTGAAACAGCAGATGGACGTGCGGATGTTTCGCATCGTGCGCTTCAGGCTTACTTCTTAAATCAAGCAAATGCACCTAAAACAAGTGTTGCATCGCGTCCTGATGACAAACAAAGTGCCGTTGCCGACTTAATTAATGCGTATCGTGCAAATGGACACTTGGTGGCTAACTTAGACCCACTGGAGATGTTAACGCGCGACACACCTCCAAGTTTAACACTCGAATATCATCAGTTGAGCGAGGCTGATTTAGGAAAAAGCTTTGTTGCGGGAAAAACTTTTTCTGACAAGCCAATGTCACTTAAAGCTATCCAAGAAGCGCTACAACAGACTTATTGTGGCAGTATTGGTATTGAATACATGCACATTGCGGCAACTGAAGAGCTCAGTTGGATTCAACAAAAAGTGGAGTCTGTGCGTGGTCGACTAGTCACCAGTGCACCGCGAAAAAAAGCGATATTAAAAGAATTAATTGCTGCAGATGGTTTAGAGCGATATTTAGGAACACGGTATGTGGGACAAAAGCGCTTTTCGCTTGAAGGCGGTGACTCGCTTGTTCCTATGATGAATGAGATCATTCGTAAAGCAGGTCGTGACGAAGTGCGCGAAGTGGTTGTTGGCATGGCGCATCGAGGTCGCTTGAATGTATTGGTCAATGTGTTGGGGAAAGATCCGAAAGAACTGTTCCAAGAGTTTGAAGGCACAGTTAAACTTGAGCGTACAGGTGATGTGAAATATCACTTGGGATTCTCTTCTAATATTGAAACAGAATCAGGAGCGACAGTGCATGTAGCATTGGCGTTTAATCCATCACACCTTGAGATTATTGGGCCTGTCGTACAAGGTTCTGCACGTTCTCGTTTGCGTAGACGCAACAACTTGTCAGATAAGAAACAAGTACTGCCAGTGGTCATTCATGGTGACGCTGCGTTTGCAGGGCAGGGTGTTGTGATGGAAACCTTTAATTTTTCTCAGGCACGTGGTTACTGTACAGGTGGAACGGTTCATATCGTCATTAATAATCAGATTGGATTTACAACCAGTAATCCTTTAGATGCACGTTCTACATTGTATTGTACTGATGTTGCAAAAATGGTTCAGGCGCCTGTGATTCATGTGAATGGGGATGATCCAGAAGCCGTCTTATTTGCAACAGACATTGCGTTTGATTTTCGAATGAAGTTTAAACGAGACGTTGTGATTGATTTAGTCTGTTACAGACGGCATGGGCACAACGAAGCAGACGAGCCTTCTGTGACACAACCTGTCATGTATCAAAAAATTAAAACGCTCAAAACACTGCGTGAAATGTATGCGAATAAGCTGATTGCAGCAGGTCTTATCTCGGATGCTGAAGTGAAGCGGGCGATGGATGATTACCGAGATAAGTTAGATCGTGGTGAAGCAGTTGTACAAGTAACGCATAATAATTACAAAGGGAAAGTAGCGGTTGACTGGACACCTTACTTTGACACACCGTGGGATGAGCCAGCGGATACAACGGTAAATTTAAAGACCATTAAGCATTTATCGGAAAAGTTGCAAACGTTACCCGATGGATTTGTGTTGCATCCTATTGTGAAACGCTTATTTACGGAACGTGAAAAAATGGCTTCAGGCGATATGCCTATTAATTGGGGATATGCTGAAACCATGGCTTACGCCACATTATTGCATGAAGGGTATGGGGTTCGTTTGTCTGGGCAGGATTGTGGTCGTGGTACTTTTGCGCATCGGCATGCAGCATTGCATGACATGAAAACAGGCAAAGTGATTGTTCCTCTAGAAGAAGTTGCCTCAGACTCAACCAATCCTGCCATTGTTATTGACTCTGTGTTATCAGAAGAAGCAGTACTTGCTTTTGAATATGGATATGCTTCATCTGAGCCGCAGTTTTTAGTGTTGTGGGAAGCGCAGTTTGGTGATTTTGCAAATGGTGCGCAGGTTGTGGTTGACCAGTTTATTAGTTCGGGTGAACAAAAGTGGGGGCGTTTAAGTGGGCTTGTCATGTTGTTACCACATGGTTATGAAGGACAAGGACCTGAGCACTCGTCGGCACGGCTTGAGCGTTATATGCAGCTGTGTGCACAGCAAAATATTCAAGTATGTACGCCAACAACACCGGCTCAAATTTTCCACTTGTTGCGGCGCCAGGTGATAAGACCTTTCCGAAAGCCTTTAATTGTGATGACACCTAAAAGTTTATTAAGGCACAAATTGGTTGTATCACCGTTGTCTGAATTAACGGATGGGGAGTTTCATACTGTGATTCCTGAGCAAGATGAGTTAAAGCCTGAAAACGTTAAGCGGGTGGTGCTTTGTTCTGGAAAAGTTTATTATGATCTGTTGCAGAAGCGTCGAGAAGAAAAGTATCAAGATGTCGCTATTATTCGCATTGAGCAATTGTATCCTTTTCCTAAAGTTGCATTGCGGAAGGAACTTGCTAAATATACCAAAGGGAAACGGGTGATTTGGTGTCAGGAAGAGCCGAAGAATCAAGGTGTTTGGTTTTCATCACAACATCATATTAAGGATTGTCTAAGTGATAAGCAGTCGCTTGAATATGCTGGGCGTGGATTTGCAGCATCGCCTGCTGTGGGAAGTGCACCGCTTCATATGGAGGAGCAAAAAGCACTGGTGGAACAAGCATTAACGGGCTAATTTTTGTGTCTGTTGTTTGTTCTGATTAAATTGAATTTTAAAAGGTTAGAATCATGTCAATTGAAGTCAAAGTGCCTGCCTTACCTGAGTCGGTAGCTGATGCGACCATCGCAGCGTGGCATAAGCAGCCTGGTGATAAGGTGGCTCGTGATGAGAATTTATTAGATTTAGAAACAGATAAGGTAGTGCTTGAGGTCCCTGCACCTGCAGATGGTGTGCTTGAATCCTGCTTGTTTCAAGTGGGTGATACCGTCACAGCAGGCCAGGTGCTTGCACAGTTAAAAGAAGGGGCTGTGGCTGATGCAACACCTCCTGCTAAAGAAACAACCGCAGCCTCTGATGCTGAGGCGCAGACAGCCGCACCATCAACAGGACCTGCTGTTAGACGCTTGTTGGATGAGCATGGCTTAAATCCTGCCGATATTTCAGGCTCAGGCAAAGACGGGCGCATTACAAAACATGACGTAGAAGCGTTTATTGCGTCAGCCCGTCAGCAAAAAACGGCGGCTCCTGCAGCACCGGTTACAGCCGGTGCACGTGAAGAGCGGCGTGTTCCAATGTCGCGATTGCGTGTGCGTATTGCTGAGCGGTTATTGCAAGCGCAACATGAGTCAGCCATGTTAACGACCTTTAATGAAGTCAATTTGAAGGCCGTTATGGATTTGCGTGCGGAATATAAGCAAGCTTTCGAGAAGAAGCATGGTGTGAAGCTTGGATTTATGTCATTTTTTACGCGTGCGGTAGTTGAGTCATTAAAGCGTTTTCCTTCAGTGAATGCATCTATTGACGGCGAAGATGTTGTCTATCATGGCTATTATGATGTAGGTGTTGCGGTATCGACAGAGCGTGGTCTTGTGGTGCCGGTGCTTCGAGATGCTGATACCATGTCTATGGCGCAAATTGAGCAAACGATTGGTGATTTGGCAACACGTGCACGGGATGGGAAGTTAGCCATGGAAGATATGCAAGGTGGCACATTCACCATTACCAATGGAGGCGTATTTGGTTCGCTGTTATCAACACCTATTTTGAATCCGCCACAAACAGCTATTTTAGGCATGCATAAAATACAGGAAAAACCAGTGGTTGAAGCGGGTGAAATTGTCATTCGGCCCATGATGTATTTGGCATTATCTTATGATCATCGTTTGATTGATGGGCGTGAATCGGTGCAGTTTTTGGTGAGTGTGAAAGAGCTGTTAGAAGATCCAGCTCGCTTATTATTAAATATTTAGTGTCCCAGGGTGCTGCGCGCATGATGCAGCACAGGGCGTTTGAACTTAAACAATAGAGTCTTAAAAATGAATTTACATGAATATCAAGCAAAGCAGTTGTTTGCACAATATGGTTTACCTGTACCGAAAGGGGATGTTGCATATAATGTAGATGATGCGTTACAAGTAGCAGCAACGTTGTCTACGCCGACGTGGGTTGTAAAGGCGCAAGTGCATGCAGGTGGTCGTGGAAAAGCAGGTGGTGTGAAGTTGGTCTCAGACAAAGAAGCACTGGTTGAGTTTGCGCAAACTTTACTAGGCAAACGATTGGTGACTTATCAAACGGATGCACAAGGTCAGCCTGTACACGGGCTCTTGGTTGAAGAAACCAGTGACATTGCACGTGAGCTGTATTTGGGAGCTGTGGTTGATAGAGCAACACGTCGAGTTGTATTTATGGCTTCGACTGAAGGTGGGGTTGATATTGAAGAAGTGGCCGAAAAAGCGCCTGAAAAAATTATTCAAGTTGAAATGGACCCAATGCTTGGCATTATGCCTTATCAATGTCGTGAAGTTGGATTTGCACTAGCGTTAACGCCCCCTCAAATTCGTCAACTGACCGATATCATGACAAAGCTTGGCGAGTTATTTGTTTCATGTGATTTAAGTTTATTAGAAATTAACCCGCTGGTTGTAACGGGTGAAGGCAATTTGATTTGCTTAGATGGTAAAGTTTCGCTTGATGAAAATGCGCTGTATCGTCATCCTAAACTGAAGAGTTTGCGCGATACAACACAAGAAGATGATAGAGAAAATCGTGCGCGGGACTGGGAGCTTAATTATATTCCGTTGGATGGCAACATTGGCTGTATGGTGAATGGTGCAGGACTTGCCATGGCAACAATGGATGTGATTAAACTGCATGGTGGCGAACCTGCAAACTTTTTAGATGTGGGTGGTGGTGCAACGGCTGAGCGTGTTGCTGAAGCATTCAAAATTATTTTATCCGACGAAAACGTGAAAGGTGTTTTGGTCAATATTTTTGGTGGTATTGTACGTTGTGATTTGATTGCTGAAGGTATTTTAGAGGCAGTGAAAGAAGTCAAAGTAACCTTGCCTGTTGTGGTTCGGCTGGAAGGAAATCAGGCGGATAAAGGGGCTGATATTTTGAATAAAAGTGATTTGAATGTCATTGCTGCGAATGGTCTAACCGATGCGGCGAAGAAAATTGTTGCGGCAATTGAGGCATAATTTTTGAAGTTGTCACTCCTGCGTAGGTATTGTTACGTGGGTACCCACATCGCCTACTTGGCCCGATTCATTTGGGCCATCCTGTGATTTTTACAGCCATTTTGAGTGGATGCCCCGCATAAAGCGGGATAAATAGGCGGATTAAAGTTTAGAATTGAGGGGTTAGAGATTAAACATGAGTATTTTAGTAGATAAAGACACAAAAGTAATTTGCCAAGGTTTTACGGGTAAGCAAGGTACGTTTCATTCAGAGCAAGCGATTGAATATGGCACACAAATGGTAGGTGGAGTGACGCCTGGGAAAGGCGGGCAAACGCATCTTGGTTTACCTGTTTTTAATACAGTCCAAGAAGCGGTTGATGCAACAGATGCCAATGCAAGTGTTATTTATGTACCAGCACCTTTTTGTAAAGACTCTATTCTTGAGGCGGCAGAAGCAGGCATTGAGCTCATTGCATGTATTACGGAAGGGGTACCTGTACTCGATATGTTGGAAGTTAAAGAGTATATCGAAAAAAATACCATGAGCCGTTTGATTGGACCCAATTGTCCAGGCATCATCACACCGGGTGCTTGTAAAATGGGGATTATGCCAGGTTCTATTCACTTGCCCGGAAAAGTCGGGATTGTATCGCGCTCTGGTACGTTGACGTATGAGGCGGTTAAACAAATGACCGATAAAGGGTTTGGGCAAAGTACTTGTGTTGGGATTGGAGGCGATCCTATTCCTGGCACATCCTTTATTGATGTATTGGCCTTATTTGAAGAAGATCCACAAACAGAAGCCATTATTTTGGTGGGTGAGATTGGTGGTACTGCAGAAGAAGAAGCAGCCGAGTTCATACAGTCTAATATTACAAAGCCTGTGGTTGCATATATTGCCGGGGTAACAGCGCCTCCAGGTAAGCGTATGGGGCATGCGGGCGCTATTATCTCAGGTGGTAAGGGAACGGCTGCCGATAAGTTTAAAGCGCTTGATGCGGCAGGTGTTAAAACGGTTCACTCTCCTGCAGATTTAGGTGATGCAGTGGCTGAGGTGATGGGCTGGTAAGTAACTGATGGGCGCTGATTTTGAACCATTTGCATCGAATCGACGTGAATATGGTGAGCGGCATCTAACGGATGAGGAAGCCGCTGATTCGCCTTTTGTGCAGTTTGAGCGATGGTTGGCTGATGCGTTATCCGAAGAAGTGCGCGACCCAACAGCAATGGTTTTATCAACCGTAGATGTGCGCGGTCGACCCAATTCACGTGTTGTGTTATTGAAGGGCCTCGAGAATGGGGCTTTTATTTTTTATACCAACTATGAAAGCACAAAAGGCATTGAGCTTGAAAATAACGCCTATGCAGCCCTTAATTTTTATTGGCCATATTTTGCGCGCCAAGTGCGTATTCGAGGGACCGTTACACGCGTGAGTCGTAGTGCATCTGAAGCGTATTTTAGTTCGCGCTCATTAATGAGCCAATGTAGTGCAATTGTTTCGCCTCAAAGTCGTAAAATTGACTCACGTGATGCGCTGCTTGAAGCTGCAGAAAAAATGATGAAAACGCATGACGCAAAAGAGATTACGTGCCCGCCTTACTGGGGCGGTTTTTCTGTGTGTGCAGAAGAGATAGAGTTTTGGCAAGGGCGCGATCATAGGCTGCATGATCGCATCCTTTATGTCAAAAAAGATACCAAGTGGACAATCACTCGCCTTGCGTCTTGATCTTTATTCAATCCGAGATTACATTATATAGACATAGTATGATTTGATTTGTTAAGAAAGTGAAAAAACAGGAGGTTTGAGAAACTTTTTCTTAGGGGTGTCATAAACTAAATCTTACCCAGTAAATAAGTTGATTTGAACTGGTTTGTGATGTTCAGACGATGTTTTGGTGATGTTGAACAGGTGTCTTGAGAAAGGAGTACTCAACCATGAATGAATTGAATAGCTTACTGCCTCACCTCAAATTCCGTTTTCATTTGGACCATCCAACGTTAGAAGAATGTTATGCTTATGGATATGAATGTGCATTGGCTGATGTCCAAGAAGAGGATAATCCATACCCTTTAAATTCAGCTGAACGAGAGCAGTGGCTCGAAGGATGGTGGGCTGGATTTTACAACGATCAACCATTATTCAGTTTGGCAGCTGAAGCAGAAGGTGAGCAAGCTGCTTTAGAACCAGCAAATGATGGTATGTATCATAAGGAACAAAGTAATTACGTTCTTCGTGTGTTAGAAATTGCCGGTGTGATTGCTGTTTCAGCAATTATTGGCTATCAAGTGATGGATATTGTTGCTTAAATAAATACGGCCCTGTTTACTTTTTGTAAACACCTTCTCCCAATTTATGGGGAGAAGGCAAGACGGGTTGTTTGCTTCTTTGCTTTAATAACTTGCATTTTTCGGGTAAATAGTTCAGTCTATACGCACTTTTAGTCCAACAATAATAAGATGGATGTTTACGAGTGAGTGACGAGTTTCATGTAGGTCAACTTCAAAAGAAAAAACAATTAAAGGTTGCGTGGTTAGTATGGAGCTTGGCAGCCGCCTTTTATTTTTCTGATTATATGGCGCGTGTTTCGGTGAGTGTGATGCACCGTTATCTGCAAATCGATTTTAATATTAATGAAGCACAATTTGGTATTTTGTCGGCCTCGTTTTATGTTCCCTATATTTTGATGCAACTTCCTGTTGGACTGATGGTTGATAGGATGAGTATACGGTGGGTGCTCACTATCATGTCTCTGCTGACGGCTTTTGCGTGTTGTGTGTTTGGATTAGCTGATGATTTATTGATGGCGTCAGTTGGGCGAATGCTCATTGGGTTTACGGCGGCTTTTGCATTTGTTTCAGCGTTAAGGCTTGCAACCTCTTGGTTCCCTCCAAGTATGATGGGGCTGCTCGCGGGACTAACACAGGCAGTTGGTATGCTTGGAGCTGCTTCAGGACAAGCGCCAGTTGCTTTTTTGGTGGGACATGTTGGGTGGCGCCATAGTATGTTAGTTGTTGCATTTATCTTTATCATACTGGCATTTTTTTTATATCAATTTGTTCGCGATAAGCCTAAAGTGAAGTCGTGTCCCGTGAAGGGACATGCACACGAGAAAGTGGGTGTTTTTGAAAGCTTACGCATTGTACTCTCTTTGCCGCAAACTTGGCTTAATGCGTTGTTTACCGGGTTTTTGTTTGCTCCAACGGCAGTTATTGGGGAGTCGTTAGGGACTGCTTATTTACAATATGGGCGTGGTTTTTCAGCAAATACAGCCGCTTTTATTGCGGGTCTTATTTTTATTGGTTGGACACTTGGAGGCCCCTTCTCTGGCTGGCTTTCTGACCGTTTAGGGCGCCGAAAACCTGTGATGATAGTGTCTTCTGTTTGTGGGGTGCTGCTGGCTTCTTGGATGGTGTTTACGCCTGAAATGACACAAGCCAAAGCCGCTATTGCTTTTTTCTTATTTGGTTTTACAAATGTGGGGGTTTCTATTGCTTATGCACTGTCTACAGAATTACATGCTCGTAAGGTAGTGGGAACCGCTATTGCTTTTACGAACATGTCGTCTATTTTTATCGGCGCTTGTTTGCAACCTATTATTGGGCGTTTAATCGATCATGCTTCAGGGGCGCGGGCATACAACATTGAGCACCTAAGTTTGTCTGATTTTCAGCATGGGCTTTATTTAGTGCCGATTTGTTCTTTAATAGGACTTTTTTTGGCATGCACAGTGAAAGAAACTTTTTGTAACCCATTGAAAAGTGAAGCCTAAGACTTCTAACTCTGGTCTTCTCATGGTTTAATAGAAGGCTGTTTGGGATTGTAGTTGGGATGAGGGACA
Source organism: Legionellaceae bacterium (assembly GCA_029212465.1). Taxonomy (GTDB): domain Bacteria; phylum Pseudomonadota; class Gammaproteobacteria; order Legionellales; family Legionellaceae; genus JAALKW01. Next base: position 45,441 of record JARGNV010000009.1, on the reverse strand, counting down.
CGGAGAGACGCATGAAAAAAACACTAGGAATAGCAGTCTTGCTCGTTGTGGTCGTATTGGGTGGCTATTTTAGTACGGGGCTTATCACTGAGCGTACGTTAAAGAAGAATTTAAAAATACTCAACCAAACCAATGGTTTTTCTGTTGAGCTAATGGCATATCATCGCGGGCTATTCAAGTCGACAGCTGATATTACCTGGCAAATGCAGGTGCCTGAGAAAGTGGTAAAAGAAGCAAACGGGCAGTCGTTGGTAGTTCCTCCTAAGTTTTACTCGTTTGATATGCCACTGATCATTTATCATGGCCCTGTCATGCTTGAGAATGGACATGTCCGCTTTGGACTTGGGGCGGCAGAAGGACAGTTTTCATTACCAGAAAAATATGCGGAAGAGTTTTCGGAGAGATTCTCATCTAAGTCTACAAAACCTAAGTTGAGTATTAAGTTATTTGTCAGTTATTTCAATAAAACGCATCTTGAAGTTGACTTACCAGCCTTTCAGTTATTAACCAAAAATGATAAAAGCCAATTTGAATGGCTTGGAATGGACAGTGACTTGAGCTTTTCTCCTGAAAGTACACGTATTCAAGGGCATTTTAACTTGGAAGGCCTTCGTGTAATTGGCGAGAAGTTTCGTGTCATCCTCAATAAAGTGAAGAGTGAATATGACGTGCATAAAGCAAAAAATGGTCTTCTTCTAGGGAAAGCAAGCTTAAGCCTACCGGTGTTTCAGGTGGCGGATAAAACGCGTACTGAGCTTGAAGTAAAACAACTTGAGTTGAACTCGAAGAGCACCCTTGAAAATGACTTGTATGGCTCTTCTTTCCATGCTTCATTTGCGAGCATGGTTTCGAGAGACGATACCTATGGGCCAGCTGAGCTTGATGTGGCAATTAAAAAATTAGATGCTGAGGTGCTTGCTGACCTAAATCGTCGTGCCAATCAGTTGCAACAATCAGGTACCATGGGAGGGCAGGCACAACAGTTGCTGTTGTCGATACTACCAGATTCTCCCAAGCTGATATCAAAAGGTGCCGTTTTTGAAATAAGCACACTTAAATTGGGCTTGCCTGAGGGAGGAGCGATTGATGGCGCCATGGAAATAGCTTTTCCTGAGTCGGTTGATTCACCATTACAAATACTACCAAATATTAAAGGAACAGGGCATTTAAATATACCGGCGACTTTTTTGAAATCTGTATTGGTGCGTTCATCTAAGCGGGAGTTACTTCGTCAGCATGAAGAAGACTCAGCTGAGAAAACCTCTCAGGCTGCAACGGAAAAGTCACTGACACCAACCGTTTTAAATGCTAAGTCGGGTGCTACAGAAGAACAGAAAGCATCGCCGGTTACACTAGCAGAATTGAATCAACAAGCAGTCCAACATGCGGATCAGAAACTAACAGATTTGATTCAAATGGGGGCTTTGCAGGCCAAGGGAGCCGATTATGTAGTAGAGCTCAAGCTTTCTTCCGGACGGTTGTTGGTAAATGGTCATCCATTTCATTCGGGGATGTTAAGCTTTTAATCCTCTATTTTATTTGTCGTCCATGACGCAGCCGTGCATTGGCGTGCTCATGTTGAGTTTTGTGTGGGCGGATGTTTGTTTTTGAAAGAAGGAGTTAGATAAGATGATGAGTATTACTCAAGACAGCGAAGAGATAACCGTCTCTTTAGCTTCGAGCGTTACACAATCGGTTCAGAAGTATTTTTCTGAATTAAGGGGCGAAGATCCAGTTGACTTGTATCAGTTTGTATTAGAAGAGGTTGAAACCCCATTGTTTCGTGCTGTTATGGAGCATTGCAAGTACAACCAATCACGTGCAGCACTGATGCTTGGAATTAGCCGTGGTACACTTCGAACGAAGCTGCGTCGTTATTTTGATGATAAGTATGTTGGAACACGTGACTAAGCAGTAATCTAGTATAATAAGGGTTGGCCGCGATTGAGCTTCTGAGAGGAGGTTGCCAACCGACGTCCACACGCAGTGGCTCGTTCGTGTTTAAAAAATACTTACTTTTTTTGGATGGCGTGAATGAGCCGTGGTACTTTGAGGTTGCTGCGTTAGTTACTTGTAGGTATAAAAAAACCGTTTTATTACTCGTTAAACATCGAGCTTACAGATTGTTCTATATTAACCCGCTTAATCGCTTGTGCAAGCATTTCAGAAAGGCTCACAACACGGAGTTTTTTACAGCGCTTAGTTGCTTCTGAGCTTGGAATGGTGTCGGTTATAATGACTTCATCGAGCAATGACTCGTTAATGTTATCAATGGCGGGCCCTGATAGTACTGGGTGTGTGATATAGGCACCAACGCTTTTAGCGCCTGACGCTTTGAGTGCTTTAGCAGCAGAGCACAAGGTACCCGCTGTATCTACAATATCATCAATGATAATGCAGTTTTGTCCTTCTGGGTTTCCAATTAGATGCATGACTTCCGACTTGTTGGGACCGCTGCGTCGTTTATCAATAATACAAAGGGCTGCATCATCGAGTAGCTTTGCCATGGCACGTGCTCTGACAACACCGCCGACATCAGGGGAAACGACCATCATATTATCAAGCTTTCGTGCTTTAATATCATTTAGGAGAATGGGAGTTGAGTAGACATTGTCTACTGGCATATAAAAAAAGCCTTGAATTTGGTCTGCATGCAAGTCGACAGTTAGGACGCGACAAATACCAACAGAAGACATCATATCGGCAACGACTTTGGCGGTGATAGGGACGCGAGCTGAGCGAACGCGTCGGTCTTGTCGAGCATAGCCAAAATAAGGAACTACGGCTGTAATCCGACCCGCTGAAGCGCGCCTGAGGGCGTCAGCCATGCTGAGCAATTCCATTAGGTTATCATTAGCAGGTGCGCAAGTAGACTGCACAATAAAAACGTCTTTGCCGCGCACATTTTCAAGAATTTCGACCATGGTCTCGCCATCACTAAACTTTCCAACGGTGGCACGCCCCATTGTGATATTAAGGTGTTCGGCAATATTAAGTGCGAGTTTAGAAGAAGCATTTCCAGAAAAGAGCATCATGCTAGACATGTGTGAGGCCTTTTAAGTTTGAGTTTTTGTTTAGTAAGTGTATGGCTGGGGTGCTAGGATTCGAACCTAGGTATGCAGGGATCAAAACCCTGTGCCTTAACCACTTGGCGACACCCCAAAAATGAAACAGCGTAGCGTGTGGCGCTACAAAATGTGCCGGTATTTTGAAGGCATTCGAGGTGGTTGTCAATGGATTTTCCAGTCTTTTATGATGAGTTTTAACTGTCCACCTGGACCTGCTATACGAATTTTAGTAGGAAGGTCGAAGTTTTTGACAGTTTGATATGAATCATACCTAATAGTGTATCCACCTTGTTTCAGTACTTTTAGATGTCCTGTGGCATCATATTCTTCAGATTGTGTAGCGCCTGGGGCCTGTACGCCACGAACCCAATAATATAGGTTGTGCAGTGGCACACGAATACCTGTTTCTTTGTAAAATAGCTGACTGATATTGGTGGTGGTGACACGTTTTGGGCCATCTTGATAGGTGACAAGCCGCCCGTTTTTCTCAACCAGAACACTACCGCCGCCTAATGGACCAAAAAGATGTAGGCGATAGCGATTGAGGCCTTGCTGTTTCCAGTTCATCGATGCGGTCCAAGTTTTCCGCTTACTTTTGGCAGCAAGTGCGCCTGTAATGGTCCAAGAAGAGAGGTGCTTTGCTGCCTGTACTCGTTTGGCCACAGATTGCTTATCTGCCTTCGTGGTATCTGATGTTGAGAGGCTTGGGGCGTTGGTCGCTGTGGTACAAGCACTGAAGAGTAAGATGAGCGAGAGGTTGAGTATGTGTTTTTTGAATAGCATAAGGATAACTTTTAAATGAGATTACATTCTATTAACAATACGCTAGACTTCGCACAGGTTCAATCTGAATTGAAGAGTAAGACAGCATGAAAAAAGCAATTTACCCAGGCAAATTCGACCCCATTACATATGGTCATATTGATTTAATTACACGTGCGTCTAAGCTTTTTCCTGAAGTAATTGTGGCGGTTGCAAGTAATCAACCGAAACAACCATTTTTTTCACTTGAAAAGCGTATTGCGTGTGTTAAAGAAGCGGTGAAACATGTGCCCGGTGTGCGTGTGGAAGGGTTTCGTGAGTTATTGATTGAGTTTGTTAAAAAACAAGCAGGCGGTGTGATTATACGAGGATTGCGCGCTGCCTCTGATTTTGAGCATGAGTTTCAGTTGGCTGGTATGAATCGTAAATTAGATAAACAAATAGAAACCATCTTCTTAACGCCGTCAGAGGATTGTATGTTTATTTCATCAACGCTCGTACGTGAAATCGCAGCACTGGGTGGGGATGTATCACGTTTTGTGCCCCCTGTTGTTGTGGAAGCACTGAATGAAGGTTGATAGGGTGAATTGTTAACAACAGCCCCTCAACCTTCTTCTTAATCGACTGTTGTGTCGCCTGCGAGCTTTTTAATGACTTCGCGTGTTTGATGGAGCAACGCTTCTTTATTCTCTAGGGTGAATTTTGAGGCATCGATGGGGTCGCCAATGTGTACCTCGGCCTTTTGATGAAGGTGGCACTTGAGGGTACGGGAGGGTAATACATCAAAGGCACCACGAACACCAATTGGAATGATGGTTGCTTTGGTCTGAATCGCTGTGATAAAGCCACCCTTTTTAAAGGGACCAACGTGTTTGTCGGGCGAGCGCGTGCCTTCAGGTGCAATCCACATCACAATACCGTTCTCAAGCATGTCATGAATGACCGCTAAATCTTTAATTGCTTGGCGTCTGTTTTTTCTGTCAATAAAAGGAAATTCAGATTGCTGCATCGCTTTCCCCATGATGGGAATTTTCATCATTTCTTTTTTAGCAAGCATACGTAGTGAAATACCAGAAAAGGCACGATAGCAAACTGGAATATCAAACAAGCTGCTGTGGTTGCACATTAAAATGGTTGGTTGTCCTGCAACAGGATGTACTTTATTTGGGTTATGGATGGTACAGTCAATGCGCCAGAGAGCAATCATTTTTTTGCTCCAGTTGTCCATGCGGTCGTCAACCCAAGGTCTTGTCACTTTTCCAATAAGACTTCTTGCAATACAGCGTATACACATATCGACGGTAAGCATACATGTGCCAAGCGCAAGCCATATTGTCCGTAAAATTCCTGCCGGCTTTTTCGGTGATGCGTTATTAAGGTCTGTCATGATCGATAACACGTCCTTTAGTCGTTTTAGGTGGCTCATTTGAGCGAGCGCCTCGCACATATTGGATAAGGCTATTGACACCCCAGAGTACGGCGCCGATGAGTAATCCCCAAACCAATACGTAAGAAAAGACCACAAAGATACCTATAGCAAGTGCAATTGCAACACCCAGCAAAATAAAAGGAGGCAATTGTTGAAAAAAATGTTTTAATGATTGAGACATGGTATTAAGAGCCAATAAAAGGGGCTGTGGGACGAATTATCTGTTAAAAACGACCTAAATGCAAAGAAATAGTGTATAATGTTCGCTCTATATGCTTCTGGCTTTCAGAGCGTGACGTCTTCATGATATGGGAGGTTTACGATGTTTGGTCTTTTAAACTTATCGTTTTGGGGCTACATTCTTGCGTCACTTATAGTGACTCAAATTACGATTGCGGGGGTAACGATTTACCTACATCGATGTCAGGCGCATCGTGCATTGGATTTGCACCCTGCGGTGAGTCATTTTTTCCGTCTTTGGTTGTGGTTAACCACCGGTATGGTCACCTCTGAGTGGGTTGCGATTCATCGTAAACATCATGCATCCGTTGAAACAGAAGGCGATCCACACAGTCCAATTGTACTGGGTCTTCGGCGCGTGCTTTGGCGAGGTGTTGACTTATATCGAGCCGCATCAAAAGATACTGCGATGATTGAAAAGTATGCCCATGGCACACCGAATGATTGGCTTGAGCGTAATGTATATAAACGCTTTTCTGCAAAAGGTGTTGTCGTTACACTCTTGATTGACTTACTGTTATTTGGTTTGCCGGGGCTCAGTATTTGGGGGCTTCAAATGCTTTGGATTCCATTTTGGGCGGCAGGCGTCATTAACGGTGTTGGACATTACTTTGGATATCGCAATTTCGAATCTGACGATGCAGCTACCAATATTATTCCATGGGGCTTTTGGATTGGTGGCGAAGAATTGCATAATAACCACCATACATTTGCTTCTTCTGCTAAGTTTTCTGTGAAATGGTGGGAGTTTGATATTGGTTGGTTTTACATTCGTTGCTTGTCTTTTCTCGGACTTGCAAAAGTGAAAAAATTGCCTCCTCGCCTTGCAAAAGACAAGCAAAAGATACAAGTTGATTTAGAAACGGTGCGCGCTGTGGTTGGCAACCGTTTTCAGGTGATGTCACAGTATTATAAACGTGTGGTACGACCTATTGTGAAACTTGAAAAGCAGCAGTCATCGATGAATAAAACAGATAAAGCACTGTTGAATAAGGCGGGTATTTTATTGCGGAGACGTGAGGCACTACTGTCACCTCGAGCAACCTCGTGCCTTGAAACCGTGTTAGCGCGTTTTGAAGCGCTGCGAGTTGTGTATGATTATAGGCAATCATTACAAGAAATTTGGTTGAAAACAGCAACTTCTCAAAAAGAATTGATTGAGGCGTTGCAGCAGTGGTGTAAGCAAGCAGAAGCATCTGGCGTGGATGCATTGCGTCAGTTTTCTCTGCAGTTAAAAAGTTATGTGCCTCAGGCACAGACGGCTTAATTAGACAAGGAGTCACTCATGACAAACTGGAGCCTTATATTGAATGTACTGCTTTTAATAGGGGTTATGTTTGCATTGTTGCGCATGTTTACAACTAAGCGTCGAGAGAAAGTGAGACAACGTCGTTATCGCGCTGAAGCCGCCCAACCAGAGATTCAACAAGATGACATTATTGCGGTTCGAAAGGTGCGCGCAGAATATAAAGGGGGCGCTGCCTCAGAAAAGAAACAGTCGGAGCCTGTTGTGGCGCCAGTTGCTGATGATGCGGCGAGTATTACACCCGAGGCTTCCCCGCGGGTAAAAACCAGTGCGCCGCCATCTTCTGCTCCCAAAGAAACAGTCGCTCAAGATTTGAGTGAAAAAGAGACACCCAAACCACCATCTTTGATGCTTTTCTTATTAGCAAAAGATGATGGAAAGCTTGCGGGCTATGAGTTACTTCAAAGCATTTTAGCCGCGGGATTACGTTTTGGAGAAGGGCAATTGTTTCATCGTCATCAATCTTTGAATGGACAAGGCCCCATTATTTGTAGTTTGGCAACTGCTACAGAAAGTGGTATTTTCGACTTACAAAATATGGGGGCGTTTAGTGTCCGTGGTCTTTGTTTGTTTATGGAAGCGTCAGGCAACCCAAGTATTGATGATGAGCGCTTGACCATTATGCTTGATACCGCAAAGCAACTCTCAGATGGTTTAGACGCGCACTTGCTAGATGATACACGTACGCCTTGGTCTGACAGAAGCCTTGCGCGATATCACAAGATTTTGGGTGTGGCATCGAGCGAAACAGCAGCTTATTTGGATTAGGGCCTGTTGACATTTGCCTCCACCAACTTGACCGCATTTACTCGGGTCATCCAAGTTTGTTGTTTGGATGGTCTGTTTCTCCACATACTTAGTTTGCATTGAGTATGCTGCGAGAGCGCTTAACCTGTTTATTTTCTCTGTGTTTCCAAAAATAAAGGGCCCGAGTGGGCTCTTTTTATCTATTGGAGGTTGGTAGGATTAAAGCGCTGGCGCTTTTGTATGTGAAAGAGGGGCTACAGATGCTTCATTCGCTTTTGAGAACAAGCCATACCCGCCGATTGCTACTGCCGTGGCACCTGCACATGCAAGTAAAATACCTGCTGTTGCAAGGTTTACAGCATTAAAGACAAGAAATGCTACAGCAACGGCTGCAACACCGAGTGCTGCAATAAAGCCATTTAAAATGTGAAAGGAGGGTGCTGTAGGATGGTTTTCTATTTCCGAGGAGGGTTTTTGAGATACGTTTGTTTTGGGTTGGTAATGCTTTCGAAGCACCTCGTCTAAGAGCAATTCAAACGACGTTTGAATTGTTTCGTGATCATCTCTTGTATAATGCAGGAGGTGTTGTGCAAGAGAGAGCAAGGTCGTGTTTTCCATTGGATTGACATCACCTTTCTTTACTTGCCCTTCTAGTACTCTAAGTTCTGTTTGTAGTGAGTAAATATCAATTTCTTGTGTAGGCCCACATAGCTGTCGCCACTTCTCTGTGGTTTGGCTGAAATATGCCTGTAGGTTTCTTTGAGTTTCCTCAAAACTTACAGTTATCTGACCGTTTTTTTGATGTGCTACATAATTATGTCTTTCGTTTGATTTGTTCAAATATTTGAGCATGTTAATGAGTCGAATACTCTCTTTGGTAGGGAGGCCATCGCCTGTTCTTGCTTCAGGCTTTGTGAGAAGCGTTGTGATATCTATGATATATTGGAAGCGGTTTTTGACGCTATCTGGCATAGGGATGATTTGAGTATGACTTTCCTCTTGAGTGTTGTATATACTCAAGATTCGTTCTAACTGTTTTTCTAAATTGTAGCCAAATAGTCCTGGCAAACTCGAAATTGTTTCTCCTTGGGCGAGATAGCGTATGTACTGCTCTATCAATGAAACAAAGTATCCATTGGTGACTGGTGATTCGCTATATACGTTTTCGAGCGCATTGGGTATTGCGACTATTTGGGCGTAGTTAAGCCTATTTAGCCTATCTGTCTTTTGTCTTTCTGTGCCAAAGTAATCAAATAGTGCCTTTGTCTCGTGTAGTTTTTTAAGTGCGCCTTCTTTTTTTTGCGCGTTAGACCATCGATGAGATTCGATTTTTGTATCTAAGTAATCGAGTAGGGCGATTTGCTTAATGAGCATCGCGTCGCGCTGGAACTCGAACGGGTATCTACTTTGCGTGGGGGTAGCATTCTCTTTAGCGCTTTTTTCTCTATGAATTGCTTCATATAAGGCATCTAAGGTGCTTAATAACGTTTTTTCTGACAACATGAGTTTTCTCGCGCATATTTATTGAGCTGTTGAAGGGGTTGCCAAGCAGCATAAATGCTGTCAATTATACCATGTTGGTCAATAATAGAAACTATTACTCGCTTTTTGCTGGGCGATTTAATAAGTTTTGTACAGCAGCGTCAGGTGTTTGCAGCCCTTGAAGCAGTGCATCTACCTCAAGGCAAATGGGTAAGTCTAGACCATTCGCTTTAGCGAGAGCACACACTTGTTGTGCGTTATGCTTGCCTTCTACAACTTGTCCAATGGCTTTTTCTGCGGCAAGAATGGCTTCTCCTTGCCCAACAAGCAAGCCGAAGCGGCGGTTTCTAGATTGGTTATCGGTGCAGGTTAAAACCAAGTCTCCAAGGCCTGAGAGGCCCGTGAATGTTTCAGAGAGTCCGCCAAGAGCTGTGCCAAGGCGTGCCATCTCAGCCAAACCTCTTGTAATTAAGGCAGCTTTTGCATTGGCACCATAATTGAGTCCATCACTAATACCACAGGCAATGGCAAGGACGTTTTTAACGGCGCCTGCACATTGTACGCCGACGAGGTCGTGGCTAAAGTATGCACGCAAGTGCGCATGATGTAAGGCTTGGTGCAGTGCGCTCATGTGATTTTTGTTGTTGCCGGCAATGACAACGGCCGTTGGGAGTCCTTTTGCAAGCTCTTTGGCAAAAGAAGGGCCTGAAATCACGGCCATCGGAAAGTCTTCTCCCCATCTTGCTGCAACCAGCTCGCTTAAGCAGTGATTTGTTTGAGGGTCGAGCCCTTTTGTGAGCCAGGCGAGGTGCTTGATATTTTGAGGGAGTAACTGTAGTAGCTCGCCAAATGCATGAGAGGGAACAGCAACAATCACATGGGTTGCGCAGTTAACACATGCCTCAAGGTCTGATTCTAGTATGAGTGGCTTTGGAAAAGTAATATCGGGTAAGTAGTGTGTATTTTCGCGTGCTTTTGCCATGACGTGGACGTGATGTTTATCACGTCCCCATAATCGTACGGGCAGGCCGTGCATACTTAGATGTATGGCAACGGCTGTTCCAAACGAGCCGGCCCCAAGAATAGCAAACGTTGGGGTTGTCATGGCCTAGTGCGTTGTCTCTTCAGACTGTTGTGCTGCTTCTTGTTGCTGTTGCATGTAGATAGCATCAAAGTTGATGGGGGCGAGTACAAGCTGTGGGAAGCTACCGCGCACCACTTCAGTTGTGATGGCTTCACGTGCATAAGGGAACAACAAGCTTGGGCAGAAACTACCGAGGAGGTGATCTAGTTGTGCGGACTCCGCACCTGTAATGGTGAATATCCCACCTTGTTGTACTTCAATTAAAAAGGCGGTTGTCTCTTTGTTTTTAACCGTTGCAGTCACCGTTAAAACCACTTCATAAGCGCCATTATCATCCAGTGCGGTATGGGTTGTATTTAAGTCGAGCGTTAACTCAGGTGTCCACTCTTCTTGAAATACATGGGGGGTGTTGGTTGTTTCAAATGATAAATTTTTAACATAAACACGTTGAATTACAAATTGTGCTTCAGCACCTGCAGGTGCATTTTCTGGAGTATCTTTTGTATCCATGGTATTACTGTCCTATTTTTGTTTTTTGGATGCTTTTTTAGCTTCTTTCTTGCCCTTAATTAGAGGTAGGCTTGCAGCCTTCCACGCGGTGATGCCACCGGTTAAAACCATGACTTCGGTGAAACCTTGTTTGCGTAATTTAACTGCTAGGGCGGAAGATTGCAAACCACGTGCGCAGATTAAAATAAAGGGTTTTGTTTTGTATTTTTCAAGTTGCTCGGCTGTCGCATTGGGGATATTTTTGGCATCTACGATGTGACTTTGACGAAATGATTCTCTGTCACGCATATCAATGATAACCGCTTTTTCATGATTAATGGCATCAACAGCTGCATTGGGCGAGAGGTTTTTGGGGCCTTTCTTTTGGGTGATACGCTCGTTGATAATCATTAAAATGAGCACGCCTACAAAGGCGAGCCACAGAGGCCAATGATTATAAATAAAAGTGAAAAGTTGTTTTTCCATGCGGCACCTAATTGATAAATAATGTGAATACTGGTGTGTGGCGATATTTGGCTGTGGATTATCTCGAGATTTAACCAATAAGGCAAGGGGCTATTGCGCCCCTAAAGTGACTACAAACAGAACGCATACGCTTATTTTTTGCGTGGCGTATGTTGTGAGTCACGCTTATCTTCGCTAGTCTCTTTTTGGATTTGATTGCGTATCATTCTTGTTTTCCACACATTATAAGCCGTTATAAATTTATTAAGGCTTACTTTTTCTGTAAACCGACTGCTAGCGCTTTCTTCTGACAGACGAATCGTTTGCAGCTCCCAGTCTGTTTTTGCGAGTGCTTTTTTGCCCCGTGTTTCGAGTTTGTCAGCACGTTTTCTTTCCTGTCGACTCGTTGTGTAGTCTGATGCGCCGATTAGAGTTCTTGCTTCTTCACGGCTAATGGAGCCTCGTGGGCTTGCCGGATTTGGCGATCTGCTAGGGTCGCCTGGGCCAACTTGGCCTTCGAGCGTTGTTTCATTCGTTTCTCGCCGTGGATTAACGATGAGGCCATTTTGGATGTACCCTCGGATAACATCCAAGGTTGAGGTGGTGCTGTCATTTGCGAGCTCCTCAATATCCCGGTTTTCTTCCAATGCGCGATGATGTGTCGTACTTCCGCCAGGATTTTCTTGTTCACGTAACTCAGTCGTTTGGTCTACAAATCTATCTGCTATTTCACATGGGTAAAATACATAACGAGACGCTTTTGTATAATGCGCTAACATTTCCATTAAGCGACCCACCGCATTGACTCGAAGGTTTCCCACCTTACGTTGCCTCATTGGTAGGTAGGTTCTGCCATCGGGGTCAACAGCACTTGAATGTCCCACTACTGCAATTTCAGATAACTCAGATGCATATAAAAAATGCAAATCTTCTACCGTGCAATTTATCATATTGATGCAACGAACCTCGTTGCCGTCTCTTCTTATTTTTGCGGCTTGCATTGTAAGTGCTGCCTCGGATACGTCTTTTTCATGCGCGTCATTGAGCAAAATAATTGCAACTTTAGAGAGATTTTCAGGAACAGGGGAAGGTGTAGAAAGCGGTGTGTGAGTACGAGAGCTATGACTCCCCGCATCAGGAATAGGGGAAAATCTCGTTGCCGAATACTTTACAAAATCAGGACTACGGTTCGGCATAGGAGACGCACTACCTTTTCTATTTTTCTTCTTGCCAGACATTGTATGCTCACAAAAGTCATTTACTATTATTATAGGTAAAAATAAGTAAAACAATTGCACCTATTGTATAATAATGCGTTCGGTGATGGCGTGTATTGTCAGCCGCCAGGCTTTGACTGCAGCTCATCAGGTGAGATGTTTAGGGTAGCCCCGATATTTGACTGCTCATCCCCTGTGAATAAGAAAAGTCGTCTATCCCATGCAATGGTGTGTTTTCCTGTTCTCTTGTTGTCGAGTAACCGTTTTGTATTTCTTTCGTCAGCGCGTTGTACGCAAGGCGTTTCCACCCCTTGTTGCGTATACAAGCTTTGTAAGTATGGATGTGCTTCTTCGCGGCGTATACTGACGCGAGGGCTCGCCAGTTCGGCACTATTTTCTGGGTCGCCGAGACTTACCTGTCCACCGCACTCAAGGGGTGTATAAGGCGCATAGTAAGGGTTTTTCATTTTTCCACGAGCCACCGCTGCAACCAATACATCAAAGCTGCTCACATATGCTTCAGCTCTCTTTGCAAGAGGGTTGAAAAACCCTTGTCTAGATTTAAAGTTAGAGAGTTGGTCTGTTAAATCAACTGTACGTACAACGCCTCCTGCGTCGGATGTTTGTACGACATCTCGTAATTCAGTACCGTTTTTTAAAGTTTTATCGGCTATTTCGCATGAGTAAAAGTTGAATTTTTTTGCATGGGTTATTGCAGATAACCACTCTGTGAGTTCAATGGCAGTATCAAGCGTTGCATCTCCAATACGGCGTTGTGCATGTGGAATTCTCGTAGAACTAAATGGCTGCCAACTCAATGAGTGACTAATGAAGTTAATTTGCTTCAAGTGTTTGCTTTTCAAAAAGGCAAGGTCGTCTTCTGAAAGGTTTAGCGCGTCAATAAAGCGTACGTCAAAGCCTTCATGCTCTTTTGCTCTGAACATTTTATCAAAGCCAGCAGTAACATCTTGTGCAGCACCAAATTGAACCATTGCTAATGCAGGCATGATAAGCTACTCCAAAAGGTGTAAATATAACACATTGTGAGGAATAATAAAACTGACTCATGGGGTTGACGGTGTTAAGACCGGTGAGGGGGTGTTCTGCTTTTAAGTCGGCCCGAAAAAGCGCATAATAGCACTTTTGAGATCAAGACGTAATCAATTATTATGAAAGCAATTATTGAAGCGCTTTTGCAGCAAGCTGTGAGTGCGTTAAAAGCATCGTTAGTTATTCCTGAAGATGCGGTTGTTCATGTGAAAGTGGATGCAACCAAAGATGCGAAGCATGGCGACTTCGCAACGAACCTCGCCTTAATGCTTGCAAAGCCTGCGCGTATGGCACCTATGGCACTGGCTGAAAAAATAGTCGCGGCTTTACCCATGCACGATGTATTAAAGCATGCAGAAGTTGCGCCACCTGGGTTTATTAATTTTTTTATGAATGAAGCTGCGCGCGCATCTTTTATTTTGGAGCGTGTGTTTCAAGAGGGGGATGACTACGGTAAAAGTCTTGAGGGTCATAACCGGCGGGTGCTCTTGGAGTATGTATCGGCTAACCCAACAGGGCCTTTGCATGTGGGACATGGGAGAAGTGCTGCTTTTGGTGCAAGCCTTGCAAACTTGCTCGAGATGGCAGGTTATACGGTAACGCGAGAATATTACGTAAATGACGCAGGCCGACAAATGAATATTTTGGCGGTGAGTGTATGGGCACGTTATTTGGCGTTAGCAGGGGAGCCGGTTATATTTCCAGCAAATGGGTATCAGGGTGAGTACGTGCGCGACATTGCTGAGCAATTACATGCAGCGCATAGTCAGCAATACGTACATCCCTGGTCTCAGATTACCAAAGACCTACCCAAAGATGCACCAGAGGGGGGGGATAAAGAACAATATATTGATGCCTTCATTATGTCTGCTCGCACATTACTTGGCGAGGCAGGATTTAAACTGTTTCATCAATCTGCATTAGACAGTGTTTTGTCAGATATTAAAGCTGATTTAGCAGAGTTTGGCGTTGAATATGATAACTGGTTTTCTGAGCGCTCATTGCTTGACGCGGGTGCAATTCAGGCGGGTATTGATGCATTAACAAAGGCTGGTTTTACTTTTGAAGAAGAAGGCGCACTTTGGTTCCGCTCGACTGCATTTGGTGATGAAAAAGACCGTGTGCTGTTGCGTGCCAATGGTGAACCAACTTATTTTGCATCGGACGTTGCGTATCATTGGGATAAATACGATCGTGGTTTTGATGTTGTGATGGACTTATTTGGCGCTGACCACCATGGTTATATTCAGCGTCTTAAGGCCGCTGTCACAGCATTAGGTCATGATGAAACCGCTTTACGCGTTTTTATGGTGCAGTTTGCGATTTTATATCGAGAAGGTGTGCGTGTGCAGATGTCAACACGTAGTGGTTCTTTTGTAACGCTTCGTGAGTTGCGTGATGAAGTTGGGCGTGATGCCGCCCGCTTTTTTTATGTGATGCGAAAGCCCGAGCAGCATATGGATTTTGATTTAGACTTGGCAAAATCTGAGTCACGCGATAATCCGGTGTATTACATTCAATATGCACATGCGCGTATTAGCAGTGTATTTCGGCAGCTAAAAACGCGTGGCATGTCGTTTGATAAGCACATAGGCCTTCAGCATGCGGCATTGTTAACAGATACGCATGAAGTTGCGTTAATGGCACAGCTTGAGCGTTATCCGGATGTTATCGCACTGGCGGCTAAAGCGTGTGAACCGCATCAGGTGGCTTATTATTTGCGAGAGCTGGCGAATGCGTTGCATGCCTATTATAATGCTATTTCGTTGTTGTGTGAGCAGGAAGCGCTTCGTTGTGCGCGCCTAACGTTAATATTTGCTGTGCGTGAGGTATTACGAAACGGGCTTAAACTGCTTGGTGTATCGGCCCCTGAGAGCATGTAATGGCGAATTACCCAAATACAAAAAGAAATACAGGACGCTCTAGTGTGCGCATGCGCAAGCAGTCGCAGAAGCACTTTTTTATGGGACTTTTTCTGGCTTTTGTGTGCGGGTATTTAGCAGCGTGGCTTTATTCTCCAGCGCACATTACAAAAGCGGCTCAATTGTTTTTTGGGGGGAGTCAGTCGTTAGAAGTGCTTGATGGACCATCTGTTAAAACAGCTGACTTACCAAAACCGAAGCTTGAGTTTTATACGCTGTTAACACAAGAGAAAGCGGCATTACCAGCAAAGCCTGTGGCAGTTCAACCGCCAGTTAAAGCGCCTGTGGCGCCACAACAACCTAAGGTACCTGCGGCTGTCGTGGCGCCACAATCCCTGAAAGTAGAGAGTGCAGCACAGGTTCAGCCGATATCTAAGTATACGTATTTGGTGCAACTTGCCTCTTTCCAAAGACAGGAAGATGCCGAGCAGATGAAGGCATCACTGATTATGCGAGGGTTTGATGCCAGTATTAAAACCGCCAAGCAACAAGGAGGCGTTTGGTATCGGGTTGTGATGGGGCCTTTTCCTTCTCGCCAAAAAGCAGAACAAATCAAGTCTGAGATAGCACAAAGCGAGCGTGTTTCAGGCATTATTAGAAGAATGGATGCATAAGTTGTAGAGTTTTTCAGATGTCGATTCATACTTACCAGGTACCAGATATCATGTGCTCTGCTTGTGCAGGCACAGTGACAGGTGCACTGAGTGACACGCCATTTAAAGATTATGCACGTATAGATGTACTCACTAAAACACTCACCGTTCAATTAAAAGATGATGAAGAAGCTTTTAAAGACTTGGACGCAAGTTCAGTCGACGAGCTGGTTTGTTCGGCGCTGAGGAAAATCGGTTTTGATTGTGTCCCTTCAACAGTGGTTGCCAAAAAGAAAAAATCGCTCTCGCATGCAGCAAAGGGCGCGTTAGGGCTCTCTGCCGGAGCTATTTTACTACTACTTCCTTTTATTTTCACAACCATGCCCTTTGCATGGATGTGTTTGTTGTCTCTTTTCAGTGCGGGTCTAACAATTGCCTTAGGTAGGCCTTTTTATCGTCGCGCTTATTATGAGTTTTGGAAGGGGGCCTGGACGATGGATACCCTTTTCTCAATCAGTACAGCTGTTATTTTAGGCGTTTCATTAGGGGCGCTTTTTATGCCCGCATTGCCGATGATGTTTGAAGCGGGACTTTTAATTTTTGGGTTTCGACATACAGGAATTGCCATTTCAGATGCATTTAAAGCAAAACTTTTGCGTGTGCGCCGCTTGCAAGAAGATGCACCTCAAAAAGTAAAGCTTGCTGATGGTACATGGGTGTCACTTGATACGGTGAAACCAGGAGACTGCTTGCTTTTATCGCCCGGGGATATGCTCGGGGTGGACGGTCGGTTTGAGTCGGGCGTGGGCCTGGTTTCAAGCTTGTATCAAACAGGCTCGAACCAATCAAAGCAATTGGTTTTGGGGCAGTTATATCCTGCGGGCACGAAGCTTGTGTCTATTTCAGCGCCGTTACTATTTCGGGTTACAGCGGCTGCCAATGATTCTTTTTTAGCGCGTGAAGACCGCGCCATATTAAGTGCTAAAATTAATCAAACATTGGAGAAGAAGCCGCTTAATAGTGTGACGTATTGGTTACAATTTTTTGTGCCGATTATTGTGGGTGCTGCAGGTTTATCAGGGCTTTTGGTTGGACTGTATTTTGCTTCTTGGGTGCTTGCCACTCAGATAATTGCGTGTGGGCTGGTTCTTGGTTGCCCATGTACATTGGGGCTTATTATACCGCTTGTAACGCATGTTGGTGTTAAGAAAATAGAAAAAACAGGCATTAGTATGCGGGAGCCAGAGCGGCTTGAAGTGCTTGAAAAAGTTGATTGCATCATGCTGGACTTGAACGGTACGTTAACATGCGGCCGCCCTAAAGTAAAAAACCCTGACAGAAGCCAAGCACTACTGATGCTCATGGCGCACCTCGAGGCAAAAGAAAAGCACTGGGCCGCTGTTGCTATTAAGGATGCGGCAAACGAGCTAGCCAAAAACCTATCTAAAGACGAAGTGAAGGCCCTTAAAAGTGGCCCACCTTTTGAAGGAGGGGCGTGCAAGGCTTTAAGTTCAACGCATAATGGCCACCGGGTATTATTTAAAGGAAAAGATGGCGCTGCAGATAAAGAGTATGTGCTCGGAAACCGTTTGATGATGAAAGAGCTAGGTATTTCGGATGCAGCACTTGATGTAAAGCGTAGTGCACTCGGTGAGAGTGTGGTGTATTTAGCCGAGGATGGAAAGCTCGTGGGGCATCTTGTGCTTGAGGATAAAATTCGTGATGGCGCGTATGAGATGGTGCGAGGCTTGCAAGCACAAGGTAAGAAAGTGTGTTTGTGTACAGGCTCGGATGAGAAAACCGCCAAGGACTATGCGACAGCGTTTGGAATTCCTGTGGATAAAACGCACGTTTTTTCTGACTGCACCATTGAAGGGAGTAATTCAAAGCAAGCGCATCTTGAGCGACTGAAACAGCAAGGGCATCATGTCATGATGATTGGGGATGCCGGCAATGATGCGCGTGTGGTTGCGAAAAGTCATTTTGGGCTTGTAGTGGCACACGAAGGCGGGAACGCTGGAACGCAGCAAGGGGCGCATGCGGTGTTACTTTCTGAGTCGCTGTTACCCATACTTGATTTATTCAAAATATCTCGAAAAACATCCAACCATATCAAGCAAAATATTGCATTTAGTTTTGCTTATAATGCGATGGCAATGTCGGCGCCTACAGTCCTTTCAATTGGCTTTGGCGTGGTGCTAAACCCAGCTGTCGGAGCGGCACTTATGATTGTAAATGCCTTGCTAACTTTTGCGAATGTATATCGCTTTGATGCAGAAAAGATATTGCCTTCTGAGTGCCAAAAATCAACGAATACTTCAAAGAAAGGAGATGTGCCGACGGCACTCCGTAGCGGCGTCAGTAACGTACTTGACTTGAGCGCACGGAAAGAGTTGATGGCAAAGCCTATTGGCGGCAAGGTCGTTCCTGAGGGCGGCTCAAGGGTGAGTGTATTAGACTGTTGTCTTTGAAAAAACCGTCATCAACTATGTCTCTGGACTATGATTTGGCGCATAAATTTCTGTCGTTGCGAACCCGAGCGTAGCGAGTGGTGCGGCAACCCAGCGACTTTTTATGGTCGCTGGGTTGCTTCAGCCACAAATGGCTTCGCAAAGACAAGGTTTTGAGCAGTGGTTTTAATTAGGAGCGGGCGTCATTTCTTCTTTTTGCTCGTTACCTGTATTAGTACCATAGTCAGGTCTATAAGCCATAAACCCGATAGCTGTAAGTGCAAGGCTTACAACGACTACAGCAAGCGGTTGTCCCGTTACGAGCGCTGCAATACAGATAGCCGCACCACCAATTGCTGCGATACTTGCAAGGCAGTTGAGGTAGAACGTTGCATCGCTGCTGCTTTCAGAGGTTTTTTGAGCGCCATTTTCTTTTTGATCTTTTTGTTTTTGCGCTTCTTCAGTCTCTCTTCTTGCTTTTGCTCGGACTGCATGTCCTTTACCTACTTTTGTGAGTAAGGTTGCAGCATTTTCTTCAGTCTCTCTTCTTGCTTTTGCTCGGACTGCATGTCTTCTGCCTACTTTTATGAGTAAGTTCGCAGCGTTATCTATTTCTAACCGAGAAGCTGGCTTTGCCTGTTGCATCGCAGCTAAAAAACTAAGGTTACCTTTCTCCCCGGCTAATAGTTCACGATGCTCTTTAGCTATTGACCAAACGAAGTGTTCAATTGTATCGCTGACGAAATTTTTTTTATCCTGCTCGTATTTTAAATCAAGTAGGTAGTCTAGGTACGCTTCTCGAGCTGTTACATTGTTTAGCTGTTCGTTTTGAGGGAGATGAGGAGCGATAGCATCACTTGGCTCAAAGCCTTTTTCCTTGTTGGCAATAGCTTTAAGCGTGTTTAAGAGTTCGCCAATGATTTGCGAGCGCAACTCGTTCTGTGTTGATTTCGCCGCACCAAAACCACCACTTGGTGGTACATATTGATATTGCCCTTGGTTGTTTTCAATACTTTGCTGTAATGCACTTAGCGCGTTACTGTATGTATCGAGGAGATTTTGTGCCTGCTTTGCTGTCAATACCATGATAACCTCTGTGTTAAATTTAAAAATGGTGATCAATAATAAAGCAAGGGTGATAAGAAGTCAATCTTTTGCGTGTTTTATTTCAACACAAATGTTATTTGCATTATGAATTGCATGAGGTTTACTCACACGGATGGTTGCGGTTTTAATTTTAAAAGTGGTTTGAAGGGATGCTTGTATGTGGGTTGCGACTGTTTCGATTAAATTAAACTGTGTGGATTGCACAAGTTCGGTGACGTGCTGGCAAAGGGCGTCGTAGTCTATGGCCCGCTCAATCTTATCGTCTATTTGACTAAAGTCTGTGGGAATTTCAAGATCAATTAACAGCGCTTGTTTGATTTTTTTCTCCCAAGCATGCACACCAATGCGCGCTTCGATGCGCAAACCTTCAATGCGTAAATAGTTCATGTTTTTACTTTAAAACAACGGTGCGCCGTAACATAACGGCTTTTGTGTGATAAGTAAACAATAACAGGGGCTGGGGGACCGACCCCTGTTATTATTTGTTTAGAGCGTGTTGGGACTTAGGGTTTGCTCTGTATTGCTTTCATCAGCACCATAGCTGGGCCTAT
>JARGNV010000009.1:18000-25469 GCA_029212465.1 Legionellaceae bacterium | reverse complement strand
AGCCATGAAGCCAATGGCTGTACGTGCAAGGCTTACAGCGACTACAGCAAGGGGTTGCCCGGTTACGAGCGCCGCAATACAGATAGCTGCGCCACCGATTGCTGCAATACTTGCAAGGCAGTTGATGTAAAACGTTGCATCGCTGCTATTTTCAGTGGTTAGCGTCGATGTTTCTTTCTTTGGCTCTTTTGAGTCAATTACCTTTTCTACGTCTTGCAAAATTCTTACTATGGTGTCGCGAGTTTTTCTTTCTGCAGCTTTGCTTTTTAATGTGTTGCGTTGTCCATAGATTGTTTCAGCAATGAGCTTTCCAGCTGCCGCTTCCCTGGCTTTTTTTGCTTCCTTGGCTTCTCCGACTTCTTTAATTTCTTTGTTAAGATTTAACCGAGCTTCGGATTGCTGTTTGGCTTGCGCAAGTGCCTCAGGGAATTGACGAAGCGCGTCTTTGTTTTGATGAGGTGTGAAGTGGTCAATTGTGTGCTCAAGAAATGTATTTTCTTTACCATTTTCTTTTAATGCGATGAGTTGCTCTAAATACGCAGTGGCCCCTTCGTTCGTCGTGAGTTTGCTGGGGGTGAAGTGCGTCAGCAGGCTATCAAGCGCCTGAGGCGTAAACTCAGTATTGTTCGCAATTGACGTCAATGTGTTGAGTATTTCAGGAATAAAAGCCTTTCTTAATGCGCTGTTCTCATGTACTTGAATATAGGCTCCACCATTGGGTCCTGGCGGTACGAAGTATCCCCCTTTCTTACTCGTAACTTCTAGTTGAGTGGTATCATAGAGGGGTTTGTATGTACTTAATAATTGTTGTGCTTGCGCTTGTGTCAGTGCCATGGCTTTTCCTAACATATTATAAACAGGGTGTTTATTATAAATACAATAGAGAGGTAAGTCAAACGCTACTTTAGTATTCAGGGTGGCGTGGTACTTGTTGTTTCGCGCTTTAATTGCTGTAACATAACCACTTTTTTAAGACAAATCTGCGTTGCTTGAGGGTTTCTTTTTATGCGAGATGTATCAGAATCATTGTTTATACGTAGCTTAAAACGGTTACCTGTTGAGCGCACACCTGTATGGGTGATGCGGCAAGCAGGGCGTTACTTGCCAGAGTATCTTGAGGTGCGTAAAACAGCAGGTGACTTTATGACGCTTTGCAGAACACCAAAACTTGCCTGTGAAGTAACGCTTCAGCCACTGAGACGCTTTGACTTGGATGCTGCCATTTTGTTTTCTGATATTTTAACCATTCCAGATGCAATGGGGCTTGGGTTGTCGTTTCAAGAGGGCGAGGGCCCACAGTTTGCGCGTCCCATTCGACGTGTTGCTGAAGTAGAAGCACTGCGCGTGCCTAAAGCGTCTGATGAGCTGGCTTATGTGATGGAGGCAGCGCAACTGATTCGTGAGAGCATGCCGAGCGAGTTGCCGCTGATTGGTTTTTCTGGCAGCCCGTGGACTTTGGCGTGTTATATGATTGAGGGGCGAGGCAGTCGCGACTTTAAGCATGTTTTACGTTTTATGTATATGCATCCTGAGGCTATGCATACGTTACTCCAAAAGCTCACCGACGCAATTGTTGACTACTTAAGTGAGCAAGTTAAAGCAGGTGCGAATGCACTGATGGTGTTTGATACGTGGGGAGGGGTTTTAACGACATCACGCTTTGAAGCATTTTCTTGTGATTATTTAAACATGATCACAAGCCGCCTGAAAGCGCTTTATCCTGATATACCCATCATTTTATTCACCAAAGGGGGTGGGCAGTGGTTGAGTACACTTGCTGATACAGGATGTGATGGCTTGGGGGTGGATTGGACGTGTGATTTAAGTCGTGCGCGACATGAGGTAGGTGCACGTGTTGCACTGCAAGGTAACTTAGACCCCGCGGTACTTTTAACCTCACCTGATTGTATTCGTGCGGAAGTTCAACGTGTGCTAGAAGCTTATGGCTCGGGAAGTGGGCATATTTTTAACTTGGGTCATGGTATTACACCGGATGTACCACCTGAGCATTTAGAAGTGATGATTCAGGCTGTGCGAGAGCTGAGTGTTGCTTATCACACTTGATAAGCAGCTCCAAACCTTTGTGCAATGTCGAGTGCCTGCGTTTTGTTCAAGCGTGGGTCGAGCAAACTTTTGTACGCTTTTTCTAAGCCTTTTTCGGTAGGCCCACCTTTACCGCCTAAGCACTCGGTGACGGGGTCTGGGGTGATTTCGAGATGAATGCCGCCTAAGTGACTTTGGTGCGCATCATGAATGTGTAACGTTTCTTTGAGCTCATGCCAAACGTTATCGATGTGTCGCGTTTTAATACCTTTTTGAGTTACTTCCGTATTACCATGCATCGGGTCGCACGACCAGGTAACGGGAAGCATGTGTGCTTGAACGGCCTGAATGAGTGCTGGCAAAAGCTCAGTAACATGTTTGGTACCAAGGCGTGTAATCAGCAAAATGCGGCCTTTTTCCTGGTTTGGATTGAGTGTATTGATGAGCGCGATGAGGTGTTCGGGCGTTATACTTGGCCCAACTTTAATACCCACGGGGTTTTCAATACCACGTAAAAACTCAACATGCGCGCCATCGACTTGTGCAGTGCGTACGCCAATCCATGGGAGGTGTGTGGATAGGTTATACCATAGCCCTTTGCCACATTGGCGTGTTAGGGCAGCTTCGTAGGGCAGGTGGAGTGCCTCATGTGAGGTATAAAAGGGAACGCTTTTTTGTATGGCGTGAATAAATTGTAAGGTGTGTTTTGCCGATGCGTATCCTTTGAGAAGCAAGTTTGGGTTGGGCTCGCGGGCTTTGGCATTAAATGCTTTCGCATTGATTAAATCGCCTCGGTAGCTTGGTAGCGTTGTATTATCTTTGGTTTCGTATTCAAGCGAGCGCGGCTTTGCAAATTGCCCTGCAATGCGCCCAATAGGCACGGTTGGCCGATGAATATGACGCTCAATAAGCTGCGCCATTTGGCGTATCAATTGTAATTGTGCACGAATTACTGCAGGACGACAGTCTTGAAAGGACTCCGCACAATCACCGCCTTGAAGTATGAAGGTGCGCCCCATTGCTGCGTCAGCAAGGGTTTGCTTAAGTGCTAAAATAGGCGCTTTAGACACCAAAGGCGGATATTGGTTGAGTTTGGCAAGCACTGTGTCCAAAAGCACTTCATCTTGATAGACGGGCGCTTGCGGATTTGGATAACTTAGCCAAGATGTAGGTGTCCAAGGACGTGTCATAAACAACAATTAAAAGATGATTCAGGGCGCCTATTATCAACGTTATTGCCTAAATGAACAACATACCCTTGATTTTTGAGTAAATGTCCCCAGTTATAAGGGCAACCTGACATTGATAAGGCGGTTAAATTAATATGAGCGAGCAAACAAAAGATTGGGGAAAAATTAAAGAAGCGCATGAAGCGGAAGAGCAGTTTGAGGAAGCGCTCTTTGATGATGAAGACGATGAGGGCGGTGGTGAGCGTGGCGGTACCGCCGAAGGTCACCCGGACCACGCAACGCTTGAGGCGCAGTTGGCTGCGGCTGAGAAAAAGGCGGCTGACAATTGGGATAAACTCACGCGCGTAACAGCCGATATGGATAACTTGCGACGTCGCTCAGAGCGTGATGTGGCACAGGCACATCGCTATGGGCTTGAAAAGTTTATTAATAATTTGTTGCCCGTGGTGGATAGTCTTGAGCAGGCTGAGCAATTGGCAGAAAAACATGGCGATGCAGCAATGCACGAAGGATTAGCGCTTACCATGAAGCTATTTTTGGATATGCTTCAAAAAGCGCAGGTTGAGCAGTTGAATCCTGTGGGGGAACCGTTTAACCCAGAAATGCACGAAGCCATGAGCATGCAAGAAACAGCAGATGCAGCACCCAATACGGTGCTTGCCGTGTTTCAGAAGGGGTATAAGCTAAACGATCGTGTGATTCGTGCAGCGCGCGTGATTGTCGCGAAAGAAAAAACGAGCTAATCCCTTGAAATAAGAGAAGTCCCCCTCATATGTAGTTCACAGGGGTATATTTTAGATTGATGAAATTGGAGCATAAATATTATGTCAGCGATTATCGGAATTGATTTGGGCACCACAAACTCATGTGTTGCAGTAATGGAAGGAAAAGATGTGCGTGTGATTGAAAATGCTGAAGGGCACCGTACAACGCCATCGATTGTTGCTTATACAGATGACGAAGTATTAGTGGGTCCATCTGCAAAGCGTCAAGCAGTTACCAATCCAGATAATACATTGTTTGCAATTAAGCGCTTAATTGGTCGCCAGTTCTCAGACAAAATTGTTCAAAAAGACATTAAAATGGTGCCTTACAAAATTGTCAAAGCAGACAATGGTGATGCGTGGGTGCGCGTTAAAGGTGAAGATAAAGCGCCACCACAAATTTCAGCTGAAGTGCTTAAAAAAATGAAGAAAACAGCGGAAGAGTACTTAGGAAAAGAGGTAAAAGAAGCCGTAATTACTGTACCTGCATACTTCAACGATTCACAGCGTCAAGCAACAAAAGATGCAGGTCGTATTGCCGGACTTGAAGTGAAACGTATCATCAATGAGCCAACTGCTGCAGCACTTGCTTACGGGATGGATAAAAAACGGGGTGATTCAACCGTTGCGGTATATGACTTGGGTGGTGGTACATTTGATGTATCTATCATCGAAATTGCAGAAGTGGATGGTGAGCACCAATTTGAAGTATTGGCAACCAATGGAGATACCTTCTTAGGTGGTGAAGATTTTGATTTGGCGTTAATTGAATATTTGGCAGCTGAGTTTAAAAAAGACTCAGGCATTGATTTGCATAGCGATCCGCTCGCATTACAGCGTTTAAAAGAAGCTGCAGAGAAAGCAAAGATTGAGCTGTCTTCTTCACAACAAACCGATGTGAATTTGCCATACATCACAGCCGATGCAAGTGGACCAAAACACTTAAACATTAAGTTAACGCGTGCAAAACTCGAGTCTTTGGTGGAAGCGCTTGTAACGCGTACGATAGACCCTTGTAAAACAGCGTTAAAAGATGCAGGGCTCAGCGTATCACAAATCAACGAAGTGATTTTGGTGGGTGGTCAAACCCGTATGCCATTGGTTCAGAAAACGGTTGAAGAATTTTTTGGAAAAGAACCACGTCGTGATGTAAACCCTGATGAAGCAGTTGCTGTAGGGGCTGCAATTCAGGCGGCTGTATTGTCGGGTGATGTGAAAGACATTTTATTGTTAGACGTGACGCCACTTTCACTGGGTATTGAAACACTGGGTGGCGTGATGACAAAACTCATCGACAAGAACACAACGATTCCAACGAAGGCGAATCAAGTGTTTTCAACCGCTGATAACAATCAAACGGCCGTGACCGTGCATGTATTACAAGGCGAGCGAGAGCAAGCGTCAGCAAATAAATCACTGGGTCGTTTTGACTTGGCTGATATTCCAGCGGCTCCTCGCGGTGTGCCACAAATTGAAGTAACATTTGATATTGATGCGAATGGTATTTTAAATGTTTCAGCAAAAGACAAAGCAACCGGTAAAGCGCAGTCAATTGTGATTAAAGCATCCAGTGGTTTGAGTGATGAAGAAGTTGAAGCAATGGTGAAAGATGCTGAAGCACATGCTGAAGATGATAAGAAGTTTAAAGAAATGGTTGAGCTTCGAAATCAGGCAGATAGCCTTATCCATAGTTCTGAGAAATCACTGAAAGAATTAGGAGATGATATTGACGCGTCTGAAAAACAAAGCATTGAAGAAGCTGTTTCTGCATTGAAAGAAGCGCTTAAAGGTAATGAAAAAGCAGAAATTGAAGAAAAGCTTGAAGTGCTTAATAAAGCGTCTTCATCGATGGCTGAGCGCTTGTATGCGAAGCAGTCTGCGGATGCTCAAACGGCAGATGCGGGTGCAGCGGAACAGAAAGCTGATGCAGGTGCTGAAGAAGAGACAGTCGTTGATGCTGAGTTTGAAGAAGTCGACGATACTGATGATGGCAAAAAAGGCGATAAAGCTTAAGTCTTACACCGAGAGAATCATTTCATGCAACAGCAAGATTATTATGAGCTTCTCGGTGTCGCACGCGACGCCAGTGATGCAGAGATAAAAAAAGCCTATCGTAAACTCGCAATGAAACATCATCCGGATAGAAATCCGGATGATAAATCTGCCGAAGAAAAATTTAAAGAAGTTCAAAAGGCATATGCCATATTATCCGACAAAGAAAAACGGGCAGCCTACGACCAATTTGGACATGCCGGTGTAGATGGTATGGCGGGCGGTCCTGGTGGTCCTGGAGCGGGTGGCTTTGGCGGCTTTGGCGATGTTTTTGAAGATATCTTTGAAAATATTTTCACCGGTGGTCGTGCGGGTGCACATGGTGCTGCAGGTGCGGGTTCGCGTGCGCAGCGTGGCGCTGATTTACAAACGAGTGTTCAATTAACACTCGAAGAGGCAGCGCACGGGAAAGAAGTTGAGATTACAGTACCTCGTCATGTGAAGTGTGACCCGTGTGATGGCTCGGGAGCTAAGAAAGGTACTAAGCCAACTACTTGTGAAACTTGTAATGGTGTAGGACAAGTTCGTATTCAACAGGGCTTTTTCTCGATTCAACAAACTTGTCCGCATTGTCATGGCGAAGGTTCGGTTGTTTCAGACCCATGTACATCGTGCCACGGTCATGGTCGTGTGCGTGACAGTAAAACGCTAACCGTTAAAGTTCCAGCAGGCATTGATGAAGGTGATAGGGTGCGCTTGGCGGGTGAAGGTGAGGCAGGTTTGCATGGTGGACCCACCGGTGATTTATACGTGCAAGTCTCCGTTAAAAAACATGCTATTTTTGAGCGTGATGGAAAAGATTTACATTGTGAAGTGCCAATTGCCTTTACGACAGCTGCATTGGGTGGCACCATTGACGTACCGACTTTAGATGGACGGGTTGCATTAAAGATTCCGCCAGAAACACAAACAGGTAAATCGTTTCGCCTGCGGGGGAAAGGTATTAAATCTGTACGTGCCCATGGCGCCGGTGATTTGCTGTGTCGTGTGATACTTGAAACACCTGTGAAACTGTCACGTGACCAAAAAGCGTTGTTAAAACAGTTTCAAGACTCTCTAGATGAAAATCCGGGAGCACACTCTCCTAAGTCTGACTCGTGGTTTGGGCGTGTGAAACAATTTTTTGAGGATATGAAACTGTAAATGATCAATCAACCGGCAGTACTTGTTCTTGCAGATGGCTCAGTTTTTGAGGGCGTTTCTGTTGGTGCTTCTGGAAGTACGGCCGGTGAGTTGGTGTTTAATACAGGAATGACCGGCTACCAGGAAATTTTAACCGATCCTTCCTATGCGCATCAGCTCGTCATGTTCACCACAGCACATGTGGGCAATACAGGTTGCAACCAAGAAGATATGGAATCTTCTCGTGTGTGGGCTGAGGGATTAGTGTTGCAAAATGAAGTGTCACCGCCAAGTAATT
>JARGNV010000009.1:0-17990 GCA_029212465.1 Legionellaceae bacterium | reverse complement strand
GAACAAAGCCTACCTGACTTTCTTAAAAAGCATCGTGTGGTTGCTATTGCAGGCGTTGATACACGTGCTTTAACGCATCATTTGCGAGATAAAGGTGCTATGTCTGCATGTATTACAACGGATGTAGATAATGTTGCGTATGCCCTTGAACGAGCGCAAGATTACCCGGGACTTGCAGGGGTTGATTTAGCACGCGTGGTCTCTCGAAAAACCACAGAGCGTTGGCATGTAGGCCGTGGTGCGTGGGCACTGGAGTCGGAACCACCGCGTTTGCATGTGGTGGTGTATGACTTTGGTGTAAAGCATAGTATTTTGCGTCGCTTATACGACAAAGGCTGTTACTTAACTTTGGTGCCTGCAGAAACGTCTGCGAGAGAAGTGATTGCGATGAACCCTGATGGGGTTTTACTCTCGAATGGCCCAGGTGATCCGGCTGCGTGTGACTATGCCATACAGGCAGCGCGCGATTTGCTAAAAGCACAAGTGCCTTTGTTTGGCATTTGTCTTGGATTTCAAATTTTGGCACTGGCTTGTGGTGCACGTGCCATTAAAATGAAGTTTGGCCATCATGGAGTTAACCACTCTGTGGCTCATATCCAATCACCAAAACAGGTGTTGATTACGAGCCAAAACCATGGGTTTGCTATTGATGAGGCATCGCTCCCTGAGTGTTTGCGTGTGACGCATCGCTCGTTGTTTGATAATAGCTTACAGGGCATTGTGCATGAGCATTTCCCTGCATTTGGTTTTCAGGGGCATCCGGAGGCAGGCCCGGGGCCACATGATGCCACTTGTATTTTTGATCAATTTATTGCGTTAATGCATGCTTAAATTTGAGGATATATCGCCGTGAGTTTTATGAATGTTTTTACCTCAGAATCGGTTTCGGAAGGGCATCCAGATAAAATAGCCGATCAAATCTCAGACGCAGTGTTAGATGCGATTTTAAAGCAAGACCAGCATGCCCGTGTTGCATGTGAAACTTTTGTAAAAACTGGCATGGTGCTGGTTGGAGGCGAGATTTCTACCAATGCGTGGGTTGATGTTGAAGCGATTGCGCGAGGGGTGATTCGTGACATTGGATATAACAGTTCGGATATGGGGTTTGACTGGGAGTCTTGCGCTGTTTTGTCGGCAATTGGTAAGCAATCGACTGATATTGCACAAGGCGTTGACCAAACGGATAAAAATATTCTGGGCGCAGGTGATCAGGGCTTGATGTTTGGCTACGCATCTAATGAAACGGATATGCTGATGCCTGCGCCTATTGCTTATTCGCACCTTTTAATGGCGCGCCAAGCAGAACTTCGGAAAAGTGGGGAGCTTTCGTGGTTAAGACCTGACGCGAAGTGTCAGTTGACGTTTCGCTATGAAGATGGGCTGCCTGTTGCGATAGATACCATTGTGTTTTCAACACAGCATACGCCAGATATCACCCAAAAAGCGCTTACATCAGCTGTTGAGGCACATATTATTAGGCCTGTGTTACCAGAGCATTGGTTAACCAAAGAGACCCGTTTTTTAATTAATCCAACGGGGCGTTTTGTAATTGGTGGGCCACTGGGTGATTGTGGACTCACAGGACGCAAAATTATTGTAGATACCTATGGAGGTATGGCACGTCATGGAGGGGGGTGTTTTTCAGGTAAAGATCCTTCTAAAGTGGATCGCTCAGGCGCTTATGCTGCGCGTTATGTGGCTAAAAACCTAGTGGCTGCGGGTGTTGCCGATAAATGTGAGATTCAAGTGTCTTACGCCATTGGGGTTGCTGAGCCAACGTCGATTCATGTCGAAACATTTGGCACAAGTCAGCTTGAAAGTGGCGCAATACTTGAGCTGATTAACACGCATTTTGATTTAACGCCTGCAGGTATTATTGCGCATCATGATTTGTTAAGACCTATCTACCGACAAACCGCAACCCTTGGACACTATGGACGTGATATATTCCCTTGGGAGCGTTTGGATAAAGTAGATGTGTTACGTGCAGATGTATCGCGTTTAACTAAGGAGGGTGGACATGCAGGGAGCAGCCGGGCAACAAACGGATTACCGTGTAGCTGATTTAAGTCTTGCTGAATGGGGTCGTAAGGAAATTGCGATTGCTGAGACCGAAATGCCAGGGCTTATGGCATTGCGTGCTGAATTTGCTGCCTCAAAACCACTAGCAGGTGCACGCATTGCAGGGTGCCTGCATATGACCATTCAAACAGCCGTGCTGATTGAAACCTTGTGTGCCTTGGGTGCCGAAGTACGGTGGTCTTCTTGTAATATTTTTTCCACTCAAGACCATGCGGCCGCCGCAATAGCGGCCTCGGGTGTGCCTGTGTTTGCATGGAAAGGTGAGACTGAAGAAGAATATACCTGGTGTGTGCATCAAACGATTGAGGGGCCAAATGGCTGGACCCCAAACATGCTGCTAGATGATGGTGGAGATTTAACCGCCTTAGTGCATACGGAGTATCCCAAGCTTTTATCTGACATTAAGGGGCTATCTGAAGAAACTACAACCGGTGTTGCACGACTGTATGAGATGGCAAAAAGCGGCGTGCTTGGTATGCCTGCGATGAATGTGAATGACTCGGTCACAAAATCTAAATTTGATAATTTATATGGGTGTCGTGAGTCGTTGTTAGATGGTTTGAAGCGCGCAACAGATGTCATGATTGCAGGAAAAATAGTGCTGGTTTTAGGCTATGGAGATGTTGGTAAGGGATGTGCACAGGCGCTCCGTGGGCAAGGTGCGACGGTTTTGATTGCAGAAATTGACCCTATTTGTGCGCTTCAGGCGGCGATGGAAGGATATCGTGTGGTGCGGTTTGACGATGTGGCTGAGGACGTTGATATCGTCGTGACTGCAACGGGTAATTATCATGTCGTGACGCATGCGCACATGGAGCGCATGAAAAACCAAGCGATTTTGTGCAATATCGGGCACTTTGACTCTGAAATTGATATTGCAAGTTTACGGCAATATACCTGGGAGAATGTGAAGCCTCAGGTTGATCAAGTGATTTTTCCCGGTGGAAAGCGCCTGACGGTGCTTGCCGAGGGGCGGCTTGTGAATTTAGGCTGTGCAACGGGGCATCCAAGTTTTGTGATGTCGGCATCGTTTACCAACCAAGTGCTTGCGCAAATTGAATTGTTTCGGCACGCAAATCAGTACAAGAGGGAAGTGTATACCTTACCGAAGAAGCTTGATGAAAAAGTAGCACGATTACATTTGGATAGAATTGGTGCGAAGTTAACGGCCCTCACTTCAGAGCAAGCGGCTTACATTAATGTTGCAACGGATGGACCGTATAAACCTGAGTACTATCGATATTGAGCTTAGCCTATCTGGAATTCAAAAGCAGTTTTTTCGACAGTAGGCTCTGGCGAATCACTCTCTTTCTCTGTGACGGATACATCGGATGCTGTGCGTGATTCACACGAGAGGCTTTGGGTATCACTCGGCGTTGTGTCTAAGTAGTCTTGCTTCAGTTGAGCGATGAGTATTTGGGTGATCTTCCCTCGTTTTAGTGGACACCCCTTTCTGAGATTTAGCCTGCACATTCAAACTCAAATGGCGCCTTATAGTCAATAGCAGAATGCATCCATATTTGATTATAATAGCCTTCGATATATTGAAAAATGCTTTGTTTAGCTTCCTTGGCAATCGTCTCTGAGCATGTGACGATATTTTTTTGATGGGTACTGGCTACCTCGGTCAGAATGCACTATTAACCCTTTGGGAAACTTACGCCGGAATAAGGCCATCATTAGTGCATCACAGACAAGCGCTTTTTTCATCTGCCTATCCATTGACCAACCAATGACAGCACGAGAGAACAAACCGATAACTACAGCAACATACTTTTGGCAACCGCTTTAAGCCCCATCTGCGTCATCCTTCTAGCAACACGAGTTTCACTGCATAACTCATTTTGAGCTACAGTTAATAAATAAGACCCAACTGGACAATAGGAGCACTTATGCATAAGCCAGCCCATTGGATGGTAGGTGTGCTATTGATGTTCTTTTCTTTTCAACTGAATGCAGAAAGCTGTAGCCACACAATTGATTGTAAAGAATGGGAGCCAGATAATTGCGCATGTGGGGTGCGTGCAAAATGTCATGGTGTGACAGCACAAAATCCAACTGGCATGTGCCGATGCTTTGGGGCGGAGGGGGCGTGTCATGAGAGTTCTTCTGGCTCTGTGCGAATTCGCGGTGCAAATCCTGTGCGTAGAAGGCCACTTGTTGGGGATGATGTCGGAGAGATGCGAGTACAAACAGTCGATTAATCATACGGTAAGGAGAAAGGTATGTTTGGAAAGGGGGTCGTATCGGTATTACTTGTATTGTTCTCATTGAACCTTCATGCACGTGGGTGTGGTGGAGATAATGATTGTAACAAGTGGTCTGAAACCAACTGTGCATGTGGGGTGTCTGCCCGCTGTAATGGGTTAACAGCGCAAAATACAACAGGCACGTGTCAGTGTTTTGGGGCAGCAGGAAACTGTAATAAGGCAACGGATGATGATGCGGCTGTGTATGCAGTGCCTGCTGGACGCGTGCCTGTAAGACGAGGGGCGGCCCCTGTGAGACGCGGTGCTGCTCGAGGGTATGTTGACGTTGATGTGAGTAAAAGCCGGTGACATGATGTCTTCAAAAGTTACATGCTGAAGTCATGCCTTTTGAAGACAAGTTATTAAAAAAACGATAAAATAGGCCACCTTACACGTTGATGTGTGACAGTTATGCCTAAACGAACTGATATTGAGTCTATTTTAATTTTAGGTGCAGGCCCTATTGTAATTGGGCAGGCATGTGAGTTTGATTACTCGGGAACTCAGGCAGTTCGTGCGTTAAAAGAAGAAGGGTATCGCGTTATTCTCGTGAACTCGAATCCCGCAACTATCATGACCGATCCGGAACTTGCGGATGCAACCTATGTTGAACCCATACGTTGGCAGGAAGTATCGCGTATTATTGAAAAAGAAAAACCAGATGCATTGTTGCCAACCATGGGGGGGCAAACAGCACTGAACTGTACGCTTGACTTGGTGCGTGAAGGCGTTTTAGAGCATGCAGGTGTTGAGCTTATAGGTGCTAACCGAGAAGCCATTGATAAAGCAGAAGATCGCGAAAAGTTTCGGGCACTTATGGAGTCAATTGGCCTTGAAATGCCACGCTCAGCCATTGCGCATAGTCTTGAAGAAGCGTTGTCGGTGCAAGCACAGTTGGGCTTTCCAACGATTATTCGTCCATCATTTACAATGGGTGGTTCAGGTGGCGGGATTGCTTATAACCGTGAAGAGTTTGAAGAAATTTGTGTGCAGGGCTTGGCACTTTCTCCAACCCGTGAGCTGCTCCTAGATGAGTCAGTGATTGGTTGGAAAGAGTTTGAAATGGAGGTGGTGCGTGATAAAAACGATCAGGGCATTATTATTTGTACCATTGAAAACTTAGATCCCATGGGTGTACATACGGGGGATTCCATTACTGTTGCACCCGCCCAAACCTTAACGGATAAAGAATACCAACGCATGCGTGATGCAACCCTTAAAGTTGTGCGCGCGGTGGGTGTTGAAACAGGGGGCGCAAACGTACAGTTTGCTGTTAATCCACTGGATGGTCGTTTGCTGGTCGTTGAGATGAACCCGCGGGTATCAAGAAGCTCAGCACTGGCCTCAAAAGCAACCGGTTTTCCAATTGCAAAAGTGGCAGCAAAGCTTGCAGTAGGATATACCTTAGATGAGCTTAAAAATGAGATCACCGGTGGGTTAACACCCGCATCTTTTGAGCCGGCGCTTGATTATGTCGTGGTTAAAATTCCGCGCTTTAACTTTGATAAGTTTCCACAAACCCCAAACACGCTCTCAACCCAGATGAAATCGGTGGGGGAGGTGATGTCGATTGGCTCTAATTTTCAATCGGCACTACTAAAGGCTGTTCGTAGCTTAGAAACAGGTCACCTTGGTCTTGAGCCTCGTTTTAAAGGGGAGGACATGGCGGTATTGCGTGGGCACTTGCGTGAGCCAACGCCAGATAGGCTGTGGATGCTACTGGATGGGTTCAGGCAAGGGCTAACACTCGATGAGGTGCATCAAGAGTCTAAGATAGACCCTTGGTTTTTAGCGCAGCTTGAAGACTTGGTGCATGCCGAGCAATTTATTCAGCACCATACCTTAGATGATATCGATGCGCATCAATTGCGTGCATTGAAACGGCGTGGTTTTTCAGATGCTTATCTGGCTGAGCATTTATCCGTTGATGAGGCCGCTGTGCGTGAACATAGGCACGCATTAGGAGTAAGGCCTGTGTATCGGCGTATTGACTCATGTGCTGCAGAGTTTCCAAGCGAGACGGCTTATTTATACGCCTGTTATGCGTCGCATTGTGAAGCGCGCCCAGATAACATCTCCAAAAAGATTATGATTTTAGGCGGTGGGCCTAATCGTATTGGGCAGGGGATTGAGTTTGATTATTGCTGCGTGCATGCAGCACTTGCCCTACGCGAGGCGGGTTATCAAACCATTATGCTGAATTGTAATCCGGAAACTGTTTCCACAGACTTTGATGCGTCTGACAGACTTTATTTTGAGCCGGTAACGCTTGAAGATGTACTAGAAGTGGTTGCGATTGAAAAGCCGATGGGCGTGATTGTGCATTATGGCGGACAAACGCCTCTTAATTTAGCACGTGCGCTTGAGGCGTCTGGTGTGCCTATTTTAGGAACATCACCGGACGCT
Organism: Legionellaceae bacterium; assembly: GCA_029212465.1. Lineage (GTDB taxonomy): Bacteria > Pseudomonadota > Gammaproteobacteria > Legionellales > Legionellaceae > JAALKW01. The sequence continues at coordinate 11,253 of JARGNV010000009.1, read as the reverse complement.
ATTGATGGCGCTGAAGACCGTGCACGTTTTCAAGCTTTGGTAGAGCGCCTCGGTTTGCAACAACCTCCGAACGCAATGGCATCCAGCGCTTCTGATGTATTTAAGCAAGCGGCTGAAATTGGTTATCCCTTGGTGGTGCGACCCTCTTATGTGTTGGGTGGCCGTGCTATGGAAATTGTATATCACGATGAAGATTTAAGGCATTACCTGCAAAAAACTAATATCAATTTGGAAAAAACGCCGTTGCTGCTCGATAAATTTTTGAATGACGCAACAGAGGTGGATGTAGATGCCGTTTGTGATGGTGAGACCGTTTTAATTGGTGGTGTGATGGAGCACATTGAGCAGGCGGGTGTACACTCGGGTGACTCTGCGTGTACGTTGCCGCCATGTAGTTTAGGTGTTGTGATTCAGCACGATATTATGGATCAGCTTAAAAAAATGGCCTTGGAACTGGGGGTTTGTGGTTTAATTAATGCCCAGTTTGCGATTCAGGGGGATGATGTTTATGTGTTGGAAGTTAATCCTCGCGCATCACGAACCGTCCCTTTTGTCTCGAAAGCAACCGGACTGCTGTTGGCGAAGATTGCAGCGCGTTGTAAAGTAGGGCAGCGTTTGGTAGACCAGGGTCTAGCCTTGCATGATAGGCCTCCTTCATTTTATGCTGTGAAGCTTCCGGTTTTTCCGTTTGTGAAGTTTGCAGGCGTTGATTCAATTCTTGGGCCAGAAATGAAATCAACGGGTGAAGTCATGGGAATTGCCAAGCGTTTTGGCGAGGCGTTTGCAAAGGCACAGTTGGGGGCTAATGCTAATATTGTGCGGCGTCGTAAGGCGTTTTTATCGGTACGAGATGCAGATAAAACCCGTGTGGGTGAAATTGCAAAGCAACTGATTGCGTTAGGCTTTGAGTTATTGGCAACGCGAGGCACAGCTTTGGTATTGCAAGCTGCAGGGTTGGATTGCCGGCGGGTACTTAAAGTGGCCGAAGGCCGTCCGCATGTGGTAGATTGCATTAAGAATGACGAGATTGATTTTATCGTTAACACAACGGAAGGGAAGCAAGCGATTGCGGATTCGTTCGCGATTCGAAGAAGTGCATTGCAGCACAACGTGAGTTATACCACAACGCTTGCAGGGGCCGAAGCAGCATCGTTGGCCATGAAATATGAAGATAGAGAAACAGTGACACGACTACAAGATTTACAAACGAGGTAGATGAAGATGGAAAAACACCCAATGACGCCCACGGGGGCGAAAGTTTTAACGGATGAGTTGGCTCGCTTAAAAACAAAAGTGCGACCACAAATTATTGAGGCAATTGCAACAGCGCGTGCGCATGGTGATTTAAAGGAAAATGCGGAGTATCACGCAGCGCGTGAACAGCAAAGTTTTACAGAAGGTCGTATTCAAGAACTAGAAGCTAAATTGTCCCAAGTTCAAATCATTGATGTGACCACACTGACTAATAACGGTAAGGTTGTGTTTGGTACAACGGTTACCTTACATCACCTACAAGATGAAACGGAGATTACCTATCAAATTGTGGGTGAAGATGAAGCCGATATTAAATTGAACAAAATCTCGTACACGTCACCGATTGGCCGCGCCTTGATTGGAAAAGAGCTGGATGATGTGGTGGTTGTAAATACCCCAGGTGGTATGGTTGAGTATGAAATTATGGCGGTAGATTATGTATGAGTTTTTAACCAGCCCTTGGTTTGGTTCGGATAACAAAAAAACGCAGCCAGATGATGTGGTGCAGGCTGAAGTAGGGCCTTGTGATGCGTTTATTGAGGCGTTAGTCAGAGGAGATAGCGCTACATATACATCGCCTGATTATGCCGTAGACGTTGAATTAATGACGCCCCAAATATTATTACGGTTGCTACGTTCTAATGCGACGGAGGCCTTTATTTGGGCGCTTCAGCAAAAAACGTTTGATTTAGATAAGCCCGTGGCTGATGAGGAACAGGCATTATCCTTATTGTCGTATGCAGTAGAACGTATCAATGCGGACTGCTTTGCAGCTTTAGCCAAGCAAAACCCACAAGCGGTACTTTTGGTGCCCACTGAGTTATTAACGCGCATTCAAAAGTCGGGTTGGGAGGCTTTTTTCAAGGTGGTTGAACGGTCATTGAGCCCGCAGACGGCAGCTATTCGATATTTGAATTTAGCGCGCCGTGTTGCAATCGATGAAGCAAACCTGAGGGAGCCTTATACTGGGCGAGGCACGGACTATCGTGTTCCTAATTTGAATAGGCATAAAGAAAGGCTCGCAAAGGTTTTAGAGGAGTTAACAGGTTTTGAAGAGATTTCTTTTCAAAAGGATGATGAACCCGAAGCAAAAGCTAAAGCTGACTTCAGGTGTGGATAAAAAAAGGTCCTTTTTATGAGGACCTTTTTGATTGAAAGTGATACTACGCGTGCGCTTAACGTAAGTGATAGTAGGGGTTGGGTAATTTAAATGTTTTTTCAGCATATCCCCCTGCTAAGTCGCTGTCTTGGTCGCCGATAGATGCAACAATGGTGTAACCACTGCCTTCAATGTTTGAACGAACTTGTGTTTTATAGGGCACAACAGATTGGTTTGTATCTTCTTTGGGTCTGAAATAGATGCCATTCCAGGTGGTGTATCCCGCAGCTTTTAAGTTTCTTTCTGTTGCTTTTTGTAGCTCTGGGCCGCGACCCGTGACAAAAAAGATGGCTACCTTTTCATTTCTAGCATCTTTGTAAAGATTTAATATAGGCGCAATGGCGGGCGCATTTCCACGTCTAATGCCTGCTTGAACATCTTTATTGTTGTCACAAAAGTTACGGCGTACGATATCTTTATAATTAGACAAAGAGGTGTCATCGATGTCTAGCACAATTGCAAGCTTTTTAGGGTTTGCCATTTTAGCATTGGTTTTTGCGCGTGCATTAATATAGGTTTCTGCTTGTTTTGCAACGGCTTCAATTTCTTTATCATAGGTGCCGGTGTCGTAGTAATGTCTGAGTTCGGTTTTGAGCTTTCCGATATTCATTGGCTCAGCAAATGATTTTGTGCCAACACATAACAGGGCTGTAATGGCAAAAAAAGCGTGTGGCAGCATGCGTTTATCCATGATAAATCCTTGGGTTTTAATATTTGGGCTGAAATTTGCCAAAGCATTATTCAGTGCTTGGGTAATATTGTCAATGCATTGCTTATACTGGCGAGTCGGTGTATGATAATGCCGATTTATTTTTAAATAGAACCGAAATAGTCCTATATTGGCGTTAGATATGCTTAGAATGAATAAGTTAGCTGATTATGGTGCAGTCGTGATGGTTTTTTTAGCGCGACATGCATCAGGCCTTGCAAGTGCGCGTGATATTGCGGCAGCTACGCACCTAGGGTTACCTACAGCAAGTAAAGTGCTGAAGCGCTTGCTTGCAGCAGGCTTACTCATATCTGTCCGTGGGGCATCGGGCGGTTATCGCTTGAAATATCCAGCAACGGATATTTCGGTGGCCGATATTTTATATGCATTAGATGAATCGCGAGGGCTGACTGAGTGTAGTACAACCCCTGAGGCGTGTGCATTACATCATGTATGCCATGTACAAGATAATTGGCGACTCATTAGCCAGTCTATTGAGGCAGCATTAGAGAGTGTGAGCTTGCATGCTTTAGCAAAGCCTGTCATGCCACTCAAACAATTAAATCAAATGAAGCAAGTTGTGATGGGAGTGAATCGTGTCGAAAGCGCATGAACCGCTGAGTGTTTTTTTAGATGGTGACTACCAACATGGGTTTGTCACAGAGGTTGAATCAGAAACGTTTCCGCCAGGGCTTGATGAGCAGGTGATTCGTCGTATTTCTGCGATGAAAAATGAGCCTGAGTTTTTATTAAATTTCAGATTGAAGGCATTTGAGTATTGGCAAACCATGACGCCACCAGAGTGGTCGAGCGTACATTATCCACCCATTGATTTTCAGGGTATTTCTTATTATTCAGCCCCTAAAAGTGTGGATGATATGCCAAAAAGCTTGGATGAAGTTGACCCTGAGCTTTTAAAAACCTACGAAAAGTTAGGTATTCCACTACACGAACAAGAAATGCTGGCAGGGGTTGCTGTCGATGCGGTATTTGACAGCGTATCGGTTGCAACAACCTTTAAAGAGAAGCTTGCCGAAAAGGGCATTATTTTTTGCTCTTTTTCTGAAGCAGCAAAAGATCATCCTGCCTTGGTTGAAAAGTACTTAGGTACGGTTGTGCCATATCGTGATAACTTTTATGCAACACTTAATTCAGCAGTTTTCACCGATGGCTCCTTTGTTTACATTCCCAAAGGGGTGCGTTGCCCGATGGAGCTGTCAACTTACTTTCGAATTAATGCCGCGTCGACAGGGCAGTTTGAGCGTACCTTAATTGTTGCAGATGATGACAGTTATGTTTCTTACTTAGAAGGCTGTACAGCACCGATGCGTGATGAAAATCAACTGCACGCAGCTGTGGTTGAGTTGGTCGCCCTAGAAAATGCGAGCATTAAATATTCAACGGTACAAAATTGGTATCCGGGTGATAAAGATGGCCAAGGTGGTATTTATAACTTTGTTACCAAACGTGGTGCATGTCGCGGAAAGCGTTCTAAAATTTCTTGGACACAAGTTGAAACGGGCTCAGCGATTACCTGGAAATATCCAAGCGTTATCCTTAAAGGGGATGACTCGGTCGGAGAGTTTTATTCGGTTGCTGTGACCAATAATCTTCAACAAGCCGATACAGGTACGAAGATGATTCATATTGGAAAAAACACGCGCTCAACCATTATTTCTAAGGGCATTAGTGCGGGACGTTCGCATAATGCGTATCGCGGGCTTGTACGTATTTTACCAACCGCCAAAAATGCGCGTAACTATACGCAGTGTGACTCAATGCTGATGGGAAATAAATGTTCTGCACATACGTTCCCATACATTGAGGCGCGTGAAGCAAGCAGCCAAATTGAGCATGAGGCAACGACTTCTAAAATTAGTGACGATCAGCTGTTTTATTGTGAGCAGCGCGGTATTGATACAGAAGATGCCGTTTCAATGATTGTGAATGGGTTTTGTAAGCAAGTTTTAAAAGAATTACCGATGGAGTTTGCGGTTGAAGCCAGTAAATTGCTCGGCATTACGTTAGAGGGGGCAGTGGGATAAATGTTATCAATTAACAATTTACACGTATCGGTAGAGGATAAAGCCATTTTGAAAGGCTTAAACCTTGAAGTAAAACCGGGTGAAGTACATGCCATTATGGGGCCTAATGGCTCAGGTAAAAGTACGCTTTCAAAAGCACTTGCAGGCCACCCTGCATATACCATTACAGATGGTGAGATGACATATTTGGGTTCAGATTTGTCTCCTTTGTCGCCTGCTGAGCGTGCACAGGCAGGTGTTTTCTTGTCGTTTCAGTATCCTGTTGAAATTCCGGGTGTGCCTAATATTAACTTTTTACGTGCATCGGTTAATGCCATTGCAAAAGCACAAGATAAGCCTGCGATGGATGCGATGGACTTTTTAAGCTTTATTCGTGAAAAGTGTGAAAAACTCGGCATTGACGAGCGTTTCTTATATCGAAATGTGAACGAAGGTTTTTCAGGTGGAGAGAAAAAGCGTAATGAAATTTTACAGCTCTTTGCACTTGAACCGAAGCTTGCCATTTTAGATGAAACCGATTCAGGCCTTGATATTGATGCACTACGCGTGATTGCAAATGGCATTAATACCATGCGTGCGGCTAACCGTGCTATTATTTTAGTGACACACTATCAGCGCTTACTCAACTATGTTGAGCCTGACTATATTCATGTGTTAGCTGAAGGACGCATCATTAAATCAGGTGATAAATCATTAGCGCATGTCTTAGAAGACAAAGGCTATAGTTGGATTGAAACCATGGAGAAGTCATGAGCGAGCAAGTAGCTTTTGAGACGTCTTGGGTGCGTCAATTAAAAGAGAAAGCCGAGACTGATTTAGAGCGCTTAGGGTTTCCAACGCGTCGTGATGAAGCCTGGAAATATACACCAACCGATGCGTTATTAAAGCATGCGTTTACGTTAAATACAGATACATCAGGCGTGCGTATCAAGCATTTGCCTGAAGGTGTTTTGGCGCTTCCAATGCAAGAGGCTTTGGAAAGCCATGCTGATTTAATCAAGCCGTATCTTGGCAAAATTTTAGAACAAACGCATGGCTTTCATGCGCAAAATATGGCGCAGTTTAATGCAGGGTTTTTGATTTATGTGCCAGAAGGTGTGAAGGCGTCAGAGCCGCTTCACATTGAACATACGCCGAACGTTTCTGGCGGCATGCAATGCGTTCGCCACTTAGTTATTGCAGACGCATCTAGTGCATTACAGTGTGTGGAAACCTACGAAAGCACACTTGATACCCCGTATTTCACAAATACCATTACCGAGATAATGCTTGCAGAAGATGCATGTGTATCACATCTTAAGGTGCAGCAAGAAGGGCTTAATGCGTTTCACGTGGGAGATGTGGCGGTTAAACAAATGGCGCGCAGCCGCTTTGAGGGGCACAGCTTGAGTTTGGGTGCAATATGCGCGCGTAGTGATACAACCGTTACGTTTTCTGAGTCGCATGCTTCATGCCTGATGAATGGTATTTATATGCCAGCTAAAACGCAGCATATTGATCACCACACAACTGTTAAGCACGCGGTGCCGCACTGTGTGAGTGAGCAAGATTATAAGGGCATTTTGAATGACCGTGCACGTGCTGTATTTAATGGCAAAGTGTTGGTTTCTGAGGGCGCTTTTAAAACAGAGGCGAAGCAGTATAATAAAAATGTACTGTTGTCATCTGACGCAGAAGTCGATACAAAACCTGAGTTACAAATTTTTGCCGATGATGTCACCTGCGCACATGGCGCAACGGTGGGCCAGTTAGATGAAGATGCGTTATTTTATTTAGCGACGCGTGGCATTGATAAAACGCTTGCACATCAGTATTTAATGCGCGCATTTTTGGCTAAAAACTTGGAGCAAATGACAGCAGCAGGTCTGGATAACCAATTGAGTGAGCAAATTACACAACCCATGGAGTGACGTATGAGTCAACATCTACTGGATACACATGTGTTAGATACGGATGAAATTTATCATGATTTTCCGTTGTTACATCAAACGGTGAATGGTTATCCGTTAGTGTATCTGGATAATGCTGCAACAACGCAAAAACCGCGTGCGGTCATGGATGCAGTGAAGCAATATTATGAGGAAGATAACTCGAATGTACATCGGGGGGTGCATGCATTAGGGGTTCGCGCAACCAAAAAGTTTGAGGCAGTCCGTGAGCAAGTGCGTGCTTTTATTGGCGCGCAATCGACAAAAGAATGCATCTTTGTGCGAGGTACGACAGAGGCCATTAACTTGGTAGCGCACAGTTTTGTATTGCCGATGCTGTCGCCTGGAGATGAAATTGTTATTACAGCGCTTGAGCATCATGCAAACATTGTGCCGTGGCAGATGATTTGTGAGCAAAGTGGTGCCACACTTCGCGTGGTGCCAATGACAGACTCGGGCGAAGTTAGTGTTGAAGCATTTGAAGCAGCGCTTTCTAAAAAAACCAAGTTTGTGGCAGTGAGTCATGCTTCTAATGCGATTGGCACGATTAATCCTGTGCAAGCCATGGTGAAGGCAGCGCATGCATACGATGTGCCAGTGCTTATTGATGGTGCACAAGCAGTGTCACATGTTGCAGTGGATGTGGCGGCTTTGGGATGTGAGTTTTACGCTTTTTCAGCGCATAAAATGTATGGTCCAACAGGTGTTGGTGTGCTTTGGGGGCGTGAGGCATTGCTTGATGCCATGCGCCCTTATCAAGGTGGCGGCGAGATGATTGCAGAGGTGCACTTTTCTGGCACAACGTATGCAGAGCTTCCTTATAAATTTGAAGCAGGCACGCCAAATATTGCAGGCGTGATGGGGCTTGGGGCCGCGCTCACGTATTTAAATGCACTCGATAGAGTTGCTGTGTCTGCTTATGAAACCACGCTGTTTGGTTATGCAACAGAAATGATAGAAGCAATTCCAGGCTTTCGTATTGTGGGAACAGCTGCATCTAAGCTGCCGATTATTTCTTTTGTACATGATACCGTGCATGCACATGATGTAGGCACCATACTCGATAGTTTCGGACTTGCGCTGCGTAGCGGGCATCACTGTGCGATGCCATTGATGGACTTCTTCAAAGTGTCTGCAACCACGCGTTTGTCACTTGCTTTTTATAATACCCGGGAAGATATCAATCGTTGTATTGAAGGCTTACACCAGGTGAACCGGATGTTTAATGTATGATGGATTTAGCAGCCCTTTATCAAGAAGTGATTTTAGATCACAATCGCGCACCACGTAATCATCACGAGATGACGTGTCCAACCTGCCAGGCGCGCGGTGTGAACCCTCTATGCGGTGATAAGTTAACGGTTTATGTTTCACTAGATGCGGGTGTGATTAAAGACGTGAGCTTTGTAGGAGAAGGGTGTGCCATCTCACAAGCCTCTGCCTCCTTAATGACCGAAACACTGAAGGGTAAAACAGAAGTTGAGGCAAAAAGCTTATTTGAGGCATTTCATACGCTTTTAACAGAAGATGATGCAGCCAAACCTTCGAGCTTGGGTAAGTTGGTTATTTTTGAGGGGGTGCGCGCGTTTCCGGCACGGGTTAAATGTGCAACGCTTGCATGGCATGCCTTAGATGCAGCCCTTAAGAAAGAAACCGAAGTGATAACAACGGAGTAGGGGTGCATGCTAGGTTTTAAGAAAAAAAAGTCGGAAGATGCTTTAAAAGAGGCTGTTATTGCTGCATTAAAAACAGTATTTGACCCTGAGATTCCGGTTAATATTTATGATTTGGGTCTTATTTACGATGTGTTAATTGATGAAACACAGCATGTAGATATTAAAATGACGCTAACCTCCCCTGGCTGCCCGGTCGCACAAACCTTTCCGGGAACCGTTGAAACGGCTGTTAATCAAGTGGAAGGTGTTAGAGAGTGCACGGTTGAATTGGTGTGGGAGCCACCTTGGACGCAAGAGCGTATGAGTGAAGCAGCACGTCTTGAGTTGGGGATGTTTTATTAAATATGTCTGATTGGCGCCCTTCAGCTTCGATTGAAACGTTGCGTTTACGTGCTGCATTTTTAGCGAAAATTCGTACTTTTTTTACGGATAATGGCTACCTTGAAGTAGAAACACCGGTGATGGGTGCCTTTGGTGTGACCGATGTGTACCTCGAATCGATTGAGGTCCAGTGTTTAGGCCGGTCTTATTATCTACAAACCTCCCCTGAATATCACATGAAACGTTTGCTTGCTGCAGGCAGTGGGCCTATTTTTCAATTGTCGCGTGCGTTTCGAGATGACGAAGCAGGCCGGTGGCATAACCCTGAATTTACCATGCTTGAGTGGTATCGACCAGGCGTAAATCACCATGGCATGCTTGAAGAAATAGACGCGTTTTTTCAAAATATGCTGCATACCAAGCCACTTGTCATCCATACCTATCAGGCGATTTTTGAAGCTGTTTGTGGGTTTAATCCGTTTGATGTGACCATTGCGCGTTTGAAAGACGCGTTACGTGCATTTAAGCTGGAAGGCATTTTGCCTGTTGATGAAGCGGATGTTGACCAATACTTATTTTTACTCATGAGTCATGTTGTTGAACCTCATTTAGCAAGTAGTGATACACCTATTGCAGTCACTGATTTCCCTGTGTCACAGGCAGCGCTTGCATGTGTGCAAGATGGTGTTGCCGAACGCTTTGAGGTGTATTACCGAGGCATTGAGCTTGCCAATGGGTTTCATGAGCTAACAGATGTGAAGCAACAAAAAGCACGTTTTGAGCATGATAACCAGGTGCGTTTGGAACGAGGGCTTAAAGTGCGTGCGCTTGACGACCGTTTTTTAGCCGCTATGGCGCACGGTTTGCCGCAGTCAACGGGGGTTGCGCTGGGGGTGGATAGATTATTTGCGTTTGCATCCTGTCATCAAACTATTCAAGATATTTTGGCGTTTGATGTGTCTCGGTCTTAAGTGGCGTGTGGCGGTGGCGCGATTGCTTGACGCTATTTGTAGTGTGTGCCAGTTTTCCCCAAAGCGATGCCCCAGGCTGATATGCCTTATTTTGTTTCACTTTGATTTTTTATATACTAGTGTGCGATTTTAAAACTTCTCAGGGCGTTATACATGAAATTTTTGTTAGGAATAGATACAGAGCATACGCTTGTGGCATTTACTATCAATTCAGCAGGTGAGGCAGTTATTCGAACCGATGAAGACATATTGGCGCGATTAAAAAGTCTTCCGGAAGACGTAGATTTTAATTATTTTGATGGTCGTGCCAATAGCTTACTTTTTTATTTGGCTGAGAGTAATTGCGTTCAAAGTGCTAGATATTTATTGAGAGAAAGAAATGCAGACGCGAACCTCACCGTAAAAAATAATTTCACCGCTGCTCATGTTGCAGCGAGGAATGGCCACTTTGAGGTTTTAAAGGTGATTTTGGAAGAGAGTACGCGTATTCGATTAGAGCTACAGAATTTCTTTGGCGATACTGCGCTACTTTGCGCGCTTGGAGATGCTCGTAAAATCATGGCGGCTCAAGCAGGTGAGGATGCAGGGCCAGATAGGTTAATGGAAACGGTCACGCTTTTAGTTTCTAAGATGACGGCAGAGGAGTTGGCCATAACCAATGAAGATGGCTACGATGCGCTTTCTTTTGCCCTGATGATGCGTCATACGCCATCGATTACCCTCTTGCTTTCAGCAAAATGTCCGGTATCTCAAGGCTGCGCTGGGCTTGCTGCTCAATTAGTGTCTGATATATCGGCAGAGAGAGAAGGAGCGGCAGAAAGCAATTTAGTTAAGTCTTCTGTGTTTGGATTAAAAAATAATCAAGATAAACAGGCGCTTTTAGAAGCTGCAGGACTGATTGTGGAGGCTTTTGCTGAGCAAACCGTGAGTGAGGTTCTGTCCAACAGGCGTTTTAGTATGCCTTGATGGTTTCTATTACAAAGGGAAAGTGTTGTGACAATACAAAAAATTGTATCAAAGTCAGAGGTGTCGTTAAGGCCTACCCAGGAAGTGGTTGATATTAATGACTTATATGTGCGTCAAGCGATTCGAGATTTATTAGATACGTTGGCAGAAAAACAACGTATGCTGGATATATACCCAATAAACTTCAAAATGCGAACATTCAAAATGTATTAACCACGCCTACT
>JARGNV010000008.1:64867-69484 GCA_029212465.1 Legionellaceae bacterium | reverse complement strand
ATCTATACTTAATATTAAAACACCCTTTTGACACACATATTAAATACATTTAACTTTGTGATAAATATAATCACAATAGAGTTTTCCATGATTTTTTAGACCCTAATAATAAGTATTTATTTAAATACTTAAAAATACTAATTATTAATAAGTTGCATACGTCAATCGATCAGCTATTTGACAGCACGATTAAAGTTTTTTATCATGCCGTGTTTTAATGCTAATAGAGTCTTTGACATGAAACGTACATTTCAACCTAGTAATATAAAACGTAAACGCGATCATGGCTTTCGTGCTCGTATGGCAACGCGTTCCGGCCGTATGGTGATTAAACGTCGACGCGCAAAAGGTCGTAGTCGTTTATCTGCATAAATGTTTGGTTTTGACAAAACACATCGATTACTCCACAAACAAGAGTTTGATGTTGTTTTTAGATGTGCGAAAAAAATAACCAACCCTGAGTTTACCGTTCTCTTTTGTAAAAATACTTTAGGACATGCGAGGCTCGGTTTGGTTATTTCAAAAAAAATAGTCAATAAAGCACATGACAGAAACCGAATAAAACGAATTTTAAGAGAGTCCTTTCGGTTGAATAGTCAATTACCCGCTGTTGACATTGTTGTTTTAGCAAAGCCTTTTGTAAAGAAAGCTTTGTCTTTCCAGATGCGAGCTAATTTGGATAAATTATGGAACCGATTATCTACGCAGCACGAACTTTAGTGATTTGGCCTATTAAGCTTTATCAGTATTTACTCAGTCCTTATCTTGGACCTTGCTGTCGATTTTATCCCTGCTGTTCCAATTATGCGCTACAAGCAGTCAAGCACTATGGTGTATTCAAAGGAACCTGGTTTGCGATAAAGCGTATTATGCGTTGCCACCCTTGGGCTTTAGGCGGTTACGACCCTGTGTTGCCTGTGTGTTCTAATTTAAACCTAAAAGATTAATTTAAAAAGAGAATAATAGAATGGATATTAAACGTGTTATTTTGGGGGCAGCGCTTGCAATGCTTGCTTATAGTTTGTGGACGGCATGGCAAGTTGATTACCCTAAACCTGTTCAAACACAAAAAAGTCAGTATGTGGAGGAAAATAAGGCTGGTCATGAAGAAGTACTTTTGCCTACCTTTACAAAGCCTGACACAACACATGCAAAATCAACCCACGCTGTAAAGCAAATGGCTTATGAAAATAGTGATAATACGATACACATTAAAACAGATGTACTTGATCTTCAGGTTGACTTAGACCAAGGAGATGTTGTATCTGCCAAGTTGTTGAATTACGCACAAAGTGAAACAGAGCCAGGAAAAACTTTTTCGCTACTAAATGACCAAAGCGGTGCGCGATATGTTGCTAATAGTGGCTTACTAGTTATAAATGACACAGGTGTTGGGCATACAAAGCCAGGCTTTAAGTCAGAAAAGAACACCTATGAATTATCACCTCAACAAGAATCGTTGACAGTTGCTTTAATAGGAGAAACAGAAGCGGGTGTGTCGGTTAAAAAAGAGTTTGTTTTTAAAAGAGGCAGTTACTTAATTGATGTTCGTTATACGCTAGAGAACCAAAGTGATAGCTTATGGAGAGGGTATTTGAATACACAGCTACTGCGCGATTTACCTAAAGAAGATAAATCAACTTTATCTCATATTGGTTCGTATATTGGTGCTTCTTACTCTCAGCCCGGACATCATCGTTATCAAAAACTAACCTTCAAAGAGATGGTTAAAAACCCCTTAGATATTAACGTTGATGGAGGATGGATTGCCATGCAGCAACGTTATTTTTTAACAGCATGGATTCCGACAGCAGAGTCACAAGAAAGGTTTTACTCTCGCGTTGTGAATGGGAGTTATGCGATAGGTGCTGTGAGTCAAGCTATTCAGTTATCCCCAGGTGCAACTGAAACGGTTGCTTCGCAATTATATCTAGGACCTGAGATTTCAGACTTATTAAAGCCAATCGCACCAGGACTTGATTTGACCATTGATTATGGGTGGCTTTGGTTTATTTCAGCCCTGCTTTTCTCTGTTATGAAAATGATTCATTCAGTTGTTGGTAACTGGGGGTGGTCGATTGTATTAGTGACAGTGCTTGTTAAATTAGTTTTTTATCGTTTATCTGCAAAAAGTTATCACTCAATGGCTGGTATGCGGCAATTGCAACCTAAGCTGCAAGCACTAAAAGACCAATATGGTGATGATAAGGCCAAAATAAGCCAGGCAACCATGGGGTTATACCGTGAAGAGAAAATTAATCCTGTATCTGGTTGTTTGCCTATGTTGCTTCAAATTCCTATTTTCATGGCACTTTATTGGGTGTTGATTGAAAGTGTTGAATTGCGACAAGCGCCCTTCATTTTTTGGGTGAAAGACTTAGCTTCTGCTGATCCATACCATGTATTGCCACTTCTTATGGGGGCAACCATGTTCATTCAGCAGAAAATGAATCCTGCACCACCAGATCCAATGCAGGCTAAATTGTTAATGTTTTTCCCGGTAATGATGACGGTTCTTTTTTGGAACTTTCCATCAGGATTGGCGCTGTATTGGACAGTAAATAATACATTAACGATTATACAACAGTGGTTTATTACACGTAATTTCAATGCCAAAAAGAAGGGAGCTAAGTAATTTGTGGATAATGACACGATTGTGGCGTTAGCAACGCCACCAGGTCGTGGGGGGGTTGGCATTGTTCGTTTGTCAGGAGGAGATGCAGAGTCAATTGCGCTGCGACTCAGCCGACGCACGAATCCACTTAAACCACGTGTCGCGCATCATGTAAAATTTTATACGTCAAAAACATCAGACGAAACTTTAATAGACACAGGATTATTACTTTATTTTAAGGCACCTCACTCATTCACAGGTGAAGATGTCGTTGAATTTCAAGGGCATGGTGCACCACTCGTTCTTGATCGCTTAATTGCTGAATGTGTGGCATGTGGTGCCCGTTTGGCGCGGCCTGGTGAGTTTTCTGAGCGTGCCTTTTTAAACAATAAGTTAGATTTAGCACAAGCTGAAGCAATCGCTGATTTAATTCATGCAAACTCAGAAGCGGCAGCACGTTTAGCTGTTTGTTCTTTGCAAGGTGACTTTTCAGAAAAAATTAATTTAATTTGTGAGCAACTCCTACATTTACGCCTATATGTTGAGGCAGCCATTGATTTTTCAGATGAAGCCATTGACTTTTTAAGTGATGGCAAGGTTGCCGCCTTATTCGAAAAAGTCTTTAATGAGTTAAAACAACTAAGGCAAGGTGCAGCACAAGGCGCGTTATTGCGTGAAGGAGGAGTGGTTGTTATTTCAGGACCACCCAATGCGGGTAAATCAACGTTACTCAATGTATTATCAGGATATGAAGCTGCAATTGTTCACGATGAAGCAGGAACAACGCGAGATGTGATGCGTGAGCACATATTACTGGATGATATCCCTCTTCAAATCATTGATACAGCAGGCCTTCGCCAAAGTGATAATCAGGTTGAACAAGAAGGTATTCGGCGCGCAAAAGAAGCGATTCAACGTGCTGATGCGGTGCTTATGATGTGTGATATTACAAAAGATAATATCGAACAACTCTTGGATGATACGATTCAAGCACTACTACCCTCACAAACGCCGGTAATACGTATTTTTAATAAAATAGATAAATTAAAACGAGAGGCATCTCGAGATAAGTTTTATGTGTACCTTTCGGCGAAAGAAAAACAAGGAATTGATCTCTTAAAGTCGGCACTTAAAGAAGCGCTCGGACATCAACCGACAGAGGGGCTTTTTTTAGCGCGTAGACGTCATATAGAAGCATTAAACAAAGCCGAAGCTTGTTTAGACTCGGGTAAAACTCAATTATTTGAGCACGCCGCAGGTGAGCTGCTTGCAGAAGATTTAAGACAAGCGCATGATGCTTTAGGTGAGATTGTTGGACGCGTAACATCAGACGATTTATTAGGAAAAATATTTTCAACGTTTTGCATTGGAAAATAAAAAATACTTAAGACAAGGATAAGCCATGATGTATTCAAATATTCTAGAAGTAATTGGTAAAACCCCTGTTGTTAAAATTAATCATATAGCACGTGATTTAGCGTGTGATGTTTATGTGAAGTGCGAGTTTTTAAATCCTGGTGGCTCTGTCAAAGATCGTATTGGTTTTGAAATGGTAAAAGAGGCCGAAAAAAGAGGAGAAATTAAACCCGGAGATACCCTCATTGAGCCAACTTCTGGTAATACGGGCATTGGGTTAGCGCTTGCTGGGGCTGTTTTGGGTTACCACGTTGTTATCACGATGCCCGAGAAGATGAGTCAAGAAAAGCAAGTTGTGCTTGAGCGCTTAGGAGCAATCATTCATCGCACGCCAACGGAAGCGGCGTTTGACGATCCTGACAGCCATATTTCACTTGCGAGAAAACTTCAAAAAGAACTTCCTAACGCTCATATTCTTGATCAATATGCAAACCCAGATAATCCCGGTGCGCATTATCGTGGCACAGCAGAAGAGATTATTGATGACTTTGGGGATAACCTCGATATGGTTGTTGCAGGCGTTGGCACAGGAGGCACAATAACAGGTATTGCTAAGCGTTTGAAAGCACAGTATCCCAATATAAAAG
>JARGNV010000008.1:0-64857 GCA_029212465.1 Legionellaceae bacterium | reverse complement strand
CGGGTCTATTTTAGGGGGGGGGGAAGAAGTAAAACCTTATTTGGTTGAAGGGATTGGGTATGATTTTTTTCCTGAAGTCTTAGATAACTCACTCATTGATCAATATATCAAGCTTCGAGATAGTGATGCATTTAAGATGGCTCGGCGCTTGGTTGAAGAAGAGGGGCTGTTGGTTGGCGGTTCCAGTGGTGGGGCAATGTGGGCGGCACTCAACGCTGCAGAATCCCTTAAAGCAGGACAGCGTTGTTTGGTGATTTTGCCGGACTCTATTCGAAATTATATGACGAAATATGTAGATGATACATGGATGCAAGCACAAGGCCTACTTAATACTTAAGCGCCATAGCTAAGAGTGCTTGATATATCTTGTTCTTGTTGTAGGTTTTGATACATAGACTGTAGCGCAAGCTGCGTTGCTTGTCCTTCAGTCAGTGTATTGTAAGGTAATGAGGGGAAGCCATGAGGAATAGGGCTTCCTAAGTTTTTGCGGTAGAGAGAGTCTATTTCTTCTTTAGATAACTCGCTTAGCAATTGTGCCCTCATGGTTTCAAGTTTTCTCAGTACTAGAGGCGCCTCTTCGAGCGCACGTGCACGTTGCCTTTGAAATAAATCTTCGCACAGCTTATCAAGCCTTGGATCTGTTTGGTGAGAGTAGCGTTGATTTAAATACTCAAAAAGTGGGCCCATTTTAACACGTACAGTATAAGTTGTTTGGAAGGGATGTTCGTGCACCATGATGTCATGCTTTTCTGAAGGATTAGTTTTACTAGGAACTAATGAGTTTCCCACTCTTCTAGCAACATTAATATTCAGGTGACAAGATTCAGATAAGGCTTCTATAAACCATGTGCTAGAAGGAAAAAGACGTCCATCTACAGGGAGTTCAAGAAATTTTTCTTTAAATACATTCGCTTGAGATGAAAGCCAGTTTGTCATTGCTTGAGGTGAGGAAAGGTTTATGGGGGGGTGTGGAAAAGATGCATTTTCAAGGGCTTCCTTTTTCGCTGTATTACCTGTTTTTTGCCAGTCTGTTGCGAGCACTGTAAGTGCCATATCAGCACGATTAGTAAACATAATCGTGGTAGGTTTCTCCGCTACTGTTACAGGTGATGTTGTCCCAAAAAAACGATGACCCATGATTGATTTCCAAGCCTATAATTTCAGTACAGTATAGAGGAAAAACAATAAAGAAGAAGTACTTGACAAAGTGTTTTTTGATCTTAATAATCCTTTGGTAATCTGTTTTGCTAGGTGTTTAGCTCCTTTAAGACGGATTGTTGAGCATGGATGAACTCCTGTTCAGCATGCGATGATGGATTTTTGGCGCTGTTGTTGACAAGAGGTAAAAGAGGATTGATAATCGTTCTAGTGTACGTTTTCGATTGAGCGATAATCGCGTACCGAAGTTGATACAACGTTGTGGCTTAATAAACGGAAGCTTATAATAAAAAAGTGGAGAAGCGCATGTTAAAATTGAAAAAAACAGCAGCAGCAGTTCTTGCTCTTGGAAGCAGTGCTGTATTCGCTGGAACAATGGGGCCTGTTTGTAGTGCTGTAAATGTAACAGTGCCTTGTGAAAGCACCGCCTGGGATGTAGGTGGTCGAGCTCTGTATTTACAACCAGTTTTCTCTGGCGGTGGATATAGCTACGCAGCAATTAACGACAACGGTCGTTTTGTTGATTACAACAATAATTGGGGATGGGGCTTCATGATTGAAGGCTCTTACCATTTTGAAACTGGTAGTGATGCAAATCTTAACTGGTATCACTTCAGCAGATCAGCAAGCAAAAGTTACAGTGTGACAAACGCGGGTGGTATTGGAAATCTGGTTGCAGTTTCTGCAGCAACAACAGGAACTATTAATACAGATCCTAAATGGGACGCTGTTAACTTAGAGTTCGGGCAACATGTTGACTATGGTGAGAAGAAAAATATTCGATTCCATGGTGGTGTTCAGTATGCTCGAATTGCAAACACAACCACACTTGATGCGACTATTGTAGGCTCTGTAACAAGTAGCCTCATTACAGCTCCTATCAGTGGAACATATACCGCTTCTTTCCAAAGAAAACCAACTTATAATGGGTTTGGTCCTCGCGTTGGTGCGGATATGGATTATGAGTGGGGTAATGGGTTAGGTGTTTATGCAAATGGAGCAATGGCTCTGCTTGCAGGAAGCAGCAAAGTAAGCAACTCTTATACCGATAACCAAGGTAGCCAGTTGACCACAAGTGCTTCTAAATCAACCATTTCACCTGAACTTGAAGCGAAGCTTGGTCTTAAATATGACTACGCTGTAGCTCAAGGTGATTTAACCCTGGATGTAGGTTGGATGTGGGTTAACTACTGGAATGTCACACAGTCTGTTGCTGGTATTGGACCAGTTACAGCAGCTCAAGAAGGTGACTTCGGTGTTCAGGGTCTTTACTTTGGCCTGAAGTGGTTAGGTAACGTTGCTTAATAGCAAAATCACCGACCTATATAAAAAAGGCCGTCGTTTTTTCGACGGCCTATTTTTTGTTTTAAAATTAGAGAAGAATAATGGATTTTCAACTCAATCAAGAACAACTACTGTTGCAGAGTATGGCAGCAGAGTTTGCACAAAAAACGTTTGCACCAAATGCTGCAAACTGGGATGAAACAGAATATTTTCCGATAGACGTTTTGCGAGAAGCTGCAAAGCTCGGTATGGCTGGTATGGTTGCTCGTGAAGATATTGGAGGCTCAGGGCTTAAACGTTTAGATGCAGTTCTTGTCCTTGAGCAGCTAGCAGCAGGCTGTGTGAGTACTAGTGCTTATTTATCAATTCATAACATGGTGACATCGATTTTAGATAAGTATGCATCACCGATGCTTCGGGAAACCTGGGGAATGCGGTTGACACAAATGGAGGTTTTAGGAAGTTATTGCTTAACAGAGCCTGAGTCGGGCAGTGATGCTGCTGCATTAAAAACACGCGCTAGAAAAGAGGGAGATGCGTATATTATTAATGGCTCTAAAGCATTTATTTCAGGTGGTGGGGTGAGTGATGTTTATCTCTGTATGGTAAGAACAGGAGATGAAACGCACCACGGTATTAGTTGCATTTTAGTCGAAAAAGACACACCAGGATTAACATTTGGTAATCCAGAAAAAAAACTAGGCTGGCATAGCCAACCAACAGCGATGCTTTTTTTTGAAGATTGTCGTGTTCCTGTGAGTCACCTTGTGGGAGAAGAAGGACAAGGTTTTAAAATAGCGTTGAATGCTTTAAATGGAGGGCGTGCAAATATTGGAGCATGCTCTTTAGGAGGGGCTTTGGCATGCATTCAGCAAACAAAAGTTTATATGCATGAACGCCGCCAATTTGATAAAAATTTAGCGGCATTCCAAGCCTTACGGTTTCAGTTTTCGGATATGTTGACTTTATTTAATGCAGCCCGGCTAATAGTTTATCGTGCGGCACATGCGCTCGACTCAGGTACGCCAAATGCGCCTATGTATGCAGCAATGGCGAAACAATTCGCAAGTGATGCAGCATTTAAAATTAGCAATCAAGCGCTGCAATTACATGGTGGATATGGTTGTTTAAAAGATTATTCGGTGGAACGTCTTTTTAGAGACTTACGGCTTCATCAAGTGGTCGAAGGAACTAATGAAATTATGCGAGAAGTTATTTCGAAGTCGGCATTAGATGAAGCATTTATGATTGAATAGGGAGGTGTTGTATGTCTGATGTAACGCATCAAATAGATGAAGGTGTTTTAACCATTACGTTGAATCGCCCGGAAAAGTTAAATGCACTGAATGGAGAAGTGCTTGAGCGGTTACACCATTTATTTGTAGATGCAAAAACAAATCCTGATGTGAAAGCGGTATTAATCACGGGAACTGGAAAAGCATTTTGTGCGGGGGCAGATATTCGTCGGTTGGCAGAGTGCAATGTGGAAACAGGCTATGCCTTTGCCAAAAAGGGGCAGGCTGTTTTTCGTGAACTTGAAACAATGGGCAAACCTTCTTTAGCTGTGGTGAATGGTTATGCGTTTGGTGGTGGGTGCGAGCTAGCTATGGCCTCTACATTTCGTATTGCATCTGAGTATGCGCAGTTTGGCCTGCCTGAAGTAAAATTAGGTGTGTTGCCAGGTTATGGTGGAACACAGCGACTTGCGCGGCTAATTGGTAAAGGGCGTGCTTTAGATTTATGTATAACGGGACGTGCCATTAATGCAGCTACAGCTGAAGCCTTTGGACTTGTGAGTGAGGTGGTTTCTGCAGAAAATTTACTCGATAGAGCGCATGCAATGCTAAAAGACATCTTAGCATTAGCTCCTTTGGCTATTAGAGGCATTATTGACGCGATTGATACAGGCTATGATTTGGCATTATCAGAGGCGTTTGAGCTCGAAGCCTTACAGTTTGCTAAAGTATGTGCAACACATGACAAAAAAGAAGGTGTTTCCGCTTTTCTCGAAAAGCGTACGGCTGTTTTTAGAGGAGAGTGATAATGACAGATGAGGTTTTATTTTCTGTTGAAAATCATATAGGTATGATTGTGTTGAATCGACCTGCTGCATTAAATGCTTTAAATTTTTCGATGTTTAAAGCATTATTTAAGCAACTTGAGGCATGGAAGCAAGATGACTCGGTGCATGCAGTTGTGATTCAAGCTGTACCCGGACGCGCATTTTGCGCGGGCGGGGATGTGCGTTGGATTTATGATGAAGGGCAGAAGGATCCATCTGTGCCACAACAGTTATTTCAGCACGAGTATCGTCTAAATAATTTAACAGCCACCTTAGGTAAGCCTTATATTGCATTAATGGATGGTCTAACCATTGGCGGAGGTGTTGGTGTAACGCTGCATGGCTTACATACAGTAGCCAGTGAACATTTCCAATTTACTATGCCTGAAGTAAGTATTGGTTTTTTTCCTGATATTGGTGCAAGTCATCTGCTTTCAGCATGTCCCGGTGGGTTTGGTACTTATTTAGGGTTAACAGGAAGGCGCGTGAATGCGGCTGACTCAAAAACGCTGGGGTTTGTTAGGTATACGGTGCCAAGTCATGCATTTTCTACCATCCTTGAAGATTTGTACGCAACTGACTTATCAACAGATGCTGATGCGAAAGTAGCACTCTGTTTGAGTCAATACCAAGAGGTAATGCCAGAGGGAAGCTTAGTCGCAGAAAGCGATGTGGTTGCAAGTGTTTTTGCTAATAAGCAAAGCCTAGAGCAGATATTCCACGCATTGAAAGCAGAATCTAGTCAGTGGGCACGAACCGTAGAAGATGAGTTACTTCAGCAATCGCCTTTAAGTCTTCATGTGACGCTTGAGCAACTAAGGCGTGCAAAAGGATTACATTTAGCAGACTGCTTAGAGATGGATTACAAGCTGGCCTATCATTTTTTGAGAGGACATGACTTTTATGAGGGGGTTCGAGCGCGACTCGTTGATAAAGATAAAAACCCTAAGTGGGAGCCTTCATCATGGGAGATGATATCAAAAGAGGATATTGCGAGTTATTTTGATATACCTACAGATGTATCTCCTTTATGGTGATGTTTTATTCTGCGTTGACTGTGGTAATATGAAGCCAGTTTGACTTGAGGTGTCGATAATGGCGATTAAATCTGATCAGTGGATTGAAAAAATGGCGCTTGAGCACGGTATGATTTCACCGTTTGAGCGAGGGCAAGTACGTGAAAATGCACAAGGGCGCATGATTTCCTATGGTGTATCAAGCTACGGCTATGATGTTCGATGTGCCAATGAGTTTAAAGTATTCACAAACATTAACTCAGCAATTGTTGATCCCAAAGCGTTTGATGAAAGCAGTTTTGTTGATGTGACATCAGATGTTTGTATTATCCCACCGAATTCATTTGCACTCGCACGAACAGTTGAATATTTTCGTATTCCACGAGAAATTTTGACCATTTGCTTAGGTAAGTCAACGTATGCTCGTTGCGGTATCATTGTAAATGTAACGCCACTTGAGCCTGAGTGGGAAGGGCATGTGACGTTAGAGTTTTCAAATACGACACCACTTCCTGCAAAAATTTATGCAAATGAGGGTGTTGCGCAAATGGTATTTTTAGAAGCGGATGACGTATGTGCCGTTTCTTATAAAGATAGAGCGGGCAAATACCAGAAACAAACGGGTGTTACACTACCGCGAACCTAACTAACTCTATTCGTCTTCTTGAATCGGATGGGTTTGGCATGAAGCAATGACTCGTGCACGCAGCTCTTTTCCTGGTTTAAAGTGTGGCGTGTACTTTCCTTCAGTAACGACTTTTTCACCTGTTTTAGGGTTGTGAGCGTTGCGCGGTGGTCTGTATCTGAGGGAAAAGCTCCCAAACCCTCTAATTTCGATGCGCTCTCCCTCGATGAGAGCGTCGCTCATTTTCTTTAGAATTAAATTTACGCTTTCCATGATGCGTTTTTCTGGTAAGTGCATCATGTCTGCGGCAAGGTTTGCGATAAGCTTGGATTTAATCATACTTACCTCGACCGTTTGAATCGTATTCTTTTCATCTTACGTGATAAGTATAGACTTGAAAAGAATTTATTCAATTTTATATAGACGTACTTGAATATTTATTGCGTTAAGTTAAAAAATTGTTTATCTCTAAAGAGAGCGAATTTAAAAAAAGGCGGGTAGCAATGCATATGAAAAAACAATGGATAGGATGTTTGCTTTGTTTGTTGCCAATGGTGTTGCATGCCAACATGCGAGATAATGTACGAGGAACGCGCTATTGTGAGATTATTGTTTCCGATGGTTGGCTTAGATGCGCTGTGTATACAACAGAAGGTGTGAATAACTGCCCCAAAGCTTTTTGGAATAATTTAACGACTAAAGATGCAAAAGCTGCGACAGGAGCGTCGAAAGCTATCTTACAAGGCCCCCGCTATTGGACGATGGATAAGATACAAACGACACCACTGATTCAAGTGGAAGAAAAGAAGTTTAAACGTCTTAAAACAAAAAAAATTGCCTATGTACATATCGGGATATCAGATATTTTTAATGGCGCAAAGCCTTATCGTCGTCATCAGATTGACTTGAAAAATATATTTACGTATAAAGCGGGAAGGCCTGTATATGAGTTGGTTGACCCCAAAGGTCGCGTTTATATCATGCAATCTTATAGTGTGGATAAGGCAAAACAAACAGAGCGTAGTTTATCAAAACTTGGCTCAAAACTGCATCTGCCAAAAGGCTGGCAATTTAAGACGGGTGTTTTGAAGCAAAAAATGGTATTAAAAACTGTGAATAATAAAGCAGTAGTACTTCATGATGACTTAATGAATCGTTACCAGATGAGTTCACGTGACTTTTTAAGATAGTTATCTGGTGTTTAGAGGATGTTATGCAAAGCCTTTATATTACGAAACCTGATGATTGGCATGTTCATTTTAGAGATGATGTGATGCTTGAACATACTGCGCCGGCAACGGCGCAGTACTTTGGACGTGCTTTGGTGATGCCCAATTTGAAGCCACCGCTCACATCGCTTGAGTTATTACAAGCATATCGAGCGCGCGTTAACGCTGCAGTGAGAGCATATCCTGATTTTGAGCCTTACTTTACGTTTTACTTGAACGAGTCGGTATCACCGGAAGCGTTCGTTTTAGCAAAGGAGCAAACGCATATATTGGGGGGTAAGCTTTATCCTGCGGGGGTTACAACAAACTCGGCAGAAGGCGTGCGTTCAATTCGTGCGCTTTATCCAATTTTTGACGTGATGCAAGCGCAGCAATTTGTTTTGCAAATTCATGGCGAAGAAATTGCAGGGGATATCTTCGATCGCGAAAAGCTATTCATTGAAACGCACTTAAAGCAAATCATGTGTGATTTCCCAAGGCTTCGTATCGTACTTGAACACATTTCGACAAAAGCAGCGGTTGAGTGCGTTTTGTCGGCATCCGAAATGCTTGCTGCAACGATTACCCCTCATCACTTGTTATATAACCGGAATCAATTATTAACAGGTGGGATACGACCTCATTATTATTGTTTACCCATTTTAAAGCGTGAGCGTGACCAGCATGCATTACAAAAGGCTGCAACCAGTGGTAACCCTAAGTTTTTTGCAGGTACAGACAGCGCGCCACATGGCAAAGGACAAAAAGAGTGTGCATCGGGGTGTGCTGGTATTTACTCCGCGCCATTTGCGCTCTCAATGTATGCGGAAATTTTCGAGGCGATGAATGCTTTAGATAAGCTTGACGCATTTTTAGGGCATTTTGGCGCGAATTTTTATGAGCTTTCTGTATCTTCAGAGCATGTTGAGCTGGTGCGAGAGTCAGTAGATGTGCCGGAGCAGTTTAAATTTGGGGTGGTTGATGTGGTACCCGTGCATGCAGGTGGGAGATTTTCTTGGAAAGTGCGATGAACAAAAGGTTTCGTGGCTTTATGCCTGTGGTGGTTGATGTTGAAACAGCAGGTCTTGATGCAAAGCAGCATGCGCTTCTTGAGATGTGTATTGTGCTTTTAGAATTGAATAAAAAAGGAAAGTGGGTGAGTGGTGACTCACAATTCGAGCATATTATGCCGTTTGAAGGTGCGCTTTTAGATGAAAAATCATTGGCTTTTAATGGAATAGACCCATTTCAGCCTTTGCGTCTTGCACTGAGTGAACGTGATGCATTAACACGTTTATTTGATCCAATTTGGCAGGCGCTGCGAGATAATAAATGTCAGCGTGCGGTGCTTGTTGGCCATAATGCATGGTTTGACTTGTCTTTTGTGAATGAAGCGGCAAGCCGCACCGGGATTAAATCACCTTTTCATCGATTTACCTGTTTTGATACGGCAACGCTTGCGGGTGTGCATTATGGACAAACCGTACTTGCAAAAGCAATGCATGCGGCAGAGATTCCGTTTGATGCGAATGAAGCGCACTCAGCGATTTATGATGCAGAAAAGACAGCCGCTTTATTTTGTAAAATGCTGAACTCATGGCAAATGTTGGCATCTGATAGAAACTATTAAGGTTTTATTTTAACGTTTTTCAATGCCTATCGGACGTTTGCACACGTAGGCTAACGAAACACGTTAAAATAAAGCCCTAATAGCCCAATTTCCCCATGTCATCCTGAGAGCTATATGCGACCATTGTGTTTTTTCGGGCGTATGGAAACAAAGGGGGCTTATCAAACTGTTTTTCGAAAGCCTACGTGTACAAGCGCCTTATCTCGAAGCGTCCGATAGGCATTGAAAAACAGTTTGATAAGCCCCCTTTAGTTTTTACCCAACGAGAAAAGTTACAGCTCGTCGCTGTGTTCAGCTAAGTAGCTTGCAACACCTTCAGGAGATGCATTCATGCCACTTTTACCTTTTTCCCAGCCAGCAGGACACACTTCACCATTTTCTTCAAAGAACTGTACCGCATCAATAATACGAAGTAACTCGTCTACATTACGGCCAATCGGTAAGTCGTTTACGATTTGTGAGCGTACAACGCCTTTATCATCAATTACAAAAGCGCCACGTAAAGCAACACCTGCTCCAGGATGCTCAACACCATAAGCCTGACAAATGGCATGGTTCATATCAGCAACCATGGTGTACTTCACAGGGCCAATGCCACCTTTCTCAACAGGGGTATTACGATACGCATTGTGTGAAAAGTGTGAGTCGATAGAAACAGCAATTACTTCAACGCCGCGGTCTGTAAATTCTTTAATGCGGTGGTTTAACGCAATAAGTTCAGAGGGGCAAACGAATGTGAAGTTTAAGGGGTAGAAAAAGACAAGACCATATTTTCCGTTTAAATGTTGGTGTAGGTTGAACTCATCAACAATTTCACCTGAGCCAAGCACTGCTGGTGCTTTAAAATCAGGGGCTTTTTGGGTAACTAAAATACTCATGTTTTTCTCCAATTGTTTTTTAGATTAAGCAGTTTTGGCTGCTTGAAGCAGGGGAGCTAACTCATTTTGCTCATACATTTCAAGAATGATATCAGAACCACCAATTAACTCACCGTTAACGTAGAGCTGGGGAAAGGTAGGCCAGTTGGCAAATTGTGGTAGTGTTTGACGAATATCTGGGTTTGCAAGTACGTCAACAGTTGCAAAAGGAACATCACATGCTTCGATGCATTGAACGGCGCGTGATGAAAAGCCACACTGTGGAAATTGGGGGGTGCCCTTCATGTATAAGATAACGGCATTATCCGCAATTTGTTGTTTAATTTTTTCGAGCGTATCCATTAAGTACCTGGTTATTTTGTTAGATTAAAGGTGCCTAATTATCGATTAAATTGCCTGGTTATGCAACCAGGCAATTGGTAGGGTGTTGTGTTGCTTTTTAGGGGCCCTTTATGAGTTGATTGTATTCTTCGCGCACTTCTTGCCTGAGGGAGCTACTTGCTTCAGGGTCTGAAAAAGTATTCCATAATAAAAGGCTGTTAGCGGTTTTGGAGACATCATTGTCGACAGAAGTTGTAGTGCAAGTAGATGTTTTGTAACCGGACTGGCTGGTTTCTGTTAGCTTTTCTACGGTATGTGTGTAGAAATGGTTCCGGGAACATTACGCGTTATTCGATGTTCCTGAGATATTGAAATTTTCGGAACGTGAGTCATCATGCATATGACGAGAGCGACTATCATGCTTAGCGCTCGTTGCTATTCCCAACGTAATGAAGATAATTGAAAGGCAGTTTTTTTTCAAGGTGCCTTAATGCCCTCCATCAGGGTTTGTGACGCGAAAGAGTTCGGGGTTGTCAGAGTAATCAATGGGCACATCAATTAATACAGGCTGACGCGCATTCATTGCTTTTTGATAGATGGTTTTGAGCTCATCCGGGTGATTGAGCTCAAAGCCAAGGGCACCAAATGCTTTTGCAAAGTCAGGGATATTTACTTTTCCAAAGCGCACGCCACTTTCATGGTGATATTTCATAAGTTCTTGTTCTAACACCATATTGTAAGTGCCATCACGCCAGATAAAGTGAACGAAGTGTATGTTCTCACGAACCGCTGTTTCGAGCTCCATGGCGCTGAATAAAAAGCCACCGTCTCCTGACATAGAAATAATTTTGCCAGGTGTTTTTGCATAGTGGCATGCAATAGCCCAGGGTAGTGCAACGCCTAAGGTTTGTTGGCCATTACTAAATAGCAACTGATGCGGCCTGTAGGATAAAAAGTAGCGCGCCATCCACATATAGATACTACCAATATCACAGCAAATAGTGGTGCTATCATCAATGGCTTTATGCAATTCATGTATGAAACGAAGTGGATGGATAGGCGTGCCTGCATAAGCTTTGCCAGACTTTATTTTATCTTGCAGTGCGCTTTGTGCTTTTGTTGTAGGTGGGGGTATTTTAGGATGCTTAGGTGGTTTCAAGTGAGACTGAAGTTGGTTTAGGTTGACTGCGATATCGCCGATTAACTCACAAACAGGATGGTAGGTTCGATTTAGTTTACTTGCCATATAGTCAATATGAATGATGGTTTTTTGATTATCTGCATTCCATATTTCGGTGTCGTATTCGACGGATGAAAAGCCAATGCATATGATAACGTCTGCACTATTTAAAATTTTATCACCTGGTTGGTTTTTAAAAAGTCCAACGCGACCTACAAAGCAGTGGAGTTCTTCTTGAGAGATAGCGCCTGCTGCCTGATAGGTGCCTACAACCGCGATGGGTGTTTGTTTGAGTAATGAACGAACAGCGCTCGTATTGTTGGGCCTGCTGGCTTCCATTCCTAACAAGATGACAGGACATTTAGCTTGATTAATGCAATGTGCTGCACTTCTGATGGTTTCTGCTGGCGCATGTCCATAATGGGGCTCAGGTACCGTAGGAAGGGGGTGATGTGTTGTGAGTTCAGTGGATACATTTTGAGGGAGGCTTATAAAGCTTGCCCCACGCCTGGGTGCTAACGCACTTCGAAACGCATTGGCGACCATCTCTGGGATGTTATCTGCCGAGTCAACTTCAACGCTTGTTTTTGTAACGGCTTCCATGAGTTTAACGTTATTAACACCTTGATGTGAGTTTTTTAAAAGCATCGATAGCGGGACATTTCCGCCAATGGCAACGATAGGGTCTCCTTCGGTTGTTGCTGTTAATAAGCCTGTGCAAAGGTTTGCAACACCAGGACCTGAGGTTACGAGTACAACGCCGGGCTTTCCTGTGAGCCGGCCGTAAGCACCGGCGATGAAAGCGGCATTTTGCTCATGGCGACAAGTAATCAACTGAATACTTGAGTGTCGGAGTGCATCAAAAACAGCATCAATTTTTGCACCAGGAATACCAAAGATATACTGAACCCCTTCTTTTTCTAAGCATTGAACGAGGAGGTGTGCGCCTGTTTTTTTTGTCATGGGTCTATCCTTGCAGTCAATGATTCTAGTTAAGTGTGAGATTGATGGTGCTGAGAAGTAGACAAAGCGCGCCTAATGTAGCTGTTAAATTGGCAATGAAAATAATCATATTGAGGCGGCGAAATTCTCCTTCTTTATTCCAAAAGTCATGGAAAATAAAAACAGCTACAAGGTTGAATGGAATTAACACGAGGGCTGCGATAGGGACATACAGTCCCGTCATGAGCAAGCCACCTGCAAGGGTTTGAAGTGAGATGCCAAGTCCTAATAGAAATGTAGAAAAAGGTATTTCTTTTGTGCGCATGAATGTATACGTATCGGTAAAATGGCAGGTATTCCAAATGCCAAAAAAAACAAAATAAAATCCAATTAAAAAAGTGCCGGCTGTTGGTAGGCTTGCTATGATGGCATTCATTCGATAGTACGCTTTTGTTGTGTATGGATATTACAAAGTATAGACGGATAAAGCCTTTCGTTGTGTAGAGACCTAGATATAATCTTGATACACTACAGGCAATATTTAGAACTGTTTTTAGTAAGGAGATAGTCATGACGTTTACCCTACCAGCGCTTCCCTATGCGATGGGCGCTCTTGCACCTCATATGTCACAAGAAACACTCGAATACCATTATGGAAAACATCATCAAACTTATGTAACAAATTTGAATAACTTGGTGAAAGATACCGATTTCTCTGAGATGACACTCGAGGAGATCATTAAAACCGCAACCGGTGGTATTTTTAATAATGCAGCGCAAGTTTGGAATCACAGCTTTTTTTGGCAATGCTTAACGCCTGAAAATTATGCTGAACCGCGAGGTGCTTTATTGGATACGATTGAAAAAGACTTCGGTTCTTTTGCTGCATTTAAAGAGCAATTTACGGACACTGCGATTAAAACATTTGGTTCTGGGTGGGCGTGGCTTGTTCAAGATGATAAAGGGGTGCTGCGTATTATAAGTACGAGTAATGCTGATAATCCAATGACATCTGGGTTGAAACCTTTACTGACCTGTGATGTATGGGAGCATGCTTATTATATTGATTATCGCAATCGTCGTCCTGATTATCTGCAAGCTTTTTGGTCTCTTGTAAATTGGGATTTTGTGAGTGAACAGCTCGGATAGGAGTGTATAATGGCTCTAACAACCACTTATAGCCCATTGCCTGTTGCTTTTACGCATGGAAAAGGTGCTTTTTTATATGATAAAAAAGGTAAGCCCTATCTAGATGGGTTAAGTGGTATAGCCGTTTGTGGTCTTGGGCATGCGCATCCTGACGTAACAGAGACCATTCAAAGGCAAGCAGCAAAGTTGCTCCATACATCAAATGCTTTTCATATCTTAGAGCAAGAAGCCCTTGCTGATAAGTTGACAGCTTTAACATCGATGCCAGAGATGTTTTTTGGTAACTCGGGCTCTGAAGCGAATGAAACGGCTATCAAATTAACCCGCTTATTTGGTCATAAAAAAGGGATTGATACACCATCTGTGATTGTCATGAAAGGTGCTTTTCATGGCCGCTCACTCGCGACGTTGACTGCAACGGCTGGGCGAAAATATCAAGCTGGATTTGAGCCATTGGTGCCAGGCTTTGTGCGTTCGCCTTATAATGACATTGAAGCGATTCGTACTATTGCTTTGAACCGCTCTGATATTGTTGCGGTGATGCTTGAGCCGATTCAAGGTGAAGGTGGCATTATTGTTGGAGATGAAGCCTACTTACATGCGCTTGCTGCATTGTGTGAGGAGAATGACTGGTTGCTCATCATGGATGAGATACAGTCTGGCAATGGTCGCACAGGCGACTTGTTTCGCTCTTTGGGAATGGGTATTACACCGGATGTACTAACAACTGCAAAAGGGCTTGGCAATGGGGTTCCCATTGGTGCTTGCTTGATGAGTCAACGGGCGCAGAATTTATTTAAACCTGGTAGTCATGGGTCGACTTTTGGTGGAAATCCTTTGGCTTGTGCGACAGCGCATACAGTTTTGGATGTAATTGCTCGTGACAAGTTATGTGAGCGTGCTGGCGTACTTGGCGTGAAGCTCAAACAAGCATTAATGGAGAAAATAGGCGATCACCCAAGCGTTTGTGGTATTAGAGGTAAGGGGCTCATGCTTGGCGTTGAGCTAGATAGGCCTGCAGCGGATATGCGATTAATTGGTCTTGAAGAGGGGGTTTTGTTCAATGTAACGGCTGATACAGTCGTGCGTTTGTTACCGCCACTCATCATGACTGATGATGAGTTGGATGAGTTGGTCGCTCGATTTGTTCGAACCTTTGAGCGCTTTGTTGAGCGCTTTGTTGAGCGCTAGGTAAGGCGCTGCCTTAAAGCTTCATACAGGCAAATGCCGGTTGCAACGGAGACATTTAAACTTGAGACTTGCCCATGCATGGGTAGAGAAAATAAACCATCGCAGACATCGCGTGTTAGGCGGCGGAGGCCTGGGCCTTCGGCGCCCATGACAAGGGCTGTGGACGTGTTTTTGTAATCTAAATCATAAATAGACGTTTCGGCCTCTCCCGCTGCACCGTATACCCAAACTCCTTTGGTTTGCAGCGTTTTGATGCATCGGGCGAGGTTAGTCACTCGGATAAAAGGGACGGACTCGGTTGCACCTGATGCGACCTTGCTAACAACAGGCGTGATGTCTGCGCTGTTGTCTTTCGGTGCAATTACACAATTAACACCTGCAGCATCTGCACTGCGCAGGCATGCGCCTAGGTTGTGTGGGTCGGTAATACCATCCAGTATTAAAATAAGCAGG
Source organism: Legionellaceae bacterium (assembly GCA_029212465.1). Classification (GTDB taxonomy): domain Bacteria; phylum Pseudomonadota; class Gammaproteobacteria; order Legionellales; family Legionellaceae; genus JAALKW01. Next base: position 49,760 of record JARGNV010000008.1, on the reverse strand, counting down.
GGGGCTTTTGCCGCATCTAATAGCTCGGGTAAATCGGCTTCCACATAAGATTTAATAGGTTCTGCCTCTGCAATAAGGCCTTGGTGTGTGATGTGGCCAAAGCGTTGCTTAAGTACATCTTGAGAGAGGAGCTCAGTAGGGATTTGGCGACGCTTTGCTGTGTCGAGTGCTTCTTGCAAGCGCTTATCTTTTCTATGTTCACTGACATAGAGCCTATAGGTTTGTCTTAAAGGGTTATTGAGCAATGCTAAGACTGGGTGGAGACCATAAACTAAATGTTCAGCCATTATTTTCCTCGTTGGCAAGTAAGTCTAAAACAGGTTCAAAATCTATTTTTCTTTCATCTAAGTCGACACGAGCAACCAAGACCGTCATGCTATCGCCAAGGCGGTAAGTGCAGCCTGTTCGCTCACCAATTAAGCGATGCTTAACCGCATCAAATGCATAATAGTCATTTTTAAGCGACGTAATGTGAACAAGCCCTTCAACATATACATCGTTGAGTTCAACAAAAATACCAAACCCTGTGACAGCAGAAATTTTCCCCTCGAAGGTTTGTCCAATTTTAGATTGCATATATTCACACTTGAGCCAAGTAACAACCTCACGTGTAGCCTCATCTGCACGCCTCTCTGTAGCAGAGCTATGTTGTCCGAGCTGGCTCATGGTTTTATCGTTATATGCAAACGTTTCGGGTGTTTGCATATCAAGTAAGTGTCCAACGGCTCTGTGAATGAGTAAGTCAGGGTAGCGTCGAATAGGAGAGGTAAAGTGTGTATAAGCAGGGTACGCGAGTCCAAAGTGCCCGCCATTTTTCTCGATATATTGTGCTTGCTTTAGGGAGCGCAGCATAACGGTTTCGATGAGATGTCGTTCAGGTTTATCACCGATGGCAAGTAAGGTTTTTTGGAAGTCTTTGGGGGATGGTGCTTTACCACCACTAAGCGTTAGGCCAAACTCCCCTAAAAACTCTCTAAGGCTTAGGAGCTTATCTTCAGCGGGTGCCGGATGTACACGATATAGTGTTGGAATGCGTGCTTTTTCAAGGAAGCGGGCGGTTGCGACGTTTGCAGCAAGCATGCATTCCTCGATTAAGCGATGCGCGTCGTTTCGGATGAGTGGCGTGATGTGTTGTATTTTACGCTGCTCATCGAACACAATGCGTGTTTCAGTTGTATCGAAGTCCATTGCGCCACGTGCTTTTCGCGTTTTTAGTAAGCAGTGGTAAAGTGCGTATAGGTTTTTCAAGGCTGGAAATATAAGGGCTTGACTATCCAGAGGGCAAGCATCCTTTTCAAGCCACGCTGCAACTTCTGTATAAGTAAGTCGTGCTTTGGAGTGAATGACGCCGCGATAGACACGTGAGCGCTCTAGTTTTCCTTCAGCAGAGATAGCCATCTCCATGACCATACATAATCTATCAACGTTGGGTTTGAGCGAACAAATGCCGTTAGAGAGCACCTCTGGCAGCATTGGAACAACATGCTCAGGGAAGTAAACAGAGTTGCCACGTCTTGCGGCTTCTTTATCGAGAGGAGAGTCGATAGGAACATAATGACTCACATCGGCAATAGCAACATACAGCTGATACCCTCCGCGTGGTTTTGGCTTACAATAGACAGCATCATCGAAATCTTTGGCATCTTCGCCATCAATGGTTACAAAAGGAAGGTGACGCAAGTCGGTTCGGTTTTCGATATCAGACGCGCGGACTGTATCAGGGATGGATTTTAATGACATATGTACGTCATCAGGCCATTCGGTTGGAATGCCGTGCGCTAAAATAGCGACTTTTATTTCCATGCCAGGCGCCATGTGTTCGCCTAGAATTTGGGAAACTTTTCCAATGGCATCTGTGTGCTTGTTGGGGTAGCTTAAGATATCAATGAGTACGACCTGGCCTTCTTTAGCGTCTTTTGTGTGTTCAGGTGGGATAGAAATATCTTGGGTCAAGCGCTTGCTATCAGGTATGACAAAATGCACGCCTTGCTCGGAGAAAAATCGACCGACAACGCGGGGATTTGCGTGTTCAATAATTTCATGAATTTTACACTCAGGACGGCCACGGCGATCAATACCAGTTTGATGGGCGAGCACAATATCGCCATGCATGACAGCGCGCATTTCTCGAGGAGAAATGAGCAGGTCTTTTGCTCCGTTGTCTGGAATAAAAAATCCAAAGCCATCTGGGTGTCCAAGGACTGTGCCGCGCTGCAGGTTAATTTTATCGAGGAGACAAAGGCGCCCTTTACGGTCTTGCATCAGTTGACTATCACGAATCATCGCGCGTAGACGGAAGTTAAGGGCTTCTTGCTCACTTGTTTTTGAGAGTTTTAATGAAGAGACAAGTTGCTTGATTGTAATGGGACGCCCGAATGTGTTCAGTGTTTCTAAAATGAACTCACGACTTGGGATAGGCTCCGCATATTTCTTCTTTTCTCTTTCATGAAAAGGATCCTGCTTATGGCGCACGGATTTCGATTTTTTATTCACAATGTCCTAAGCAGTTAATGAAGCTGACCCAGTTTAACATTTATTGTGCCTTTTGGGGTAATTCAAAGCCGCGACGCCCAATATAGGCGGTGAGCGCCGAAAGTGGCATGTTCTCACCGGCCCAGAATACACCCTGCATGTTTTCTGGACGACTGGTAATTGGCCATTCGCAAACGGCAAGGGTTTGTTCGCAAGATATTTGTTGCTCATGACCGGGTCTTGATTCAATGCAGTTGATTTCAACGGCTTTCTTCTCGAGCGCTAAGGCGGACCAGAGATTAGCCTGTAGGCGGCTACTAAAATCTTCTGTATTATCGTTGGCAGATGCTGTGTGTGTTATCCAAAGGTCAAACTCAGAAATATTATGTAACATGACAACTCGTGGTGTGCCAACGGGAAGCTTGGCAGACTCGCCTTTAACTGCAAAAGCTTTACATGCCGGTGGGAAAATTTCTTCTGCGTATGCGTTGTGCGAGATAAAAAACATGGTTATCAATGAGCTTATCAGTGCAGGAAAGTAGCGCATAGGGCCCCCTTGGAATGGATGTTGACCCATTATAATCAAAACGAGGATGAATGCTAAGGCGTGATATGTTAGGATAACGCTTTATTTTTGAACTAGAGCTTGTTGTGGAAAAAAAAATTGATGTGTTTGCCATTAAGGATTTGCACGATGAGGCAATTGTAACCTGGAAGGCGTCAGAAGTGTGCTTAAAAGCGGAAGGCTTCTTGAGGCTAGTTGAAGAAAATCATGCGTTTAACTATCAGTTGTGGCATGCTGAAGATAAGGCGCGTCGTGAAGATATGGGGCATGAGTTTGTCTATCATGCAAAGCGCGCAATTGATGGATATAATCAAAAACGTAATGATTGCATGGAAGCGATAGATGATCATTTGATAAGTTTGTTACAGCCAGTATCTTCAGAGTTTGCTCCTGTACATTCTGAGACACCGGGGATGATGATAGATAGGTTATCTATTCTCGCACTGAAGCATTATCATATGGCCGCACAAACGGTTCGCGAAGATGCTGATGATGCGCATCGAACACAGTGCTTGAAGAAGCTTGAAGTAATCGTTGCACAAAGTCGACAGCTTTTGCTGTGCCTTGATGAGTTATTACAAGAAGTCGCCGAGAGAAAGAGAACCTTTCGTGTATATAGACAGTTTAAAATGTATAATTCTGCAGCCCTAAATCCAGAGCTATATCAGCAAGAGGTTTCTTGTTAGGGCTTACCATCAGTTAAATGCGGAGGACGCGGCTCCTTGGCGTCTAATGGGGGGTGAGGGTGCAGCAGAGTAGTCTTTAGCTAAACATGAGTGACCGAGGCGGCTCCCAAGAGGGGCTTCGCTCTCTTTGATTGCCGGATGACGCTCCTCCTTCACCTGCTTTTGCATTGGAAGTCGATGTAGCTTCGGTGATTGAGTAGCGCCTGCGTGATGACTGTGTTGGCATCGGCACACTTGAATTAAACATGCTCGACTTTGCAAGAATAGATGTATTTGCGGGTGCGTTTTCTGATGTGTCTGCAGAGTCTACTGACGCATCGTCGTGGAGTGGGTCTTCACCGTCGTGCGGACTATTTTTTTCTTGCTTAGCATCTTGATGTGCTTTAGACGCATTTTTATTAACACTGTTTTTTGCTTTTTCCTCTTGTGAGGTCCCTTTTTCAGAAGCACTTTTCTTATCGGCAGTGTTAGCAACATCGTTTGACTGATCAAATAATGACTTGAGGTGCTTGCCAGCCACGCGGCCTGCCCAAACAAAGGCAAAGCTTACAATTGCGGGGACGATGAACAGATATGTCAGAGGGTTGCTCATATCTGCTGAGAAACCGGTTAATTCACAGCCCATAAGGAAAAACTTAATGGCCTTAAGGAGGCCTGAGAAAGCTGCGCGGAATATGTCAGTCCAACTCATTAAGAAATAAATAGGTAGTGCTAAATCAAGCCCTAAATCGAACAGCGTAGAGGAGCCCTGTTTACCTTTTTCTTTAGGAAACTCTTTCAGTAAGACATTTAAAGGTTTGTTTTTGTATTTTTCAACAAAATTATAAATAGAAACATCTTTGTCGGCCTGGTGTTGTTTTTGTTTGGCTGTGTAGTCGCGTGCAATGCTTAGAGAGTACGCTGTAAAGCCAACAACAAGCGCAACACCCGCGAGTACAGTACAAAGAGCAACTAACTCAGGCAGTGCGGTTGCAAAAAAGAGTGAGCTAACGGCAGAGATTGCAAATACACTACATACAAGCGCTGTATAGGCCGCGAGTGCCTGGCGCAGTCCCATTAAAATGGCGTCTGTTTTTGAAATTTTTTGAGTTTCAAATAATTTCTTCCGATCGCCATTGAACTGAGCGAGTGCCGCATTAACGCTAGCATCTGCCTTCTGGAGTAATTTAGTGAGGGCGTCGTCGTCGAGCTCAATAGACAAGTCGTTGGTGACTTTGAGTATTCTGTGCTCTATTTCAGCGCGTTTAGAGAGTTGTATTTCGAGGTTTTTTGCGCTTAAAGCGAGCTCTGTTTTATGTCGAGAAATGTATAAGTTTCTTTGAAAATCTTTCTCTTCATGTAGGCGTGTGACAATACAGGTGGCACAGAAGAAGAGCGACACACAAGACACCACAAAAAGAATTTGTGGTGTCATTGCAGTAATGGAAATAAGTCCCATAAACATATAGAGACCATCAATAAAGCCACTATAGGTTGCTGAACCGTAACCTTTACGTTCGAGCGTTTTGGACTGCTTATTTTTATTAACACGCTCCGTGATGGCTTTGTGAAATGCTGCGTAGTGTTTTTCTGCAATGCCGGGGAGCAGACTGCGCCACTGGAGAATGCTTGGGTGTAATGGGTTTAAGTCACGGGATGCATCCGTGTGGTTTAAGAGTGTGTTGAGTTTTTTGGCGTCGATATGAACACGATGGCTTTTGGCTTGCTTGGTTTCGTAGTCATAACTAATGTAATAGAGTTCATTTTTAGATTTATCGTTTCGGTCGCGAATAAGACGAAAGCCGTTAGCATGTTTTTTGAGTGCTTCACTACCATCTTCAGGTAGTGGTGTTGTGAGCTCTCGGAATGTACCCCAGTGGTCTAAGTCGCTAATGGCAGCCTTATTATCATCCATCATATCTTTTCGGGCGTTAATCATACCGCGATTCCAGGTGCGATTGAGTGCTGATGCAATCGCAAAGAATCCGCCAGCCCAAAGAAGAAGGAAAGAGTAATCTTTTGCTGCGAGCAAATAAATGGCTTTAACCGTGCTTTTAGTGCCGCGCAACGCATTTTTAATACCTTTGGCGGCGTCTCGGAACGACTGCCATGCACGATAAACAGCTTTTCCTGCAGCCGTTTCAGAGTTGTAATAGCTATTGGCAAATGCGCCAATTAAGGCAATGGGGACTATGCCGAGTGTTGCTGCAATAAGCCCTTCAGGGGTGCGAAGCCAGTTGTACATGTCTTCCGCTGCGCTGGCATCATCTTGCAAGCCATACTGTAGGCCACACCCAAGCTCGAGCATTTTAGGGCCTAAGTTGAGTACATCAAGGAAGCCATAAGCAGAGTAAATGCTTCCATCTTTATCAAGCTTTGTAACGGATTCTGTCACCTTAGCTTTGTATGTGGTTGCTTTCTTTTTGGGTGCAGGCGGCGCGTCTTTTTTCTTAAGATTTAAAGCAGTTTTTTGGAGCGGTTTTGAGTTTGGTGTGTCGGTGAGAGGCGTGTTTTTAGGAACTTGTAAGAAGGGTGCTGTTCCAGAGGGCGCCGTCGTATTCAGAAGCTGCTCTTTGAGAGCAGTCGTTCCTAATAGGGGTGAATCTGCTGTATTGCCTAACACCCGAGTCATTTGATTAGAACAGTAGCTGAGATTGATGTAAATTCTAATGGATATAAAAAGAAGATGCAAGGAATATTGCAAATTGTTTTTTTTTAGCCCAAAAAGTTCCCAAACCTCTTATAATAACATGTTATTCCCGCTGCTAAGTTAGAAAAAAGAATTTTTTTGTGTAAGAAATTTATGACTAGGCGCGTAAGCGATTAAAAGGTGTATTTGCCAAGCACAAAGAGAACATTTCCAACCCCTCTTGCTCCGGGGACATAGGAAGCGAGGAGCGAGAGGCGGTGGAAGTTAATACCTGCCCAAGGCAGTGCTCCTGGAAAAGGAGCATTGTTAAGAATGTCAGGCCTTGCTGTGATGAATACGGTAAAGCCAATGCCAGCGCTGCTGGTCTCATTAATGTGAAGTGTTTTTAGGAAGGCATAACCTGCAATGGGCTGAACTTTACTGTGAGACTCAAGGAAGGCAAAGGCATAAAGGCCATGCCAGTCACCATTTTCGTCAAAGAACCCTTTGCCAAGGCCGCCGCCCCAAGCATTTTCATTGTAAGTGCCTAGTTTGTGCTCTGGGTAACGGAAGCGATTGTGCCAAGCATATCCTGTCAGATAAAGTTCGTTATCGCCCTCAGTCCAGGTTTGATAGGGACGGACGCAAACGGGCTTCAGCCAGGCTGGCCAGCTTTTGCAAAAAGAAGGGGTGTCCGCATACAAGTTTTTAAACAGCAGTAGACCGAAAAACAAAAAGCGTGTTTGTCTCATGTATATTTAGCCTGCCGGAGGGGTTTTTCAGTAACTCCCTTTAGTGTTAATGTTGAGAGACCAGTACCAAAAATATAGAGGGCCTATACTATCATGGACCTGTTTCGCAAGAAAGATCCCCGTGCCTCATCAGATGGCTTAGCATTAAAGCGCTGTTTGTCTGGTTTTGATTTGACGCTTTTGGGAATTGGGGCAGTTATTGGAGCGGGTGTTTTTGTGTTGACCGGTGTTGTAGCCGCAACGCAAGCAGGACCCGCCATTATTTTTTCTTATGTGCTAGCTGGGCTTGCTTGTGTATTTTCCGCGCTTTCCTATGCTGAACTTGCGGCGATGATTGGGGGCTGTGGAAGTGCTTATGGTTATGCTTATGCAGGATTTGGTGAATTGCTTGCCTGGATTGTAGGCTGGGATTTATTGCTAGAGTATACCGTTTCTGTGTCTGCCGTATCGGTTGGATGGAGTGCTTACGTCGGAGATGTGTTTTCAAGCCTTGCAATACATTTTCCTAAAACACTGCTTCATGGCCCGAGTGAGGGTGGGTTTGTGAATGTAATGGCATTGTTGGTGATTTTTTCACTAACGGGGCTTTTAAGTGTTGGGATGCGCTCAAGCGCGCGTTTTAACCATACGATGGTCATGATCAAATTACTTGTGATTGGTGTTGTTGTCATTGTGACAGGGCTTGCTTTTCAGAAAGTAAACTGGGAGCCCTTCGTGCCATTTGGATGGGGTGGTGTCGTTGAAGGTGCATCACTTATTTTCTTTGCATATGTTGGGTTTGATGCTGTGGCAACGACGGCAGAAGAAGTGATGGAGCCACAAAGAAACCTTCCAATTGGTATTGTTGGCTCATTATTTATTTGCACAGTTATCTATATCATTGTGGCAGGGAGTTTAACAGGCTCTGTATCGTATAAATTATTAAATGTTGCGTCTCCCATTAGTCATGCTTTATTACTTCTGGGGCAGCCGGTTATTGCAGGGGTCGTTGGTGTAGGGGCTATAGCAGGTCTGACAACAGTGATGCTCGTGCTCTTTTACGGTTTGAGCCGTGTGTTTTTAGCAATGTCGCGAGATGGATTATTGCCACATTATTTTTCAAAGCTCCATCCGCGCACACATACGCCCGTTCGTATTTTGGTGACCTGTGGCATTTTAATGGCGCTAATTGCAGGTTGGGTGCCGATTGGTGATCTGGCAGAGCTAGTCAATGTGGGGACATTATTTGCGTTTATTGTGGTGTGCGGCGGTGTGATTATATTGCGTTATACACAACCAGATATAGAGCGTCCCTTTAAAACACCAGGCGCGCCATTAACGCCATTATTAGGGATTGTGAGTTGTACCTATTTAATGGTTAACTTGCCCTGGGTAACTTTGTTGCGGTTTATTGTGTGGATGGCGATTGGAATGGTTGTTTATTTTGGGTTTAGTCGCTCAAATAGTGCATTGTCACCCAAAAACCTCGCGCTTGAGGAGTAGTCTTAAAACCCAGGTGCGCTTAAATTAGAAATAAAGCCATCACACAGGCAGAGACGAATCCTGCTGCAGGCAGCGTAAATAGCCATGCAATACAGATTCTTTTAACTGTGCGCCAGTGTGTACCGCCCTCTGTATTTGAAAAGCCAACGCCTGCAATAGAGCCGGTAACGGTTTGTGTGGTTGAGACCGGAATGCCACCCTCTGTTGATGCGAGGATAATGCCTGCAGCGCCTGTTTCTGCCGCGCATCCTCGCATGGGGTTTAGGTGTGTGATACATGAACCCATGGTGTGTACGATGCGCCATCCGCCAAAGAGTGTGCCAAGGCTTATCATTAAGTAACAGGAAATAACGACCCAAAACGGAACATGGAAAGGCCCTTCAAGCCAAGATGCTGACATCAGTAAAGCCGTGATAATCCCCATGGTTTTTTGCGCATCGTTACTACCGTGTGCAAGACTTAGCAACGCTGACGAAGTGAGTTGTAAATACTTGAACCATCGGTTCAGTTGCTCTTCATGATTGTTTTTAAAACAATACCTGAGTAAAGCGCCAATGAGTGCGCCCGCCAAAAGGCCCAAGAGGGGCGCGATAAAAATACCGAATCCCACTTTAATAAAGCCTGCGCTTTGTAGGCTATGAAACCCCCCTTGTGCGATACCGGCCCCTGCCAAACCACCAATGAGTGCATGTGATGAGCTTGATGGCAGACCGAAGTACCAAGTAAGGAGATTCCAGCACGTAGCACCAATGAGCGCAGAGAAGATGAGGCTCGGATTGATAATTTCAGGATTGATAATCCCCTTACCAATCGTTTTAGCCACCATCAAATTAAAGAAGGCAAATGCGATGAAGTTAAAAAAAGCAGCCCACAATACAGCTTGCCTTGGCGTTAATACACCGGTTGTCACAATGGTCGCAATAGAATTACCCGCATCATGAAAGCCATTAATAAAGTCGAATGCGTAAGCCAGAACAATAATACCTACAATAAATAGGACGCTTTGTTCCATGGTATGTTTCCTCATTTAGAGGTGATAACTGCTTTCCGTCAATAATTTTGATATAGCATACATTAGCTGTCTTATCAAAAGAGGGAGTTCTTTTGCGCCCGCATCATGTGCGAGCTCAGCATGTGCCATTTCATCGGTTTTCATCTGTGAGAGAATGGCGATGGTTTTTTGATCAGACGGGGGCAAGTGATTTAAGTGCCGCTCTAGATGTTTTGTAACTTGCCGCTCAGTTTCAGCGACAAATCCAAGGCTCCACTGGTCGCCAATAAGGCCTGCAAAAGCACCGATAAACCACGAGCCTGCATACCAAAAAGGGTTGAGTAGGCTTGGCGCACTGCCAAGCTCTTTAAGACGCGCCTCACACCAGGCGAGGTGATCAATTTCTTCGATGGCAGCGGCATTCATTTGTGCTCTAACAGTTTCAAGTTTTGCGGTTAAAGCTTGTCCTCGGTAAAGTGCTTGTGCACATACTTCACCTGCATGGTTCACACGCATCAGGCCTGCAACGTGTTTTTTTTCTTTGGCGCTAAGGGGCGCATCAGGAACAGCTTTTGCAGGGGATTCCCGTGGACACTCACGCTTTTGGGGAGCGAGCACGGTACGTAAGGTTGCATCGACTTCAGTAAGAAGACGGTCAAGGGGTGTTATTTTTCGCATGCAGCGCATACTAGCAAGTTTGGGTTGCCTCAGCAAATCCGTTATGATTGAAAAAAAATGATAAGGTGACGTGGCATATGATTGATTATCAAGCACGGCGGCGTGCGTTAGCGGCACGACTTCCTGTGGATACGTTGGCTGTGATTCCATCTGCATCGGAAATACTGCGTAATGGGGATAGCCATTACCGTTTTCGGCAATCCAGTGATTTTTACTATTTAACAGGGTTTAATGAACCGGATGCAACGCTTATTATTACGGCAGGCGCGAACAGCGAAAACATTTTATTTTGCCGCCCTAATAACCCGGATGAAGAGCAGTGGGTTGGGCCGCGTCTTGGCTTGGATGCAGCATTGAAAGCGTTGTCGGTTGATGCGACTTTCAGAAGCGATGAGTTAGAGACGCGTTTGCCGACATTGTTGCTCGATAAACGTGCTGTATATTTCCCCATGGGAAACAGCGAGGTATTTGATGCCACACTTCGGGCTGCGTGGCATCGCGCAAAAGCGTGCGCACGTCGTGCGCAAGTAGTGCCTGAGATGTTTGGAGACATCACACCAATACTTGGAGAGTTACGACTCATAAAAGATACTGACGAAATTGCCTGTATGCGCGAGGCAGCCCGTATTTCAATTGCGGCGCATGAGCGCGTTATGCAAACTGTATCAACCGCGAAGAGTGAGCGTGAGCTTGAAGCGGAGTTTGTGTATGCGCTAGGAAAGGCAGGCTGTCGAGATATGGCTTATGATGCGATTGTTGCAGGAGGAGCACGTGCTTGTACATTGCATTACACAGCAAATGACGCTGTTTTAACGCCGGGAGAGTTACTGTTGATTGATGCAGGTGCAGAATTTGGCAATTATGCATCAGATATTACGCGCACTTATCCCATCAACGGTCAGTTTAGTACTGAGCAACGTTTAATTTATGAGCTTGTTTGGCAGGCACAGCGGGAGGGTATGGCGTGTGTGAAACCAAAAGCATCGTGGGACAGCATTCAAACAACGGTGGTTGATGTGCTAACGAGAGGGCTGGTTGACTTGGGGCTTTTACACGGTGATGTGAGTACACTCATTGCAAAAGGTGCCTATAAAACATTTTATATGCATAATGCCAGCCATTGGCTGGGGCTGGATGTGCATGATGCAGGGGCATACATGCAAGATGGCGCATTTCGTTTGCTTGAGCCTGGTATGGTGCTGACAGTTGAGCCTGGCCTTTATATTCCCAAAGACTGTGACGTAGTTGATGAAAAATGGCGGGGCATTGGGGTTCGAATTGAAGATGATATATTAGTGACGCCTGAAGGGCATGATAATTTAACCAAGGCACTTCGAGTGAGCCCTGATAGTTTAGAGGATTTTGTGTGTGGCTAAGGTGGTTCAGCAGGATATAGAAGATATCGATGTTTTAATTGTTGGAGGTGGCTTAATTGGCATGGCGTTGATGCACGCGCTGCGTCCACTTGGCCTCTGTGTTCGTCTTGTAGAGGCACGTGCGGTAGCGCACAATAAGCCCAGCATACTAGAGACGCGTAGCATTGCGTTATCGCCAGCGAGCATACGTATTTTAAAGCAATTAGATGTGTGGGGAGCGCTCGATGCGGTTGCAGCACCCATTGAGACGATTCATATATCCGAACAAGGCCGTTTTGGGCAAGCATGTTTAAATGCAGATAGTAAGACGGAACCACTGGGCGCTGTGGTTGAAATGCACTTGCTGGATAATGCACTCCGAGCGGACTTAAACCAGCAAGATTGTACGATGCCTGCAAAGGTGGTTGAGTTGGATGCGCGGGCGGGCCTTGTCACCATACAAACCGAAACAACCACTAAACGTATCCGAGCATCATGGGTGGTTGCGGCTGATGGTGCTGACTCTTCAGTACGACGATTGTGTCATGTGAGTGCAAACTACAAGCAGTACTCAGAGCATGCGCTTGCAGCGAATGTTGCACTTTCTCGCCCACATCATCAGGTGGCGTATGAACGTTTTACACCAGATGGACCACTTGCACTATTGCCACTAAGAGGTGAGCATATGGCGCTTGTTTGGACGCGCACGCCTGCAGAGGTTGAAGCACTCAAACAAATGGAAGAAACGGTTTTTTTAAGTACGTTACAACGTGCATTTGGGTATCGTGCCGGGCGTTTTACAAGGGTTGGGCCCCGTATGACTTATCCACTGAAGCAAGTGACGATGCAAAAAAAGGTGTATGAATCGGTTGTGTTTGTAGGAAATGCCGCACAAACGCTGCACCCTGTAGCAGGGCAAGGATTTAATTTGGGGCTTCGAGATGTTGCGATGCTTGCACAGTGCGCTGCAAAATATGGATTAAATCAGCAAGCATTAGCAAACTACCAATCTTTAAGGCAAGCCGATTCGCGTACGATTACAGCCGCAACCGATGGGTTAGTCTCACTTTTTAAAAGTAACTTGCCAGGGGTTGGATTGGCAAGGCGTATGGGGCTTGTCATGCTTGATAATAACCGGCTTTTGAAAAACACTATTTTGCGACATGCAAAGGGATTTGGGGGGGTGATACCTGATTTGGTGTGTGGCATTTCGTTAGATGTATCTAGAGAGGCGTATTGATGGTTGAAGGCCGAGGTGTATTGGTTGTGGGGGGCGGCATTGTTGGTTTGGCTTCAGCCATTGCAATGGCGTCCCGCGGTTTTTCGGTAACCGTTTTAGATGCCGGTGTATTGGAGGCACAAGCTGTTGGAAAAAACACACGGGTGTATGCAATTAACACGGCTTCACAACGCTTACTTGAACAACTGGGCGTTTGGCATTTACTACCAGAGATTGCTTTTTCGCCTTATCAAGAGATGCATATTTGGGATGCAAGCAATCAAGCTGAAATGAATTTTAGCGCGCGCGATGTGGCACGTGCAGAGCTTGGATTTATTCTTGAAGAGCGGCTGCTGAAACAGGCACTACTCAAACGCGCATCTGCAATGGACATCACACTGGTTTCGGGCGCATCGGTTTCAGAAGCCATCGAAACACCGACAGGTTTTTTGGTGCACTCAGAAGATGGGCGAGCATGGGAGGCAGCACTTTGTATGATTGCAGATGGCGCGCGCTCAACAATACGTGATTTACTAAAAGTGCCTGTGACCAGTTGGTCTTATCATCACGATGCACTGGTTGCAACGGTACACACTGAAAAGCCACATCAGAAAATAGCCTATCAAGTGTTTTCTGCAGATGGTCCACTTGCTTTTTTACCTTTGAAAGACCCGCATCAATGCTCGATTGTTTGGTCGCACCCTCCAGAGCATATTAAAGCACTGATGGCGCTTGATAATGTCATGTTTGAGGCACAGCTGACCAAGGCTTTTGCAGAAAAATTGGGGCAGGTGAAACTGTTGAGCGGGCGTATTGCTTTTCCGCTCAAGATGCGACATGTTGAACAGTATGTAGGTGCGTCATGGATGCTTTTAGGAGATGCTGCACACACAATTCATCCGTTAGCAGGCTTAGGGCTTAATGTTGGACTAGCGGATTTAAGTGCGTGGCTTCGTTTGTTAGATGCACAAAAGGCAATGACTCTATCTGCTCGCACGCTGAGTGCATACCAGCGCGAACGTAAATATGCTGTTTGGTCTGTGATTGCCCTTATGCAAGGTATTAAATCGTTTTTTGGGATATCTGCGACCCCCGCCAGTACGTTCCGAGGCTTTGGGATGCGTGCTTTGAATCAGCTAAGGCCTTTAAAGCGTATCTTGATAGCTTATGCTGCGGGGGAAACAATTTAAACAGGGAGTGTGAAGTGATGAAGAAGGTTCTGCTAAAAATTGTTGTTTTGATGTTACTTGGGGATGTCGCTTGTGCGAGAAATGTTTTTGAGGTGACGGGCACAGAAGACGCGGGTGAAGTGCGCGCAAAATTTTGTTTGACCTTTCAAAATGAAGTGGAGGCAACCTGCGAAAAGCATGTTGTCTCTGCGCTTAATTGGACTGTAAGAACAACCATTCCTCAGAAAATGTACACAAGAGCTGCCGTTAAATTGTTTACTGCCGGCTATACACTGGACTTTTCAGGCGCAAATTGTGAACGCTTTGAAAGAGGATATTGTGTGTTTTCTGTGAGTGATACAGCTCCTAAAAGGCTTTTTGTTAAAAAAAACGTGACTTATTTGGTGGGTGGCACGGTGGTAGGGCTTACAGGCAATGGGCTGGTTTTACAAAATAATGGCAGAGACAGTTTAGAACTTGCAGCTGGTACTTCTTCATTTGAGTTTACTCAGCGCTTGATATATGGCGCGCCTTATGACGTGACTATTTTGGAACAACCAGTAGGCCAGCGCTGTACGGTGACTCGAGGGAGTGGAGGGAAAATTACTGGAAATGTAAAAAATATAAGCATAAACTGCGTTGATTTGGGCTTGTATGCATCAACGGGTGCTGGTTCTCCCACCAACCCTAATAGCTTGTATAGAATGGAAACCACAGGCCCTGATGTGGGGCTTGGAACTTTTGTCATGGGCATGACCGACAATGATGGGGCAGTGATTGCATCAAATGGAGAATACATATGGCATTGGACAGGGTATTTTCCATTGAGAACCTTTGAGCGTGTTGATGTAACAGATAAGACTTTAATGTCTATTCCTTTTAGCGGTGCTTTTATTTCAGAAGTATTTGGAGCAGTTTTTTATGAGGAATCTTTTTTAGTCTCGTCAATTGATGGCGATTTTTTGACATTTTCACCCGTTGGATTGGTGACGCGAATTGGGACTGAAATAGGTGCGAGGCGGGGGGGAGCGTGTTATAACAAGCGTATGTATGCGGTATCACCAGATTCAGATCGTTTATATGAATTGAGCCTTGTTGATGGTCAGACTCTATCGAGTAAGCCAATTACACTAGAGGGATTTAAAGTCAGCAGGGGGCTTGGGATTACAGTAAATCCAAATACGGGAGAACTGTATGCGCTGTTAAAGCTTGCAGGCGACCCCCAAAGAAAGCTTGTAACAATTGACCGAGAAACAGGTGTTGCGACACTGCTTGCGGATGCACGAGGAGAGGAAGGTAATGAAAAGTTCTCATCGCTTGCGTTTCATCCAGCTAATCCGGCATGCTAAGTACTGTATTTAATCTTACGGAAGCATTGATGTGTGCTGGTATTTGCACTACGATCGGTGCTTCCAACCTTTATTGATTTGAGCAAGTCGCGTATGACGTTGATGACAGAGCAAAAACCACTGAGAGACTTTACTGAAAAAGCGTACCTTGATTATTCAATGTATGTCATTTTAGATAGGGCTTTGCCGCATTTGGCGGATGGGTTTAAACCCGTGCAGCGTCGTATTATTTATGCGATGTCAGAACTCGGACTGAAAGCAGCTGCTAAACATAAAAAATCGGCGCGCACAGTTGGGGACGTGCTTGGTAAGTTTCATCCCCATGGGGACACGGCTTGCTATGAAGCGATGGTGCTAATGGCGCAGCCTTTTTCCTATCGCTATCCATTTGTAGATGGACAGGGAAACTGGGGATCGCCAGACGACCCTAAATCATTTGCCGCCATGCGTTACACTGAAGCACGTTTGTCGCCTTATGCTGAAGTGCTGTTATCCGAGCTTCGGCAGGGCACAGTGACATGGCTAGATAACTTTGATGCGACGCTTAAAGAGCCCGCTTTATTGCCAGCACGCTTGCCAAATGTGCTTTTAAATGGTGCAACAGGCATTGCCGTTGGCATGTCTTCAGATATTGTGCCGCATAACTTGGTTGAAGTGGCCAATGCGTGTATCCATTTGCTTGAAGCGCCAAAAGCGTCATTAGATGAGTTATTAGACATTGTACAAGGGCCTGATTTTCCAACAGAAGCAGAAATTATCACGCCTAAAGCCGCATTACATAAATTATATGCAGAGGGCTCAGGTTCTGTAAAAATGCGGGCTGTGTATACGCGAGAAGAAAATCAAGTTGTCATTACAGCCTTACCATACCAAGTCTCGGGCGCGAAAATCATAGAGCAAATTGCAGCCCAAATGCAGCAAAAAAAATTACCCATGCTAGAAGACTTGCGCGATGAGTCTGATCATGAGCATCCCACACGCTTAGTGATTGTGCCTCGTTCAAATCGAGTCGACTTAGAAGGGATGATGTCGCACTTGTTTGCAACCACTGATTTAGAGCGCAGTTATCGGGTTAACTTTAACATGATTGGTTTAGATGGTATGCCACGAGTTAAAAGCTTAATGATGATTTTAAATGAATGGCTTGGTTTCCGTATTGAAACCGTTCGAAGCCGTTTGCAGCACCGTCTTGATCAAGTGCTCGATCGCTTACATGTGCTTGATGGGTTATTGATTGCCTATTTGAATTTAGATGAAGTCATTGCCATTATTCGTGAAGCAGACGACCCAAAACAAGCCTTGATGACAAGGTTTAACTTAACGGAAAGGCAAGCAGATGCCATTTTAGAAATTAAGTTACGACATTTGGCGAAACTTGAAGAGCAAAAATTAACAGCAGAAAGAGATACATTAGCGCGTGAGCGCGATAAACTTGAGCAAATTTTGGGTAGTGAGCGACGTCTGCGGACTTTGGTCAAAAATGAAATTGTGGCTGATAGAGACCAGTTTGGTGATGCGCGACGTTCCCCAATTGTTGAAAGGCGTGAAGCACAAGCCTTGAAGCAAACTGATATCTTGCCAAATGAACCCATGACAGTTGTGCTATCTGAAAAAGGGTGGGTACGAGCTGCGAAAGGATTTGATGCAGATGGGCGCGCTTTAAACTACAAAGCGGGAGATGCATTTCAAGCGCAAGTATCTGTGCGTAGCAACCAGCAAGTGATTTTCTTAGATAGTGAAGGCAAAGTGTATAATTTACCCGTGCATACCTTACCGTCAGCACGCGGACAAGGCGAGCCTCTAACGGGGAAGTTAAATCCCTCCGATGGTGCTATGTTTGTGGCATTACTTGCAGGCTCTTCAGACGCGCGTGTATTACTTGCAAGTGATGCAGGTTATGGATTTATTACTAAAATTGAAGATTTATACGTGAAAAGCCGAAATGGACGTGCTTGTTTGAAAGTGGCGGCCAAAGCACAGGTGTTAGCACCACGAGTGATTACAGCTAATGAGGCAGAACATGTAGCATGTGTGAGTAGTACTGGACACCTGTTGATTTTCCCGCTAGCTGATTTACCTGAGTTGTTGCGCGGCAAAGGAAATAAGTTGATGCACTTAACCGGAGATGAGCGTGTGGTGGACATGCAAGTGCTCTTGCCTGATAGTGAGTTAACTGTGTTTGCCGGAAAACGCCACTTTACCTTAAAGCCTGCTGATTGGGGGACATACACGGGCGTTCGAGGGCGACGCGGGCAATTATTGCCACGTGGCTTGCGTCAGGTTTCAGCATTGGGGCTGGAGGGCGCATAAAAAAATGACGTGAAACGGTTTTGCCTATCTTGGGAGGCTTGCGAGGTAGTGGGCGAGCGCATGTATATCTTCATCACTCATGTGCTCTGTGATGCGCTCCATAGTGTGGCTTGGGTCGTTTGTTCTTTTTCCCGACTTAAATGCCTCGAGTTGGTGGGTAATGTAGCCCATTTGTTGACCTCTTAGTGATGGGAAGCCAGGAAGGCCATTACCCTTTGCATCGTTACCATGACAAGCGCTGCATGCAAGGATATTTTTGTCAGGATTGCCAAAACGATACAGGGTTTCACCTACTTGATTTTTGCGTCTTAAATGATGGCTGCCCGCAGGAGGTGTTTGTTTGGCATAAAAGGCTGCAAGATTTGTGATATCTTCTTCAGTTAATTGTAAAATAAATGGCAGCATGGCGGGGTCTGCATGACGTGTTGTTCCGGCTTTTAAATCGAATAACTGCTTTTTTAAGTAGCCTGTTTGTTGGCCTGCAAGGTGTGGCCAGGCAGGATTTAGGCTTTGTCCATTGTCGCCATGGCATGCGGCACAGGGTGCTTTGAGTGCCTGATTAACCAGGTTATTGCCGGAGGCATGGCATAGATTAAGGCCGATAAAAAAAAGTAGTATTTGAATGACGCGCATGATGATTCTCAAGGCAAATTGCGGCACTATAATACATTAAATTGAAAGTAATAGGTACAGGTGATGATTTATACTGAAGCAACGTTTTTAAAAAGTGCAGCAAAAGTGAATCAGTTACCAGAAGATACGGGCGCTGAAGTTGCTTTTGCGGGGCGCTCTAACGCTGGTAAATCAAGTGCAATTAATTGTTTGACAGGTGTTAAGCAGTTGGCGCGCACCAGTAAAACGCCTGGGCGCACGAGGCTTATGAATTGTTTTGCGATTCAAGATGAAGCACATCGGTTGATTGACTTGCCAGGCTATGGCTACGCGAAAGTATCTCGCGCGATGCAAAGAGAGTGGCAAGCACATTTAGCACACTACTTTGAAGTGCGACAGAGTTTAAAAGGATTGGTTGTACTGATGGACATTCGGCATCCTTTAATGCCGCTGGATGAATCAATGATAGATTGGGCGCTGATGCGTGCACTGCCTGTGCATGTGCTCTTGACTAAGGCTGATAAAATCAGCCGTAGTCAGGCACAAAATACACTATTTAAAGTGCAGAAGCATTATGCTGCATACGGCACCATGTTTACACTTCAATGCTTTTCGTCTCTAAAGCGCCAAGGCCTTGCTGAGCTTCATCAAGTGCTCGACGGTTGGCTTTTTCCATTATCGCTGTAAAACTGTGGCGGCTTATTTGAGTGTCATTAGCGCGGAGTCTGTCATGTGCGTCAAGTAAATATGACTTTGGGGGGGTAAGATTCCTGGGGGGCAAAAAGCGTGTTGCAACATAGATTTTTCCCTGATCTGATGTGTTTTTAAACATGGGATTATTGGGATGGTAAAGTTCGAGAATTTGCTCCTGATCTTCTTCTGACTGCTGAGCAATCCACGCTTCGTAAGTAAGAGGAGGAGTTTCATTGTGTTCTGGGTTTAGAGTTGGCATAAAATCTACCTGTTTTCGTAAAAAAGGGAGCGATTCTAGCACAGAAATATTTTATGTAAACAACCTCACAACAATATTTTATTCAGAGCGGTTTAAGGGTTTATTGGGGGCAGTGGGTTTTCAGCTGCTGCTTTCTTGGATACGCGGCCGTAAGATTTAGAAAAGGTCTGGATGGCATGCCAGAGCCGATTCCCCTGCCATGCAGTGCTTTTTTGGGGGTGGTACAAGGCTTCAGATAGCTGATGGAGCGCTGCTTTAACATCAGGGCTATTTGTTTGTTGGATAACGTCATCAAGGTTCAGCATGGGGTGGTTGGGCCAAACGGTACGTGCCCAGGCGAGTAAAGCGTCACGTGTCTTTTCTGGTTGGTGGGACTGGCAGGCTTCTTTCAGTGTTTTAAGATATGTTTTCGGACACGGTGGTTTTGGTGCACGTTTTTTTTGGGCAAAAAAGAAAAGAACACACCCAAGCACAAAAATAGATAATAGGGCGATATGAAACACCAGCTCGTGCATAAACGAAGTGCTTTTGTCGGGTGTTGCGGTGGCGGGTGCTTCTGCAACAGAAGGCGTGGTTTCAGGTTTTTGGGGCGTGAGGGTTTGGGGCGTTTGATAGGTGATATCTGGCGTGACATGTAAGGTTTTTGCAGGCAACGAAACAGTTGCTTTTTGTTGGGTTTCTGTATTGAACCAGGTAATGGTTTCTTCTGGAATCGTGATGTCGCCTGAATGATTCAGTAAATAATTGATTTTAATCGTAGCACTACCAACAACATTATCGCCTTCAACCGTATTGTTAAAACTGGGGCGTTCGGGGTAACTTTTGAAGTGATCGTGTTTGGTTATATCGAGTGGCGGGAGTAGTTCTGCCGGTAAACCTACAACTTTTAGTGTGATGGTACGCGTCAGCGTGCTTCCTTCAGGCATTTTTTTGTCAGTTTGGTCGTAATGCTCATTAAGTGAAACTGCCTTTGCAGGCAGCCAAGTGCTTTGCGTGAAACCGCTTGGAATTGGGCTGACGTCAACTGATGCTGAGTCGCCATGGGCTTCAGCACGTCTTGGCATATCATCATAAATAAGCGCCTGAAACTTAGGCGGAAATAATACCTGAGCACCTGTTTTTTGAGGGAAAAAGGCATATTTTTGTTCTTCAACCAGGTAGGGGCGCCCTTTCTCAATGACTTGGTATTGTCGGTTGTTTCCGAGCGGTACAATGAGTGCGTTGGCAAGGCTTGGGGGCTGGTAGGCGGCATCTAAAATAGAAGAGCTATGAAATATTTTAACGGTATACAGAAGCTGCTGATTGAGAAACGGGGTTTTATCGGACAGTTTTGTCTGAACAAATAAGGCGCTATCAACTGATTGTGGATGAGGCGATGTTTGGGGGGCGCTATGTCTTCCTATGTTAAGTGTAATCGGGCGGCTGCGAGCCCTGCCAACTTGAATAGAAGGAATAGTAACTTTACCGGTGCGCTTGGGGACGAGTGTTACGGTCCAGCGGGTTGAGGCTTTGGATTGTCCATTGGTATACATATATGAAGCACTGTGTGCTGTGCCATGAATATGAAAGTCGTGCGTGAGTGGGCCAAAATCAGGCAGACCGGGAGGTGCGTTCTCGTCTAGCTCTAAAATTAAATTAAAAGGCTCCGAAGGCCCAACTGAATCAGGCTCTGTGTGTGCTGAGAGAGTAGTTGCATGTGTCATGCGTGTGAACATGCAAAGGGTTAAAATGAGCAAAACGACATGTGTGATGTGTTTGATGGTCATGATTGCTCCGCTTTTAAGCGACGCCAATGGTCGCGCCAAAATTTCTCGCGTAATAGCCCACCTGGGTCGTCCGGTATAAGCCGTAGCGCTTGTTCTTTTTCTTGCTGACTCGCTGCTTGCTCGGCTTTGCTTTGTTTGGGTTCTTGAGGCGCATTTTTTTCGGATTTTTCTGGGTCTTTATCTTGTTTATCTTTGTTGTCTTCTGGCTCGTTTTGGTCGTGATTATCCTTATTTTGGTTCTTATCATGCTCGTTTTTGTCGCTATCTTCTTTGTTTGAGTCAGAGCGATTTTGAAGGTTGTCCTCTGCGGGATTGTTATCATTGTTATTTTGTTGGCTATTGTTTCTATCTTCTTTATTTTGTTGGTTATCTTGCTGCTCTTGGTTGTTATCTTGATTATTCTGATTTTGTTGGTTTTGCGGATTATCTTTCAGCAATTTTTTTAAGAGATCGCGGTTATATTTGGCATCTTCATGGGTTGGGTCTAGTTTGAGTGCTTTTTCATAAGCCTCAATCGCATTTTGATATTTACCAAGATATGCCAGTGCATTACCTTGATTATAAAGGCCCAGTGGGCCTCCAAGCTGCTTAAATTGCTCAACTGCTTTTTGATAGTTTTCACCGCGATAGGCTGCAACAGCTTGCCAGTCGGGTTTTGTAAACGTTTTCTCAGCTTCCGTGTATTTTTTTTCTGCGAGTAAGCGTGTAGCACGCTGATTAATATTTTCAAACCAGGTATAGAGATTAAACGCATAGGCTTGAGTAACAGAGAACCATAACAATAAAAGTATGGATAAGCGCATCATGATTGTATCCTCATGAGCCAGAAGCGTCGGAAGACGGGCAGCAAAAATAAGCCTGCAGGTATTAAAAACCAACGGCCGTCATCACGCCATAATGGAATCGTATTATTCAAGCTTTCTTGTAATGTTTCTTCTGAAGTACTCTCGGCAAGCCATTGTTTGATATCGCTTTCTGTGTTTGTGAAATGAATCACTTGCCCATCACCGGCATTTGCAAATGCTTTGAATGAAGCGCTGTTTGATTGGGACGTTGTGAGTGGCAAAATAGAAATTCTTAAATGTTTGTGTTGCAGTTTTTTTGCTGCAAGAATGGCGGCTTTTGTGGGGGCTGTGCCTGTGAGCACGAGTAAGTCGCCATAAGTTGCGCCGGACTGCTTAATTAAGTCACCCCCTTCTTTCAGCGCGTCTGCAAGGTTTGTACCGCCCACGGGCATAATACCTGGGTCAAGTTGGTCAACGAGCGTATCAATGGTTTGCGCATCAAGCGTTAAGGGTGAGACAACAAAGGGTTCTCCCGTATAAACAATGAGTCCAAATTGCCCTTTATCTCGGTACTGAAACAGATCGTGCAATTTAAACTTGGCGCGCGTAAGACGGTTTGGAGTGAGATCTTTCTTGAGCATAGCCTGTGACAAGTCGAGCAAAATCAGTCGCGGGTGCACCGCATGATAAGTTGGAGTTGGAAGTTTTTTACCAGCAGGGCCTGTAAGACTTATAATCATACAAAGTGCTGCGGCAAGCAAATAGCCGAAAGCACGCTTCTGGGCACCATGGCCTTTGATATGAATGAGGTGTGGCAGCAGGTGTTTATCACACACGTTATGCCAGGCATGAGGAATAGGTTTTTGCCGCAAAAGCATATAGCCAAGGAGCAAGAGTGGAATGAGCGCAAGAAACCAGTGGGGACGTAAAAAATGCAGTTGATAGTTCATTGCACGCGTCCTCGAATGGCGGCCTTAGTTAGCCATAGCATCAGAAAAAATAACGCACCTGCTAATGGATAAGGGTAGAAAGTGCGTTCTGGGCGAACAGTAGCACTGTTGTGTGTGACGGTTTCAAGTTGATTAATGTGTTGATAAATAGCCTCAAGAGAGCGCTTATCGGTTGCGCGAAAATATTGCCCTTTGGTCATTGAGGCAATGGTTTTAAGGGTGCTCTCATCTAAGTCATCAACAGAGGCTTGCATACCACCAAACATGGGGACACCGGATTCATTGCTAAGCCCAATGGTGTAGACTTTAATATCATCTTGCTTGGCTAATTGTGCCGCCTTCAACGGCAGCAGCATACCGGAGTTATTCGCACCATCCGTTAGCAAAATAATGACACGCCCTTTTTTCGGGATATGCTGCATGTGTTTTATGGCAAGTCCTAAGGCGTCTCCAATAGAGGTGGTTTTTCCAGCAAGACCAACCGTTGCGTCCTTAAGCCGCATTAAAATCGTTGCGTGGTCCTTGGTGAGAGGTGTTTGTAGGTAGGCACGGGAACCAAATAAAATGAGGCCAATTTGTGCGTCACTACGACGCTTAATAAATTGTTCAGCGGCTTCTTTAACAATTTCAAGACGTGTGCAAGGCCTGCCGTGATGTAGGCGGTCTCGAATCTCCATACTACCAGAGATATCAAGAATGAGCATGATATTATGGCCCTCGTGCTCGAGAGGGAGGGGGGCGCCAACCCATCTTGGGCCTGCTGCAGCACAGACTAAGAGTGTCCAGATAAGATAAAACCATATGCGAGAGGCGCGACTGGTTTGTTTGATGTGCGCCTTTATGGGGGCAATTTGCTCAAAAAAAGGAATACTGAGTGCGCTTTGGTAGGTTGCACGCGCTTTAGGCAAGATGAGCCAAACGATAAAAGGGATAAGCAGTGCGAACAATGCGGTGGGCGTACTTAGTTCAAACATCGTTTTCTCCGTTGTTTGATCCAATCAGAAGCAGCACTGAGTAAAGGTGTTAAATCTTCGGTAGCCTCAGGGTTAAAAGGTGTGTCAATCAGGCTGTTTTGAACGGCTTGAAAATCAATCTGTTGGCTTGTATCTTCTAAAAAATGCAACCAATCTTGCCCATGTAAGCTTGCGACATCTACTCTTGGGTGATACACCAAGGCAACACGTTTAAGAAGGGTTGTAATTTTTGAGGCGGCTTCTTGGCTGTGAGGTGATTCTAAGTAATCGCATTTTATCTGTTCAAGTTCAAGTAGTGCTTGGCGCTTAGGGGCTGTATAGCGTTGGCGCTGCTTATATTTTACAAATAAAAGAAGGCAGATAATCGCAAGCGCAATCAGCGCATAATAGGCGGGCCCTGGCGGCCATGCACTTACGGCCTCTGGCAAATGGATGTCGCGCAAATCAGCAAGTTCGGCAGATTTAGGCATGCATATTCCTCGGAAAACTTTGGTGTGCGAGGGTTACCCAGTCAGTTTCTGTTGTGACAGTAAAGCACGGGATACGCAGGCGATTAAAGCGCGCTTCAATTGTTTCTGTACGGGCATGGAGCGTGTCAATATAGGTTTGTCGCGTTGTTTTTTTTCTGAGATCGAGTGTGCAGGTGTCTCTTCCATTAGTGACGGGGTAGAGACCAGGCTTTGGTGCGTTGAGCTCAAGGGGGTCTGCAATACGGTAGGCGATGATATCATTGTGTTTTTTGAGCCGACTTAAAAGCAGTTCAGAGGCATCATTCAATGAATAAAAGTCGCTCATTAAGATGAGCAAGCTGCCGGGTTTTAAAACCCGCTTTAAACGTACCAAGATGTCATTGAGAGGTCTTGGCGTGATATCAGGGGTTTGATGCAGTATTGAAGTATAGTGAGAGAGGCTTGCAAGCAGCGGTAGCACGCCTTTATGGCGATTTTGAGGCAGCCGCTCATCAAGATGGTCGCCTGAAAATAAACAACTACCCACACGGTCGCCTGCGGCGATGGCAATCCAGGCAAGAAGGGCTGCTAGTCGTGCAGCTAGCACAGATTTAAATACATCTCGCGTGCCAAAGTGCATAGAAGGATTAAAATCAATGAGTAATACAACAGGGCGCTCTCGTTCTTCTTGATAAAGCTTGATATGGGGACGACCCGTACGTGCAGTTGAACGCCATTCCATATGACGAATCTCATCGCCTGCTTGGTAGTTTCGAACTTCGGCAAAATCCATGCCTCGCCCTCGAAGCCGAGTTTCTCGGTGCCCCATACGAGGTGCCTTTGTGCGGGCGCGCAATTTTTTATTTTGCACAAGTCCTTCAAGTGCTAAGAGCTCAGGGAGGGTTGCGATAGTTCCGTTATCCATAGGACGTGCGCCTTAAGGAAGGGCTACCAGGCGAAGCAGCTCCGTTAGGAACGTATCCGTACTGATGCCTTCAGCCTCTGCTTCGAATGTGAGGATAATGCGATGGCGTAGTACATCGTGTGCAATGACATGAATGTCTTCTGGGGTGACATAATCGCGTGCATTGAGCCAGGCATGTGCTTTGGCACAGCGGTCAAGGGCAATAGTTGCACGTGGGCTTGCTCCAAATCGAAGCCAACGAGACAAATCATCGCTATAGCGGCGTGGATCTCGAGTTGCAACAATAAGCTCAACCAGGTAGTCGGCTAACGCATCACTGGTGTGCACGGCTAATACTTCTTGGCGTGCTTTGAATAAAGTGCACTGAGGTAATGGTTTAAACGCTTGCTTTTGAGCTTTTTTGATAAGAGGGGTGCTCTGTTTTGCCTCTTCCCTGGCAAGCATTAATATGTCACGTTCAACTGAGGCATCAGGATAATCAATTTTGACATACATGAGGAATCGGTCGAGTTGCGCTTCAGGGAGTGGGTAGGTACCTTCTTGCTCAATGGGGTTTTGAGTTGCCATAACCAGAAAAAGTTCAGGCAAAGGATACGTTTTTCCGCCAATCGTAATTTGACGTTCGGCCATCGCTTCGAGCAAAGCCGATTGCACTTTAGCGGGCGCACGGTTAATTTCATCGGCCAAAATAAGCGGGTGGAGGAGTGGGCCTGGCTGAAACACAAAAGAGCCATCTTCCGGATGATAGACATCGGTTCCGGTGAGGTCGCCTGGAAGTAAGTCGGGGGTGAATTGAATGCGGTGAAAATCGCCCTCAATGTTGGAGGCAAGAGCTTTAACAGCGCGTGTTTTGGCAAGCCCCGGTGCCCCCTCAACCAGCAGGTGTCCATCTGCAAGCAAAGCAATTAAAAGACGAGAAATAAGGGCTTCCTGCCCTAGTATTTGTTCATTGAGTGTTTTTTGTAAACCTAAAATGCTGTCTTTAACGCTGTGTTCCGAAGACATCTGTTCCACTCCATGTGAGTTGTCAGTTTTTATGCAATTTCAATGCTGTCAGCTTGTGGCCCTTTTTTTCCTTCAATGAGGACAAAGTAAACTTTCGCGCCGTCTCTTAAGCCTTTTACATCTTCAGGCTTTGCGGCACTTGCGTGAAAGAAATACTCTTTTTGTCCTGCAACGATAAAACCAAACCGTTTTTTACGGTCAAAAAATTTGATGGTTCCTTGTTGTTTGCCGTTTTTAGAAGAAGAAAAACAACGGCGGATGATGCGAGTAATGATATTCATAGTAATTAGAGTCCTACGTATTGTTCCGCGTTTTTATAGATATTTTATTTTAAAGGTACGCGGGGTATATTCAAAACGGTTTGAGCTTATCACGAACTCGGGTTTTTGGGCAATTGTAGGGGTTATTTTAATATTTAAATCTGATAATATTGCTTGCATTTAGGTTGCTTTAGGACCCACCATGCTTTTAAGAGTTACTTTTTTTTCGTTGTGCTCTTTTTTGTGCTTTGGACATGCTTGGGCAGTATCGAGCGTACATCCAAAGCAAGTTTACGGTTATCTTGAAAGAGCGACCTTGCCAGATAAACAGCTTACGCTTAAGGCAAAGCTTGATACAGGCGCAAAATCTGCATCTCTTTACGCAAAACGTATTCGTCCGATAGAAATTAATGGCAAGCTATTTTTAAAGTTTGTTGTGCCGACTAAAAGCGGAGAAGTTCCCTTTACCTGTGCGCATATGGGGGATGTGAGCATTAAAGCGCGCTCTGGTGAAATTGCAGGGGTTCGCATCAAAAACCCATTTATTAAGCGTCCGGTTGTTATGATGCCGGTACAATTGGGGCATGAAACACGCACGATTCGTGTAAACCTTGCAAATCGTAAGCGTTTTACTTACCCACTGCTTTTGGGGCGAGAGGCATTGGTTGCATTTGATGGCGTGATTGATCCGGGCAAAAAATTTACTTTGAATAACACAGTGATAACACAATGAAGTCACGTACACGCCACCTATGTGGTTTGATTGTTGTGCTGCTAGTATTGGGGGTTGGTATTTTTTTATATCGCGCACTGGTATTGGATGTGCCGTTTACTGCAACAAAAACGGTAAATAGCTGGATGGTTGAGGCAAATCTTCGTTTTACAGCAGAGCGTAATAGACCAGTACAAGCACGCTTCACAATTCCCTATATGCCGCCTCACCTTGCGATTTTAGATGAGTACTTTGTGTCACAAAATTATGGTGTGATGACAAATCTTATCGGAGATAATCGCCAGGCTGTTTGGTCTTTGCGCCGAAGTTCGGGGCCACAGTCATTGTATTACCGGGCGATTTTTCGTGAGGCAGATAACCAAGTAGGGGCCTTACGCAAGCCGACGTACCCAAAAGTACAAGTGTTGCCAGATAACCAAAAGGCAGCTGTCGATACGATTATTACCCAGGCTCGCCAATCATCAGCTGATATTCAAACGTTTGCTCAAAGTACGATTCAAGAATTAAATAAGCAAGATGGCAATGCAAAGCTTTTGTTAGGAGGAGATAACAGCAAAAAAGCAGTGGTGCAGGCAGTGATTCAAGTGCTGAATCAAGCAAAAATTGAAGCATTACCGGTACAAGGTTTTTATTTGAAACAAGATAACCGAGCTGAAGCCCACTGGTTTTTGGCGGTATACAATGGGCAGGCTTGGCTGTACTTGAATCCGGAAACAGGTGCTTTAGGCCTGCCTAAACACTTTTTGGTGTGGCAGTATGGAACAGACTCATTATTTGAAGTGGCTGGAGGTAAAGCACCTCAATTTAGTTTGACAGTGTCTCCAACGCCTATGAACGCGCTCAGTGCTGCAAAAACTCGAGGTTTGCAGGCTGAGTCAAACTTGATGCGATTCTCATTGCTAACATTGCCTGTGAATGTGCAAGAAACCTACAAAATTTTACTCATGATTCCAATTGGTGCGTTTATTATTTTATTGTTGCGTAATTTTATTGGACTCATGACCTTTGGCACTTTTATGCCGGTTTTAATTGCGCTGGCGTTTCGTGAAACCCAGGTGATATGGGGTGTTGTGCTGTTTACGGTGATTGTATCTTTTGGCCTTTTGGTACGCTTTTATTTGGATGAGTTGCGGCTTCTTTTGGTGCCGAGGCTTGCTGTCATTTTAACCGTAGTTATCTTGCTAATGTTATTTATTAGTGTGATGAGTCAAAGTCTTGACTTGCGAGCAGGCCTTTCGGTAGCACTCTTCCCAATGATTATTTTAACAATGACAATTGAACGCATGTGTATTACCTGGGATGAGCGGGGTGCTTACGAAGCGGTTAAATGTGGGGCTGGGAGTTTAGTTGCGGCAATTGTTGCTTTTGCAGTGATGAATTGGTCTGCTTTACAATATTTAATGTTTGCATTTCCTGAGCTACTTTTTGTGCTATTGGCATTGATTTTAATATTTGGTCAATATCAAGGGTATCGTTTGTTTGAATTATTTCGCTTTAAAGCACTGGCGGAACCAAGTTAATGTGGCGGCTTTGGCGACAGTTAAAAAAGCAAGGTGTGCTCGGCATTAATCGCCGGAACAGTGCTTATGCACTTCGCTATAACCCAAGAAAGCGCTATCCTTTAGTCGATGATAAGTTAAAGACAAAGTCGCTTGCGATAGCTGCTGATATTCCTGTACCCCGTTTATACGCAAGTATCAAAACCGAGCATCAGCTAAAATCACTCGATGCATTGCTTGAGCCGTATCCTGATTTTGTGATTAAACCAGCACACGGTGCTGGCGGAGATGGCATTTTGGTGGTGACGAATCGAGTATTTGGCCGCTATCGTTTAATTAATGGCGAAATTTGGACCACTGACGATTTGGCCTACCACTTATCGAGCCTATTATCGGGTGCTTATAGTTTGGGAGGTCACCCCGATGAAGCCATTATTGAGCGTCGTGTGTGTGTAGACCCAGTGTTTGAGTCGATTAGTCATGAAGGGGTGCCAGATATTCGCGTGATTACGTTATTAGGCTATCCTGCAATGGCGATGCTACGTCTACCAACCCGTGTTTCAAATGGCAAAGCAAACTTGCATCAAGGCGCGATAGGGGTTGGGGTTGATATTAAAACGGGTTTAACGCTTGGGGGCGTTGTGCACAATGAGGCGATTGATTATCACCCAGATACCCTCAATTCAACCGTGGGTATTCAGGTGCCTTTTTGGGATGAAATACTGCGCATTGCAGCATCCGCCTATGAGTTAACAGAGCTTGGTTATTTGGGGGTTGATATTGTGCTTGATAAAGCAGAAGGCCCCTTAATGCTAGAGTTAAATGCTAGGCCTGGTCTTAATATTCAAATTGCAAATCGTGAAGGGTTGCTTGCGCGCTATAAAGCGATTGAGGCACATGTTGCGTGTTTAGATAAAACCGTAGAGCCTGTAAGTGTACGTGTGGCCTTTAGTCAGTCAATGGGACACGTTCCGAACAACCTACCAGCTCGTCACGCAGTACCCGAGGGTGTAGAGGAGCGAGAGCTGGCCTAGAACGCTGTGTGCGCAGTTAATGCAATAAACGAGGAATTACAATGTGGTTTGAACCATCAAACTTCCCTGCTTGCATGAGCAGCATTATGTCGGAGGAGGCCTTTAACGCGCTGCCAGGACAATCGCAGAGACTTGTCACTGCACAGGCAGAAGCGCTGGCTCGCTCTCCTTTAAAGAAAAGCCAAGACCTTTAATAATAAAAGTCTTGGCGATTGCATATTGATCCTTTTTAATCCTTAAGGTACTTAAGTGAGCGGATGCGCTGCACCTCGGTGCTGAGCACCTTAAAGTAATCATAGGACATGTAAAAGTTACCGCCATCACCTACGTCAGTACCCCAAGAGTTTCGGAGTGTTAAAAGGCCTTTATGCCAGCGTCCATCTTTATCAACCGCGGATGCATGGTCGTCAAACCCTGTAATGATCATGGCATGTCCGCCATAATTTTTTTGCTGTTTGATGTCATCAATCACCGCAGGGGTGAGCACCCAAGTATCATTAGCGCTATGATGCTTGGCAACAGCACCTACAACACCTTCGTTCAAGCGGAACAGCAATACACCAAAGGTTAGTCGGTCATTATTTCTGAGGGCTGTTTTGACGGCATCGAGTGTTTTTTGAGGCTCGGCTCGGTCTAAAACGATTTGGTAAATATCTAAAAGTGGCGTCCATGCGACCTCATCAGCTAACGGCTCACTGATGTCATGGAATGCCGATAAGGTCATCCCTTCTTCTGGTGTTTCGCTTGCTGCGGGATACTCAGTGAGCCCACCACAGCCTACCTCTTTTTGTGTATCTTTATTTACAATACCAAATGCGCGTATTTGGTCTAATACCAGAGGGCCAAGAGAGCCGTTCCAGCCACTGGGGTTATATCCGAGCGTCTCAAGATGCTGCCCAAGCTGCAGATGGCATGTTTGGCTGATATAGTCGCCGGCACCAAGGGCTGCATCAAGGGCTGCTGTGACCGCAAATGTTGCACAAGTACCATGTTGACCTTGGTCCATAACAGGGACTTGGTTCATGCCTAGCTGTACTTTAGAAGGGGTACGTGGACCTTTTAAAGTGGTCTCAAGGGTCGGAGAGTCTAGTGCCTCAGTGCTTCGTTTAGCAAGCGCATCCCAGGCACGGTCTGAGAGCTTAACGCCCATCAATGTAATCGTTTTTGGAGGGGTGTGAGTAAGTGTTTTATCCGATGCAAAGGAAGATGGTGAGTTTGGAATAACTTGTGTGATTTTACCTTGAAGTTCGATATCAGGCTGCGCAAAGGCACTAGCACTGATAAAGCATGCAAAAGCGACGCGAAACATAAATTTCATTGGAAACTCTCTACGAATTTAAGACGTACCGAGCTTAACACAACAAGTCTTTAATTTAAACAGCAATCGGCGCTTTAATGGTTGGGTGAGAGGTGTAATTTAAAAAGGCAAAGTCATCAAAGCAATACTCAAAAAGTGATGCGGGTTTGCGCTTAATGTCGAGTGTTGGCAGCGGGAGCGGTGTGCGCGCAAGTTGTGTGCGTGCTTGTTCAAGATGATTTTGGTATAGATGACAATCGCCACCTGTCCAGATAAACTCACCAACGTCTAAATCACATTGCTGTGCCACCATATGTGTAAGTAGCGCATAAGAGGCAATATTGAAAGGGACGCCCAAAAAAATATCTGCAGAGCGCTGATAGAGTTGGCATGAGAGTTTGCCGTTGTTGACATAAAACTGAAACAGGAGATGGCACGGAGGCAGTGCCATGTCTTTTAAGTCACCCACGTTCCATGCAGACACAATAAGTCTGCGCGAGGTTGGATTGGTTTTTATCTCATGCAAAATGTCTGCGAATTGGTCAATGGTTTCGCCATCACAGGCTGTCCAGCTGCGCCACTGGTGGCCATAAACAGGGCCCAAATCACCGTTTTCATCGGCCCACTCATTCCAAATAGAAACGCCATTTTCATTGAGATAACTAATGTTGGTATCGCCTTTGAGAAACCAAAGCAATTCATGGATAATACTTTTCAAATGTAACTTTTTAGTAGTGACAAGAGGAAAGCCTGCCGCTAGGTTAAAGCGCATTTGGTGTGCAAAAACAGATAAAACGCCCGTACCTGTTCGGTCTTCTTTGGGGGCGCCTTCGGTTAAAGCACGCTCAATGAGGTTTAGGTAAGTTTGCATGACGTCTTATCCACCATAATAACAGCCCAATAAAAAACATGGGAATTGATAAAAGCTGGCCCATGGTTAACCACCCAAAGGCAACAAAACCGACTTGTAAGTCAGGCTCACGGAAGAATTCTACCATAAAGCGAGCGATTGCATACCCCATGATAAAGAGGGCTGCGATGCGTCCTGAAGGCCTAGGCTTTCGAGCATACAACAATAGCAACGTCAAAAGGCCTAAGCCTTCTAGTAGCATTTCATACAGTTGGGAGGGGTGTCTTGGATAGGGGCCTCCGGTTGGAAAAATCATCGCCCAAGGTACATCGGTCACACGCCCCCAAAGCTCCCCATTAATAAAGTTACCAAAGCGTCCTGCGGCAAGTCCAAAAGGCGTTAAAATTGCTGCAAAATCAATGACTTCCCAGACAGGCTTTTGTCTTCGATAAGCAAAAAGCATCATAGCAAGCACAACGCCAATGAAGCCACCATGAAAAGACATGCCCCCTTCCCAGACTTTAAAAATCGACCAAGGAAAGCTGAAGCCTGGTGGCGTTGGATAAAATAACAGGTAGCCAGTGCGTCCACCAATAATGACCCCAAGTGCTGCAAAAAAAATGAGATCGCTAATTTGTTCAGAAGTCCAGTCAAGTGCATGGCGCTTGACGCGCCAGTGGGCAAGGGCGAAGGCCGCAATAAAGCCCAACAAATACATAAGGCCGTACCAATGAATCTGCAGGGGGCCGATAGAGAGGGCTACAGGGTTGATGTTGGGGTAGGGTAGCATATCACTTATTTCCTTAAGATTTACCAGCGCGAATCAGGCCGCCAAGACCTTCATTTTCAAGTGCTTTTTGTAGATGTAGCCGAATATCTGAAGGATGCTCAAGGGTTAACACATCGGCGAGTATTTTACGTGCTTTTGTCATAGAAAAGCTTCGCACTATCCATTTTACGCGAGGTAGGCTTGCTGAGTTCATGCTGAGTGAGTCAAAGCCCATTGCAAGCAATAAAATAACGGCGTACGGGTCGCTTGCCATCTCGCCACAAAGGCTTACTGGTACGCCTGCTGCATGTCCTCCCTCAATGACCTTTAAGAGAACCTGTAATATGGCAGGATGCAGTGCATCATATAGGTTAGCAACGCGCGAATTATTTCTATCAACGGCTAGCATATATTGCGCTAAATCGTTTGTGCCAACCGATAAAAAGTCAACCCGTTGTGCGAGTTCACGTGCTTGATACACTGCAGCCGGCACTTCTATCATAATGCCAACTTCAGGCTTTTGAATGGGGTATTGCTCATCGACCAACTCGGCATAAGCTTGGTCAATGAGGTAAATTGCTTCATCAACTTCAGTGAGTGTTGTGACCATAGGGAGCAGAATACGTAAATTATCAAGGCCCTCACTGGCGCGAATCATGGCGCGAATTTGAAGTAAGAACAAATCTGGGTGGTCTAAGGTGACACGCATGCCGCGCCAGCCTAAAAATGGATTTTCTTCTTGAATGGGGAAATACGGCAGCATTTTATCGCCACCAATATCCAGCGTTCGCATGGTGACGTGGCGTGGTGCAAAAGCCGTCAAAATTTGACGATAAATTACATATTGCTCATCCTCAGAAGGAAAGCGGTCTCGGTTCATAAACTGCACTTCGGAGCGATATAGGCCAACACCCTCAGCGCCCACACTCATGGATAAGCCCGTATCGAGCGCGAGCCCCGTGTTGACCTGTAGAGAGATGCGGTGTGAATCGGTGGTTTCAGCCGGTTTATCGCGAAGGCTGACCAAACTTTGATTCAGTTCATTCTCTTCTTGAGCCAGTAATTTATATTCTGAGAGTAAGGCCTTAGAAGGTGAGATAAATACGTGCCCATAATATCCGTCTACAACAATGGCGCGGCGCGATAAGCCTTCAAGTTTAAAGCCACGCACGCCCATAACGGTTGGAATACCAAGGGCACGCGCTAAAATCGCAACATGTGAGTTATTTCCACCTTTGGTTGAAACGACGCCAACGAGCTGACCTTCAGGCACTTCGGCAAGCGCTGCGGCGGTGACTTCTTCACCCAGTAAAATAGTGCGCTTAGGATAGGTGATTTCAGTGGCTTGAGAAGATTGCAGCTCTGCGAGTACGCGTCGTCCAATGTCACGAAAATCACTGGCCCGCTCACGCAGGTAGTCGTCCTTCATATTTTCAAAGGTGAAGACATGCCATTTTACAACCGAGGCAAGCGCTGCTTCGGCATTGAGCTTTTCATCACGAATACTACGCTCAACTTCAGCCCCTAAGTTTTCTTTATCAAGTATCTGCAGGTATACATCAAAGAGGGTATGTTCGCTTTCAGGAACATTGGCATGCATACGGCGACTTAAGCGACGCATATTATCACGTGCTGCTTCAAGCGCTTGATGAAAGATAGCAACTTCAGCTTCGATGTTTTTTTCTTCAATCAGCTGGCGCGGGACTGCATCAATGTCGGCTGGTGGATAGACGACAACGGCACTTCCAATAGCGACACCGGGTACAGAGCCCGTACCACTCAACGCTAAGTGGGTTGGTTCGTATTTGATAGGGCCATGGTGTTTGGGTTGCGTCAGAGCTGTTAGCTCACCTGTTGCGTCTGCATGTGCAATAACCCCTCCGAGTTGTGCTGCAAGCGTAATTAAAAAAGCCTCTTCTGCATCATCAAATTCGCGTTTTTCTTTTTGTTGAACAATGAGCACGCCATGCAAAGTACGGTGCTGAATAATTGGCACGCCAAGAAATGCGTGAAACGCTTCCTCTTTGAGCAGCGCATCCTGGTAAAACGCTTTATGCACGGGGGCATTGTCGATGTTTAAAGGTTCTTCACGCCGCCCTACGAGCCCAATCAAGCCTTGGTCGAGTGGAATGCGCACGCTAAATTCGGCCGCTTTATTTAAGCCTTCTGTTGCAATGAGGACATATTCAGCACGTTTATGGTCGATGAGAAAGGCTGAGACAGCATCCACGCTGATGGCTTCATGTATGCATTTAACGAGCGTTGTAAGGGCGTCCGTTAAGTCATTGGCCGTTGTAACCTCTTGTACAATACGCTTAAGTAATTTCAGCATAACTTATTAACGTGCATGATGCCCCCGATGCTGCTTTGTGCCGAGCCGCTGAGGTCTTTTTTTTGTAAATTGTTCGAGTTCCTTCAAGGCTTGGCTATAGACCTGTCTCTTGAAAAAAATCACGTGCTCTTGTGGTTCGTAGTAATCTATCCAGCGCCAACTGTCGAATTCGGGAGAATCACTTAAATCAAGACGAATTTTTTGCTCATTTGCGGTTAAACGCAGTAAAAACCATTTTTGTTTTTGTCCAATGACCAACGGGCTTGAGCCGTGTCTTAAATACTGCTTAGGAAGACGGTACTTAAGCCAGCGTCGGGTAACGCCTAATATTTTAACATCATCGCGCTCAAGGCCAACCTCTTCACGCAATTCACGAATCATGGCTTCTTCAGCGGTTTCATTACTCGATAGTCCGCCCTGCGGAAATTGCCAAGAATCATGTCCTTGACGCTTTCCCCAAAAAGCACGTCCGGATTCATTGATTAAAATAATACCCACATTGAGTCGGTATCCCGCACGGTCGACTACCATAATACTGTTTAGTCCTAGTTATTTAAGTCATGTCTTCTTGCAAGCCCCTAGGATTTTTTCACAAAACGCGGGGGTTTGGCAACACACGTCTTGTGAGAGACTGCAAGAACTGAAACAATTAATGTTAATATGTGTTTTAAATATGTGCTTTTACATGGGAATGTGCGCTTGAAAAAGAAAATACTCATTTTAAATACCGGGGGCACGATTAGCTCTGTTAAGACAATAGCAGGCTATCAACCCGCAAGAGGTCACGTCACCAAAGCACTCCGCGCAATCCCTGCTTTTTCACATGCAGACATGCCAGACTATGAAGTGCATGAGTATGAACCATTGCTTGATTCCTCGAACCTAACGTGTGATGACTGGAATCGTATTGCAGGAGATATCAAAAAGCATTACGACACATTCGATGGTTTTGTAATTTTTCATGGCACAGACACGCTTGCGTATACAGCGTCTGCTTTGTCATTTATGTTAGAAAATCTGAATAAGCCCGTTATTTTAACAGGTTCTCAAATTCCACTCGCTGAAGTCCGAAACGATGCCGTGGATAACGCGCTAACCTCTATTTGGCTATGCACGCATGCACCCATTCATGAGGTGTGCGTTTATTTTAATCAGCACTTATTGCGTGGGAATCGTACGCAAAAGGTGAGCTCTACCCGTTTTGATGCGTTCGACTCCCCCAATTTTCCGCATTTAGGTGAAGTTGGCACAACCATCAACTTAGCGAATGGTTTGCTACTACCAGAGCCAACACTGCCTTTTCGGTGTCAAGCACTACGTACGGCAGCCATTGCAAACTTTCGTCTGTGGCCCGGTATTTCCTTTGATTTGCTCGAGGCCTTACTGAATATGCCGGTTGAAGCTTTAGTGCTTGAGACATATGGTGCGGGCAATGCGCCGAATCAATCCAAACGGTTTCTCAGTCTACTTGAGGCTGCCTCAAAACGCGGCATCATTTTAGTTAACAAAAGCCAATGTGTGCACGGCAAGGTGCAAATGACTCAATACGCAACAGGGCATGCGCTAAAAGAAAGGGGTCTTTTAAGTGGTTACGATATGACACCTGAGGCCATTTATTGCAAACTGCTTTATCTCTTCAGTAAATATGATGATGCGGATGAAATAAAGCGTGCAATGAGCCAATCGCTTGTGGGGGAGTTAAGTCAATAAGTGACCCGCACATCGACTTCATCGTTTAGAGTGCTGCCCGCTGCTGCAAAGCTTGGGGTTAAATAGTCGGGCCCTGCTCTGAGGAATCCAAAAAAATCGCGTAGGTCTTTTTCGTCTTGTTTAAGAGATTTTCGCAGTCTATTGGCGAGGTTATCTCTTTTCTCTTGATAATCCTCATCTGTGGGTTGTTGGTTTTTTAAGTTACTTTTAAGCAGATTGACGCAATCCGAAATTTTTTTATCCAGTGCATTTAAGAATGGTTCTTCAGGCAGGTAGGTAGATCTGGACGTGAGATAACCGATAAAGCTTGGTGGGTGCGCAATTTTTCGATTTCTTTCAAGTTCGCGAGTTGCTGTGTATAAGGTAATAGCATGGTAAAGTCGACATAAGGGCTCATCAACGCGTGGTTCATTCTTTAACTCAAGACATTCGAGTCGCCCAAGTAAATCTTCAGAAAATTGCCTGATCATGTTTAACATAGGCTCGGTTTTCCCCGGCTCTTTGTTTTCTTTCCTGCGTGCTTCGTCAATATTTCTTCTTGCTTGCGCGATGTGGGTTTGCACGGTCGTTAAAAATACGTCATCTTCAGCGGCTTCGATGGCCTGGAGGTTTGTTTTGAGGGCTTCAAGGTGCTCTCGTTTTGTTCCTGAGAGCGTTTTGCTATAGCCGGACCTTTGCTGTTTATCATATTCTTCACACAGTTCATCTGCCTCGTTGGACGCTTTGATACGAGCATTGATTTCTTTTAGCAGAACCGCTTGAATTACTTCAGAAAAAAGTGTCATAGGGCTATTCCTCAAGGCTTTAAGAGTCTATGATAACGTCAAATAAAAGAAAGGGAAGTATAAATGGCATTACATGTGGTTATTTTAGCAGCAGGTCAAGGGACGCGAATGTATTCAAAAACGCCTAAGGTGCTACATTACTTGGCAGGCAAGCCGATGCTTGGGCGTGTACTAGAAACAGCGCAAGCGCTGAATCCTGCTGCAATCCATGTGATTATTGGGCATGAGGGCGAGCGTATTCAGGCAGCTTTTGCAGATTACAAAGTGAACTGGGTTTGGCAAGCTGAGCGACTTGGCACAGGACATGCCTTGAAGCAGGCGCTTCCACATGTGCCAGAAGATGATTTAATTTTGGTGTTATCTGCAGATGTGCCACTGATTCAACAGTCATTATTAGAGTCACTGATTGCGCAAGCGACGCTAGATGAGACGTCAGGAAAAACACCACTGACCTTGCTGTTAGCGCTTTTACCTGATCCAACCGGGCTTGGGCGCGTGTTGCGAGATGCGGATGGACATATTCGTGCATTGGTGGAAGAGAAAGATGCAACAGAAAACGAGCGTAAAATTCAGGAAATTTATAGTGGTATGTGCTGTGCTAAGGCGCGAGATTTTGCGCTTTGGTTGCCACGACTGAGTGCGGGGAATGCGCAAGAAGAATATTACTTAACAGATATTATTGAAATGGCGGCAACCGAGTCGCACCCCATTGGTTTTGTACATGCAGTGTCTCCTTGGATGATTCAGGGCGTTAACGACAGATTACAACTGCAAAGCTTAGAGCGTGTGTGGCAAGGATTGCAGGCAACGCACCTTATGAAAAGTGGAGTAACTGTTGCAGATAAATCACGGCTTGATATTCGAGGAGAGGTCCGTTGCGAGCAAGATGTGTTCTTGGATGTTGGGAGTGTATTTTCAGGTCAAGTTTCGCTTGCAGAAGGGGTGACCGTTGGGCCGCATTGTGTGTTGAAAAATGTAAAAGTGGGTCCAAACACCGTTATTGAGGCGCACTCTGTACTGGAAGATTGTGAAATTGGTGCGCGTTGTACGGTGGGTCCTTTCGCACGGGTGAGACCAGGCACGGTGCTAGCCGATGCATGTAAAGTTGGCAATTTTGTGGAAACCAAAAATGCCGTATTTGGTGAGGGCTCTAAGGCAAATCACTTAAGTTATTTAGGCGATGTGTCAATTGGCAAGCAAGTTAATATTGGGGCAGGCACCATTACGTGTAATTACGATGGCGCCAATAAACACCAGACTGTCATTGAAGATGGCGCGTTTATTGGCTCAGACACACAGCTGGTTGCGCCGGTGACGGTGGGTAAAAATGCAACCATTGGTGCGGGTACAACCTTAAGACGAGAAGCACCAGCTGATGCACTCACATTAACCGCCTCACAGCAAAAAACGGTTTCAGCCTGGAGAAGGCCTCAAAAAGAGGATGCTTAGGACTTTATACAGCGTGTATAGCCCCCTCTTTTGTGCTGCATAATGAAGCGTTAGGCAGCTAATTTGGGTGTATCATACGCGCACATATTATATGCAGTAGATGCTAAGAATCCAACCATTAAGGCAAGACATACACCAATAGGGGCATAAGCGCAAAGAAAGCCAATGAGAGCAACCTCAAAGATAATTTGAGTTGCGTTGGCACTGGTTGACCTTCCTCTATCCCAGGTAAGGTCTGCAGCGGTTTTTTTCGCGGCATTGAATAAACGCATAGGAACTCCTAAATCCACTTGCAAATGATCATTTATTGTACATTACTTTGCAGGTTTGATCAATGGGCTGTGGTGTGTGCCTTTCGAGCGGCCATCTTACTTTGGTAATGGCTCGTCGGCATCCTGCCTTCTGTGCTTAATTTGCCCAGTAAGACAGCCACCCCGGCACACAGATGTGACTTCCTTATACTTTTGATCAATGCAAAGCAACTTTTGTTCGCGCAGAGCATGGTTGTGTAGAATAGGCCTTTGAGGGTGGTGGGGTGGCATGGTGGGTTTGTATTTGGGCGCGCAGCTTGCGAGCACACAATATGCAAATCACCATGACAGGACCCTAAAGCTTAGCGACATTCAGCCAACGCTTTCGTTAAAGTGATTATTTATTCTTAACCCGTGAGATAGCGTTTAAGATATAGGCACGTTTCGCCGCAGCGTCTGTATCTTTGGGGTCTTTCTGATGCTTTAGGATACGGCGTTTTTCTTGATAATGCTTTTCTTTTGCTTGTAGTGCTTTGAGTTCACGAATTTTTTTGGCATTAAAACGCGTGCGTGCAGTGTCTCGGTCGTAGGCCTCTGCAGGGATTTCAACTAAATCAATACAATCAACTGGGCACGGCTCAACACATAAACCGCAGCCTGTACACGCATCAGGTAGCACATGATGCAGTTTTCTCGTGCTACCAATGATGGCATCAACAGGGCATGCAGGAAGACACTTCGTACACCCAATACATTCAGCCTCACGAATAATCGCGGTTTGTGGTGGGCGCGTGGCAGCTTTGACTTGCACCTCATATGGGCTCGGGTCGACATTGAGTAACTCGCCTAAAGCATACAAGGTGGTTACGCCCCCAGGAGGACAGGCATCGATGCTTGCTTTGCCATGTGCGAGTGCTTCAGCATAGGGTTTGCATCCAGGGTAATCGCACTCGCCGCATTGTGTTTGCGGGAGCACGGCGTCTAAGGCTTCGGGGCTTACTTTAGACATGTGCGGTATCAGTTGCTTTTGGGGCAATTAAGGCATCGAGTGCAGTTTGTTCAACACGCGTCATCAATGGCTTAAAGGCATTAATCGTATGGCTTAGTAAAGGCGTATCGATATTAAGCCACGTGAGGGGTTCACAGTTCAAAAATTGCTCTGAGTCTTCGGCCATTTGTGGCAAAACAGGTTTCAAGTAAGTGATGAGCAGTCGGAACAAGTTGATTCCTAAGCTACAAATGGCTTGCACGCGTGGAAGTTGTTCTGGGTCTTTCGCTAAAACCCACGGTTTTTCGGCATCAATATATTGATTCACGTGGGCTGCTGCTTCAAGAATTTGTCGAATTGCACGTGCATAGTCCCTGTCGAGGTAAGCCTCAAGGATGCTCTCCCGCGCATCTAAAACGGTTTGAAATAGCTCGGAATTATCCAGTGTTTCTGCAAGTTGGCCGTTAAAGCGTTTATGAATAAAGCCTGCACATCGGCTGGCAATATTAACAATTTTACCGACCAAGTCCGCATTAATACGGTTCATGAACTCATCGAGGTTTAAATCTAAATCATCAACACGTGGTGTGAGCTTCGCTGCAAAAAAGTAACGCAAATACTCAGGATTTAAGTGTTCCAAATAGCGTGAGGCTTCAATGAAGGTGCCACGCGATTTAGACATTTTCTCGCCATTAATGGTTAAAAAACCATGCGTGAATACGGCATTTGGTAATTTCCGATTGCAGCCTTTGAGCATAGCCGGCCAAAAGAGTGTATGAAAGTACATGATGTCTTTGCCAATGAAATGATACAGCTCAGATGGCGCATCTGCATCCCAAAAGGTATCAAAGTCGAGATTGTGTTCAGTACAATATTTTTTAAAGCTTGCCATATATCCAATAGGTGCATCGAGCCAAACGTAAAAATATTTATCGGTTGTGCCTGGGATGTTAAAACCAAAGTAAGGTGCATCTCGTGAAATATCCCAAGCTTTTAAGCCTGCTTCAAACCATTCGTTGAGCTTATTTGCTGTTTCTGTTTGTAAGGCACCACTTTGTGTCCAATCTTTAAGAAAGGCTTCGTATTTAGGCAAGTCAAAAAAGTAATGCTCGGACTCTTTTTCAATGGGGGTCGTGTTAGAGAGTACGGAGCGCGGGTTTTTGAGCTCGGTTGGCATATAGGTGGCCCCACATACCTCGCAGTTATCGCCGTATTGGTCGGCGGCCCCACAGCGTGGGCATTCTCCCTTAATATAGCGATCGGGTAAAAACATGTTTTTGACCGGGTCAAAAGCTTGGTGAATGGTTTTTTTAATAATATCGCCATTGGCATTGAGGCGGTTGTAGGTTTCCTCGGCAAGTGCTTTATTTTCCTCTGAATGAGTCGTGTGATAATTATCGTAATAAATACCGAAAGCATGAAAGTCTGCTTCATGACTTGCCTTCATCTTGGCGGTTAATGCTTCAGGCGTTATGCCGAGTTGTTCTGCTTTGAGCATGATAGGGGTACCGTGTGCATCCACGCCGCAGATGCTGATGCAAGTATGGCCCAGCATTTTTTGTGTATTAACCCAGATATTCGTTTGGATATGCTCAAGCAGGTGGCCAAGGTGTAACTGGCCATTGGCATAAGGAAGCGCACTGGTTACAAGTATTCGACGTGGTGTTGTCATGGGGTTAGCTGAGTTAGGCAATGAGTTGAGGCCGAATTGTATCTGATTTTAATGCGAATTGCTTCATTTGGTGCGATAATAGCTTTCAAAATAAACACCATGAGGTTATTTTTGCATGTCACTGTCTCGGTTGATTGTTGGTATCACAGGTGCATCTGGCACTGTTTACGGAATTCGTCTGTTAGAAGTGTTAAAATCACTTCCTATAGAAACACATGTTGTAGTGACAAAAGCTGGCCAATTAACGCGCGCTTATGAAACGGACACAAGTTTAGATGCATTAAAAGCGCTTGCAGATGTCTACTACTCGCCAAATGATATTGCAGCGTGCATTGCAAGTGGTTCGTTTAAAACCATGGGGATGGTGGTCGCACCTTGCTCAATGAATACACTGGGCGAGATTGCACATGGTATATCGAATGAACTGCTTCCACGGGCTGCAGATGTCGTGTTAAAGGAGCGCAGACGCCTGGTTTTACTGCCACGAGAAACACCATTGCACCTAGGGCACTTAAGAAACATGACGCAGGTTACAGAAATGGGAGGCATTATTTATCCGGCCTTACCGGCCTTTTATCATCGTCCCGCAACTATTGCTGAGATGGTAGATGAAACCGTTGGGCGTGTTCTAGATTTGTTTGGTATAGAAACTACGTTATTTAAAAGCTGGGAAAAAACGAGCCAAACTGAAAGAAGTTTATCAAAGTAGTGGTTGAGCCCAACCCTCAAAGTCCGTATAATCCGCGCTTTGCCTTAATATATGTCATATTTTGAGAGGGGTTATGCCGCAATTATACACTGAGATTACGCGCCATTCAGAACAATGTTTTTTATATCTTGAAAGTGAGCCATTACATCCAATTTTAGAAGCAGTAAAAAATGATGATTTACCTGCATTGAAGGCTGCCATCAAGGAAGGAGCGAATGTGGAAATTGAGGAAGAGAGCAGTGCATGGCGTTATCCGCTGAGCTCGGTAAGACAGCTACTGATTGCGAATGAGCTCTCGGTGCATGATTATCAGACGCCCAAGAATGTGCCTTGTTGGGCTGCGAAACTTGGACATCATAACATTGTGCATCATCTTTTATTTTACCGAGAGGCACTTGGTTTAAGTAACCAGGACTTTCTAGGCGCAATTGATGTGGCGAGCGGCGCGCATGCAAAGAGAGCATTAAAAAATGTATTTGAGCAGTTTCCTGATGTGATTGATGCATATAATCAATCTACTTCTGGCAAAGTTTATCAGCCGGCAGGAATGGCAGCTGTAGCGAAGCAAAGCGGCACTTCAGAAGAAGATAGTTACTTCCAGTTGTTTGTTTGAGCGGTATTTCGGTTGATCAAAGCAAGCGCAATATGCTTGTTTTTCCTAGTTAAACCCTAGAGATCGTGCTACATTATAAAATAAGAACAGTTTGCGCTTAATTTGAGTAAAATAGTGCGATAATCAAGGTATTCTATGGCCGTTAAAATTGGAGAGGCGAGTATTCTCACGGGCCTCTCATTTGAACAGTTAGAAAAACCACTTCAGGAGAAAGTGCTTCAGTGCGCGAGAAGTTGTAGTGACAAACCGAAAGACTGGCCTATTGATGCGAAGCAAGTTTTATTCAATCGGCTTGATTTGCCACATGCGGTTGCGCGCTCTAAGCGCGCCATTAGCGAGATTGAGCCAGCACTTTTCCCTTTTCTGAAAGATGATCCTAATCGCGCAAAATATTATGAAGAGGAACTTTCTTTTGCTTTCTATCTTGCACTGGCTGACTGTGAGTTGGCACTGCTGGATAAACAAGCTGATTTAGCTGATAAGCGCGCGCACTTATTGCATATTGGAGGGTTGCTTGCGCAATTGCGGAATCGTGATAGGAAAGCTGCGGAAGCTGCAGCAGAGGCAAAGCTTGCATCAGATCCAGATGATCCAGCGCATTATTTTGGCTTACTATTTATTGCACCTAAAATGGCGGAAGCGATTAAAAAAATAACCATCGATAAAGTCTCCCAGGCAGTCGATTATCCGGCAAGTCTCA
The DNA here is from genome assembly GCA_029212465.1 of Legionellaceae bacterium. Lineage (GTDB taxonomy): Bacteria > Pseudomonadota > Gammaproteobacteria > Legionellales > Legionellaceae > JAALKW01. Next base: position 6,055 of record JARGNV010000008.1, on the reverse strand, counting down.
ATGACGGTCGGCTGTACTTGGTGTGGGCTGCTGAAATGATGAGCAATGTATGCCTCATTTTACGTCACTCTTTTCGTTATTTATCGTTCTTTGCAGCAGATGCCATATTAAGTGGTGTGTCATTTGTGACCGGCGCCATGGGATGGATGCTCTATTTCTTAAGAGGGGGGATTGATACGGCGTTCTTGTTTGAAGTATCAAATGAAATTAAAGTACTTCAACTATCGGAAAAAGAAAAAGAGGCCTGCTTTCTTGGAAAGTGGCACGAAAAGAAGTTTTCTATTTTGAATGATGCCGTATGGGGACTTGTTAACTGTGTTTGTTTTTTCATTTTAACCGGTGACGGCATGCTTGGGTGGGGTGGAAATGCGCTCAATGGGGCACTATTTGTGTTTGACTGGGCGCTTGCCATGTGGCAGTGGTCTGAAGTAGTGACTGCTCATGAGGCGCTCATGAAGCAGTATCAAACCGACATTGATGCCATTACGCTGAAACTTGCACGTGATTATGATGCAAGAGAGCGGGCAAAAGCCGCTGGTATTCCATTTGATAAAAATCGATATGATGCAATGGTGCGTTCTGAGTGGCGACTGAAGGCTTTAATGCGCGATAAGCGAAAAGCAGACAGAGAGTGGAGCTACCAAATAAAGCAGTTGCGGTATGATACCTTTTATTCTGGAACGATTATTTTAGCGTTTGCTGTTTTATGCTGCTTTTTTGTATTGCCGGGAGCGGTGCCTGCGGCGACGGCTTTAATGTTTGCGATGCTTGGAAGTGCACTGTGTTTTGGGCTTGGGATTGTACATGCGGCATTGAGCTCACGACTGAGTATTTCAAAAACAGGTGAAGACTCGGATGATCTTCGGCAAGACTATAAAGATTATTTGCGATGCTTTGGTGAAGCAGGAGAGGCTGATCATTTAAAACGAATGATTTTCTTAGATATTCGACGTACCATGGCAAATACCGAATACCAGAAGCAGTTGGTGCAGTACCAGCGCGCGGATATGGTTTGCCGTATTATCACGGATATGTTAATCCCAACTTTATTTTTGGCATCATTTGTATTCATGCCTTTAATGGTTGGGAGTGCTGCTTTTGCAATAGGGTGTGTACTTATTTTGGCGGCTAAGTGTTATGTTGCAGAATTGGCACCAGAAGATGTGCGAGACGAAAGCATTCCATTGACGATGCTGACAAAATTTTCAGGATTTTTTAAGGGCTCGACTACCAGTAAAAAAGAGGAAGACACAAAGGAAGAAACACATGACCCGCTATTGCCAGAACCTTTTCCAGAGGCAGAGTACAAAGCATTTTGTGCCGACTTTGAGAAAGGTGCGAGCGGTGAGTCATTGCGCAAACATTTCTTACCAAAACCACAATCTGGTTTTTCTAATCAAGTGCTTCCTGGGGAACCTTCGCCTGAAGTATCATAAATGTGTATAATATGCTTCCATGAAAGAACATATCATTTAGGTTGAGCAATGGTCGTGACAGAACAGTTTGATGTAATTATTGTTGGGGGTGGTCATGCGGGGACTGAAGCGGCCCTTGCGTCCGCGCGGTTGGGCGCCAAAACGCTTTTACTGACACATAATCTTGATTTATTAGGACAGATGTCGTGTAACCCAGCAATTGGTGGGATTGGGAAAGGTCATCTGGTGAAAGAAATTGATGCGCTCGGTGGGGTAATGGCTGAAGCAGCTGATGAAGCAGGGATTCAGTTTAGAACGCTCAATGCTTCTAAGGGGCCTGCTGTGCGGGCAACACGCGCTCAAACAGATAGAGTGCTTTATCGCGACGCCATTCGAAAGCGACTTGAAACCCAACCTAACCTTACTTTGTTTCAACAGGCGGTTGATGACGTATTGGTTGAAGGCGAGCGCGTGACCGGCGTTGTGACGCAAATGGGTCTTCACTTTTCTGCGCGCGCTGTGGTGCTGACGGTTGGTACGTTTTTAGGGGGTAAAATTCATGTGGGAATGAAGCAGTCTCAAGGGGGGCGTGCTGGTGACCCACCTGCAATCGCGCTTGCAGCAAGGCTTCGCGAGCTTAATTTTCCAGTGGGTCGATTAAAAACAGGGACGCCGCCAAGGCTTGATGGTCGAACGCTTAATTACGATAAAATGACGCCACAACCGGGAGACTCGCCGCGTCCAGTGTTTTCTTATATGAGAACCGATGCATCACATCCAGAGCAACGGCTTTGCTATATTACGCAAACGACAGAAGCAACGCATGACATTATTCGCAATAATTTGAGTGAGTCGCCAATGTACGGTGGGGTAATTGATGGTGTTGGACCACGTTACTGCCCATCTATTGAAGATAAAATTGTGCGATTTGCAGATAAATTATCGCATCAAATTTTTGTTGAGCCAGAAGGGCTTCGCACGCTGGAAATTTATCCGAATGGTATTTCAACCAGCCTGTCCTTTGAAGTGCAAAATGCATTTATTCGCACCATTGTTGGATTTGAAAACGCACGAATCACCCGACCAGGATATGCGATTGAGTACGATTACTTTGACCCACGGGGCTTAACGCCTTACTTGCAAACAAAAGGCATTCAAAACCTCTTTTTTGCAGGGCAGATTAATGGAACAACTGGTTATGAGGAAGCCGCTGCACAGGGGCTACTTGCAGGGCTTAATGCAGCGCGCTTGACGAAAGACGAAGCATTATGGGTGCCAAGGCGAGATGAAGCTTATTTGGGTGTACTGGTTGATGACTTGATTACATCCGGAACACAAGAGCCTTATCGCATGTTTACCTCACGTGCTGAATATCGCTTATTGCTGCGTGAGGACAATGCAGACTTACGCTTAACAGAGACTGGACGACGTTTAGGACTTGTTGGAGAGGCGCGGTGGCAGGCATTTTCTGAGAAAAAAGAGGCCATTCTTGCAACGCACACGTATTTACACCAGACATGGATTCGTGCAGCAAAACATGAAGCGGCATTTAAAGCGCATTTGAAAGGGCCATTGTTACAAGATTGTCGTGCATCCGATTTCTTAAAGCGCCCAGAGGTCAGATATGCACATCTTGAAGCAGTTGCTGACTTGAATATGCCAAAAGTGTCAGGTGCTGTTTCAGAGCAAGTTGAAATACAAAACAAGTATGCAGGATACATTGAGCGTCAAACCGCTGATATTGAACGCTTGAAAAAGCATGAAAAGACTCGAATTCCGGATAACTTTGCCTACGAAAAAATTTCTGGTTTATCATCGGAAGTCGTGCAAAAATTGCAACAAGTGAAGCCGGTTTCTATTGCGCAAGCAGGGCGTATTTCAGGTGTGACGCCTGCAGCATTATCTTTATTGCTTGTGCACCTTAAAAAGCAGCGTATGCTCGCATGAATGACTTAAATGCCATTGAGGCACAGTTAAAAGATGGGTTTGAGACACTTGGCGTATCGCTTGATACAGCGCCCTTTTTAAGCTATTTAGCACTTTTGAAGCAATGGAATCGTGCCTATAACTTAACAGCTGTTCGAGACATCAATGAGATGGTCTCGAAGCATATCTTAGATAGTCTTGCGGTTTTACCTTGGATGCGAGGGACGTACTGGCTGGATGTAGGGACGGGCCCGGGCTTGCCGGGAATACCACTTGCACTTGCGCGCCCGGATGTCAACATTACCTTGCTTGACAGTAATGGAAAGAAAACACGCTTTTTGCGAGAAGTGGTTCGTAGCTTGGCGCTATCGCATGTGGATGTGGTTGAATCACGTGTAGAATGCTATCACCCTCCGCGTTGTTTTGATACAGTAGTCAGTCGAGCATTTAGTGCAATGGATTTGATGATTGAAAATACACATCATTTGATTGATACACAGGGATTGTGGGTGGCTATGAAAGGTCTTATACCGGACAATGAACTAAAAGAACTAAAACAATCTTATCAAACAAAAACATATACCGTACCAGGTGTTTCAGGTGCACGGTGTTGTATTTTGATTGAATCATCATCTTGAGGAGCACGCATGGGCAAAGTGATTGCCATCGCCAATCAAAAGGGAGGCGTGGGTAAAACAACAACAGCTGTGAATTTATCGGCATCGCTTGCGGAGTTGGGGAAGTCCGTTTTATTAATTGACTTAGACCCGCAAGGCAATGCAACCATGGGTTCGGGTGTTGATAAGCATGTACTTAAATATTCTTTAAATGAAGTCTTACTGGGAGACTGTTCTGCTGAGGCTGCGTGCATTCGTGTACCAATGGGGTTTGATGTATTGCCTGGGAACAGTGATTTAACGGTTGCTGAGGTTAATTTAATGGCGAAAATTGGCCGTGAAACCGTGCTTGCTCAGGCGTTAAAACCCATTCAAAATCAGTATGATTATATTCTAATGGATTGTCCCCCAAGCTTAAACACGCTCACTTTAAATGCCCTGGTTGCTGCTAATTCAATATTAATACCGATGCAGTGCGAATATTATGCCCTTGAGGGGCTCGCCGACTTGCTCTCAACGATTGAGCAGGTGAAGGCATCAGTGAATTCGAACCTTTCAATTGAAGGTGTTGTACGCACTTTATATGATGGACGTAACCGTTTATCACTGGATGTATCTGATGAATTAGCGACACACTTTGGAGCGCAGTTGTACCGCACAGTGATTCCTCGAAATGTACGACTTGCTGAAGCGCCAAGCCATGGGATGCCAGCGCTACAATATGATAACACTTCAACTGGTGCACTTGCTTATAAAGTGCTTGCTGCGGAATTGATGGGGCGTATGGAAGAAAGTACCGCAAAAGAGGAGGCCGTTGTATGAGTGCAAAGCGCGCAGGACTTGGACGTAACCTTTCAGCCCTATTAAAACCTGCTGACGAGCATTTGAATGCAACCGCAAAGCCTGAAGAGGGGCAGGCGTTAAAGATGTTGCCAATTGAAGGGCTACAACCTGGTATGTATCAACCACGTACAGAGATGGATGAGACGGCTTTACAAGCGCTTGCGGCGTCAATTGAACAACAAGGTGTACTACAACCTATTGTTGTGCGCCAACTAAAAGCATCAGAACAGTATGAAATTATTGCAGGGGAGCGACGGTTTCGTGCCTCAAAAATGGCAGGATTGACAGAAGTGCCAGTTGTTGTGCGTGATGTCAATGATGAGACTGCAATGGCACTGGCTTTAATTGAAAACTTGCAGCGTGAAGCATTGAATGTCATGGATGAGGCGCGAGCCATGCATCGTCTCAATCAAGAGTTTGCATTGACCCACCAAGAAATTGCGCATGTGCTGTCAAAATCTAGAACGGCTGTGAGTAATTGCTTACGTCTTTTGCAACTTGCCCCTCCTGTAATGACATTGCTTGAATCAGGAAAGTTAGATATGGGGCATGCACGTTGTCTGTTAAAACTGGATGCAGAAGAACAAGTACGGGTAGCACACTTAATAGCAAGCCAAGATTTATCGGTGCGCGAAGTAGAGGCACTCGTTGCGCGTCTTAAAATGGCGGAGTCGGTTGAAAAAAGTACGCGTTCACAGACAGAAGTGCCCGCAGGCTTTCATGACTTATTGAAAGAAGTCTCGGCGCATTTAGGAGCAAGTGTGCGATTAAAGCCAAGTGCTTCTGGACGTGGCCGATTATTGATTGATTTTAAAGATACAGAGCAATTAAAAACGCTTTTAAACTTATTAAAACCAGAAGCAATGGATGTCGTGATGTGAAACGAGGAAAAGTAGCGTCTATCTCAGGGAAGGAAGCTGAGATGTATGCCCGGCGTTATTTAATAAAGCAGGGTCTTAAATGGCTTACCAGTAATTATCGTTGCCGCTTGGGTGAAATTGACCTAATTATGCAAAGCGTGACGGGGGTGTTAGTGTTTGTTGAGGTGAGGCTCCGCACGTCATCTACTTTTGGCGGTGCGCTTCAAAGTGTAACACGCGCAAAGCAACAAAAGTTATTGAAGACAGCATCCTATTATTTAATGGCGCACCCAACACTTGGGTGCCTGGGCGTGCGCTTTGATGTATTAGCGCTTGATGGTAATCCACCAAGCATCACTTGGATACAGCAAGCATTTGAGGAATAAAAATAATG
>JARGNV010000047.1 GCA_029212465.1 Legionellaceae bacterium | reverse complement strand
GCTGCGGTCAAGCCGCAGCACGTCGGCGGTGGGGGCAAATGTCAACAGGCCCTAATTGAAAGTGAAATTGTATCCTCTCTTAATCTCACCGACCTTAGTACGGTTGATCCTATTTGGACCAAAGAAGGATCTTTTGCAGAAATGCATCACAATCACAACCCTTTAAGGGTTGTTTCTTATGCTACTAGAGACAAAAATTCATTAATTAAACAATTTCAGCTGCTAGAATATTCCGATAATACTTATAAGTTTTGGCTACTAATAAATAAACCTTCTAATATAATGAAAGAGTTACTTAGAGACAGTCGCTTAAATATACTCCTTCAAGAGTCTGAATTTCTTTTACCAACAGCACATTTCCGCTTTGATAGAGTAGAATATAATCTATTTGAGCGATTACTTATATTATTAGCTCAAAACAGCAGACACTTTTCTGAAATTCAGGAAGAATTTACACAACATATTCATCCGGTCATTTCTGCAACAACATCTGCTATCTTGTCAAGAATGACTATCTTTCAAAACGTTAGCAACGCTATACCACCCGTTAGTACTAATCAACAAAAACTGGATGCTTGTAATTTTTCAGAAAACGACCTTACCCAAGCAGAAAAAACACAATATGAAAAATACTGTTGTGCATTAAGTGGGGAAGTTATGTCAGATCCAGTGTATGACCCTGATTTTCCTCAATATCAGTTTGAAAGGTCATGGATATTGCGCTCACTAGAAAATAAGAAAGAACATCCTTTTATTAGAACGCCACTTACACAAGACAAACTAGTTGTTAACACCACCTTAAAAAATACGATTGACTTGTACGTCGATGAAGTTGTTTCTACTAAAGGTTTAAACATTACTCCAAAGTAGGAAAACGACCATTTACTGTTGAGTCAAAAATTTCTGAGGTTTGCGCTTAGCCCCCCCTTTATGAAAAAATAGGTTATCAGGTTGATTTTGAGCGCGTTGGATATGTGAATGAAAGTAGCTGTTACTTCATGAGTAAAAATATATAAATCTTAGGAATTACCATGGCTCAAACCCCAGCAGTACATGTGAGTGCATTGGCCTCACACTACAATAAAGAATCTGCTCACTACGATGCTTTTAATGAGGAAGGCTCAGTGGCGTCAAATCAGTTGATAGAGCAGCTTCTGAAGCAACATCAAGTTAAAACAGTGCTGGATTTAACTTGTGGAACAGGTTCACAAGTTTTTTACTTACTTCAACGCGGTTACAAGGTAACTGGTGTAGACATTAATGAAAAAATGCTGGCTATTGCACAAAATAAGGCTGAACAAAAAAATCTTTCAGTTGAGTTTTTGCTTGGAGATATGCGTACAACAGAAGTTGGTCAGTTTGATGCGGTAGTTACAATTTTTAATGCAATTGGGCATTTAACCAAAAGCGACTTTAAAAAAGCGCTTGGTAACATTCAAAGTAATTTGCATGAGAGTGGCTTGTACATTTTTGACATATTTAACTTAGATTTTTTGCTTCAAGGGGACAACATTACAAAGCTTACAATGGATATCCAGAAGCAAGATGGAGACGTGCTCGCTCGAGAGGTCCAATATAGCACAATCAATGAAGCTGGTACGCTCGCGTCATATGATATTTATCATCGACAAAAAGGCCATGATGAGCCAGAGATTTCTACTTCCTTTCAAACATTACAAGTGTACAGTGCGAGCCAACTGAAGGCCCTACTTAAGGAGGCTGGCTTTGAAGTCCTGGAGATATGTAGCATCGATGGTACGCAGTTGATTGAGGAAGAAACAGAGCGTTTATTGGTCGTTGCTAGGAAAGATTAAATGAACAGTATAAAAATTGAGTTTACCCATAAGAGGCTGTGAAAAATAAGGATGCTACATGACTCCTAAGCTACATATTGAAACACTAAGACTTATTATTAGGCCGCCAAAGTTAGGTGATGCTAAGCCTTTAAATGCTGCGATTAACCGCTCACTAGATGCGTTAGAGCGTTGGATGCCGTGGGCAAGTGATCCCAGCCTAAAAACAACAGAAACCTTTATCCAAAAAGGTGTTGATGAGTGGAACAGCGAAGCTCAGCAAATATTTCCTATGATAGTGGTTATGAAAAGCACCGGCGATATTATTAGTGCCTCTGGATATAATGAATCAAGTGATCTAAGCGTTCCCTCTTTTGAAATTGGCTACTGGATTGACTCAAAATTTTCAGGGCATGGGTATGTCACTGAGTGCGTGACAGCTCTAACGCATTGTGCATTTGACCGCTTTAAGGCCGTTCGTGTTCAAATTAAAGCTCAAAAAGAAAATGAAAGGAGTCAAGCCGTTGCAAGGAGGTGTGGCTTTAAGCAAGAAGCTACTTTGGAAAAAGCTGTGACGGATTGCAAGACAAAGAAACCTGCTGATCAGCTTATTTTTGCATGTTTTAATACTGAAATGCTGCCTGAGATTCAGTTGAAATATATTTGAGATGTCGAATGGAACTTAAGCCGACTAAATACACCATTTATAACCTAATCAAATGACAACAATCTTGAGGATTTTAATAGCATGCCTTATCTCATTTACGCACATGATTTTGATGGTATGGAGCTAAAACGTGAGCAAATACGCGAAGCTCATCGTAAACATTTACGAAGTATAGGAGATAAATTACTTGCTTCGGGGGCTTTACTTGATGACGATGGTATAACAGTCATTGGTGGTATCAGCTTAATTGATACTGAAGACCGTGCTGAAGCAGAGAAATTTGCGTATGAGGATCCCTATGAAACAGCTGGTATACGAAAAGAGACATTGATTTTAAAATGGCGACAAAGATGGTGGGACGGGAAATTTTTAAAAAGTTAACTCTAAAAATGTCGAGAATGCGTGAGTAAAAGCAATTGATATGAAAATGATTGAGGTAGAACCTTACAACCCGAGTTGGCTAAATCAATTTGAACAAGAGGCTGAACACATTCAAAAGGCCCTTGGAGAAAATTGTATTGCTGTGCATCATATTGGCTCAACCTCTGTTCCAGGTCTTTTTGCAAAACCTATCATTGATATTATGCCAGTTGTGAAAGACATTATGCTCGTTGATTCACGTGAATCTGAAATGTTAAAACTTGGGTATGTAGCAAAAGGCGAGTGTGGAATTTTGTTCCGCAGATTTTTTATTAAAGGTAAAGATAGAAGAGCTTACAATGTCCATATTTTTCAGCTAGGTTCCCCCGTGATTGATAAGCACTTGCTATTTAGAGATTGGCTGAGGGAACATCCTATAGATCGTGAAGCATACGGAGCGCTCAAGCAAGAAATTATCCAAAAAGGAGTCAAGGATATTGAAGCGTACCTTGAGAAGAAAGATACATTTGTTACCAAGCTTATTAGAAAAACGGGCTACAAAGGGTTACGGATAGTACATCCAATGTTGTATAAGGAATGGGAGTCTGTTCGAAAGATGCGGCAAAGTTATATTTTTGACGCCATAAAATCTCACGATCCCTATGAGTGGACATTTGATCACCCAGACCATTGGCATTTTATTCTAAATCAAGGTGTGGATATAGTTGGTTATGCTCATATACAACGCTGGCCGGAAGACAGAGTCGCGTTAAGAATCATTATTATTGATGAGGCTTATCAGCATCGAGGGCTAGGCCGAGCTTTCTTGACCATGCTTGAGCAATGGTTAAAGGAGAAAAATGTACGAAGTATCCATGTTGAATCTTCCCCCGAAGCAGAACAATTTTATAAGCACCTTGGTTATAACTCTATGGATTTTAATGATTCTGATGCTTATCCTAGTGAACCAGATGATATTCCTCTTGGTAAATTACTATGAAACAAGATGATGCAGCGATAAATCAATATATCGAACAGCATGGTTTTGGCCTTGCTAAGCTGCCTTTGACGAGTTTTTTATCATATGGATAACCAACTCACATAAGATATGCGCTATAAGAAAACAAATTATCCGGTTATGTGGCATAAGAACTGTTTGAATTACTAGAGTCTTTGGCACTATATACTTCTTATGAAAGAGGTTTTATTTTGAAAAAATTAAAGAAAATATTAGTCGTGGGTGCGGGTATCGCAGGACCGTCTATTGCTTATTGGCTTGAGAAATATGGATTTGCACTGACTTTGATAGAAAAGGGCCCTCATTCAAGGAAAGGTGGGTATGCCATCGATATAAGGGGGAAAGCCGTCGAAGTTGTAAAAATGATGGGGTTATACGAATCGATATGCGCATCTAGAACAACACTTCAATCAGGTCAATATGTTGATAAAGATGGAAAGGTGCTTCATGAAGAGTTTGGAGAACAATGTGGCTTTCGAGAGGGAGAGGATGTTGAAATAAATAGAAATGAACTATTAAATATATTACTAGATGCCGTGCCTAATGTACCAATAAAATACGGCATATCTATCAAATCATTGAAGCAACACCTAGACCATGTTGAAGTTGAATTTTCAGATGGCAGTAGCGATAACTTTCATCTTATTATTGGTTCAGATGGACTACACTCAAGCATAAGGAAAATGGTTTTCAATACCAACGAGTATGTATTGTCAGATCTAGGTTTCTACCTTGCTGTTTTTAGTGCTCCGAATTATCTAAAACTAAGTCACTCAGGTATATTTTATGAGCATAATGGGAGGGAACTGTCTGTTATTAGTGATAAAGATCCCAAAACGGCTTTATTTTGGTTTATGGTTCGGACTCAAGCTCAGCTAAAGGATCTGAAACAGGTAAGTGTTCAAAAAGCATTTATACATGAGCAATGTCAAGGAATAGGTTGGGAGAGCGAGAATATTTTGACGTTGCTTGATACAGTTGACGATTTATATTTTGATTCTATTACACAAGTCAAAATGGATAAATGGTCTAAAGGGCGTATTGTTTTATTAGGGGATTCAGGCTACTGCGCTTCTCCTTTATCTGGTCAAGGAACCAGCCTAGCATTAATCGGCGCCTATATCCTTGCTGGCGAGTTAAAAATTACTAAAGGTGATTATGGAATAGCATTTGAGCGATATCAAAGTTTGCTTACATCTTTTGTTAACGCCAACCAAGATTTTGCTGTCTGGGCAAGTGAAAAATATCTTACTCAAGAAGAGGAAGAAATGAGGGACGCGGAACAAATGAATGTTCAAGTTATGGAAAAAATGAATCAAGTGAAAAACGCAATTCAGTTGCCAGATTATGAGTGACGGTGTTATGGACCTAGACGATAATGCAAGAAAATGCCAAGTGAAAAACAAGCTAGGTGAGTGCAGTCATATATTTAGCCTCTTTGTAGGATAATTAATATTTTTGGGGTAGTGTTCATGAGGTAGTGTAAAAACTAACAAAGAAGTAGGAGCTGATATCTTGCTCGATACAGATACTGCCAAGGCTGCACCGTAGATGTGCCTGAAAGGATTAGCCTTGACATTTTCACTATCGAAGTGAATCTTAAGACCTATTTTTTCGATTAGTTAATTTGACACAGTTCTGTGAACACTACCATTATTTACATTTACGGGAATACTTTTTCAAGAATGACGTGGAAATCTTATGTTATGGCGAACGGTTTAATGGACTAGGAATTGGATTCTCATTTTATGTACTTGATCCAGATGGAAATGAGATAGAGTTTGTCGCCTCACAAGATAACGAAGTTTCTGAACGATCATAATTTTTTTAAACTTGAACCACCTCTATTTTACCTGTTTTCTCATGTTTAACGGCATCAGAGCTCCCAATATACAGTGTTCTTCGGTTTTTACCGCCAAGAGCACAATCAAATGGGAGAGAGTGGGTTTTTACTGTATTTAAAATATCGCCTTTAGAAGTTACACATAGTACTTCTTTTTTTCCAGGTGAGGTCACCCATAAAGCATCTAAGTGCTCATCATAACAAATGCCATCTGGATAATGACGATGCGTATCTTCGGGTATTCCTGTTTCATCGAAGCTTACCTGAAAGCCTAGATCATCAAATTTAAACCATGTGCTTCGATTGATTAAAGTATTATCTGAAGTAATGTCAAACACTGATATAGCTGCTGAGAAAGTCTCAGCGACTATAAGGTGCTTGCCATCTGGTGTTATCACAATACCATTTGGGTACCCAATCTTAGAAGCTACCGTTTTAATTTGATGAGCAGGTGAAATCATGATGATATTGGATGTGACTGGTTTTACATTGTGTTTGGGAAGGAACCCTGAGGTACTGAGATAAATAACATCATTATCGGCAACTGTAAAATCATGACAGTAACCTGGCGCCGCAACTTTAAGCGCTATAAATAAGGCTTAATTCATTATTGTTAAACTGTAATAACTCACGGTTCATCAAAGAAGTGATGAGTAGTGTGCCGTCAGATAACCAACCTAAGCCCACAGGATCTTTAACCGGTATTGTTTGAACTTGGCGTCCATTTACATCAAAACAATAAACAGTGTTACCCCATAGGTCGCAGAACCACAAATGATTATTATGCCACCTTAAACCTTCAACAAATTGGAAGTTATCTAAAAAAATTTCAGTGGTTACTTACATCTCATCGCCCATCTTTTTATATCAGGATATGCGTTTACTATAAATATTTTTTGCAGCATCTGCAGCATTTGGATATGAACGTATGTATTCATTGACCAAAGATTATGTACAAGGTGCAATCACTGGTTGTTTACGGATATATATGTCTTGCCCAAATAATGCTTTTCAATTATCTATACATATTTAAAATAAATATCCGTTTAAATTAGATACATATCTTTGTCATAAAACAGTCAATTCAAGTTCTGATTAATCCAGGATTCAATGACAGCAGCGCGCCAAGCGAGAATACCATTTAATTTACTTGATTTCGGAAATTTACCCTCCATCCACCAACGTCTGAGCGTTAGGCGATTACGACCAATGAGTTTTTCTAAATCTGCAATGAAAAATATTTGCTGAGTCAGTGGCTGGACACTTGAATGATGCATTTTATGCTCCTTGCAGTAATGCTAATTTATGGTAGCTAGGAATATTGTGAGTGCTTTATCCGTGTGAATATGCACTGTATTTTGATCTAACACAAAGCAAAATTTAACATTAAATAAATAAAAATCAACATTAATGTTATTAAAATAGATTATTTTGTTTGAATTATTATGGTATTTATGTATCATACAGCTATAAAGTATATGCAAGGATAAGCATGAAATCTGAATGTCTTGAATTAAATCCATCCCAACGCTGTAATATTGCAGATAATCTCAATCGCTTGATAGAGCTGAAAAAAACAACAGATAATAAGGTTGCGCAAGATATTAGTCTTCCCGTAATGACTGTTAGAAGGCTCCTGTCTGGGGAAACAACTGATCCACGAATATCAACACTTAAGATGCTTGCAGAGTATTTTAACGTTTCTATTGATGATCTCATCACACCTAATAATGAAATAAACTATGGCGTTATAGGGCAATCAAAACCCTTATTTATTCCAGTTTTAGATTGGTCATCAGCGCAACGTTCAAGCAGTATAGATTTTTCTAAATGGCACGAATGGGTGCCTGTAACGGTTCGAAAAAATGAAACCATCAGTGCACGCTCTTTTGCATTAGAAAGCCGGCCTTCAATGTTTCCTCGCTTTCAGCAGGGTACAGTATTTATCGTAGATCCAGAGCTTTCAGCAACTGATGGTGATTTGGTATTGATAAAGCTTGAAAATGATGAGTTAACCCTTAGAGAGCTATTTGTTGATCCGCCTGATTGGCAGCTACATCCTCTCAATCAAGGCAGTTCTGTTTTACAGTACTCTAAAGAAGAGCATCAGATAGTGGGTATTGTATTTTTAACACTTTTTTATAACCGGAAAATGCGGCCATTGCATGTGGAGGCATAAATGTTTTCGCACGCACGTGCATTGAAGAAAATAGTTTCAGCGCTGATATCGATAATAACGCGAAAGTCGTTCTCTGCAAATGAGTTTGTTTTGTATAAAATCGTTGATTCTTACCCTAAGGGGGGGGTTGAATATTTCAAGATACAGTGCATCAATACAAAAGCTGTTTTTGATATGAAGCTACAAGAGATTGTATTTGACTTAGATATTTTATATGGGCTTCATCCGGTCCAAGGTTGTTATATTGGCATTGAGTACGCAACCAATATGAAAGAACTAGGGGGCCATGAAAGGCCCAAAACTATTTTTAATAAATACTCTGCTTGTCGATATGGAACAAATAATCTTTTGTATCAGAACCGAAATGGCCTACTAGGTTTTGAGTGTAAGCGCACTGGTGAGCAATTTGTCCTAGATCCAAGAGACATTGCACTCTCAAAAGAGTGTATTGAAGCATTTGATGCCGTGCAGGCGTTTTGCATTGGTGTACTGGCAGGCATTAAGTTTTTAAGTACAAAAGACAAGCCAACAGCACCAGTAACAGCTCAGGCGCCACACCTTAGGTTGATCAAAAATGATGACTAAATTTCCAGCTTTAAAATCGATGAATAATCCGTATGCATATAGCGTGCTTGCACTAATTAGCATGTTTTATATGAGTATTATGCTGTGCAATGCAGTGTTAACCAATCGTTATATTGGAACGGATGCATTATTCGTGTTGGGCGGTACGTTTACCTCACCACTTGTATTTATTTTGGACGATATTATTACCGAAATTTACGGGTACAAAATTGCACGCTCAATTATTATTACGGGGTTTTTAGCGCAGACGTTTTTTGTTGTAATTTGTGGGTTGGTATTGATGGCGCCACATCCTTCATTTTTTAAAGAGCAAAGTGCATACAGCCACGTGTTGGGCTTATCATTACTTCGGATAAACATCAGTGGTTTTATCGCTTACATCCTCGCAAATATAGCCAACGCTTATCTATTATCACGTTGGAAGGTCTTACTCAAAGGGCGTTATTTTTGGCTAAGGAGCCTGGGGTCATCTACGTTTTCAGAAGCGTTATATTCACTGATTGCAATTCTCATGATGGAGATAGCAGCAATTCCTTTGCACAGTATTTTGAAGGTAGTTGCTATTAGCTTTTCCATTAAGGCCTTATACAGTATTGTTTTCGCAGGGCCTGTGAATTTACTTGTTGGATATCTCAAACGATTAACAGGGATTGATATTTATGACTTCCCCAAAAAATTCACACCATTCAAATATACACAAATGCGAGAAGGTATCTTTTATGATTGATAAAATTGTTACAGGTGGGCAAACGGGCGTTGATCAGGCAGCGTTGGAGATTGCATCAGAGCTGAATATTCCTATTAGTGGCTGGTGCCCTAAAGGAGGCTTAGATGAAAACGGTGTTTGCATACTGGAGCGATTTGCGCTTCAAGAGACAGAAACCGACATTCCAAATGAAAGAACAAAATTAAATGTACGTGATTCGGATGGTACACTCATTATTGTGCCTACTTTACCTCTACCAGGTACTATCACTGATGGTACAGGTCTCACAATTCAAGAGGCCGAAGAGACTAAGCCGCATCTAATTATCGCCCTGGATGAAAAGGAAGAAGCAATAGATACAATACGCGGATGGATAGATGAAAATAACATTCGTATTTTAAATATTGGTGGTCCAAGGGAATCTAGTAGCCCTGGTATATATGAAAAGACTTGTGAGTTGCTGAGAGCATTACTTACACCCACGTTACAGTGCTCATACTAGGAGACCACTTAGATGATTAGGTTTGTTGTATCTGCTGTACTTAGCATCTGTATTTCTTCATATGCATTTGCTGAGGAAAAGCTAGTTTTCGCAATTGATTTGGTACGTCATGGAGATAGGACACCTTTAATTGAGTCTCCAGAAATGCAAAAGATATGGCCCTATGGTAACTAAGCAGTTAACCCCCAAGGGCATGCGGCAAGCTTATGATCTTGGTCAGATACTACGTGAGCGCTATGTAAAGCAATCTCACTTGTTACCAAAGCATTATGATGTCAATGCTATGCAGGTGCGTGCATCGAATAGTGCAAGAACTATGATGACAGCACAATCTGTTTTACTGGGCTTATACCCATTAGGGGCACAGGACCAATGCTAAATGAGTCAGTTCATGCTTTTCCTCAAGGTTTACA
>JARGNV010000007.1:38699-90410 GCA_029212465.1 Legionellaceae bacterium | reverse complement strand
GAGAGAGGTCAATGATATCTCTTTTATGCGGTGATTTACTGGAGGAACAGGCAGACAATACGCTTATTATCAAGAGTGTAGAGAGCACACGAAAACAGGTTGTTTTCCGAGACTGCTTACTGTGCGTATTGCGTGGCTGCTTTCTTAACGTTTTCATTCACCGCTTCTTATTGAAGGTAACCGGTTACAGGCGTCACAATATTGACTTTACTGCCCTCGAGCAGTCCTAAATTCGGGCTATTAATCACCCTATCAGTGGGGGATATTCCCTCAAGCACTTCAACAGTGCGTTGTCTTAATTGTGCAACTTTAATGTCTTTAAAGTGCACTCTGTTATGCGCATCAACGGTTGCAACTCGCGTGCCATGTGCATTAAATATCATGGCGGTTGTTGGTAGCGACAATAAGTCTGATTTGGTTTTAGCTGATATAGTCACGGTTGCATAGGAGCCAGGCCAGATGGAGTGATCTTCATTCTCCATGACAAATTCAGTGACCACAGTCCGAGTTTGGGGGTCAAAAGCTTTGGCAGAAGTCAAAAATTTTGCTTCATAATGTCGGTTTGGATACTGTGGAAAAACCACGTCGGCTTTAAAGCCTGGCTCTAAGAATCGTCCAAATCGTTCTGGAATGGATACAAACAAACGGACCTTTTCAATATCCGCAACAATAAAAAGGTGGGTTGGTTTAGGGCTTTGCTCTTCTACATTACCTTGCTTGCTGACGTAATCTCCAAGATTAATGTTTCGCGAAATCACAATGCCTGTGAAGGGAGCCACAATGGTTTTAAATTTGAGTCGCTCTCCAAGCGTTTTGACACGATATTCGGTTGCATTAAACTTTGCTTTTTCAGCTTTTAAGTGTGCTTCTTTAACAGAAATAGACTGAATGGAAACCGCTTTTGATTTTTTCATGGCGATATACCGGTTAGCGGTTAATTCTGCCAGTTTGTAAATGGCTTCTTGAGATTTCATATCGGCTTTGGCTTGTCCGTAACGTGCGTTTAAAATGGGGGTTCTAACGCGTGCCATTACTTCGCCTTTTTCAACGCTTGCACCATAGTCGGTATACCAGGCTTTAATGTATCCGTTGACCCGAGAATAGATGTAGGATTGGTTCCAAGCCATGATGTTACCCGGCAGTTCGATGGTTTCAACACTGGTATTTTTTTTCGGCTGCACGATTGAGGCAGGAAATACCTCTTCTGCGAGTGCTGCTTTTTTTAGTTTATGCATGTCGTAGCTGCGCATCACAAATACTAAAAAAAGCCACGCGAGAAATATAATAGCCACTGCCGAAATACGCTTATTTTGCTTGATTAAGTGGTGTAGCTTGGTGTGGTATGTGTGAAAAAAAGGGGTCAATTTTGCCTTGTATGGTGCCAGTTTTTCTTGGAGAGCCTGTCTGTATTTTTTGAAAAAGGTCTTATCCACAATACCGTTCCTTATGGCTTTTCATATTTTCGGTAAACCACCGTATAAATACAAGGGACAAAAAATAGGGTTGTAAATGTTGCAAGAATGAGGCCACCGATAACGGCTTTTCCAAGTGGTGCATTCGTTGTGTTGCTTAAAGACATAGGCGCCATACCAATTATCATGGCGGAAGCTGTCATGAGTACGGGGCGTATACGTGCATAGCCTGACTCAATAGCGGCTTTAATGGGGTCTTGGTGTTCAGCCATTCTTTCGCGCGCGTAGGCAACGACAAGAATCGAGTTAGCTGTTGCGGTGCCCAAAGACATAATAAGACCGGTTAGGGCCGGAACTGATAAATTCGTACGAGTTAAAAATAAGAATAAAGCGGTACCTGCAATGGCGCCGATAAGGCCTGTGAGAATAATAAAAGGGTCAGCCCAAGACTGAAAGTTCACGACAATCAGTAAGTAAATCAGTACGATTGCAAAGACAAAGCCAACCAGCAGTTCTGTGTAGGCACTTTTCATCGTGGTGGACTGGCCATGGATTTCAACGGTCGCTTTCTTGGGTTTTTTATGTATGGTTTTTTGAATTGCTTTTTGTACGTCTTTTAATACGCCGCCTAAGTCTCTGCCTTCTGCTGACACATAAATATCGAACAAAGGCATGACATTATGATGTGAAATAACGCCAGGTGTACCGACAAATTGGATGTCTGTGATGTTGCCTGCAAGCTGTATACTTTCGAGGTTACTATCGTTTTCGGTTTTTTTAACGGGAACACCTAATAAGTTGTTGAGGCTATGCATGATGTATTGTGGCGTATATAAGTTGAGCCGATATGCGATGCCCGACTCGTGATTGAGCCAGTATTGCTGGAAAAACTGCTGGCTTCCAGCGGTTGCTAAAATCATGTTTAAAGCAATGTCTTTTTCAGTGAGCGCTACATTCAGGCCAAGCGTTCTGTCTGCATTGGTAAGCAGGGTGGGTGTTGAGAGCGTTTGTTGTACGGTGACATCTGTGGCCCCGGGTATGACGCGAAACTGTTCGGCAAGCATTTTTGCGTATTCATAATTTTCACCCATGTTGTATCCTACCACATGGACATCAATTGGTGCAGGCGCGCCAAAGTTAATAATTTTTGCTGTTAAATCAGCAGGTTGGAATGTGAAAATAGTGCCTGGATATTTTTCTTTGAGCCCTTTTCTTAAAATATTTCGGTAGGTCCATACGGGAGATTCTTTATTGTGTAGGGTGATGGTTAAATCACAGTCTTGTGAGCCAATGGTTGGCGTTGGAATAAAGGCGAGATTATGTGGGCCAACAGGTAAGCCGCAATTACTAATCACTTTTTCAACTTGGCCTGGGAGCAATTTTCTGATGTCTCGTGATACGTAAGATGCAATTTCACCGGATGTACCCACCCGTGTTCCAAGGGGTGCACGCAAGTGCATTTGCAGGTCTCCCGATTTGATTTCTGGGAAAAAGTCTTGACCATTCACAAAAAAGAGCGTTGATGCTAATGCACAAAAGCCAACAAAATAAATGATAAAGGCTTTACGGTGTTTGATGAGGGTTTCTAAAATATCACGATACTTTTCTTTAAAGACCTCAAACTGAGTTTCAAATGTTGCTTGGAATGCAATAAGGCGTGCCATCAGCTTATTTTTAGGTGGCGTAGCAGAAGGCGCTTCATGCTCTTCGAGTAAGTAGTTAGCCATGGTGGGTACCAGTGTAATAGACAATATAAAGGATGCTGCCATGGCAAATATGATAGCAAGCGCCATGGGTTTAAATAAAAACCCTGAAATACCGGTAATGCCAAATAACGGCATCCATGCAAGGGTAATGCAAAGCGTTGAGACAAAGGTTGGGATAATAATTTGATTGGCAGCATCAATAATGGCGTCTTTTTTGGACTTTTTCATAGCAAGGTGCGAGTGAATATTTTCAATCATTACGGTTGCATTATCGACTAAAATACCAACGGCTAGTGCAAGGCCGCCTAAGGTCATGACATTAATCGTTTCATTTGAGAGTTGTAGAGAGATAATAGCGGTTAAAATAGAAAGGGGAATGGAGCACGAAATAATAATGGTTGAGCGCCAAGAGCCAATAAATAAAAGCACAACAAGCCCTGTTAGAAAGGTTGCAGTTAACATTTCTTGTACGACTTCTTTGATAGAATCTTTCACAAATTTTGCAGCATCATTCAAGATGCTGATTTTGACATCTCCCCCCAGTGTTTTTTCGATTTCAGGAATTGCTTTTTTGACACCATCTACCACGGAAAGTGTTGAAACCTCACTGCTTTTCATGACAACGAGCATGATGGCTTGTTTGCCATCGACAAGGACGGAGTTTTGTTGGGGGGCGCCTGAGAGTGAGGTATAGCCGACATCACGTAAAAATACGGTTGCGCCTCCAACAGTTTTGATGGGAAGTTTATTAAAGTCTGATACTTTTAAGGGGGCGGCGTTGTTTTTAACCATCCATTGGATGGTGTTAATTTTTTCAGAACCAGCGGGCAAGATTAAGTTTTGTTCTTGAAGCTTGGTGAGTACATCGTAAGCGGTCATGTTTTTGGCATACAACTTTTGCGGATCGAGTGAAATCATGACTTGTCTTGTGGTACCACCATAAGGCAACGGTAATATGGCACCTTTAATCGTAACGAGTTGCGGTCTGATTTTAGTGGTTGCGATATTATATAACTCAGCCCTTGATAGTGCGTCGGATGCAACTTCAAGCATGGCCACGGGTACCGAGGATGGAGACAACTTCATGACCATAGGAGGGGAGATGTCGGGCGGTAAAATTTTAATCACATTTTGTGAAATGGCTGTAATTTCAGCTTCTGCTTTAGCAACATCAACACCAGGCTGTAAGAATATTTTGATGATACTAATGCCGTAGTATGAATTACTTTCGATTTTTTGTACGCCTTCAACGGTTCGCGTAATGGCCCTTTCATGTAGAAAAGTGATTCTTCCCGATACATCACTGGGAAGTAAGCCAGAATATGACCAAACGACGGCGACAACCGGTATTTTGATGTCAGGAAATACATCGGTAGAAGATGTATAGATTGAGCGCATGCCCATAATGAGAATTAAAATCGCAAGAACTACAAAGGTGTAAGGCTTTTGTAGCGCGATTTTGATAAGGTTTTTCATTAATACTTGGCCTGACGTCCGTTTCTTTAAAAAGCACTATTCCTGCAGTAGAACAATCTAACATTGATTGCCTTTCAATGTGAACTTAAAATGAAAAATTACCAAAACTATCGTGCTTAATTAGAAATCAAGCTGCCTATTTTAGCCTAAAATTAGATCAAAACAAGCAAAATGCTAACATATTTTTGCATTTAACACTATACTGTAAGTAAGGACTATGGCGACTAGTTGCGCCTAAATCAGAGGGAGCTTGGTAAATGTAAACGTTTTTGTTTGCAAGGTAGGTGTACCATGAGTATGGGGAACTTTACCGAGTTTACGATAGCGTTAGCAGCTTTCGAATCCGGTATTGACACAACACAATCGCAAACGCAGGCTTCTCTACAGTATTTACGAGTTTTTGACCCGCAATACGGGAACGTCGACCCTGCAACGGTTGATTTCAACAACCCCGCAGACTTAGCTGACTTACAGTATCACGTACATAATACGCTAGGTTTTATGGGGAAATATCAATTTGGTGAGCCATTGTTAATTGACTTAGGTTACTACGTGCCTGCGCCCACAGGGTATTACGGTACGACAGCAACGAATGAATGGCAAGGAGAGTGGACAGGTAAGAATGGTGTATACAGCAAAGAAGACTTCATGAGTGAAGTGCAAGAGTTAGCAATTCGAGAAGCTTTTGCTATGAACATGGGGGTGATTGACCAATACTTGGGACAAGCAGGTAAAACCATTGATGATTTTATTGGGCAGGAGTTTGCCTATACCAGGCTTGGCGAGGCACATGTGGCAACGGTAACGATGTCTGGTATTTTAGCCAGTGCACATTTACAAGGACCTGGTGGTGTCGCCCAATTATTGTTAAATAATGTCGCATCCAGTGATGAGTACGGAACCAACATCTTATTCTACATGGATAAATTTGGGGGCTATAACTCACCATTTGGTACGGATGCTGACGACCACCTTATGGGAAGTGACTACAGTGAAACCTTTGCAGGTGAAGGAGGTGACAACATCATTACGACAGGCGGTGGGGAGGATAAAATTATCATCGCGAATCGTTCTGACGGCAATGACACAGTGACCGACTTTGATGTCGCAAACGATGTGATTTCTTTGTCGAACTTTCCAGGTGTCACTGTAGAAAATTTAAGTATATCTGATGTGAATGGCGATAGTGTGGTGGGATTTCCTAATGGCCAAACCTTGACTTTAGCGGGGGTGAGCGCGGCTGATTTGTCTGCAAGTCAGTTTGTGTACGGCCCTTATAAAATCACATGGAATGCCAACAGTGGGGATACCGTCATCGATAACTTCAATGTGAAGCATGATTTAATCGACTTAAATTATGCGTTTGCCAGTAACAACTTAGATATTTACGAAGAAGGGGGTTCATCAGTGATTGAAGTGGTGGGCAATAACCAACGCGTGATTTTAGAAGACATTCCTGTCAGTGAATTGAGTTCGGCACAGTTTGTCAAAGCACCCGTTGACTTTGCAACCGTTCATTTTGGTGTCGATACGGACTATACGCCACCTGCTGATAGCGGCTCAGGAGATGATGTCACAACACCGCCTGTTGTGGGGGATACAACACCCGGAGATACGCAGCAAGGCACGATGTCAGGTGATAGCTTCTCGTACACTTGGAATTGGGGGGCGCAAGATATGATTTCAGGCTTCGACACCTCAGAAGACCAAGTGGATTTAAAAAACTTTTGGACCAGTTTCGACGAAATCAACCTATATGATGATGCGGCTGGTAATGCCGTGATTGATTTGACAGGGCTCAATAACCAAACGATTACCTTGGAGAGTGTCTCTGTGGCAGATTTGTCTGCAGATAACTTTGCTGGGGTGTCAGGTGATTGGCAGTCTGTTTCTGGTTCAACACCAGTCGATGACGGAGGCATTGACGATGATGTGGTGACAGAACCACCGGTTGTTGATGATACACCTGTAGACACAACGCCACCTGTAACGGATGGCGCAGATGGGCATGAATACTCCTTTACATGGAATTGGGGAGCGAATGAAGTCATTAGCAGCTTTGATGTTCAACAAGATGCATTAAACTTACAATCTTTTTGGACAAGTTATGATGGGTTTGATATTCACGATAATGCGAGTGGCGATGCGGTGATTGACCTAAGCGCATTGAATAATCAAACCATCACCTTAGAAGGGGTATCGAGTACGGTGTTATCTGCCGACAATTTTATTGGGGTAACTGGCGCCTTTAGTGAGGCGGGTGACTCAGGTATTGTAGCACCGCCGCCAGCAGATGATGGTGGTGGCACAGGTGTCGGACAAGACCCAGTGGATGATACGCTTGGCACAATTGACCATGATGTCAACGAGACCAATCTCGTCGCAACGGACAATGTGCACGATACCTTTAATTTCACTTGGAACTGGGGTAGTAATAAGACCATTACCGGATTTGATGCAACCCAAGATACGGTTGATTTAACCCGATTTTGGACAAACAGTGACCAAGTGAATATCTACGATAACGCAGACGGTAACGCGGTGATTGACTTAACCAACTTGAACAATCAAACCATCACGCTACTCGGTGTGTCATCAGGAGAATTGGATGATAGTAATGTCGTGATTTAATCACCACAGCGCGTCCATCTACCTACCGGCCCGGCCCGCTAATGCGGGCTGGGTTTTTTGTAAGGACTTTAGTCTTCACGAAATGCACGGTCGAAACTTTTAACAATTGGTTTGGTAAAGTATGACCAAGGCGAGCTTTTATTCGTAATAATCATCGCTTCTGCCGGCATGCCAGGGTATAACGTGATGTGGTTGAGTTTTTTCAGCTCGTCCTCAGAAATTCTAATTTTAATTTGAAAGTAGGTTTTTTGTGTGTTGGGGTCTGTTAGTGCATCGGCAGAAACGTGCGAGACGGTGCCAAGTAGACGGGGTGCGTTACGTTGGCTAAGCCCGGTTAACATCACCTTTGCAGTTAAGCCTGGGTGGACTGCGTCAATATCAAGTGGACTGAGTTTTGCACCAATAATAAGAATTTCGTGTTTAGGTACAATATCCATGATGGGTTCACCGGGTTTAATAATGCCGCCTTGCGTGTGAAATTTAAGGTTTACAATAGTGCCATCAATGGGGGAGCGAATTTCTGTTCGATTTAAAACATCTTGCCCTGTTTTATGTCGCTCTTGTATTTCATTTAATTGACTCTGGATGTCATCGAGTTCATCGAGGAGGCTTTTACGATGTTTGTCTTTAATCGAGCTAATTTGAAGTTCAGTTTCTCCAATTTTTTGTTGTAACTCGGCAAGTTTTGCAGCCAACTGTCCCCTTTTACCGGTAATCGAAGAAAACTCACGTTGCAGCGCATAGTATCTGGACTGTTTGATAAGGCGTTTTTCAACCAGTATTTTGGCATCATTTAATTCTTTTTCAATGAACTCACGTTGTTCATCGTTCGATTTAATAACGGCTTTTATCCCGGTTATCTCGTGCTCTAGTTGTTCAATTTGTTGTTGGTAGATGCCGAGGTTACTGTCGATATGCTTTTTATTGGCGTTAAAAATGTTGTGCTGCAGCTTGATGATAGATTTTGCTTTGGCGGAATCTGAGTGCAGTAACTCAGAAGGAAACTGAATGTTATCGTGGTCAAGCTCAGCATCGATGCGGGCTTTGGTGCCAATAAGGGTCCATAGTTCATGTTGGTTAATGTCAGTGACCGCTTTTGCTTTGATGTCTGCAAGCTTAATGAGTAAATTATTTCTTTTAACCACACTACCGTCTTTCACGTAAATTTTTTGAATGATGCCACCTTCAAAGTGCTGAATGACACGTCGATTGCCTGCAACAATGACACTACCTGGTGCAATGGCTGCACTCTCAAGCGTTGCAAGGGTTGCCCAGGCAAAAAAACCACCGATAAAAATTACAATGACGAGCGCACTGTAGAGCACAATAGATTTAATTTCAGGACGGTTTACGGTTGCCATTGATGTGAGGTCCTATGCTACTGATTCGCCCATCTTCGAGCGTCATAACGTTATCGCAAAAAGATGCGCAACTGGGCCTTTGTGTTACCATTATCACGGTAATGCCTGCAGCCTTTGCGCGCTTTAAAGCGGTTTCTAGTGCCATTAAGCCTGCTTGGTCGAGGTTGCTTTCTGGTTCATCGAGTACAACAAAGCGTGGCAAGCCATAAAAGGCTCTGGCAAGTCCTACTAGCTGACGTTGTCCACCTGAAAGGTTGTAAGTACCCGTTTCGGTTTCATAGCCGTGCTCAAAGTGTAATATCATCTCGTGCGCATTCACAAATTTGGCGGCAGCGATCACTTGATTATCATCTATGTCTCCCATGCGTGCGATGTTTGTTTTGATATTGCCAGGTAGCAGCATCAGCCCTTGTGGCAAATAGCCAATGTAGTGACCAATATCATCTCTTGAGCACTCATAAATGCTCGCACCATCGAGTCGAATGGCACCATCTGTGGGGGGCCAAATACCAACCATTAAGCGTGCAAGCGTTGATTTTCCAGCACCACTTCTACCGATAATGGCAAGACTGTCGGATGGATTTAAAGAAAAATGAATATTTTGTAGTACTGCCTTTTTACTGCCTTTGGGTACATAGAGTAGATGTTCTACACTAATGAGGCCTTTGGGTTGTGGGAGATGGAGATCTGAGCGGATAACGTTTGGCGATTGAAAATAACGTTGCAGTCGCTGGTAAGACTGCAAGCATGCAACCGCTTGCTTCCACACGCCGATGGATTGCTCAATGGGGGCCAGTGCACGGGATAAAATAATCGATGATGCAAGCATCGCACCACTTGTAATTTCACCATTTACAACGTAGTAAGCACCACAACCAAGGATTAATATTTGAAGGACCATTCGTAGTGATTTTGAAAGCGACAAAACCATGCCGGAGCGGTCGCTTGCCTCTGTTTGTAGGTCAAGCACTTGTGTGTTTTTCGAAAACCATGCGTTTGTAATTGCTTTAATCATGCCCATGGCTTGAATGCTCTCAGCATTTTTTAGGTTGTTTTGTAGGGCACTTTGGTTTTGTATGTGTAAGTCGTTGGCGCTTTGTAGCGGTTTTCGAGAGAGTTTTTCGTTGAGTAAGCACAGCGCAAATAGTGTGATAGCGCCGAGTGTTGAAATAACGCCGAGTGGTGTATAGAGCATAAAAATGACTGCAAGATAAATAAACACCCAAGGCGCATCAAAGAAAGTATAGATGCTTGCGCTACTTAAAAACTGACGTGTATTGGTAATATCTGCGAGTGCTTGCGCACCGTAGTGTCCGCCCATTAAGGTATGGTCAATGCTGCGTGATAAAGCGACAGGGCTTAGCTGGTTGTCCATCCAGGTACTGATGCGTGTCATAATGAGTGTTCGTGCAAGGTCAAGCATGCCAAGCACCATAATGGCAATAATGGCAATTAAGGTGAGGTAGGTGAGTGTGTCGAAGCTTTGGCTTGGAATGACGCGGTCGAATACTTGGAGCATGTAGATAGGAATGGTGAGCATTAAGATATTAATCAGGCAACTGAGCGCCAAGGTATAAAATACACCCTGTTTAGAGGCACGTAACAAATAGCCTAAATCATGTTGTTTATTATTATCATTCATGCTGTGCTTTCGCCGCGAATATCTATTCAGTGTAGTTTAAACAGTGTTCATACGCACGCTTTGTGTGGGTTTGTTCGGGACTAAATATTGATTAAGTTTTGCTAAATCTTTAATGCTTAAGGTGCCTTCGGCTTGTTTGAGCAAAATAACATTGTAAAGGTAGCCATAAGTATATTGTGCATAATCAATTTGGGAGGCATAGAGTCGCGCTTGAATTTGTAGAATTTCGGTAATACTTGATTCACCAGCGCGATAAGCTTCTTGTGCATGCAACAGTGCTTGGGTATTTGCAACCAATGCCTCTCGCACACTTTTGATACGTGGAACGCCTACTAAAACCGTATTAAACGCGCGGCGGGTATCGGCTATGGTTTGTAAGTATTGTTGTCGCATGGCGGCTTCACTTTCGTTTAAATTTGCGCGGGCTTCCTTTTCTTCTGCCATGGTAAGTCCACCATGAAATGTATTCCAACGTGCATTGAGTCCGTAGCTATAATCTTGATTTTGTGTGGTGTCGGTTAAAACTTGGTTGGGCACGTCTCCGCGCTCTATCTCGAGTGCTGCCCTAAAGTTTGGCAAGTAATCGCCTCGGACCACTTCAATCGATTTTTTGGTTGCCCTAATTGTTAAGCGCGCAGCACGTAGTAGCCAGTTTGTTTTATCGGCTGCTTCAGTCCACCTGTCGACATTATTAGGGTTAGGTGCGCTGAGTGGAAAATCGGGCCTTAGATAGGAAAACGTGTCGTATTGAAAGGCTGTAATTTGGCTTAAGGTTTGAATAGCATCATATAAGTTAATTTGGGCATCATATAAATTGGCATCAATGAGGTATGCCGTTCCTTTTGCTTGCTCTAAGTCTGTAATGGTTGCTTCTCTGAGCTCAAAGAGGCCGGTTGTTGCCTCAAGTTGTGTGGTCATATAGCTTTTTTGATCTTCAATAAAATGCAGTATTTCTCGGGCTCTTAATACATCAAGGTAAGCGCGTGCAGTGCGTGCCATTAAATCTTGTTGCTGCGCGGTAAGGGTTGCGTAGGCTGCGCGAACGGTATAGCGCGACTCATCCAGCTTATTAAATTGTGAATAATTAAACACCGTTTGCTCGGCCGATATCATATAGCTGTTGGTACTAAAAAACTCATTACTCGGCACATCCCCAGGCTTATTGAACTCCCGCGCAATGGCGGCGCTCAAATCGATAAGCGGCAAAAGTGCGGAAAGACTTTTAGGAACTTCTTGTTTCACTGCATTAAAGGCTGCGACTTGTTGTTTATAAAGTGGATCGTTTCGAGCAGCATCTTGAAACGCATGCATTAAATCCACCGGGGGGGTGGCAAAGCAGACAGTTGCATGGAGCAATATTGTCATGAAAATGCTATTACGCATAGGGTGCTTATTGCATGGTTACGGCTTAGCCCCTAAGTATAGAAGACAATTTTTTTAAGTGCTAGGATAGCTACCATTTAAATCAACTTGAAATACATCCATGTACTTTTTGGCCATTGATGAAGGCAGTAGTAGCACCCGTGCAATTTTGTACAATGAGGAAGGGCGCGTTTGCTATAAAAGCCAGCAGTCACTGAATACGATGTATCCTGCATCGGGTTGGGTTGAGCAAGACCCGGACGAGATTTGGGAGAAAACATGCCTTGCTATGCGTGAGGTTGTTGCGGCCGTTAATGTAGCAGATATTCGGGCCTGTGGTATTACCAATCAACGAGAAACCACGGTTATTTGGCATAAACAAACAGGCCAGTGCTTGGGGCCTGCTATTTCTTGGCAAGATAGGCGCACAGAGGCACTTTTTGCACCTTATACAGATGCACAACTGTCAGTGATGCAAGCCAAAACAGGCTTAATTCCAAATGCTTATTTTTCTGCGAGTAAATTACAGTGGTTATTAGAAAATGTGCCTAAGGCACGGGCTTTAGCGGATGAGGGGTTGCTTGCATTTGGTACTATCGACACTTATTTATTGTGGCGTTTAACCAAGGGGGGGCAGCATGCAACTGATGTAACCAATGCATCAAGAACCTTATTGTTTGATATTGAACGCCGTGCGTTTGATGATGAATTGTTAGATTGGTTTTCTATTCCGCCATCGGTACTGCCGCGTGTGCTACCTAATGCGTGTCATTTTGGTGATACCCACCCGGATGTTTTAGGTGCAGCAATTCCTGTTACAGCGATGGCGGGCGATCAGCAATCGAGTCTTGTAGGGCAGGCTTGTATTGAAAAAGGCATGATGAAGGCAACCTATGGGAGTGGTGCATTTTTATTGCTGAATACAGGTGATACGCCTGCGCGCTCTTCTCACCTTTTAACGACAATTGCTTATGAGGTGAATAATGAAGTGGCGTATGGGCTTGAAGGTAGTATTTATCATGCAGGCACTACATTAAAATGGTTGCGTAATACTTTAAAGATTTTACCGGAATATGCCGATAGTGAGCAGTTTGCGAAGCGTGTTGCGGGCAACGACGGCGTGTACTTTTTACCATCTTTCACAAGTCTTGGAGCGCCGCATTGGATAACGCCAAAAGGGGCATCGATTACAGGCTTAACGCAAGGAACAAAGCCTGAGCATATTGTGCGTGCAGCACTAGAAGCTGTGGCATTTCAGACAAAAGATGTGATTCGTTGTATTCAAACGGATGCAAAGGTGCCGCTTCGTGGTTTGCATGCAGATGGAGGTATGGCACAAAATGCCTGGTTTTTACAATATTTGTCATCGATGTGTGAGGTGGTGGTAAAGCGCCCCGTTGAAGTTGAAACAACCGCGCTTGGGGTTGCCATGCTTGCGGCTGTTGGGTGTGGCTACCTTGATACGTTATCTGATACTACGGCATATTGGTCGTGTGGTGAAATGTATTGTCCGGACGAGCAAAGTAATGTTTATGCCGAAGCCTACCAGGGCTGGGTTGACATGGTTGCTTCTGTGAAACAAAGAATGAGAGGCGTTAGGGAAAATGTGCTTTGATAAAAAAAATGATTTCATTTAATGTGTGCAAAGCGAGTTGGAACTTTAAAATAAGGATGTTTTATGCGGCTAAAAACTGCGCAATATATGGGAGTTATGCTGGCGTTTTGGGGTGTTTTAGTTGCTGGTCCTGCTGTTTCATCAACACCATCAGGCAGTCATGATAAGGATGCAGCTGCAACCATTACTTTTTTGTCGGTACTTCCTCCATCATCTGATTTTAAAAAAGGTCATACGGTTATTCAGCTAGGTGGTTTTTGGGCGAGCATGGGGAAAGCGCAAAATATTAATGTTCGGGGATTAGCCGGTAACCGTTATACCCTTAATAACAAAAATCAAAGTAATGGGCTGGTAGGGCTCGGTTATTTCATTGATGGCTCTGAACAAGAGCGTTTTCAACTGTCTTATGGGGTTAACCTGTTTTATTTAGGTCCTATCGGTGTGAGTGGTTATATTTTTCAAGAACAGCTTTATCGTAATCTTACTTATTTCTACAAAATTCAACAGATGCCTCTATATGCTGCGGCTAAGGCGAAGATTAAAACACATCAAGAAAAATATAATATAGCACTTGATGCGGGTGTTGGGCCTAACTTTATGCGTGCTGGTGGTTATAAGGAAACACCATTAAATGCCTTTACGCTTCCAGATAATGGATTTGCTGCACGTTCTAAAGTGACGTTTTCAGCGACCGCAGGGGTCGGAGTACGTATTAATGAGATGTTTGGTGATGTGCCACTTGAGATTGGCTATCGCTTTTTTTATCTTGGAAAAGGGCAGCTGGCTATCAATAACAATCAACTAATTAACCCGATTAAAACCGGTAGCATGTATGCAAACGCGATTATTTGCTCTGTTACGGTTTGAACATGATTTTTTAATTAAGGAAATTCCATATGCTAAAACGCGTATACTTATCGATTTTAATTTTGTTGTGGTCAGGATTGGTATTTTCCAACACGTTAACACAGCCCCCACTCTCTTCTTCAGGAAAATATTTTAGAGTCATTTATAAAGAGGGCAATTTGGTCATTACAACAACAACACCAGCCAGACGATATGCAAATGCTGGGATTCGTTTAATGACCGAGCGTTACTCAATTGTTGATGCAACACTTCCATCAGGTAATGGTTATTTTCTTTTTTCTGTAAGTGATACACAGCCGGCATCAATTGCTATTAATGCGGTTGAAGGTAATCTTAAAGTAAACTTATGTTTGGTTGGCACAGGACAGACGTATAGCTGTGAGGAGCAGACGGTTGTAGTATCTGACACACGTCCAACGCTCACTTCATATAGTTCTTTAACAGGGGAGGGGGTTGGGACTAATCTTAGCCCTGGTTTAGGCGCCTTAGGTTCGAATAATGCTAGCTTTTATGGCTTTCCTCTTTCAAGCTCTGGGGGGTGTGATACGAGCACTACGTTAGGTCTTTTTACGGGCATTCCTATAACATTGAATGAGCGTTCGTTTACTGGTCCTGTAGGTTTTCCTTTACCATGTATAGCGCTTTGTCGAGCTACAATTGTTCCACCCGTATTTCCTGGACAGTCAGCTCATTGTACGAATGCTGTGTTAGTGACGTCCTAGTTTTTAAAACAAATAAGCTACGTAAGGATTGTAGATAGGGATGCTAAATAAAAATATTGTTGGGAGTTTTTTGGGGAGCGTATCGGAGTGGTACGAGTTTGTTGTGTATGCTTTTTGTGCCCCTTTTTTAGCGCCTCTTTTTTTTCCTTCTCATAATAAATTTGCCTCGATACTCGCGGTCTTTGGTGCTTTTGCGGTTGGTTTTTTCATGCGACCTTTGGGAGCCTTGGTGTTTGGCTATTTTGGCGATAAATATGGTCGTCAAAAGACGGTGTCTATTGCGGTTATTTTGATAGGTTTACCAACGGTTGTAATGGGGTTAATGCCAACGTATGAGTCGATTGGCATGGCGGCACCTATCATACTGCTTTTAGTGCGTATGCTACAGGGGCTTAGTGTGGGCGGGCAATTTACGGGTTCTGCTGTATTTATTACCGAGCACATTGGGACAAAGCAGCGCTATTTAGGCTCGGGTATTACATTTGCAGGTGCCTTTATCGGTATGTTAATCGCATCGGCAGTGGGCTCTATCTTAACCGCTACTTTATCTGAAGCAGCACTTGCCGTGTGGGGGTGGCGGGTACCCTTTTTACTTGGTATTTTTGTGGCGATTATGGGGTATTACCTAAAAACCAGTACCAGCGAAACGCCTGAGTTTATTGCTTTAATGAAAAAAGGCCAGTGCTCGAATAATCCCATTTTAGATGCAATCAAAACAGAAAAAATGAATATGCTGCGGGGGTGTTTTATTTGCTGGTTAACACCCATCATTGTGTATCAATTGTTTATTTTTATGCCGACTTATGCGGAGAGGTATTTAGATATTTCGCTTTCGGTTGCTTTAAAAATTAATACATTTTCAATGGTTTTTTTGGCTGGATGCTCGGTTTTTTTTGGGTATCTAGCAGATAAAATAGGTTTTGAAAAAGTGATGCTGACAGCCGCTTTATTGTTTGCGCTTTGCGGGTACCCTTTGTATGGCGCAATGATAACCTATCAGTCGGTTGCATCTTTGGCTGTTACACAATTTATTTTTGCGGTGTTAGGTGGGGCTTTTATTGGCCCTATGATGGGTGTGTTAACGCACTTATTTTCGGTAACAACAAGATATACGGCGCTTTCTATTAGTTATAACCTTGGTTTTGGTCTTTTTGGTGGCACGGCGGCCCTGTTTAATATGATATTTATCGAGCACTTTAATTTGCTGATTTTCCCAGCCATTTATTTATCTATTGCGGCAGCGATTTCTTTTGGCGCATTGATGCGACTGCGCCATAGAAATCTGATGAATGCCCGGTGTTTTGCTTAAGCCCCTTTCCCGGTCCACCTTAAACCTAAATAAGGGCCTTGAAACCCAAAGTTTGCAACATGTACTTTATCATCATCTGCATCCATGATGGAGTTAAAATAATTGATCCATAACCATCCACCGTCAATATCCAATTCTCCATATTTACCTGAATAAGCAAAAGTACCACCCATTTTTGCTTCAAGCTCAGGCACTATATTCATCGATGATCCAACACGACTTGTTTGAATATTAGGGACATTTGTTGGGTGCATAGAATATTTAGATGTTCCCGCATAGAGTCCTGTTGCTGCTTTAATGTAAGCGGATAAACCATGTTCAAACTGATAGAATGTATCTAATCCTGCACGTGGGCCAAAGCCATTATAACCATAGTCTCTTTGCGTTACCATTAAAGCGGTTTGAGGTGGGTTGGGAGCTGCATAAATGGTTCTTTTTAAATTCAGCCGAACATACTCTGCACCACCTTGATATCTAATGACAAGAGACTGCCCATAATTCACAGTTTGGGCAAACTCAAGATTGACTGCATCCCATGCTGGTTTGTTAGTGATTGAGGTTGGTCCAGGAGAAACGACCTCGAGGATAGCTGAACCAATAGGACCATTCACTACAAGTGTATTGCTTGTATTAATGTGATACCAATTTAAATTGATATCTTTCGATACATCAAACAAATACGCACCTTCCACCATAAAACCCCAATTCCAACGGGTATTACTTGACGGAAAAGCATCAACACCATTATTGATTGTGTATAAAGGGGCATTTAAATAATCCCAGGTCGGCTGTAAAAGTAACGCTCTTCCCCCAACGCGCCATTGGTGTGTTTCTATATCTGACATGCTACCGGCATATAACACACTAGAACTTAATAACCCTACTAAAGTAAAAGCACCTTTAAAAGAACTCAGCATATCTAGACTCGCTTATTATTTTTTTAAAGGTCAAAACACTACTTTAGAATGGTGATGTTTACAAGGGTGAAAATATACAATTTACAAATGGTTGTTGTAGTCCGTTGTATTAAGGATTGCGACAGCCCTTGTCTAGCCAGCCCGATGTGTTCTTAATTTTTACCGGTGCTCCAAGTAAGGCACACGCCTTGCTCGAGGAGACATACCCAATAAACTTCAAAATACGAGTTTTATTCCAGAAGCTGTCATCTCCGCGTTGAAGGTTCTTGGGTGGCTTACAATAAAAAACCTTTTTTCCAGTTTGAGTCAGATGCTTTCTCTTCTTTTTTATGTGCAGCAGGTTTGGCGGGTGCTGGTGTTTTATCTTGGTTCAAAAAGCTGCGTTTGAAGTCACTCGCAGTGGGTGCTTCTTTAGTGGGTTTTGTATTGGTTTGAGTTTTTTGGGGTTGTGCTTGATGCGTGGTTGGGCGTTGGGTGAATAAGCCTGCTACCAGAGACTGCACTGATATAATGCGCGTTATCTGTTTTGGGTGCTCTGTCTTGGAGTGTGCCTGCATACAGACAAATGACAGTGCCTGCCGGGATAAACTCGGTTGTAAAAACACCATGTCCAACTTCGTCATTGATATGACAGACAACAAGCGCGTTTGCTGCAACCAATAGGTTTAGCCTATATTCTATTATAGAGGGCAGTGATTTTTCTTAAGGAAAGAAGATGGTTGATAGTAAAGTATCTTTTTTAGCGTCTTGCAAATTGTTTACTGGAGTCTCTCGTAGTCAATTAGAAGCAATTGCACCATTTCTTAAGGAAGTAACGGTGGTGCCTGGTGACGTGCTAATTCAGGAGCATCAACAACTGAACGATGTATACATCATTAAAGAAGGGCTGCTAAAAGTAACGAGGGTTGACGCTGACTCAAAATTATCTCATGAAATGATGACATTGGGAGGTGGAGACGTTGTTGGGGAGATGGCGTTAATCGATGGGGGGCCTCGTTCAGCGAGTGTGACGGCCGAGACTGACGGTTTGCTATATTGTTTGAAAAAAAGTGATTTGCTGGCTGTTTCAAATCAGGAGGTTGTTGACTCTGAGAATGCTTTATACGCTTTAGTCAGTGCCAACATTGCAAAAATAGCGATTCAAAAAGTACGTGTTAGTAACGACATTATTGTTTCTACGTTAGCTGAAAAGCTTGAGCTGACTAAAGCACGGTTGTCGGGTAGTTTTTTAATTTTGAACACGGTTATATTAATAGCAGTCTATATTATTGCGCTTCAGCTTTCTAATTATTATTCAGAAGCGCTTACGTCTCATATCACCTACTTTTCTCAAACACTTGCATTGATATTTGGCATTGGTGTGGTTGTTATTATCAAGAACAGTCAATATCCGTATGCATTTTATGGTATTACTTTAAATAACTGGAAGCGCTCAATTACGGAGTCATTATTGCTGACGGTTGTTTTGATGGGAGGTGTTGTTTTTTATAAGTGGTTGGTGAGCGCAGGTGATTTTGGATTATTTTCGCCGCTGAATGCCCAGTCCAATATAGAGGCATCGATATGGACACAGGTAGTGTATTTGTTATTTGTGCCTGTGCAAGAGCTGGTCGCACGTGGAATATTACAGAGTATGTTCACAGAGCTTTTGGTGTCAAAGCATAGGGTCTTATTGGCGATTATTTTATCTAATATTTTGTTTGCAATTACTCATATGCACATTTCTGCATCATTTGCAGCCATTGTTTTAGTGCCTGGTCTTGCTTGGGGATGGCTATATGCACGACATCGCACACTTATCGGTGTCATGATATCGCATCTTATTTTGGGGTTTTGGACGCTTCACGTATTAAATGTGTTTTGAGGATGACAGCTTATCAATGATTGAAGTCAAAGCGAGTTGATAGTCTTTAGTCTGTTGCGTTAAGGATTGTAACAGCCCTTGTCCAGCCTGCTGATGCATTTTTAATTTTTCCCGCGTGTGTTTAAACGGTGCATCTCAGCTCTATGCATCTGTTCCGGTAAGGCGCACGCCTTGCTCGAGGAGATACATCGTTGCCTCACGTACCATGCCATAGCCACTATCGACATAATCTGCGTGGCCATATCGCATGCCTGCACGAGTATTCACCAAAACAATATCGAGCGGCCTTAGGGTATAGTTAACTCTTTTGAGTTCTGCTTTGACATCATTGGCGGTCACAACATACCCGTCAGGAAAGTGTCTAAAGTCGAGTTTGACACCTGGTTTGAAACACCACGCGAGTGGCACCTTGTTTTCAATCGGGATGGTATATCAATGAAGGTTTCTGTCATTGTATGGTGGCTCTAGGTGCTATCAGTGAGAAATATCGAATATATAGTACTCGAGTAGGCTTTTCATCTTGTTGTTTTCATTCAACATGAGTAAACATATAGATAACGGAGGGCATGTGTTTATTATATATTACGTCCACAATAAGGAATTAATGATGCAGGATGGTACAAGCATATGTCGAATACACCTATCCGTGTGCTGGGTATGACCTTTCCCCAAAGAGTGTACCACTCTTATTGGCTTCGTAATTTAACAGAAAACTCTACTTCTTACTTGGGGTATTTTAAGGGAGGGCTACTAAGATGAGGGGGCCAAGATTGTAACTTGACGCTGAGGATATGGAATTTCAATATTATTTTCATGAAATATATCCCATAGCATCAATAGTAAATCAGCGCCAACTCTATTTTTGCCATCATCGATACCCTCCATCCAATATTCTATTAGAATATTTACCCCAGACTCGCCAAAACTACTGATTTCGGCATCTGGTTGTTCCTCGAGTGGAATTGAATCACCAGAAAGTACTTGGGGATGTGCTGCTATGGTTTTACGAATTATATCAAACAGATTATGTAAATCTGTTTGATATGATACTTGCAAGTTAATGGAGTATCGTTGTTTATCGTGTACATGAGTCCAGTTGATAAAAGTATTTGAAATAAATTTTTCATTAGGAACTATAATGTCTTTACCCTCAAAGGTTTCAATGGTTGCAGAACGCATATTTAGTTGACGTAAAATGCCTTTTTGACCATCTTCAAGCTCAATATGATCGCCAACAGAAATGCTTCTATCTAGTAGTATTATAATTCCGGAAATAAAGTTTGATGCTATCGACTGTAATCCAAAACCAAGCCCTACACCAAGTGCGCCACCAAAGATGGCAAGGGTTGTTAAGTCAATACCAATTACTACTAGCATCGAGATGGTAAATATTATATAAATTCCTACTTCAAACAGTTTTATAAAAATTTCTTTAGTTTTAGCATCGAGATTTTGTTGACGCCTAATAATGGTTTTTCCTTTGGAGTTTGAAACCTTACTCAACCAATATAATAAGGTTCCAAAAATTAATACTTTAAAAACTCCTTTTAGTGTTATCTTGATATTACCAATAGTAAAACTGTATTTTTCTAAAACAAAAGCAATATCATCAAGCCATCCCATAAAAAATAACCATGCCAATGGCAAGATGAACAATCTAGCAAATTTTAGCTGTAACCTATTTGATAATTGCTTGGTAAAATATAGATTTATGATGATTAAAACGGTTATTACTTGAGCTAAATGTACCAGCCAAGAAGTTTCTGAAGCTATATTAAGAAACGCTTCCCCTATGATTAACGATAAGATAAAAATAACAAAGAACAGATACGGCCTGAGCTCATTAAGGAACTTAACTGTTGACGCTTTTAACTTATTTTTAAATCTATCAATAGAAAGAAAAAGAGCCTTTTTTATGATAAGCGATAGCACAAGGCTCATTATAAAGCCTACTCCGAGCAACTTTACTTGTGTATAAAAAGAGCTATCTGTTGCTAATACAAAAAGACTTTTTTTGCTTGCTATAAGCATATGATTGAGGTCCAAACTATCTCCTAATTCAGCGCCTTGTGCTTATGTTATGACAAGGAATTACCGCTATCATTATATTCATAGATTTCTTTTATGTTCTACCCAAGTGTTTGTGTCTGACACCGTTTTTGATGATATTACCTGCGGTTTTTGTTTGTATCATATGGTTTGCACCCAGCAGTGCTTTGGCTATGTCATAGCCAATACCTCGAGTTCCACCCGTGACAATTGCTGTTTTTTTCGTGTAGGTATTCCTGTAGGTTGGATAGGACAATTTAGCCTGTAATATAATCGGTTAATTCCAGGATTTCTAGGAATGTCGAGCCTGTGTAGGTCCAGAACCAAATGAGACTTTATTTTACCTAGGGTTTATGCAAGAATCTGGTTGTTAATTTTTATGTTAGGGAAATAACTATATGAACTCAGGGAAGGTAATACACATACTGGTTGGATTGGTACTGACTGGAACGGCTATGGCAGGTACGATGGGCCCTACCTGTGACGCATCTAATGTTCAGACCACTTGCACTGTACAACCCTGGGTTTTTGAAGGGAGTGCCCTTTATATACAACCAGCTTATAGTGCTGTGGCATGGGCTAAAGAACGTACTGTTACCGCTTCAGATACCAATGTAACTCAAAGCTACGGCACACTGCCTGATTACGGATGGGGGTTTTTTCTACGCGGGGCCTATCAGTTTGAGCAAGGAAAAGATGCAAGCTTTAATGTCTATTATTTTGATAGTTCAACGACGAGTGCTGATAGACTAGCTAACTCAGGCACTGGTGGTCGCACCATTACTTCCAAATGGGTTGCAGCAAATTTTGAATTAAGCCAGTCGCTTAACATTAACCGTACCAGCGATCTTCGCTTTTTCGGCGGTGTGCAGTATGCACGTATAGCGACGGAAAATTCGTTTTCAAAAATTGTTATGACTGCAGACGCATTTGGTGGCCTGCCTGAGGCAGGCCAACGCTTTGGTACTAATGAGGGAAGTTTTAATGGCTTTGGGCCAAGAATAGGAACTCATTTTAGTTACAGCCTCCCCGACGAAACATGGTTTGATGGATGGGGCGTATATTTAAATGGTGCCGTTGGATTATTAGCAGGCGTTAACCACTTTAGATCATGGGTGGCAGGTGGTGCTTCTACCTCTACAACCGGTTCTTTTAGCATGATGTCTAATCAAGTGGTTCCCGAGATTGATTTAAAGTTAGGCTTAGATTACACACGCACAGCCTTGAAAGGTGATTTAACCTTTGATGCGGGATGGATGTGGGTTGATTACATCTCGGTGATTGCCGCAGGCAGAAGTATTGGTAATGGAAATGTTTCTTTTCAGGGCTTATATTTTGGCATGAAATGGTCAGGGAGTGTCGCTTAGTTTGTGTGTAGTAGACAGTGTTAAGCACTATAGTCAGTACTTTTAAGTGAATCTAACACTGTTCCTTCTACCTGTGTTTCATGTCCTGTATCACTTAAGGGTCCAAATGCTTCTTCGTGTTTTCGTTTCCTGAACAACTTAGGTAAGTCCTCAGGTTATCAAAGCTAAAAGCTTGCATTACTATCATTTTTAATAAAGAGAGTGTTATTGGTGGGCCCACTAGGACTTGAACCTAGGACCAACGGATTATGAGTCCGCTGCTCTAACCAACTGAGCTATGGGCCCGAAAGCAAACTGATTATAAGCGTTCTTTAGCCTAAAGGCTATGCCTATAATGCTTCAATTTTAGCTTGATGATGTAAGAGCTTTTCTCGTTCGCGTTTTGCTTGCTCTAATTTAGCCTGTTCCTTTTCAATCACATCAGGGGGGGCTTTTTCGGAAAAGCTAGGATTGCTCAGTTTATTTCCGGCTCTTGCGATATCTTCGTCTAGTTTTTTGAGTGATTTTTGAAGTCGTGCAAGTTCATCATCTTTTTGAATGAGGCCTGCCATTGGAATGAGTAACTCAAGCTCATCCACCATACATGAGGCAGAAACAGGTACGGTCGCATCTAAGTCTAAAAGATGCATTTTTTCAATTTTTGCAAGTTTTGTAATCGTTGTATTGTACTTTTCAAGTCTTTCTTTGAGCTCGGGTGTTACTTGGCGCAGGTAAAGCGGAATGTACTTCGCAGGGCTAATACCCATTTCACTACGAATGGTGCGAATTGACTGAATAACGGCCTGAACCCATGCAATTTCTTTTTCGAGTGGGAGATTAATTTTTTGCTCATCCACCTCCGGGAAGGGGGCGAGCATAATGGTTGCTCCACCTTCGCTTGTGAGTTTGTTGAGGCGCTGAAAAATGGTTTCTGTAATAAACGGCATAATGGGGTGTAGCATTTTCACAATGTGAAATAATACCGAAACCAAGGTACGACGCGTGCCACGCTTCATGGCGCTCAGTGCGTGTGTATCGTAGAGGACAGGTTTTGAAAGCTCTAGATACCAGTCACAGTACTCGTGCCATACAAAGTCATAGAGCGTGTTTGCCAAGAGGTCAAAGCGATATTGTGCATAATATTGATGGCAGCGTGCAATGGTGTGTTGCATGCGTGAAAAAATCCAATGGTCAGCATGGCTATACTGAAATGCACCATCTCCTAAATCACCGGTTTCTTCTTCTGTATGCATCAAGACATAGCGTGTTGCATTCCAAAGCTTATTACAAAAGTTTCGGTAACCTTCAACCCGTGTAAGGTCGAACC
Source organism: Legionellaceae bacterium (assembly GCA_029212465.1). Lineage (GTDB taxonomy): Bacteria > Pseudomonadota > Gammaproteobacteria > Legionellales > Legionellaceae > JAALKW01. The sequence goes on along the minus strand of JARGNV010000007.1, from coordinate 66,804 downwards.
GAATCGTACGCGCATTGGTTGCAAGTGCACAATAAGCAAAGCGTAGTGCATCGGTACCAAAAGCTGGTATGCCTTCAGGAAATTCTTTTTTGGTGTTTTTAATAATGCGTTTTTGTGTCGACTCAAGGAGGTGATTAGCCGCGCGCTTTTCAATTAAATCTTCAAGGTTAATGCCATGAATAATATCCATTGGATCAAGCACGTTCCCTTTAGATTTAGACATTTTCTTGCCTTCATGGTCTGCAATAAGACCTGTGACAAAGACATCGCTGAAAGGAATTTTTCCGGTAAATTTAAGACTCATCATTATCATACGAGCCACCCAGAAAAACAAAATGTCAAAGCCTGTGACCAAACTTGAAGTGGGGAAAAACGTTTCAAAGTCAGGTGTTTCTTCAGGCCAGCCGAGCGTTACAAATGGCCAGAGTGATGATGAAAACCAGGTGTCTAGCACATCTTCGTCTTGTTTTAAGATAAGATCATCCGGAAGCTTGTGTTTAAAGCGTACGTCTTTTTCACTGTAACCAACATAAATATGGCCTTGGTTATCGTACCAAGCAGGAATACGGTGCCCCCACCATAGCTGTCGACTAATACACCAGTCTTCAATGTTTTCCATCCAGTGGTCGTAGGTTTTAGTCCAGTGTTCTGGGATGAAGCGTACTTGCTTTTTTTTGACAGCATCGATGGCAGGTTTTGCTAATGGCTCCATGTGCACATACCATTGATCAGTCAGTAAAGGCTCAATAATCGTATTTGACTTTTCACCACGTGGAATACTCAAAGTATGGGGTTCTATTTTTTCAAGTAAGCCGGCAGACTCGAGGTCTTCAATGATTTTTTCGCGTGCAACAAATCGGTCCATGCCTTGGTAGGCCAGTGGGGCATGGCGGTTAATCGTACCTTTTTTGGTTAAAATAGTGTGTTCTGGCAAGTTATGTCGCTTGCCTACTTCATAATCATTAAAGTCATGCGCTGGTGTGATTTTGACGCAGCCACTTCCAAAATCTTGTTCAACATACTCATCCGCAATAATAGGAATGGTGCGGTCACATAAAGGCAGGTGTACTTCTTTGCCTATCAAATGTTGATAACGTGCATCTTCTGGATGTACTGCAACAGCTGCATCCCCAAGGAGTGTTTCAGGACGCGTGGTTGCAATCGTTAAATGAGCATCTGAATCAACAATAGGATAACGAATATGCCATAAAGAGCCTGCTTCTTCTTCGGTAATCACTTCTAAGTCGGAAACAGCGGTGCCCAGTTTTGGGTCCCAGTTAACCAGCCGGTTGCCGCGATAAATAAGGCCTTCGTCATAGAGTTGGATAAAAGTTTTATTGACGGCTTTCGAAAAGCCTTCATCCATTGTAAAGCGCGTTTTAGACCAATCGACTGAGCAACCCATACGGCGCATTTGTTCAGATATGGTATTGCCGGATGCTTCCTTCCAAGCCCATACGCGCTCAAGAAAAGCATCACGCCCCATGTCTTTACGAGATAGGTTTTCACGTTGTAGTTGTTTTTCAACGACAAGCTGGGTTGAAATGCCAGCATGATCAACGCCTGGTTGCCAGAGTGTGTTTTTGCCCGACATGCGCTGATAGCGGACCATGGCATCCATTAAAGTATCTTGAAATCCGTGTCCCATATGTAATGTGCCTGTGACATTGGGAGGGGGTAGCATGATACAAAAAGGAGTACCTGTGCCTTGTGGGCTGAAATAATGTTGTGCTTCCCATGTTTGATAACAAGCATGCTCAATGGCGTCAGGCGCATATGTTTTATCCATGGTTTTATCTCAGCACTCAGATTTAAAGTCGCATATTCTAGCACAAGCCTTGCAGTGAATCACGAGCTTTAGTGTTTCTTGAAGAAACATGCACTGTAAAAAAAATGTAAAATGCAGGGTGTTTTCTAATGTCTTGCTCTGGACAAGCGTGATAAAAGTCTGCTTATAATTCGGTACGCTTGCATGGTTAATTTTAGGATGTTTATGCAGTCAAGACGTATTTTTGGCGGGATGCTGATGATTTTAGGGACTTGTGTCGGGGCCGGAATGCTCGCAATTCCCATTGTAAGTGCACATGAATCTTTTCGATTAAGCGCTGTTCTTTTAGTTGCTGCATGGTTTTGTATGACCATTGGTGCATTCGCTGTGTTGGAAGTGAATTTATGGTTTAAACCGGGGAGTAATCTGGTCACGATGGCTGAAGGAACATTGGGTGCTTGGGGAAAAATGCTCACGAGCTTGTTGTATCTGTTGCTCATGTATAGCTTGATTTGTGCTTATCTTTCGAGTGCCAGTGGGGTGTTTGAAACATTTTTAGACGCGGTTCATTGGGATGTGTCGCGTACGACTTCAACCTTAATTACGCTATTTATGCTAGGCAGTGTTGTGTATGCAGGCATGGGAGCGGTTGATGTTGCGAACCGCTTTTTTATGACGGTGAAACTTGCGATTTTTGCCTTAATTGTGGTGGTGCTTGCGCCACAAATCCAAGTCGACCGTTTGCTTAAAGGTGACTTTATGATACGCAATAGTGCTTTTATTGTGATGGTCACCTCATTTGGATATGCCACTATTTTGCCGACGTTACGTGAATATTTATCTTCGGACCGAAAAGCACTGAAATTTATTGTATTGCTTGGCAGTCTTGTCCCTTTTGTGATTTTTTTGGTGTGGCTTTGTATTGTGCAAGGGGTTTTGCCGCGAGAAGGTGCACATGGTCTTATAGCAATGGCTGCATCGGATAACTCCAGTTCAAAATTGATGCTTGCCATTACAAAAGTGGCTGAATATAGCTGGATGAAATATATCGCAAGTATTTTTGTCTCGGTTTACGTATTAACGTCCTTTTTATCGGTGTCGATTAGTCTGGCTGACTTTATTGCGGATGGGTTAAAGAAAAAGAAAGAGGGTATGAATAGCATTTTGATTCATGCGCTATGTTTTTTACCCCCTCTTTTAATCGTTTTATTAAAGCCTGGTATTTTTATTATTGCACTTGCCTATGCGGGGATTTGGTGTATTTCGTTGTTAGTGATTTTACCCCTTTTAATGTTGTATAGCGGGCGATATAAAAATGCATTATCCGATCATCACATTTTACCGGGTGGTCGTTGGTTTTTATCGGTGATGATTGTCATTGCTGTTGCTTTTTTATTGGTGCAGTTTAGGTAAATTAAACAGGATGTTTGAGTCATGGAAATTGAACAACAATGTGTCGTGGTAACGGGTGGAACGTCTGGTATGGGGCGTGCAACGGTCGAATTATTGCGTGCGCGGGGTGCACGTGTTGTGGTGTGGGATGTGCAAGTTGATGCAGGAGATGAGTTGGCTATTGCCTGTGATGTACGGGATGAGGCAGCCGTTGAGTCGGCATTGACTCAAACCATTGAACGTGTCGGTATTCCACGCATATGTGTGCAGTGCGCAGGTATTGCACCTGCTTCAAAAATGGTAGGTAAAAAGGGGATAATGCCTCTGGCCGATTTTCAGCGCGTGATTGATATTAACTTGGTGGGCACCTTTAATGTCATGCGTATGCTTGCTGCGGCCATGATTAAAGACCCCGATGCACTGGATGGCGAAGAGCAAGGGGTATTGATTAATACGGCATCAATTGCAGCTTATGAGGGGCAAATTGGACAAACCGCTTATAGCGCATCTAAGGGAGGGATTGTATCTATGACCTTACCTGCAGCACGTGAGCTTGCGCCACATGGTATTCGGGTTAATACCATTGCCCCGGGTTTAATTGCAACGCCACTGCTTTTAAATATGCCAGAAGAGGTGCAAGTAAGCCTCGCTGAGTCGGTGCCTTTTCCGCATCGTTTAGGGAAGCCTCGAGAGTTTGCATCGCTTGCACTGCATATGATTGAAAACCCGATGATTAACGGAGAAGTGATTCGTCTAGATGGCGCGTTAAGAATGGCACCGCGTTAAAGGTTGGTTTATGTTTGCCATGTTGTTTGCATGAATTGGAGCAGGCCATGCGCAAGAAATTGATCAACCAGTGATGTAGGATGCGCGCGATTCCAAAATAAGTAAGCATTGTGCGCTTCATCTTGGTTGCAATTGAGTGGTGAGCCATATGAGGTTAAATATTCAGAGTTTTCACTGCATTGACGCCCTACATTTGCTTTAAATAAATCGCTACGTGCTTGGGCTGCAAATTGCGAATAAGTATCATAAAGGTTGATATGTGTTTCTGGATGCCGTGCTTGGATATTTTTAAGACGGTTTGCGAGTTGTTTGTTATAACTCTGGGTTAAATGCTCTGCAATAAATCTAGATGCGGATTGATGATACACTTTAGGGGATAGTCCCAGGTTGTACATGTTCATGACATAAACATGATGTATTTTTTGGGTTTTTAGTAGCTGCTCTAGTGCGTTTTCAACGTTGTTTGCAATACCACCACTTAAGTGCTGAATAGCATCCCACATGTTACGGGGGTTGAGTGATTGAAGCTTTTTACAGGCAAACGAAATATCATTGCCACCAATCATAATGATAAACGCAGTGTTATCGTCTACCGTTATTTTTTGTTGCTTTAAATCATCGACAAATAGTTCGATTTGTTTTTGAAATCCAGGTACTTGCACGCTGTTCATATCAACCACATCTTGTGGTCCCTCACGATAAGCTTGTTGGGTTTGGTAGATTGATTCGCGTGTGCACTCACTCGGATGCCCATAATCTTGATCATGACAATCATTCGTGATGAGTGCCCCGTAGTAGGCGTAGTTGACTGAAGCAGCAGGACTTTTATGACGTTGATATAGTGTAATCCACGGGGTGATATCATCCTCTTTCGTCAGCTGCATGAGTTTTGCTTCATGCAGGAGGTATTGTGTCCAGTTAATAGCACGGAAAAAACGTGGTGCGTCATCTATGGGGGGTTGTTCAGGCAGGTAATTTTGAGCGTTAACCTCAGGGTAGCTCAGGGTTACTTCAGGTGCGCCTGGCACCGTATACGCGTTCGTTTGGTTTAAGTTGACAGGGTTGCGAGCCGGTAAGTAGATGTGTTGTGAGACTTCATCTGTGCCTGGCTTCAGGCGAGTTACACTTTCAGGAAAATTACCGATATCTGATAAACTATCCCCAAACACAATGATATTGCTAAACATAGCATTTGTAGTGACGGGTATGAGTAAGCTTATGAGTGCAGCGCTGAAAAATCGCTTAAAAGAGTGCATGTACATAAAGTGCTTTTTGAATGTATGCATGAAATATTAGCGATGCATGTTAGAGCATTATTGCATTGCTGGCGAGTTATTTTTAAGAAATGATGTGGCTGGTTGTCATTCAAGGTGTGTGTGCAATAAAAGGTCCGATTAAATCTTCTGAAATACCGCCCGTTTCAGCCAGTTGTGTTTGGTGAAAGAAGGTGCGTGCTTGTAAATCACTGTGGCGTTTACCACAAAAAATGAAAGGGTATTTAGGTGTATTCTCAGGCTTTTCAGGTGCTTTTTGGCTGTCTTTTAATAATGCTTGTACATGTTTGACAGTTTCGGGGGTAGCATCTTTTGCCATTAATCCATGATAGATGTCCTTATAGGCATTGGTCTGATAATTTCTTTTGAGGGCGAACTCATCCAAGCACCAGGTGAATAGTGCAAAGGGGTTGGAAAAGCGGGTTGCTTTAAGTGCATGCATGAAGGATGCTTCATGCTTGATGTGGGCAACTTTTGTTTGGCAGTGTTCGGTGAGTGCTTTGAAATGCTCAACTGATACATCAAACTTTTTTGCTTGTGCTGTCATAAAAGCGGCTTGTTTTTGAGGGGTACGGTCTATGTTGTAACCATCGGCGTTTGAATGGCCGTATTTGCAGTAAAAATAGAAGCGTAGACTTTGCTTTGCGATGACACTTCCAATAAAAGCACAGGTTACAGATGATACAAAAATCGCGCTAACCACAGGTGGAATAATGGTTGTAGGGAGCAAAAAACCAATAGTCCAGCCAATGCCGACACCCATTAAAATGGCTGCTAAAGGTGTTATTTTTTGGTTTCTGTCAGCAATAAGGGCGCCGACAGCCCCTCCTAGAAACAACCAAATAGGTGAACATCCTGTGCCAAACACAAATGCTGCCATGCCGAGCATAAAAAAAGGGTTGTGTATGAAAAGGAAGAAAGCAAGCGGCCCACCAATGAGGGCTGAAAGGCTAATCACACTTATCATAACAGCCGATTTGAGTTTTTTCCGCCCATTTGAAAGGTTGTTTGCCGCGCGAATAAACTTGATAAAGGGAGCGAGCGGTAAATCCTCAAAGGCAAACGCTGCGGTTAAAATAATCCCAATGGCAATGGGCATGACACCAAGCAGGTACAGGCCTGCAAAAAAAATGCTTGAGCCCAATGTAAATAAGGGACGGATTGGAAAGAAAAAGCGCTTATGCCTTTCAGTCGCGTAGCGTTTTTTAATATCACGACGGTCTGAAGCCATTATTGGGCCTTATTAAATGCAATTATGGGGGTGATATTAACACAAATTGATTTATTGGTAAACTTTTAGGCTAATTCAGGTTCTTTTAGGCTTTGCCTGGATTGCTTTGCAAGTTTTTGAGCTTCAAGTAACGCTTCTGCGATACAGCTGCTATTAATGGAAAATTCATTGTTTTCGATGGCTTTTTTAAATTGCTTAAGTTTTTCTTGATGGTTGTCAGTTGGCTGTTCGCTCATGTGTATCATCCTTAATGGATCATGAATATGGTGGAGGCGGCGGGAATTGAACCCGCGTCCGCAAATCCGCTGCCATCAGTTCTACATGCTTAGCCGTGTCATTTGTTTTTAGTCAAAAGCGCTCCGACGGGCAGGATAGCTTTTAACGATTCCCTGAGTTTCATTATTGAACGTGGGACACATTCAATAACTAGCTTATCTTGTTTGACCGTTGAGGCGATACCAATAAGCGAGCTCGGTCAACGGGGCGCTGGTTTTATGGCAGCGCACGGTGGAATCAAAAACAATTACTTATGCAGCAATTGCTTCGTCTTCCCATTTTGCATCATTTGCAGTTATGTTTAATTGAGATTAGTTTACGAGGATTCTCAACCTCGGCATGCCCTTCAGGTTTTGTAACCTACGTCGAAACCTGGTCACCCCCAATCTGTACACATCATCATTGTATCATAGAAAAAAGATTCATTGCTACCAGTAGGGTGGTGAATCAGAGAAGGATAGTCTCAATTCTTTAGAATACTAAGCCTGCTTCGAGATATGCTTGGTATGAGTCATCATCTTCTTTTTCTTCTTCGCATCTTGACTTTGTTGAATCAAAGCACGTTGTTACTTGCGAAGAGGGCCGTGTCTGTGAGGTGGTAGATACTTTTTTAATGGTGTTGTTCCATGCTGATTGGAGTTCCTTTTGAAGCGCGTCTGTATCTCCGAGACTAACGGAGGAGAGTGAGCTCAAAGTGCTACTGCTCATGCTAGATGAGTCATCTCTCTCATTTGGCATGGGGGGAGAGTTTATTGTGGTAGGCGTTATCGATGCAGGGCGACTGTTCAGAGAAAGCCCTAGCTCTTCTTCCGAATAGTGAGTAAATATTTGGAAGGAAATGTTTGAAAAATCAATATATGGCAAAGTGGCTATATTCTTTTGGGTCGCACAAGTGTTACTTGAGTCATCAAAGCATGGGCATATTTCTTCTATAATGATGAGAAAATTACACAAGGATAATGTGCTAGAAAATAAACTTCTTGGCGCTTTTGTCGTTTCAGGCTTTCTTGAATCTGCCTCAGCGGAATTTATACGGAAGCAGCCAAGTGTACGGAGTAATGTGGATGGGGTAAGCAAAGGGAACTCCTCGGACGAATACAATACATTCAGTGCTCGGGTCTGTTGATGGTAATGTCATGATAGAATGTTAGCAGACCTTAAAAGCAGGACGTCACTATAATACTAAAAACTTAATGTTTTATTAAGGGCTGTTGTTATGAATGAAGACTTAAATAGATAGAGAGGTTATATGCTGTTGTGTGCGTGTGGTTCAAAGTGTCAGTACTCCAGCTGTTGCGCGCCTTACCTTTCGGGAGAAAAGGCACCGAATACGCCTGAGGCATTGATGCGTTCGCGTTATGTCGCTTATACGCAAGCAAATATAAATTACATTCAAGCAACAATGAGGGGTGTAGCACTGGAAGGTTTTAATGTTGCGGACGCAGCGGCGTGGGCGCGCCGGGTTACATGGGTTGATTTACAAGTTTTAAATGTACCTAAAGCACGTGATGCAACAGGCCAGGTTGAGTTTATTGCACGGTTTGTTGAGGGCGAGCGGATGTACTGTATTCATGAAACGAGTCAATTCTTATGTGATAACGGACGCTGGTTTTATGTGGATGGCGAGCAAACGCCTCATGCACCTCAAAAAGTGTTGCGAAATAGCGCGTGCCCTTGTGCATCGGGTAAAAAGTTTAAGCAGTGTCATGGTAGGAAGTAACATTACTGTGAAGACAGCTTCTTAAACAACAAGCCCTGCCGCAACGCCAGAAGACCAAGCCCACTGAAAGTTGTATCCGCCTAAAAGGCCTGTGACATCAAGCGCTTCGCCAATAAAGTATAATCCTTGCGTATTGTGGGCTTCCATGGTTTTAGAGGAAACGGCGTCGCAATCAATCCCACCCAAGGTGACTTCAGCGGTGCGGTAGCCCTCGGTGCCATTAGGCTTGATTTGCCAGCTTTGCAGCGATGTACTGATATTTTTTAGCAAATGATTAGAGCAGTCTGCGAGCTTTTTCTGAGCGGTTTCGCTTGGCACAAAAATCTCGACCAAGCGTTTTGGGAGTAGGGTTGATAAGAGTGCGCCGACTTGTTTTTTAGGGAGCGTTTCGCGTGCCGTGTGTAGGTGGTCGAGCACATGATGGGCGGGCAGTAAGTTAATGGTAATGGTGTCACCCGGCGTCCAATATGAAGACAGTTGTAAAATAGCAGGTCCACTTAAGCCTCTGTGAGTGAATAGAAGTGCTTCTTCGAAAGACTGTGTGTTTGTTTGTGCGATGCAATGCACTGAAACACCTGAAAGGGGGCTCAACTTTTGTTTGTCTTCGGGGTGTAAGGTGAGCGGCACAAGACCTGCGCGTGTTGGATAAACATGAATACCAAATTGCGCGGCTATTTGATACGCAAAAGGGCTTGCGCCGAGTGTTGGGATAGATAAACCACCCGTTGCAATCACTAACGACTCGCAGGTGTAGGTGTGATGCGCTGTTTGTATGTTAAATGAATGGTCAGATGCTTGCTGAATGCGTTGCGTGGCTGTGTTTAATTGAATCGAAACGTTTGCGGCTTCGCACTCGGCAAGCAACATGTTAACGATATCTTTCGATTTATTGACACAAAATAACTGACCCAATGTTTTTTCGTAGTAGGGAATTTGATGCTTTTTAACGAGTTCAATAAAGTCCCATTGCGTATAACGCATCAAAGCCGACTTACAAAAATGTGGGTTGTGCGATTGGTAGCTTTCTGGACTCACATGATAATTGGTAAAGTTACAGCGCCCACCGCCCGACATCAAGATTTTTTTGCCTACCTTATTGGCCGCATCTAGCACAAGCACACGCCTGCCACGTTTGCCTGCTTGAATGGCGCACATAAGCCCTGCAGCGCCTGCGCCGATAATAATGACATCAACGTGTTTCGACATGGTTTATGGGCCTTAAAATCAAGCAGAATTGGCTGAAAGGGGCACATTATATCACGATTACGCGTTTAGGGTGTTACGAGGCTGTCTATTTGAGATATAATGTGCCAGTTTTCGAATAAAAGCCGAAGAGGTAGTCATGACGCAGTCTCGTTCAGAACAATTATTTAAAGCAGCAGCGCAGGTCATTCCTGGTGGTGTGAACTCACCCGTGCGTGCGTTTAAAGGTGTAGGCGGTACGCCGGTATTTTTTGAGCGAGGCGTAGGTGCGCATGTATTTGATGTGGACGGCAATCAATACATTGATTATGTCGGTTCATGGGGGCCATTGGTGCTTGGGCATAGTGACCCACGGGTGGTGTCTGCTGTAACAGATGCCTTACAAAAAGGGATGAGCTTTGGGGCGCCGACGGCAAATGAAACCACGCTCGCTGAAATGATTCGCGCAGCGATGCCATCGCTTGAGAAAGTGCGCTTTGTTAATTCTGGGACAGAAGCCACCATGACTGCCATTCGGCTCGCACGTGGTTTTACGCAAAAGTCTAAAATTTTAAAATTTAAAGGCTGTTATCACGGCCATAGTGATAGCTTGTTGGTAAATGCAGGTTCGGGTGCACTAACCCTTGGCATTCCATCATCTCCGGGTATTTTACCGAGTACCGCAGAACACACACTGGTCGCCGATTTTAATGATTTGGCGCAAACGCAAGCGCTGTTTGAGCAATATGGCGATGACATTGCCGCGATTATTTTAGAACCGATTGCAGGAAACATGGGGTTTGTGTTGCCAACCGCTGAGTTTTTACCAGGTCTGCGTGCACTGTGTGACAGCTATGGTGCGGTCCTTATTTTTGATGAAGTCATGACAGGCTTTAGGGTCGGGCTTGGCGGTGCGCAAGCTTTATATGACATCACGCCCGATATAACCACCTTAGGTAAAGTCATTGGCGGCGGCATGCCGGTCGGTGCTTTGGGCGGAAATGCCGCTATTATGGACTATTTGGCGCCGGTTGGTCCTGTGTATCAGGCAGGCACTTTATCGGGCAACCCGCTTGCAATGGCTGCAGGTATTGCAACGCTTGAAGCGGTACATGCAACAGGTTTTTATGAGGCATTGGCTCAGAAAGCACGATACTTAATGAAAGGTTTAAAAGCGGCAGCAGATACACATGACTTACCCCTGCAAGTGAATGCATTAGGGGGTATGTTTGGTTTCTGTTTTACTAATACTGTGAACATTAATAATCAAGATGATGTTGCTGGGTCCGATGATGAAGCGTTTTGTCGTTTTTATCACGCGATGCTTAAAGAAGGGGTGTATTTTGCGCCATCACGCTTTGAAGCAGGGTTTGTGTCGAGTGCGCATAGTGAGCAAGATATCCAAAATACAGTGGACGCAACGCAGCGTGTATTTGAACAGATGATGTGTCAGGTATAAGCGTTGCTGGATTGCTTGTAATGCATGTGCTCTTGCATTATTGTCAACAGACGCCAGGGATTGATTGACCAACCAAAAGGACTTGCCATGATGATAAAACGACTACTCGCATATACGCTGCCTGCGGCATTGTTGTTGCCTATGCCTGCCATGCAGGCGGCTGAAAACACGAATATATTTTCTGCAATTGTGTTTGGCAGAAGCGTCCAACTTTACTTAAATCCTAATTTAACACAGGAAACGAGTTATGATGTACGAATAGGGGGGCAGATTGGAATCAGTAGTATCGGCTGGTATGCCCCTTATAGTGGTGGACTGCAAGGAAACTTTCGGCCAGCCCCAGTAAATAGGCTTATGCGCGATTGGAGAGGGCGTGCTACTTCATGTAAGGGCTTCCCATCTTCACCGTTATGTGCTCGAGGAGCACGGTCTTATACCCCGCTAATGATAACTTTTGGTGGGGCTTCACAAATAGCTGACCTGAGAGTTGCGCTTGGGGGTGTTCAGGCTGAGAGAGTCCCCATTAAGACAGAGCCCGCTGCAATCGTAGCGAGACGAGATACCGAAGGCACAGTGTCATTTGGGTCTTTTGCACAAACCGGCAATGCTGCAATTGCTTCGAGCCCTCAAGACAGGGAGCTTTTTAGCGGAACAGAAAGCATGAATAGGAAGTTGGTTAGCGAAACAGAAGGTACGGATGCGGGGTCGGTGCCTCCTGTTATGGTGCCGGTGCTTGCATTGGGAGCCATCTATGTTTGGGCCGAGTCGGCTGATGGTAAGCGTTCTATGCGTTCTTGCCTTATTAATCAAGCGGGCCTGCCCGACGCTTCATCTTGTACTAACACACCAGTTGATGCTACTTACCGTAGTGGCGCTGTGACGCCAAATGCTGCTGCAACTGTTTGGGTGAATGATAGTGGCGGCGTGGAGTATCGACTGATTAACAGTGATGCGACTCTAGAAAGGGAGAGTCGGGAGATTGTCGTGATTATTGCGAGTGGCGGGGCGCGTGAAAGCGCTGAGTCTGTCTCTTCAGAGGAGACCTTTGATTTTGTCTCTTTTGAGGCAAATCCTAGTGCGAGTAGGTATGCTGCAGCGAGCTTAGGGACGCTTGCTACCGACTATGACTCTGACCGAGAACTTGTCATGATTCTGACGGCTTCAACCGTTGGGCGTATGTATCGGTGTAGCGCTCCCGAGATGTCGGCTTCAGGAGAGGTAAACACACATTGTGATTCGTTTAATCTACAATATAGTGAGCCTTTAGATGGCATGGTGCAACCAATGTTTTTAAGGGCTGATCTTTTTGTAACAGCCGTGGATAATAAACTGCTTGCTTGTCAGGAGCAAACGACAAGAAGCCTTGATTATAGCTGCGAAACTGTAGCAACGACAGATGCTGCAATAACGACGCTTTCAGCTCCTATTAACGCTGTGCAGCCAAGATATTCTTTTGCGTCTGAAGGCCAGTCTCTTAGCATTGAATTTGATATTCTAATGGGGCTTGCAGAAGAAAGCACTGTGTATGGTACAACCCTTATGGTAGCTGGCCTTCAATTTGCCGCAGCAGACGAGACATTTGAGCGTGCTTCGCTCAAGCCAGTTCCGGGCTTTACACAAGCAGTAACAGGCCTTCGAATTTTTTAATGACTGAAGAAATTTAAAGGCGAGCACGGGATTAAGTGTTTTGAGACCGTGCTCGTTTTTTAGTAAGTGTTACAGGCTTACTAAAGCTTTGTTACGTGTTAGTATCATTCTAAGAAAAGGTTTCAACTTACGCCATATGCAAAGAAGAGCGGTTGTTTTAACATGCTGTTTACTCACTGCCTGTATGGTTGGACCTGACTACAAAGAGCCAGAGACAAAAGTTGCAGCACATTGGGCTAAAAGGGATGCCTCTGTCAAAGAGAAAGCCTTTAAACACGATGCGTGGTGGGATGTATTTAACGACTCAAATCTCACGCAACTGATTTATTGCGGTTACCATAACAACTTAACGTTGCAAATGGCAGGCGTGCATATTTTGCAGTCTCGTGCACAGTTGGCCAAAACGGTGGGTAAGCTATATCCACAAATGCAAACAATGAACGGTAACTATTTAGCCTACCGTATTGGAGGCTCTTACCTACAAGATGTATTACCCAATAGTTTTGATGCAGCGCTCCTTGGTTTTTCTGCCAATTGGGAGAGTGATTTTTGGGGTAAATATCGTCGTGCGGTGCGTTCGAATGACGCCACTTTTTTATCATCGGTTGCAGCGTATGATAATGCTTTGGTCAGCATGACCGCCGATATTGCAAACCATTATGTCGGTATTCGTGGTAGCGAAACTTTAATTCGTATTACGAAACAAAATATTGCATTACAAGAAAACAGTTTAGCCTTAACCTCGTCACGTTACCGTGCAGGCGCTGTGAGCTTGCGAGACGTTGAAGAGGCAAAAACACAGCTTGCTGAAACAAAAGCTATTTTACCAGGGCTTGTTAGCCAATTGCAGGCCCAAAAAGATGCATTAGCTGTGTTATTAGGTACAGTACCCAATGAGGTGGATGCCTTACTGAAAAAGCAACATGGCATTCCAAAAGCACCACAGTCAATTGAAGCGGGAATTCCTCGCGAAATGCTTGTTAGACGTCCTGATGTGAGTCAAGCACGTCTTGAAGCAATGGCGCAGTCTGAAACCATTGGTGCCACAAAAGCAGAGCTTTTTCCTGCGTTTTCTTTGGGTGGTAGCTTTTATTTTGCAGGAAATACAATTAGTGGTGCGACATTGTCCGAAATGTTTAATTGGTCGAATCGCAACATTATTGCAGGCCCAGGTCTTAATTGGCCCATTCTTAACTATGGACAACTTACAAATTTAGTCCGGGCACAAGATGCATTGTTTCAAGAAAAGCTACTCAATTATATGAACGTGATTTTGATTGCTCAAAAAGAAGTTCAAGATAACATGACACGCTATATTGAAACAAAAAAAATGGTGAGACATTATGAAGAGGCAGTTCGTGCGGCAATGAAAGCGACACAGCTCACCTTAATTCAATATAAAGAGGGTGAAACAGGTTATACCTCGGTGCTGTATGCACAGCAGCAACAATTATACACCCAAACATCCTTAGTGAATGCGCAAACCGACCTACCGAAAGCATTGGTTAATTTATATCGCGCATTGGGTGGTGGTTGGCAAATTCGAGGTAACGATGATTTCATTCCTGCAAACATCAAGCAAGAAATGGCAAAAAGGACGGGCTGGGGCAATTTATTGTTGCAACAAAATCATGAAGTGCCAAAAACAAGGCTGGAAAAATTTAAGACACTTTATCTTCCGAACTGGTGATGAAAATGGATTTAACAAAGGCAGAAAAATATAAGCAAATGGCACGGATTGCGCTGATTATTTTGTTAATCATTAATATTATTAATTATTACAACTCGAAATATCGCACCGTTAAAATTCCACCTCCGACAGTTGAAGTCAGTCACCCGGTTGTAAGACCTATGTCTGAGTATGTGACACAAACTGGAAATACAGTTGCTTTTAAGTCGGTTGACTTAGTGGCACGTGTAGAAGGCTTTCTCGACCAAATCAATTTTGTGGATGGCACGCCTGTGAAAAAAGATGAGGCGCTATTTATCATCGAACCTGAGTCTTATCTTGCAAAACTCAAAGAAGCAAAAGCGGAGCTGGTCGCACAAGAGGCAATACATACCTATGATGTTTTAGAGTATGTGCGCCAAAAGAAAATGTACAAACAAAATGCGACCTCTCTTAGTAACGTTGAAAAATGGCGTGCTAAAAGTGAGTCGTCAACAGCGATGGTTGAAAAAGCAAAAGAAAACTTGGTGGTTGCGCAACTGAACTATGACTATACAACGGTTAAAGCGCCTTTTGATGGCCGTATTGGCAGACACTTAATCGATAAAGGCAACTTAGTGGGACATGGTGCGGCCACTATATTGGCAACGGTTGAGCAGCTTAACCCCATTTATGTGTATTTTAATTTAAATGAAATTGATCTCATCATTTTAAGGGCATCTATTAGGGATGAAGAAATTGATGAGAAGGTGATTAAGCAAGTGCCTGTTGAGATTAGATTACCAACAGGTCGAGACTATAAGTTTAAAGGAAAACTCGATTTTATTAATACGGGACTCAATGCATCAACAGGTACACTGGAGTTTAGAGCCTTACTGCCTAATGACGAAGAGGTACTATTACCTGGTTTATTTGTTCAAATTAAAATAGCGCTTGGAGCGCCTGTGAAAAGCCTTACAGTGCCTGAAACAGCGATTCAGTACGACCAAATTGGCCCTTATCTTTTAACCGTCAATAAAGACAATATGGTTGTACTCAAGCGCGTTAAGTTAGGCCCGCTTGAAAATGGGATACGTGCAATTGCAAGTGGTATTGGAGCAACGGATAACGTGATTGTGGATGGATTACAGAGTGCATCAGAAGGCAATGCGGTGCACCCCGTGGCAAGTGAGAAAAATACCAAATGATTTCTAAGTTTTTTATTGAGCGCCCTGTATTATCAAATGTTATTGCGATTGTCATTGTGTTTTTAGGTGTCATTGCAATGAAAGTGCTTCCGGTATCGCAGTATCCTGAAATTGTGCCCCCCACAATTCAGGTGACAACCACGTATCCTGGAGCGGATGCAAAAACACTCATTAAAACAGTAGCACTCCCAATTGAGAAACAAGTGAATGGGGTCGAAGACATGCTGTATATGCAGTCGACGAACACCAATGGTGGTAACTATACCCTTATCATTACGTTTAAAATTGGTACTGACATGAATTTTGCGCAAGTGCTGGTGCAAAGCCGTGTACAAGCGGCCATGGCACAGCTGCCTGACTCAGTACAAAAGCAAGGGGTTGTGGTACAGAAGAAATCAACGGCAGTTTTGCAGTTTGTTACTTTAAGTGCCAAAAATGGCGAATATGACGGATTGTTTTTAAATAACTATGCAACCATCAACATGCAAAATGAGTTGGCGCGCCTGCCGGGCGTGGGGAACGTTGGGGTGTTTGGAGCCGGTACTTATGCCATGCGTGTGTGGCTTGATCCTAAAAAGATGTACGCCTATTCACTGAACCCAAGTGATGTACTGAATGCCATCAGCAATCAAAATAAGCAAGTGTCTGCAGGCCAAATTGGTGGGCCGCCTGATGATGGCAAACAAGCGTATCAGTTTACAGTGAATGTGCCGGGTCAAATTGCCGATGTTGATAAGTTTGGCGATATTATTGTTAAAAGTGATGCAACCAACCCAAATCAAACCGCAAAGTTTACGAATACAAAGGACAGTACGCGTAGCGCGCGCATTATTCGTATTCGTGATGTGGGGCGCGTTGAACTGGGTGCATCGAGTTATAATCAGTTTGCAACACTCAACAATAAGCCAACAGCGGCGATTGCTATTTACCAGCTGCCTGAGGCAAATGCCCTTGATGTGGCAAAAACTGTGCGAGAGACGGTTGCGAAAATGGCGGAAAAATTTCCGCCAGGCTTAGAATATAACATTCCATTTGATACCACGGTGTTTGTGAAAGCCTCGATTGATGAGGTCTATCACACGTTGTATGAAGCAGGTTTCTTGGTATTACTGGTTATTTTACTGTTTTTACAAAACTCACGTGCCACATTGGTGCCTGCAACCACGGTGCCCGTTACCATTATCGGTGCTTTTTTTGCGATGCTTTTGCTGAGCTATTCTATTAATCTGCTGACTTTATTTGCGTTGGTACTTGCAATTGGTATTGTCATTGACGATGCCATTGTCATTGTTGAAGGGGTCACCCAAAAAATAGAGCAAAAGCACAGTCCCAAAAAAGCATCTATTTTAGCAATGTCGGAGCTTATGGGGCCTATTATTGGTATTACCTTGGTACTGATGGCAGTTTTTGTGCCGGCCGGCTTTATTCCTGGGTTAACGGGCGCTATGTATGCGCAGTTTGCGTTAGTGATTGCAGCCACCGCATTTATTAGTGCCATTAATGCAGTGAGTTTAAAACCTACACAGTGCGCGATGTGGCTTACGCCTGTTGATGAGAATAAGCGTAAAAACATTGTGTTTCGTACATTTGACAACTTTTATTATCCACTTGAAAAACGTTATATCCATTATGTCGAGGATGTGATTCATCGTAGTGGCAAAATGTGTTTAATTGGAGGGGTACTGGTTTTACTTGCCATCATCGGGCTTACGCGTATTCCGACAGGGTTTGTACCCATTGAAGACCAAGGCTATATGATGCTGAATGTACAGCTACCAGACGGTGCCTCCCTAGAGCGCACAAAGGCAATGCTTGGACGTTTAACGACAGAAGTAGAAAAACTAGAAGCTGTTAAAAATGTTGTTGGTATTGCAGGGATTTCGTTGCTTGATAATAGTGCAACACTTGCCAATGGTGGCACTTTGTATATTGTATTTAAAGATTGGGGTAGGCGTGGCAAACATGGAGATTTAAGGTCACTTTATGATGCGTTGAGTGATATTGCAAAAAAAACATTGGGCGCTAAAGTGATGGCTGTTGTGCCACCGCCTATTCAGGGGCTTGGCCTATCGGGTGGCTACCAGATGCAGGTGCAGCTTACTGATGGCAGCTTTGATTATGAAAAACTGCAAAATGCCACCGATGCATTACTAAAAGAAGCTGAAAAGCGCCCCGAACTTGAAAACCTAATGACTTCTTTCAGGGCCCGCGCGCCACAGTTATCAGCACCAATTGACAGGCAAAAAGCAGAGTCACTTGGGGTTTCGGTGGGCGATGCAACGAATGCACTCGAAACTTATTTGGGGTCGTCTTATGTGAATCTTTTTGCAAAGTTTGGACAAGTTTTTCAGGTGTATGTGCAGGCTGATGCTGACTCGCGCATGACCATTGATGATGTGCGAAATTATTACGTACGCAATGATAAAGGCGAAATGGTGCCTTTAGGCACTTTAACGGATATGTATTCAGATGTTGGACCATCCATCATTTCGTTATATAACCTGTATCCATCTAGTAATATTTATGGCATGGCCGCGAGTGGGTATAGCTCAGGGCAGGCGATTGATGTTTTAGAGCAATTAGCACATCAAATCTTACCCAAAGGCATGTCATTTGAATGGACCGGCACGGCTTATCAAGAAAAAGTCGCCGGAAACATGAGTTATTACATTTTTATGTTGTCTTTGATTTTGGTGTATTTAATTTTGGCAGGTCAGTATGAAAACTGGGTGACGTCACTATCGGTTATTTTTAGTGTGCCGCTCGCGCTGGTTGGAACGGTTTTAGTGCTACTGGTATTAAAAATTTCAAATAATATGTATACACAAATTGGTATTTTGCTATTAATTGCGCTTGCTGCAAAAAATGCGATTTTAATTGTAGAAGTAGCAAGAGAAGAGCGAGAGTTGCATCATAAATCCATCATTGAGGCGGCACTGACTGGCGCTCGAATACGATTTAGACCTATTTTGATGACATCATTTGCCTTTATTTTGGGAATGATGCCGCTTGTTTTTGCGAGTGGCGCAGGTGCTAATGCAAGACGCTCCATTGGCATTGCCGTCAGCAGCGGAATGCTTGCTTCAACCTGTTTATCAGTTATTTTTGTACCGGTATTTTATGTCACACTCCAAACCTTGCAAGAAAGGTTTTGGCCAAAGAAAGTGGCTGAGCCTGACGGCAGTGTATCGGAGGCATAAAAAAGTGTATGTTGTGCGAGCAAGACTTTGCTTACATGATATGTGTCGATAATAAACCAAAAGGAATAGGTCATATGATAAAACGATTACTTGCGTATGCATTACCAACGGCTTTGATGCTCCCCATAACCGCGCCTCAAGCACAATCAACAAATATATTTGAATCGATAGTGGTGGGTAGAAACATTGTGTTTAGTCTGAACCCTTTGCTTCTAGATGATAAGAGTTATTATGTGCAGGTTGCTCCCTCAGTTGGTATATCTGCAATCAATTGGTTTATAGCGGAACGTGATTACATAGAACTCAGGGCTTCTTCCGGCAGTGTTCGTCGGTCGAGCACGCTCTTTTCTCCTGGCTGCAAAGGCATTAATAGCGCACTATGTCCCCCTAGCCAACACCATATGCCATTTGCGTTGAGCACTAATGGTGGTCCTCAAACAAGTACAGTGCAGCTTGCGCTTGGGGGCATGACCCAAGATGAAAGAGAGATACTGGGGCAAGGGGCGGGTGAAAAATTTACCTTGACAACAAATCCTAGAGTGGAGGTGCAATCGATTGATGCTGATGGATTCACAATGCTTGCTTCTGCAAGGCAAACTTCAGATGAGCGCTTGGCTGTTATTGCTGACGAGCCAATAAGCTTCCAAGGCACGGGAGTGGCGGCATGGGCCCCTATGATAGGACAAGTATTTGCTTGGACGGCGGGGCCGACAGGCACCTTTATGCGCTCATGCCCACTTAATATGACAACAGGTTTAATCGGGGCTTTTAATACTTGCCAAAACACGCCTGTGACAGATACTTATGTTGATATGGCAGTGACACCCAATTATGGTGGGGTTTTAGCATTGGATACTGTAGGGGAGGCACATTTTTATGTGATTGAGTCGGACGCTCGCTTGAGCGAAGAGGACGACCGTGTGCGCTTTACTGGAGCAGATGTAGCAGCTGCGGGTGTAGACTACATTGTAGCTGGGGCAGGCACCAATCAGAAACTTACGCTTGCATCCAGTTCAACGGGAGCAGTGTTTTCTTGTAGCTGGCCGATGGTGACTACTTCAGGGAACTTAACAGATAGCACCTGTACAGCGCTGAATGTTACGTATGCTGGAGGCAATTTGGTTAACATGGTTCACCCTCAATATCAAACAGAGCACGTTTTTGTAACAGCTATAGATAACAAGTTGCTTTCGTGTGAGGTTACGGATAATGATAGTGTTTGCACGGATATAGCAACACTTGATGTGGGTGTAACCGCTATTTCTGGTGCAATGAGCACGCGGGAGCGAGCGCTTCTTGCTGCTGAAGCAGATATTATACGGACGGCGGAAGTCGATACTTTTGCGGTAGGGCTTGCCGGCGCAAGTGTCACATATGGCTCATCTGCCTTGATTGCGAGTGTTGCCGATGACGGGGTGACTCGCAGTGCCCGCTTTGCAGCGATTGAGCTTGCCGCTGCAGGTTCTACAATAACCAAGTTTTTCATTTTTTGATAGTGACACTAGAGGCTTTTAGCCTTTCGTTTTACTGCCTACTTGGCTCGCTTTATGCGGGCCATCCAGTAGTTTCAAGTACTAATTTGACTGGATACCAAATTCGTGCGGGGTGTTCTCATCTACTTAGACTTAAAAGCTTTTGGCGGCCCTAAGTGGTGCTTGTTTTTATAGCCCGAGCCATCGAATAAAGCGATGGGTAGTTTTTAGTTGTGCGGGCGGGCTTTTATCAAAGGTGACGGTGTATTTTTTACTGTCAGGATGTATGTTAACTGTTTGTATCTGACCGAGATGCACAAACTTCATTTCAGTTTTATAGTAACCCCGTATATTTTTTACTTCAGGAATCACAAAAAAGACATCTTTAAAAGCATGCTCTTTTCCTGAGTTAGCCAGTGCTTCAAACTCAGAGTCGCTTAAGGCGATATATTCCGAGTCGTTAATTTGGCATCTTAGCATGCGTAACAAAGGCGCTCTTGCGTGAAACGTTTTTGAATAATTATCAGCAGACATCACCATAATGGGTTCATTTTCTTCGCGCTTATTATTTTTGTTTTTTTCGACAAATAAGATGTCGGTGCGTGGTTTGGTTGGTTTTTTAAGGGCTGTTTCTTGTAAGTCTACTTGTTGCAAGGCTGAGAAATGTCGACAGTTCAAATACCTTGAATGGCGCACCCATTTCTCTCCTGGATAGTAAATCACTAATAATGCATTGTCTTTGATGGCATTGATGAGTGGTTTCTTCATTTCTCTTGAAATGGCAGGGCAACCCCAACTGCGCCCAGGTCGCCCATATTTATTGATGAAGTCTTCATTTACATACCAGGCTGAATGCATGACAACAGCGCGCCCTGACGCGTGATCGTTAAAACCTTGCTCAAGCCCTGTTAAGCGGAGTGAGAGCCCGTGTCGACCATAATAGGATTGATCGGTTCGATATACACCAAGGCTACTGGCTTTGCTATTGTATTTGTTAGAAAACTGATTGGTGAGTAAGGTGCCTGATGTAATACCGTGTGATACATAAGTATGAAAAAGCATGCGGTTTTCTCTTAAATCAAAAACCCAGAGTCGTTTTTCATTGGATGGTTTTGAGTAGTCAATGACTGTTAAAATGTGGTTGTGGCGTGTATGGGTTGCTTTAGCGCACCTTAAGGTCGTCATGACTTTGCTGATAACCACAGGACTCATACCGACACCAGGCTGATTTAACATTTTTTTGATGGCATGCAATGAGCGATAAGGCTTGCGTTCGCACTGCGGGGCTTTAATAATTGATAAAAACTTTTCGATGCGGGACGGTAGTACTTTTTTTTCTTGTTTTTCTTCAATACGTTGCTGTCCCTCGCATGCGACCATAAAAAAACTTAAAGCAATGGTGAGGATGCAGGCGAGTTTTACTTTCATGCTTTCTCCTTTAAGGTTATGAGCTTATTGAGCACGTTATGCCTAATAATAGAACAAAATAAAGTGCTTTGCTTAATGTTGTGTCAAAAGAGGGTTTTAATGAGTATACGATTCAAACCGGTAGTACCTGCTGTACTCGCGTGGCGCAAAGGCACACCGTATGCCGCACAATTTGATGATATTTACTTTTCAGCGGAGCATGGGATTGAAGAGTCAATGCATGTTTTTATCAATGGGAATGACTTGATTGCGCGTTATAAAGCGTTGGTCAAAACAGATATCTTTGTCATTGGAGAGCTTGGGTTTGGAACAGGGTTAAATTGCTTGCTTGCGTGGCAATTGTTCATTCAGCATGCACCCAAGGGTGCAAAGCTTGTGTTGTTCTCTGCTGAAAAGCACCCACTTTGTTTTGACGACTTATCACGTAGCTTAAGCCTTTGGCCCACGTTATCGAGAGAAGCGCAATTATTGCTTGCAGATTATCCTACTTTGACGCCTGGTATGCATACATTAGTGTTTGAGGATTCGCGCGTGACCTTACATTTAATGCTTGGTGATGCATTAGAGATGTTTCGTTCATTACTTGTTTGCGGCAGGCATATCGCTGAAAAAGCATTACGCGCTTGGCACGTAGATGCCTGGTTTTTAGATGGTTTTGCGCCTTCTAAGCATAGAGCGCTTTGGTCTGAAGATTTGTTACGCGTTTTAGGACTTTTATCGCACAAAGCAACAACGGTTGCGACGTTTTCTGTGGCAGGCGAGGTGCGTCGTCATTTAGAAGCTGCAGGTTTTGTTGTATCTAAGAGGGTTGGGTTTAGACAGAAACGACATTGTCTTTCGGGTATGTTTAAAGGTGTTACCACATCACTCAAAAAATCACGTACACCATGGGTTATTGCACCACATTCAAAACCTCAAAAAAAACAAGTGATTGTTGTGGGGGCGGGGCTTGCCGGCTGCTTTACAGCGCATTTGCTTGCAAAGCGTGGTTTTCAAGTGACCGTACTTGACGCTGCACCAAGGGTTGCAGAAGGTGCTTCAGGGGTTCACAAAGCAGTGCTATATCCACAACTTTCAGGGTATGCCTCACCTTTAAGTGAGTGGATGCTGCACGCATTTTTGTTTGCGCACCGCACTTATGCCAAATGGCTTGATACGGGATGTTTTCCAGGGGAATTAAAGGGGCTTTTACAATTCAATGCAAAGCACGCTTCCTTAGATGCGTGGCTGACTGCATATAAAGCCTTGGCGCATTTTGTAGACGCAGACACAGCTTCTCGTTTGGCTGGCGTATCTATTGGCTCAGAAGCATTATTTGTACCGAGCGGTGGCTGGATTGATACCCCCGCTTTATGTCGGTTTTTAATCGATACACCAGGGATTGATTGGCGACCAAATACGCGGGTTGATGCTTTGCGGTATGAAGACGGCTTGTGGCATTTGGCGAAGCTGCATGCACCTGTTGTTGTGCTTGCCAATGGTGCGCATGCAGCTCACTTTCCCGAAACCCGCCATCTGCCACTTGAATTATTTCGAGGACAAATGACAGCCATTCAAAGTAATACTGCATCGAGCTCGCTGAAACTTCCTTTATGTGGCTCAGGCCATGTGTTGCCAGCAGAGAAAGGCATGCATTGGGTTGGGGCAAGTTTTCACCCTGAAACGTCAGACACAGTTGTTTGTACCAATGATAATCAAGAAAATCTAGCTAAACTAGCAGCCTTTCCAATACCGGGCACTTGGTCTTCTACCGTGTGTGCTAGCTGGTCTGAGGTGCGTGCAAAAACGCCAGACTATTTGCCATTGGTTGGACCTGTGCCTGATGTTTTAGCGTTTCAGACACAATTTTCAGCGTTATCAAAAGATGGCGGGCAAATCATAGAAAAGCCAGGGGCATATTATTCGGATCTATATATGTGTGCAGGATTTGGGTCAAGAGGACTGACAAGTGTGCCACTTGCAGCGGCTCACTTAGTGGCGACTATCTGTCATGAGCCGGCGCCACTTTTACAATCCATGGTGGAAAGTATTGCGCCAGCTCGTTTCTTATTGAAGCAAATTAAGCAGGGTGTCTTGTTACGGGCATGAGGGTTGCGTATGTTCAGCCTGCTTTGCCTGTATACGCTCTTCGTGGAGCTGCCGTTCTGCCGCTTCTAACAAACGCTCTGTGAGCATCTTAGCAGTGGTTACAAACTGCGTTAAATCTCGGCTTTTAGGGACGCTTGCATGCAAAATCGTATGTGAGGTTTGGATAATTGATTGGCAAGTTTCAACATACTTTTGAGTAACGCTTTCACTATTGATTAATTGATAGAAGAGGCGGCCATACCCCTGTAGCAGTTGAATGGTTGCTTTTCTTTGCTGTGTTTCTTGAGAGGGAAAGAAGGGCTTGATTTTTTTTGAATTTTGCATATCGTCGATGTCGAATAAAAGGCGCAATGTTTGGCCTATGCGCTTGTGTAAAAAGTCATTCACAGGGAGTTCTGCTGTTTTCACTGAAGGTCTCAGTGAAATTTGCTCAGAAGGTCTCAGTGAAACTTGGGGTAACTTCGAGAATTGTGTAAAAAGTTCATAAATATCATGGCGTACGCTTGCCACTGTTTCAGGGCTTGCAATTTTTTTCATGATGTTTTCATGCATGCGGGCAAGGTCGTCGTCTTCTGGCATGGTGTATTGATGACGCAAAGAAAGTTCTTTGAGGAAGGTGGTGATATAATCATTTTCCAAGAGCTCGTTGATATCTATGATAAAGACTTTATGAAGCTCAAAATCTTTAATGGATGCGGTGTGGCTTGTGAGGCTATCGCTTTGTGGGGGGGTATAGTCATCAGCGACAGCCTCACAGGTATATGTGTAATACTGTCGTATGTTGCCTGTGCTTTGTGAAATTTCTGGGTAACTGGTGCCGTATGTAGCGAGGTGCAGTTTCATGAGGTGTATCCTAATCCGGGTTTTTGTATGATAAGAGGCTCGAATTATACGTTTTTTTGCTAAATTGTTAAGTGGACTAACCTACAATGGTGCGTGTGAGGGGTGAAATGAAGGTTTATTTGGTGGGAGGTGCTGTGCGTGACGCCTTATTAAAACTGCCTGTTCATGAACGCGATTGGGTTATCGTCGGAAGTACGCCAGAGGCTTTATTAGAGCTTGGCTATCAGCAAGTAGGGCGAGATTTCCCAGTATTTTTACACCCCGAAACCAAAGA
This sequence comes from Legionellaceae bacterium, assembly GCA_029212465.1. GTDB lineage: Bacteria > Pseudomonadota > Gammaproteobacteria > Legionellales > Legionellaceae > JAALKW01. The sequence continues at coordinate 41,908 of JARGNV010000007.1, read as the reverse complement.
AGAATATGCACTTGCACGCACTGAGCGTAAAGTAGGGGTTGGGTATCGTGGTTTTGTGTGCGATGCGAGTCCAAGCGTCACACTTAAAGAAGACTTAGCGCGGCGCGATTTAACCATCAATGCAATGGCTGAGGATGAAGCAGGTCTTTTAATTGATCCTTACAATGGTGCAGGTGATATCACGGATAAAGTGTTACGACATGTTTCTCCTGCCTTTGTTGAAGACCCTGTGAGAGTGCTTCGGTTAGCGCGCTTTGCAGCACGTTTTTATCATCTAGGATTTCGTGTGGCAGATGAAACGCGTGTGCTTGTCTCTCGCATGGTCGAACAAGGTGAGCTGCAGCACTTAGTGCCTGAGCGTGTTTGGCAAGAGTGGCATAAAAGCTTAGAGACGCAAAACCCTGAAGTGTTCATGCAAGTGCTGCACAATTTGGGAGCATTAGGTGAGATATTTCCAAGCTTTAAAAAAGAGGCGCTAACCCGCATGCAAGGCGCACTTTTAAGTGTGAGCCAGCGCTCAGAAAGCCCGTTAGTGCGCTTTGCTGCGTTTTTGTATCTTTTGGGAGATGCCGAACAAATCGACGCAGTTTGTCGTGCATTGAAGGTGCCGAATGCATATCGTGCGCTTGCAGTACTTGCTGCATCTGTTTGCGAGACGCTTTCTTCAAAGGCGAAGCCAGATGCAGAGACAATGGTTTGTGTGCTTGAAAAGGTAGATGCTTTCCGTAAACCTGAGCGATTTTTAGACTTGTTATGCGTTTGCGAAGCGCGTACGATCGAGCAAAATATATGGCAGTTAGCATTAAAAGCGTGTGAAGGCATTGATATGCGTGCACTTGTAGCGGAAGGGCATCAGGGTGCTGCTATGAAAAAGGCGTTACACGCACGTCGTGTGGTAGCTGTGCAAGCACATTTAAATTGAGGTAATCCATGAAAGATAGGCAACATTTAATTTGGATAGACTTAGAAATGACAGGGCTCTCACCAGAGCTTGACAGAATCATTGAAATTGCAACGATTGTAACAGACAAGCATTTGAATATTCTGGAAGAAGGGCCTGTTTTTGCCATTCACCAGTCCGATGCGCGTTTGCATGCAATGGATGAATGGAATACAAAACAACATGCGCAGTCCGGGCTTATTGATAGAGTTCGTATGAGTCAGGTAACAGAACGTGAGGCAGAAGAAAAAACGCTCGCTTTTTTAAAAAAATATTTGGACAAGGGCGTGTCTCCCATGTGTGGGAATACTATTTGTCAAGATAGACGGTTCTTATGTAACTATATGCCAGAGCTTGCTGCTTTTTTTCATTATCGGCACATTGATGTGAGCACGCTAAAAGAGTTAGCGGGCAGGTGGGCGCCTGCATTGCCAAAGGGGTTTGAAAAACAATCTCAACACTTGGCATTAGAAGATATTAAAGATTCAATTGAAGAGCTCAAATATTATCGTGAGCACTTTATTCGTTTACCTGAGTAAGAGGGGTAAAATATGCTTGAAAGACCTGTTTTAGAATTACCGAATGGCGCTAAAAAATTGTTACTGCATTCATGTTGTGCGCCCTGTTCGGGTGAAGTAATGGAAGCCTTATTGGCATCTAATATTGATTTTTCCATCTTTTTTTATAATCCGAATATCCATCCTGTTCAAGAATATGAAATTCGTAAAGAAGAGAATATTAAATTTTCTGAGAAGCATGGAATAGAACATATTGATGCAGATTACGATAAAGATAACTGGTTTGAACGGGTGAAAGGGCTTGAATGGGAGCCTGAGCGTGGTAAGCGTTGCACCGCTTGTTTTGATATGCGTTTTGAACGCACGGCCCTGTATGCACATGAAAATGGATTTCCGGTAATAAGCAGTTCGCTTGGCATTTCGCGTTGGAAAGATATGAATCAAATTAATGAAGCAGGGGTGCGTGCTGCAAGTCGTTATGAAGATGTGACTTATTGGACTTACAATTGGCGCAAAGATGGTGGGGCGGCTCGTATGTATGAGATTGCAAAGCGTGAAGAGTTTTATAAGCAAGAATATTGTGGGTGCGTGTATTCACTTCGGGATACCAATGCATGGCGTAGAAAAAACGATCGTGATCGCATTAAAATCGGCGTCAATTATTATGAGGGTTGTGTGGAAAGTTGTGCTGCAAAGAAGGATGTGTAAGTGAGTTTTGAATTACTACTTAAGCTTGAAAAAGTAAAGTATGAGCAACAGAAAATATCTCGGCCACAGTTATTTGAGTGGTTTTTTAATGAGGCAAGTGAGAATACTTATTTTGCGCACTTAGCACTTACTCAGGCAAGTGCGCCATTCATACATTGGATGTTAGCATTCATGAGTGAGTGTGAAGAAGGGCAGATTTTTTCATTTTTGATGTTGCGTGATTTTCAAGACAATACAATAGGCCATGTTATTTGTGACAATGCTTTTTTAGCGCGACAAGATATCGCACATTCGGGTGTTTTTAATGCGTTTTTAAGTTGTCTTGAGAAGTTGTCGTCAAAGTGCCGGCCAGAACTTTTGCGCGCGCGCAATGAACGTGGCTTGTCATTGAATGATGTTGCGCGCTTAATGCGTTGTGATTTAAAAGCGCATGCATACTTTAATGCAACCGGGCAAGCGCTTGGTTTATCGAAAGAGGGGGCTTTTATGGCAGTTCCCCAAGCTTCAAAGCTGTCGGTTGATACGTCGAGGGCTACTTCTGGTGGGGCGCCACCTAACCTTTCTAAAAAGAAGCTGCTTGAGAATAATTTTTTTCCACCTGAGGAAGTAGCAGTAGAGGCTGTGGTACCTCCCCCCTCACTGAAGCGCCCTAGTCATCGTAAAAGATTTGTTGTGCATGTGGAAGAAGATGAGGGACCATCTGAAAGTATCTCGCCCACGTAATTGTTAAGGTATGCTGCTGATACCGTCTTGAGACATTGTTTGACAGTGTGACCTAAAAAATATACGATTGTATTTTAGTTTATAGAGGATTTTTAGTTTGGTCCAATCAAAAACCTTAATGCTACCAGAAGGTTATGTTATTCGTAAGCTGTCAAAGCTCGAACAGTTTAAAGATTCTCCTGACGCTTTACGTGATATTTTCAGGCAAAGTGTCGATAAGAATATTGATTTTGCATATAAGGTGATACAGTACTTAAGCACACCGCTTGGCGTAAGAATGTTGTTACTCCTAGAAAAATTACACGGTGAATAATTAAGTT
>JARGNV010000007.1:0-38689 GCA_029212465.1 Legionellaceae bacterium | reverse complement strand
ATGCTACTTGCAACAGATGAGTCTCAAAATACCATCGGACATCATATTGCTATATCTGACGGCTACTTAGAGCTCGAGCCCGTTTTTTTACGCTGTGTTGATAAGCTATCTTCAGAAGCGCAACGCACATTGTCGATGTTGCAGAATGTGTCGAGGCTGACGATTGATGATTTACGTTTATTGCGTGCTGAAAACAAGCGTGAAAATCAGCAAAGCGTGACTGTATTGCCTGAGATAGCGGTATCTGTCTCTTCAGAAATACCCGAGTCACCTCCGCAGCACAAGGTGTGTAATAGGGCTCATGTGCGAAGCGCTTTTAAAAAGCATTGGCTGCGTGACGGGATGTTTCGAGGGCCGGATAGAGAAGAGGAGCCATGTGCTCCCATTACTTCTCAGATGACAGAGGTCGTGGATTTGCGCCGGCGTAACTGTATGTTGACGAAGCTGCCGCCTTTAACCATGCATAAAGCATCGGAAAGAGCGGAGACCGATGAGGGTGTCATGACAGGGTTCGGAAACACGTAACTTCTGAACTATACTCAATGTAGTATGTAACCATTGAGTATAGGATAATGAAGCTATTAAGGTATGGTGTGCTCGGTGAAGAAAAACCCGGTGTGCTAGATGCAAATCATATCATCCGCGACTTGTCATATTATTTTCCAGACTTTTCTCCTGAGGTGTTGAAGGCACCCCAATTTTTAGAGCAGCTGCGCGCCATAGACATTGAGCAATTATCAAAGATAGATAGCTCGGTTCGTTTGGGTGCATCTGTTGGAGCGCCCGGAAAAATTGTGTGTGTTGGATTTAATTCGGTCTTACATGCTGAGCAATTGGGGGTGCGCCCTTTTTCTGAAAAAGAGATGCTGCTATTTATGAAGCCTAGCTCATGTGTATGTGGCCCGAGCGATCCTATTTTATATACACCGCTCATGCAAAAGCTAGATTGTGAGGCAGAGCTTGCAATTGTGATAGGGCGGCAAGGCAAGTATATTCCTAAAGAGAAGGCGCGTGACTTTATCTTGGGATACACGTGCATGAACGATCTTTCCGAGCGATTTTTGCAGTTTGAAGTGGGAGACTCACAATTTACAAAAGGAAAGTGTTTTGACAATGCAGCGCCTCTTGGTCCTTATTTGGTAACACAAGATGACGTGAAAAACCCCAATCAATTGGAAGTCAATCTGTGGGTGAATCAAGAATCAAGACAAACTTTTAACACACAACATTATATTCATGATGATATTTCAGTTGTGAGTTATGTGAGCCAATATTTTACGCTTTATCCAGGTGATGTTATTTCAATGGGCTCAGCCCCCGGTAACCCAAAGTATTTAGGGGGAGAGCACTTTTTAAAGCCGGGTGATGAAGTTGTGCTAAGTATTGCAAACCTTGGTACGCAAACGCAAATGGTTATTGCTGAGCCGTAAGTGCTTGTTCTAGTCCTTTCTTATAAGCATCTAATGCACCTTTTGAGTCTTTCAGGAGGCTTAGCAAGTGTCCGAGCGCTTGGTAGTTTTCTGGAGATGGTTTTATCTCGATGCTTTGTTTTAAATGTGTCTCTGCTTTTCCAAAGAGCTGTTGGTATGTGTAAAGCTTACCCAGGCAGTAATGCAATATAGCCGCGTGTGGGTGTTGCTTTAAGAGGGTTTCAATGGCTGATAAGCGAACGGTGCTGGGTGGTAGTTGAGTATACATTTCAAGCAACTCAGGTATCAGCTGTTTTTGTAAAGCACGGCGTAATACCATTTCGGCGCGAACTGATTCGTTTTGTGTGATGAGCGCTTGTGCATAATGGGCAATGATAACAGCGTCTTGCTTGAGGGCCTTGGGTAGGTGTTCAACTTGTGTATCGAGTGCTTCCCATGCTTCTTGCGCAATGAGGCGCTTTACTTCGCCGACATAAGCAATATGCGTTAGACGTTTTAATTGCTTACTGGATAACGCATTAAACCGTGTAATGCTTGGCAGTAATGTAATGAGTTGGTCCCAATCTTCAATGGCTTCGTAGAGATTCGCAAGCAGCTTTAAGACATAGGGGTGCTTGGGGGCTAAATCGTGTAAGTGTCTCAGTGTTGCAAGTGCTTGCTCCCATTGCTGGTGTGCAAGTTGTAATTGTGCTTGCGTCAGTTCAACAGCAATTTTTGCATCAGGCATAGAGTGTTGCGCTTCACGCAAATAATTGTCTCGAAGCTTGGTATCTCCTAATTCTTGGGCGGCACGCGCTGCAATGAGATAATTAATCAGTGGTGTTTCTGTATGGGGAAGTGCTTGTATGAGGTGTGTTTTTGCTGCTTTCCAGTAGCCCTCACTGAATTCAATGAGGCCTTTTGTTGTTTTATCGCGCGCGCGTTCAGCACGGTGTTTTAGTCGCCAATGATGCCAAAAAATAGGTATATAGGCAGTTTTTCGATAAGACAGCAAGAGTAGGTGAAGCAGTGAAAAAAGCACAAACATTGCAAACAGTGCTACCCAAAGCGTGCTTTCGATGCTCCAGTTTCGAATGACGACCAGCACATAACCCGGGTCACCATGAAATTGAACACCTAGCCAGACAGATGCAATTAAAAGTAGCAACATAAGGCCTGTTCTTATCATGATGCGTCTCCTGGTGAGGTATGACGTTTGGTATTAGCAATGATTTCATTTAAGGCGGTTAATGCACTTTCTGGAATTATTTGTGTGTCACTGAGTGTGGTTTGTTTGAGTTGATTGAGTAATTCAATCAGTGCTCTTGTTTGCGCTTTATCAGAGATAAAGCTTTTTTCGAGGGTTTGAATGGCTTGCTCGAGCGCGAGTTGATAGACAGTATTGTTTTGCTCTAACACAGCCCATTCAGCCTCTTGAAGGTTGAGACGAATGGTTGCACGGAGTATTCCTTCAAAAGCAAGTGTTGACTCAGGCAATAAGGTATCTGTGTGATGTCGTATAGTAACCAAGCGATTTAAGAAGTTTAAAGCGGCTTCTTTGTGGGTTTTGGGGGGCGTAGACGTCGGTGCCCTTTCTTCTGGCAGTGGATTGACGGGTAGGCTCCAGGTATGTTGGATAGCGCTGTTTAATTGTGTGAGGAGTCCTGTTATATCGGTTGTGGGCGTGCTTTTTACCTGATGAATATCATGTGCGAGTGCTTTTCTAACAGAGATTAAAGCCGGGTTATGTAGCGGCGCAAGTATGGTATCTGCTTCGCTGAGCATTGCAGCGGTTGCGTCTTTATCGTGGCTCCAATGCGCATTGAGTCCTGCAAGCTCGAGTAGGTGCCGTGCTTTAAGGAGGCGCCAGTCGTCTGAAGTATTTTGGTGTTGCTGCAAGGTTTCTTTTAAGTTTTTTTCAAACTCAAGGCGTGCTTTTTCACTGCGTGCCTCACGAGACATTGTGACGGCACGATATGCCTTTAGGCGTGCCTCGGTATTGGTTTGTTGTTGTGTGAGCACATCAAGCGTTGCGTGCAATGATGTGAATTGTTTCTCTAAGTTGTGTGCGAGTTGTTGATTCATATAAAGTGCTGTGAGCGCTGCTAATATTGCAAATAGGGTCAGTAGCCACAGGGCAGCTGTGCCTGGACGTTTGGTGTGTGTGGATGTTTCTGTGGGTGTTTTAGATGTTTCGGTGTTAATGTCGGTCATGACAAATAAGGTCCTTTCTTATAATGGATTTAAATACCAGTTTGGTTGGTGATAATTGTTTTAAAACCGCTTAGGTGTGCGGCTTTGGCTAAACGGTCACTGATGACAAGACATGGCTTACTTTGGAGCCAGGGCGTTGCTTTTTCACCAAATAAAGCAAACAAATGCTGGAGTGCCGTTTGACTGGTTATGAGTATAATATCGACTGCGTCTTCATGCCAGAGTGAGTTAATAGTATTGGAATCGTATTTTGGCAATAAGCGCTGATATACTTCAACTGGAATAAGGTGTGCACCGCGTGCAACGAGGGTTTTTTCAATGAGCGTGCGCCCGCCAATCCCTTTAACCAGTAATACATTTTGATGCTTCACATGTATTAAGTTATCGAGTCGCAGAAGGTGCTCGCTATCAGGTTTTTCGGGCTGTATGACATTTAAAATGTGGCCGGTGCGAAGGGCATGTGTGGTACCGGGACCAATGGCATACGTGCAAATGTGATTGGGAAAGTCTTGGTTTTTATCGTGTTTAAAAAAGTAAGTGACGGCATTAGGGCTTGTAAAAATAGCGTGCTGCATGCTTTGAAGTGGGGGGAGGCTCTCAAGCCAGCTAGGAGGTGTCGCAGCAATGGTCAGTAAGGGGAGCATCACAGGTGTGCCGCCAGCCTTGATGATGTGACGTGAGGTTTTTCCTGCAAGGTGTGCAGGACGCGTGTTTAAAACACGTAACCCTTTAAAATCAAGCGCGTTATTCATGAGGCCTCAAAAGTGTGAGTGCACCTTTTGCGTTGAGCCCTTCTACTGCGGCTTCTGCAAGTATTTGCGCATCCGTTGTGGGTCCAGTTTGTGTTTCTTGAATCATCACTTTTCCATCGGGAGAAGCAATACGTGCATCGAGCCTCAGTAAACCTTTGGTGGTCGGTCTGCAATAAATGGCAATGGGGGTATGACAACTGCCGCCTAGTGCGTGGTTAACATGACGTTCTGCCTGGATAATGCGCGCAGTACTTTCATCATGTAGTGGCACGAGTAATTGTTTTAATGCAGCATCACTCTCTCGGCACTCAATACCCAATGCACCTTGTCCTGGTGCAGGTAGCATGATGTGTTCGGGTAAGGTTTCTTGGATGCGTGCTTGAAGACCCAAGCGCTCAAGGCCCGCTGCTGCAAGCATGGTTGCGTCATAGTTTTCGGTTTCGAGTTTTTTGAGTCGTGTGCCAACATTGCCTCTGATGGGTTGAATGATTAAATCTGGACGGTGTGCAAGTAGCTGGGCAGCACGTCTTAAGCTTGATGTACCGACAACGGCACCTTTGGGGAGGCTATTGAGCGTTGGGTATTGATGACTAACAAATGCATCTAGTGGGTTTTGTCTTGCAAAAATAGTGTTGAGAACGAGGCCGTCTGGAAGGGTTGATGGCATATCTTTCATGGAGTGTACGGCAAGATCTGCTCTTTTCTCGAGTAATGCTTCTTCAAGCTCTTTTACAAATAATCCTTTGCCGCCTATATCGAGTAGTTTAGTATTTAAAAAGCGATCGCCTGATGTCGTGATAGGAAGCAACTCAATTGTAAGATGTGGGTGATGTGCCAGTAATTGTGTTCGTACATGGTTTGCTTGCCAGAGCGCTAAAGGGCTTTGGCGGGTTGCAATACGAAGAAGCGTTGGTGATGACATGGTGCCTTTTGGTATGATAGCAATTGCGTGATGATAACATGATGAGCAAGGAGGGGGTATGCGCTTAATGATTGTAGCGCTTGTAGTGATACTGTTTGGGCTGCAATATAAGTTGTGGTTTGGGGGAGATAGCTTACCTAAATGGTTCCATGCTGAGAAAAAATTAGAAGCGCGCGCTTACGAAAACCAACAGCTTGCTGCACGCAATCGTGCGCTTGAAGCGGATGTGGCGGAGTTAAAGTCAGGTGAGCAAGCGCTTGAAGAGCGAGCACGCTATGAGCTTGGTATGGTGAAGGAAGACGAGACGTATTATCATTTTGTGAATTAAATATGGGGTAAATGTATGCAAGTTGAAACAATGGATGCAGCGACTTTAAAGGAAGCATTGGTGGACAACGATGTGGTTGTGGTTGATGTGCGCGAGCCGAGCGAATATGAAGAGGCTCATATTTTAAATACCGTACTGATTCCGCTTAGCGACGTCACTTACGATGCGATTCCGCATGATGCAACAAAAAAGCTTGTGATACATTGCCGCTCTGGCAAACGTAGTCAGCTTGCTTGTGAGAAATTATTAAAAGAGCGGCCCGAGTTACAGGTGTATAATTTGGAAGGTGGTATTTTGGCGTGGATTGCGCTTGGGTACCCGGTTGAGAGTGCATCATCCGCTATGTGAGAGGAGCGTACGCTTTGTTAATGATAAGTGGTTTCCTGTTGGCCATTTTAATGGGGCTTGTTTTAGGCTTTATTGGCAGCGGAGGCTCCATGCTGACCGTGCCTATTTTGGTATATTTATTTGGTCTAAGCCCATTTGTTGCAACGGGATATTCACTACTTGTGGTTGGCAGTACTGCAGCTGTAGGAACATTTAGCTATTGGCAGCAAGGGTTAATTCGCGCGCGAGATACCTTCATTTTTGTGTTGCCATCAACCATTATGATTTTATTAACACGGCGTTTCATCGTGCCCAATATCCCAGATCCTGTTTTACAAGTGAATACGCTGTTGTTATCAAAAGGCACATTTATCATGGCGATTTTTGCGTTTTTGATGTTGCTTGCAGGTTGGCTGATGTTAAAGCCTGTCACAAAAAAACAAGCGGATAAAATTGCGGCGGATAAACATTTACATCCCGTGAAACTTGTGCTTGGTAGCGGTAGTGTGGGGGTGCTTGCAGGCCTTGTTGGTGCGGGAGGCGGTTTTTTAATTATTCCGGCATTGATTACTTTGTTTGATTTATCGATGAAAGAGGCGATTGGCACATCGCTTGCTGTCATTATGGTAAATTCATTGGTTGGGTTTCAAGGAGATTTACTCGCTGGTTTGTATATTGATTGGTTGGTACTGGGGCCTTTTTTAGGCCTTGCTATTTTGGGTATGTTTTTAGGAATTCGATTTAATCAACATACAGATGGACGTGAACTGAAGCGCTTGTTTGGTTTTTTTATGTTACTTTTAGCGGGTATTATTTTGCTGATTGAGAGCTTTTCAATGTTAGCACAAGCATAAGAGGGTTCGTGTGGTTTCATTTGATAGCACGTTACAATTTCCAACACAAATGATGCACCCTTTATCTCGGCGCATGGAACGAGTATTACTTGTGTGTGCGTATGATACATCAACAGCAACAGGCATGACGGATGCTTTGGCACGCATCCAAGCGAATGCTTCATTTGCTGTGGTGGTTGTTAACTTGAAGGAATATCACACTCAGTCAAAGCGCTATTACTTACCTTCTTTTCTTGATTTAAGCGCTTTTGAAGGGGTCGTTGTTCATGAGAGTGCACTGATAGGAGACCTGAAGCTGGGTCAATGTTTTGTAGCTTTTTCAGGGGCTAAAGTACTGCTATCAGAGCAACCACAAGCAGACTGCCCCAAGCTTTCAAAACATTTTCAATTAACACGATATGACGCAAATGTAGTGATGAAAGATGCATCACAATTAGACAATACCTTGATGCAGTGTTTTCAAGAAAAGGCACGTGTTGTCCCGGCTGTTTTTTGTTCTGAGGCGCCTGCTAAAAATATCTTATTGCTTGCAGGGCATGCACCGGTTAAAGATCCTCGTTTAAGTTGGGTGAGTGACTTTGCACCTGAAGCATTGCACGTGATTCAGCTCGGCGTGAATGATGCGACATCCGAAACAATTGTGTCGTATCGTCAACGAGTAGGTACTCACTTTTATCGGCAGCATGTGCCAGAGGCGTTGGATGAGGCGGTGCTTGTGAGCGCTTCAAAAACTGCGGCAGGGGCGCTGGGTGTTCAGGTATTATTATCGTTACATCGTATGTTGACGTTATCAGAGCGTGCGTTATCTCACCAATATGCAATGCCTTATCAAAGCATGCGATATAAACCATTTATGTGGTACATCGGCTATTTTTGTCGTGTGACTGAGCGGCTTTTGGCCGAAGCGCTTCAAATGAGAGGGCTTCACGCTGTTGTTGCATCCGATTTACCGACCTTAATTGCTGCGTTAATTTTAAAAGGATTGTTTGATATTCCGGTATTGTATGATGCGCATGAGTATTGGCCTGAGCAAGATGTTGCATCGTTTGAGTTTGAGAAGCAATTTTGGCGAGATATGGAAAAACAGCTGCTTGAACAGGTGGATTATTGTCAAACGGTTTCAAGTACGCTTGCAGCATTGATGACATCGCGTTATCAAAAGCCATTTGAATCGGTACCGAACTGTATTCCGCTTGCTGATGTACCCAATAAGTCGCCGAATTATGCCAAAGATACTGAGGTTTGCCGTTTTGTGTTTCAAGGAGGCTTTGCCAAAGGGCGTGGCATTGAGCACTTGATTCGTGTGTGGCCGAAAGTTAGGAGTGATGCACATCTTTTGTTAAGAGGGCCTGAGAGCTCATTTAAGCAGCAGATGATAGTGCTGGCACAGCAGACGGGGCTACTCAATCAGCGTATTTTTTTTCTGCCAGCTGTTGCAGAAGATGAGTTGGTAAATGCTTTAAATGAAGCGGATGTCGGACTCATCCCTTATGAGCCAATCCTTGCAAATAATACTAACTGTTGTCCGAATAAGCTCTCACAGTACTTTGCAGCACAACTACCGGTACTTTCTAATAACACGGCATTTCTTCAAACGATATTGGATGCATCAAAGGCCGGTTGCGTGGTTGATTTTACGGATGAGTCAGCCTTAATAGAGGCTATTCATTTTTTGATACAACATCCAGATGAAGCACGTGTAATGGGCGTGCAAGGATATCAATTTTTACAAGCACAATTTCATTGGGAGGCGGTAAGTACAGTACTGTATGCTGCAATGAACCAATTAACCGCGCATCAAGCGTCTGCAACCTTCTCTCTTTATCACCAGCCGACGCGCGTCATGATTCGTTTAGGCTTGCGTGAAAGGCTTCAGCAATTAAAGGTGTGTGCCATGAAACCTTTTTGGAAGCTGTGGCACTTGATGCCTGATACAGGTGGTCCAAGCTTGTTGCGTAACAGTAAGCAAGCGCTAAAGCGCTTCTTTTTTATTATGAGTAAAAATCAGTCTTAATGTATAACTGTATCAAACAGCGCATACTGTAGTGCTATGATCTCATCCGAGAATATGAGGAATTATCAATTATGAACCTGACAACGCTCATTTATCAGCTAAACAGTCAGTATGAGGGGCTAAATACCATCGATACCTGGGGCGAAATGAGCCTTTTTTATAATCCACAAGGCTTTTTAAAGCGCGGCGCATATTTCCTCACATTTAAGCAAAAAGATGGTGAGCATGATGCAGCCTCTATGCTAAACCGAGAGGCTGTGCAATTTCGGATGAACTTTAAAGTGAACCGTTCGACATTTTTGTGTATATTTGATGAACCCAAGCTACCAGCGCGCCCAAGCAAAGGTGGCGTCACGGTTTTAGCGAGTGATAAACAGTACGATCCGACTATCATCGACACATTATTTCCCCATCCAGTTTACGCCTGGATGAGCTGGGTTAGTATCATCAACCCTTCAGCGGCTTCCATCGATGCATTCAATGATGCAGGCTTGCTCGATGAAGCATACCAAGATGCTGTTCAGCGGTATCAAAAAGCTTCGACACGAAAACAATCAATGTCTTGACCCTATTGTTGCTATATACCTTATCGTTTGTTTCAAGGAGGTGACACATGACCCAATGGTTTGTTAAAGATTTAAGTCGATTAACCGGTGTTTCGGTGCAAACGCTGCATCATTACGACCGCGTGCAATTGCTTAAACCATCTTTACGTTTAGACAACGGGTACCGTGTTTACTCCGAGAAGGACTTATTAAAGTTGCAGCAGATTGTCGCGCTTAAATTTTTTGGTTTTAAGTTGTCTCAAATCAAGCACTTGCTGGTACATGAGCAAGACGCGGTGAAAAACTTTGCGATGCAGGCTAAATTTCTGCGTGAAAAGGGTGAGGCACTGCTTGATGCCAGTGATATTTTGTCGCGTATGACTTCTGAATGCACAAAGAGTCAGTCCATTTCCTGGGAACAAGTCATATCGTCAATCGAGGTATATAAAATGACACAAAATATTGAACACGAATGGGTAAAAGAAGTGCTTAATGCAGAAGAGTTGAAAGAGTATGCAGCGTTTGAGCAAACTATTAAAGCCAATGCAACACCTGAGTCTATTGCAGCTTTTGAAAAATCTTGGGATGACCTGCTTGAAGAAGTAGAACGTAACCTGGGTAACAACCCGGTGTCTGCGAAAAGTATCGAGCTTGCTGGTCGGTGGATGCAATGGGTAAATCAGTTTTATGGTAAAAAGTACGCTCATATCAGGACCAAGCTATTCGAAAAAGGTTTCGGCGAAGGGATTGGTATTGAAGAGCATGGCATTACTCCAGAAATATTAGCTTGGATTGAAAAAGCGATGGATGCCTATTGGCGTGAACGCATTTTCTCTGTACTAAACCAGTTCGGAGAAGTGTCCTCTGATATGCTCAAAAAGCAACTAGATGAGATTTTGGATGACATGTATGGCAATGAAAATGCGCGTAAAGCACAGGTTATTGAAGTGTTGTTACAAGAATCAGAAACAACACCAGAGGCCAAAGCTTGGCTTAAACAACTGAAGTACTGAAACGATGGGGCACTTTTGTGCCCTACACGAAGTGAAGTTAGCACTCAGGCAAACGCTACCCAGCAAATGTCGGGTGCTTTCTAGCTTAGCGGTATCAGAGAAATGGTTTCAGTCTTTGGAGGGGTGTCCCAAAGGCTTAATACATGCCCACCGCCGCCAGAGCCTGTGGGTTTAACCGCAATTGCCCCCGCACTTTTAAGTGCTTGCATATGGTTTTTGAGAGATGGGTTGATAAGCCCCCAAGTTTCAAAGCAACTCGAAGCCATATCAATAGCCTGCCTGAGTTTTCCAGCTTCCCGAGGCTTTGTGAGTGCTGTATGCGCTTGTGTGACACTGTCAGCCATGTATTTGTCAGTGTTATCTGCCTTACGTGTATCGTGGGTACGTAGTGCTTGTACTTGTTGAATACAGTCTGAGGTAACACCAACTTCACCTGAGAAAGAAAGGTACCAGTAGGGTTTCCAGGTGAGTGTAATTGGCTGTATATGGCCTGCTTGAAAATAAATGGCATCTTTGGTGGCACCACTGCCTGCAATATCGAGCCCGCTGCTTTGGCCATGAAATACATGCTCAAGCGTGTTTGCAAACTGAAAACAATCAATTTCTGGGTTAAACTGGTGTTTTAGCCAGCGTGTGATAGCAATACAAATGGCTGCTGATGCACCAAGACCTGTACCAATCGGAATATGATTGGTGATATATAAAGCGCCGGTTATTTCATTGGGGCTGTAATTGAGGCATTCGAACCCTTTGTGCAGCAGTTTCCAAATAGATGGTTCACAGTTTGTTTCACTTTCACCACGGTAGGTGAGCGTTAACGGTGCATCTGATGCCTGGTATTGTAGGGTGAGCGATTTGTGTTTGAGTGGAAACACAAGCGCTGGATGTCCGCGCAGCACGGCATGCTCGCCTGCCAAAATCCATTTGCCGTAAGTGGTTGTTTCAAAATCATAAGACATGCAGCGCATTCTCCATTGCTTCTTGTTTAAAGGCCTGTGCTTGCACGGTTTGATTGGGTCGATAGAGTAGGTGAATATTAGGGCCTGCATCCATGGTGACGAGAGGTCCATCTCCTGTTTTTTGCCAAGTGCTTTCTAGTTGATTTAAGAGCGCTTCTGCTTTAGGTGTGATATAGCTAAATGCTGGACTTGAAGCTGGAAATAGAGCATGCATATCTTGGAATTCTCGCCAGCAAATGGTGTATGCCTCATCCCAGGCTTGGTTTTCAAGGGCTTGGAGGAGTGCCTCTAAATTATTTTCTGCACGTATTTTGCGCTTTGGATATTCAGGCATACGACTCACACGACGGTGCGCTTCGCTGGATGAAACTTCTTTTTCAGCGCTTTGAATGACAATCACTTGATGGATGAGGTGTGTGTAAGGCAAGGTGATGCTTTGTACCGATTTTTCATCCCAAATAGCCCATGGCTCAAAAAAAGAGCGACACGATGAGCCTGAGCCCATACGACTGAAATGTGCTTGCGCTTCAATGGAGGGCATGTCGGTATTTGTGCAGTCTGTCACGGCCTGAAGTGCTGCTTTTGTGAGTGCTGCAAAACTCGATGCAGAGCTTGCAAGACCTGCGCCATGTGGAAAATTATTAGCAGAACGCACGGTAAAGTGATCGGTGCAGTTAAATGCTTGTTTGATGCGTGTTAAGTGATTTAAAAAACGTGCTTGTGCTTTTTCTGAAAAGTGATGAGGAATGAAAGTATCTTCATCAGTGAGTGGTTCCCAGCAGTCTTCTCCACGATTATTTATTTCAATTTGTACTGCTGTTAAGAGGTGTGGCAGCGTATATGAAAGGGAGCGGTTGAGTGGAATATTCGCGCTTTCAGGCACTTTACCCATGTATTTAATCAGTGCAATATTAGCAGGTGCTTTGACAGACCATTTCATAAGTGTTCCTGGATGTGGGTTAATGACCTGGGGCATCATCCCATAATATTTTATGAAGTTGCAGTTGAAATCGCACGGGAAGTTTATCTTCTAAGATCCATTCTGCCAAGGTTTTTGGTGCGAGCTCTGCGAAGCTTGGTGAAAATAACACTTGGACATGCTCAGTTAGTGCGTGGGTTTTAAGCATGTTGCTCGCCCAATCGTAATCATTCCGACTGCATATAACAAACTTAATTTGGTCGGTTGGCTTAAGGTGTGCTAAGTTGCTGAGCATATTTTTATCAGCTTCTTTGGAGTCAGGTGTTTTTAAATCCATGACAACCATCACACGTTTATCAACTGCTGAAATATCACGAGCACCGCTGGTTTCAAGCGATACATGATAGCCTTTATCAGAGAGCGCTTTAAGTAGCACAAGAGCGCCAGGCTGTGCGAGTGGCTCACCGCCGGTCACACAAACGTGCGAGCAGCCAAAAGATGCGACCATTGATAAAATATCATCAAGGTTCATGATTTCACCACCATTAAACGCATAGGCTGTGTCGCAATATTGGCAACGCAGCGGGCACCCTGTCAGGCGCACAAAAACAGTTGGTAGTCCAACTGTGGTTGATTCTCCTTGAAGTGAATGAAAAATTTCCGTGATACGAAGTTGATTTAAAAAACGACTCATTATATTAACTATTTAAGGTTTCTAATTTTGATGCAGCTAATTGAGCAGCATGGGTGTCGGGGTAGTCGCGAATGACCGATTTAAGGTGTTCGCGCGCGGAGTCTTTTTGACCTGTAGCGGCCAGTGCATATCCGAGCTTTAGGGAAGATGCAGATGATTTGCTGGAGTTTGGAAAGCTGTTCAAAACCGTTTCAAACTGTTGAATGGCATCATTAAACGCTTGTTTTGTCATGTAGAGCTCACCCAGCCAATAGTGTGCGTTGGCGGTATAACCACCGCGTGGATAATGCTGAATAAAGTGCTTCATGGCCATCACAGCTTTATCAAAATCTTTGCTTTTTACCAGTTCATAGGCAGCTAAGTAGCTTATTTGTTCATCAGCAGGGTTGCCACGAGGGGCTGTGCTTTTTGGCAAGCTGTCGATTGCTTTGGTCGCATTTTCGGCTTGATTTTTACGTGTGTTTGGCGCAGGTGCTGTTGCTTGTGTGTCGCGTAGGCGCGCGTCTAAATCCTTATAGAAGTCGACTTGTTGCTGCTTTAAATTTTGAAGCGCGTGGGTTTGAACTTCGAGTTGTCCTCTAAGTTCGCTTAACTCTTGTTGTAAGCTTTGTAGTTTATTAAATACGTTGCCTGTGTCGGTAGAAGTTGTATCAATAGACACTTCTTCGCGTGCAAGAGCAACATTGTCATTATCTTCTTCAGGCTCAACAAAGCTGGTTTCTTCTTCTATTTGCATGAAACTGCCTGGCCGCTCTGCGGCGGCCAGTTGCTCATCAAAAAGCGCGAAATTTTCGCTCTCATCTACCACAGGTGCCTCAGCTAAAGTAACGCCGTTTAGGCAGCAACCTAGCAAGGTTGCGATGAAGGTATGACGAGCAATGTGCTTCATGAAAAGTACCTCTTATTTTGATTCGTAGCTGAGTTCTACGCGTCTGTTTTGCGCTCTGTCTTCGTCACTATGGCCAAGATTTACAGGTTTTTCTTTACCATAACTCACAACGCGCATTTGGTTTTTGCTCACACCTGCCATACGCATCATGTGTGCAACAGAACGTGCACGACGCTCACCGAGTGCGACGTTATATTCGCGGCTACCACGCTCGTCGGTATGTCCTGCAAGGAGAATGCGTGCAGATGGGTGCGATGTAAGGTATTTTGCTTGTGCATTGATGGATGCAGCATATTTAGAAGCGACAGAGCTGTTGTCATAAGCGAATAAATAGACTTGGTTGTGTGGTGCCTGCGTGGTATACATTTCACCCGCTGCCTGACCTGGAAAGTGCACCATATTTCCTAAACCATTGAACTCGAGCCCTGTGCCCTCTAATAAGTTGCCGGATTTGGTACATGAAACAGCTAACAGTGCGACAGCCGCAATGCTTCCAATTTTTAAGAAGGGTTTAACACTCATCCGAAGTCTCCTCGTTGATGAAAAGTGAAGTTATTTTTATTTTATGTGCTCAATCATCTTACGGCTTTGGCATCTCATTGTACAACATCCTATGTTTTGTGACTACCTTTGTCATACTGAATTTGCCTGATGACAAAGTCGAGCGTTTTCTCAGCGAAAATGTTCGCTGCTTGGTTTGCTGCAACAACCCCTCCATAAGGTGTGTTGGTTTTACAAGGAATATGTTGCGTTAAAAGACGTGAGGCGAGCACACGATTATCAGATACGCGAGTAAGGGTCACTTTTGTAACCAGCTGTACCGCACTTTGTTTACTTAAAAAGCTTTGATTCAATTCAACAAGCTGTGTATCAAGGCGATAATCGGCTTTATCTGCATAGGGGCTTGACGTGATGGCGCGAAATGCATGGCTGCCTTGAAAGCGCTCAACCAGCAAGGGGTATAGCATGTCGGCCGGTGGGTTTGACCAAGCGTTCTTTGCAAAAGGTTCGAGTTTAAAGCGCTCTTTCACATAAAGCATTTGGTTCGTACGGTAACCTGCCATAGCGTCAGGTTTTGAGATGAGCAGCGCATAAGGCATGTGGGCGCGATGTTTTTTGAATTGGGATGAGGGGGTCAGTGTGTACTGGTTAGCCGCGGATGTTTTAACGGGACCACAGCCTGTTTCGAGCAATAATAGGCTAAGTAAGATAAAAGCTAGCAGACGATTCACCGGTGTTCTCCTGGACCAAGTTTGGGAGGGGCCGTACCTCGCACAATGACAGATGGGTTTTCGCGCATCTCGACACTGACTTTTTCAAGATTTGCCGCAATATCGTTTAAGCGACGCATCAGTAACGTAATGGGTGGCAGTGTTTGTTGTGAAATTTGGTCGATGCTATTTTTACCCGCTTTCATTGTAACGGTGAATTGTTTGCCTGATTCAGATACATCATCTGCCATGGTATCGAATTTTTGCACGCTTACTTTAAGGCTTTTTGTAAGCTTTGGAAGTTCTTCGAGGGTTTTATTAATGTTGTCATTATTTTGGGTAAAGACCGCAGAAAGCGCTTCGAAGTTTTTAAGAATTTTTTCAACATTGTTGGCATTTTCTTCACTAAAGAAGCGTTTTAAGTCGGCCGTGAGTGTATTCACGTTTGTTTCAAGCTGGTTAAAGAAAGATGGCTTTGAAGGAATCACAGGGTAAGGTGTGTTTGGGGTTTTCTTTAGCGGAACAAGGGATGGGGTTTTTGCAGTCAACCCTAAGTAAGTTGTGCCTGTAATACCCTGAAAAACAAGTGTTGCTTCAGTACTTTCAGTAATGGGGATGTCGTCTTCAATATTTAAAATTAAAATGACTTGTTCTGGATTATCATGGTTGAGTTCGATGGAATTAATAAAGCCAACACGAACGCCATTATATTTAATGGGAGATTCTTCAGTTAAGCCCGATACCGACTCGTTGAGATAGGTCACATATGTTTTATAGGTTTTTCGGTCGAAACCAACCGATAACCAAAGGGCTGCCGATAGCAAGGCTGCAGCAAGGATTAAGACAATGAGTCCGACCAGCGTGTAATTGGTTTTTGCTTCCAAGCGCACGGCTCCTTGTGACACTGTTTTTTTTAAACTTTAGCTTAGTTTAAACCTTACTAAAGTAATCGACAATTAAAGGGTGTGTATTTTGCATCAGTTTGTCAATGGGGTCGATAGCTAAAATTTTACCGTCCCCAATAAAAGCCACTCTGTCTGTGGTGCGCTTTAAAGAGTCGATATCGTGACTCACGATAACAACGGTTAAGTTTAAGGCGCGTCTTAAAAACAAAATGAGTTGATCAAACTGTTTGGCACTTAAGGGGTCAAGACCTGATGTTGGCTCGTCCAAAAATAAAAGCTCAGGGTCCATGGCAATGGCGCGTGCGGCGGCAGCGCGGCGTTGCATCCCACCACTTAGTTCAGCAGGTAGCTTGGTTGCTGCATGAGGTGGAAGTCCAACCAGTAAGAGCTTTAAATAGGCGAGTCGTGCCATAAAGGCTTCATCAAGGTTTGCAAGCTCTTGCATTGGAAACATGATGTTTTCAAGGACCGTCATGCCTGAAAAAAGTGCGCTATGTTGAAATAATACACCCCATCGGCGACACAGTGCTTGTGCGCTATGTTCATCAAGAGTGGTGACTTCTTCATTAAATACTTGAATAGAACCGGCTGTTGGTTTGAGTAGCATTAAAATACTGCGTAACACGGTTGTTTTTCCACTACCACTGCCGCCAATAATGGCAAATACTTCGCCTGGGTTAACAGAAAAGTTAACGTCTGTATGTACCCATTGATTTCCTAAATGGTTTTTGAGTCCATTGACGGTGATGATGGGGTTAGGCATTAGAGGTCCATCCATTGGTAAATGACGGAATAAATGGCATCGGTAATAATAATGAGAAAGAGTGCTTGCACGACACTTTTGGTCGTTTGGCTACCAATGCTATTGGCATTGGTTTTAACTTGAAAGCCTTGAAAGCACCCAACCAGTGCGATGAGAATTGCAAAGGCAGGTGCTTTATATAATCCAAGCATCATTTGGTCAGCACCTACATCTGTTTGGAGTCGGGAGAGGAAGTCATAGTAGCCAACATGTAACATGCCTTTAGACATCATCATGGCCCCTAATATACTGAATGCATCCGCCCAAAAAATAACAAATGGTAAAATAAGCAGAAGTCCAAGCACTTTAGGAAGCACAAGTAATTCAGTTGGGGAAAGCCCCATGGTGTGAAGTGCGTCAATTTCTTCGTTAATTTTCATACTGCCAATTTGGGCCGTAAAGGCAGAACTTGTCCTCCCTGCAACAATAATGGCTGTAATCAGTGGTGCAAACTCTCTAAAAATAGCCATACCGGAGATATACGCAATAAAGCTTGTTGCACCATAAGTTTCAAGTTGTACGCCCATTTGATACGCGAGCACCACGCCAATCAGAAAAGACAAGAGGGCTATAATAGGTAGTGCTTTTAAGCCTGCAGAGTTGATATTTGAAATAATGCTTGGTATCTGAAAGCGGCGCCAATTGCTGCAAGCCATAAAAATTTTGTCGGTTAAGTCACCAACGAGCAAAATGAGGCCATCAAATTGATGAAATTTGTGAATGGCTTCTCGACCTAAAAACTCAAGAAAATCTTCTTTTTTAGGGGGTGTTTTTTCTGAGTCTTGCGAGCTTGTAATATCTACTTGCTTTGATTCAACCAGACTTAAGAGTTCGCGTTGTCCTTCTGTAAACTGGGTTAACGTGACTGTTTCGTAGTGTTGTTTTAATTGTTCAATACATTGTAAGAGGGTGAGTGCACCTGCACTATCGAAAGCCTCTAAGTGTTTGCCACTAATCGTGATGGTTGTTTGTTGTTGTGCCACACTCGGTGTAAATGTATGGCTCAATGCTTCTAGATGTAGCACCGACCAGGCACCTTCACAGGAATAGGTGTTTTTTTCTGCGTCCAGGGCAAAGCGCGCGTCCTGTAAAGCGTTGTTTTCTGTTGATGTGAGTGTTGCTGTTGCGGCACGCATCATGGTCATCGCTTATGGAACATAATTTAGGATAATACGAAAATAGATAAGCTGTCATGTGTTTTGCGTGGATGATGGCTGTCTGCACGCTAACGTGCTAGAATTTAACTCATTTTTAATGGGTTGATGCAGGAAGGGCATGTCAGACAATTATCAACAGTTTGAGCAGCGTAAGGCTGATCATATTGCGCTTGCACTGATGCATCAAAATCAAGCTTCGGCATCAAATCGTCTTGATACCGTTGATTTAGTGCATGAAGCGCTGCCTAACCTTAATTTCGATGCGCTTGATATCTCAACCACGCGTTTTGGTGTGCGTGTTGATAAACCATTTATTGTGTCTTCAATGACTGCAGGTCATGAACAAGCTTTAACACTGAATCGTCGTTTGGTTGCCGCATGTGACGAGATGGGGTGGGCAATGGGCGTGGGCTCACAACGTCGGGAATTAACAGATAAAGACGCTTCACAGGTGTGGACTGAATTACGAAAAGATTATCCAGCCGTTGTTTTGTATGGCAACTTAGGAATTGCGCAACTGATTACAACGCCTGTTAATGAGGTTTTAAAATTAATTGATGCACTGGCGGCATCGGCACTCATCATTCATTGTAATCCACTACAAGAATGTATTCAGCCGGAAGGTACACCTCAATTTGAAGGTGCGTGGGATGTGCTGGAAGCATTGGTGCGCGCATCGAATGTGCCGATTATTGTGAAAGAAACGGGCTGTGGCTTTTCTAAAAAAACACTTAAACATTTGGCAGAAGTTGGTGTTGCAGCGGTTGATGTGAGTGGCTTAGGGGGAACCCACTGGGGGCGAATTGAGGGACACCGTGCGCAGGATGTGCCAATGTTACAAAGGGCTGCAGAAACGTTTAAAAATTGGGGTATTGATACGGTTCAAAGCGTGAAAGAGGCCGTACTTTTCAGTCATGTGTTTGAAGTGTGGGGCTCAGGTGGCGTAAGACACGGTCTAGACGCCGCTAAATTGCTTGCGCTGGGAGCAACTACCATTGGTTTTGCAAAGCCAATGCTTGAGGCGGCACTTGAGTCGACCGACAGTGTGATTCAGGTTATGAAGACGTTAGAATATGAATTGCGTGTTGCTTTATTTTGTACGGGGAGTCAAAGCTTAAACGAATTAAAGGAGGCAGTCCGTTGTTAAATGAAAATGCCAGAGCATCTTTTGAAGGATTCTCTAAATTAACACGTGCCGAGCGATTTGAGCGTTTGGTTTCTATGGGGGCATTAACGTCGGATGATGTAAAGTATTTGTTGGACGGTGGTGTACATGCTTTAGAGTTAGGCGAAAGCCTCATTGAAAATGTCATTGGCTATTTTCAATTGCCACTCGGCGTTGCTACAAATTTTTGCATTGATGGCGTTGATTACGTGATTCCGATGGCTGTTGAAGAAACCTCAATTATTGCAGCGTTGTCTAAAACTGCAAAATGGATTCGGAAAAACGGCAATATCACAACCGAAGTATTGGGCGACTGCATTATTGGCCAGGTCCATATTCCTAAAGTAGAAAATTTTGACCATTTATCCACGATGTTTCATGAGTATCGTGCAGGCTGGATTGAAGAAGTGAATCGTGAAGTTGCCTCTAGCATGGTAGAACGCGGCGGTGGTGTTACCGATATGATTTTGCGTCGTCTTGAACGCCCCGAAGGGGGAGACATGGCAGTTGTTCATGTGAGCATGGATAGCTGTGATGCAATGGGTGCGAATATTATTAATCAGGTGCTTGAATACTTAAAAAGCCCAATCGAAATGCTGACAGGTGAGACGGTTGGTATTTGTATTTTATCTAATTTGAACGATCAAAAGCTCGCACGTGCACGCGTTACCATTAACAATGTAGATGAAGATTTAGGGGAGCGGTTACAAGAGGCCTCATTATTCGCAGAAATTGACCCTTATCGTGCAGCAACACACAACAAAGGGGTGATGAATGGTATCGACCCTATCTTAATTGCAACCGGTAATGATTGGCGCGCTGTTGAGGCGGGGGTGCATGCGTATGCGGCGCGTTCAGGTCGTTATCAGGCGATTTCAACGTGGCGTTATAAAGCAGGTGTTTTAACCGGTGAGCTAACAGCACCCTTAGTTGCAGGTACCGTTGGAGGGGTAACAGCACTTCATCCAACGGCACGTATGTGTTTGAAAATGATGGGCATTACGTCAGCCCAACATTTGTCGTGTGTGCTTGCAGCAGTTGGTTTGGTACAAAACCTAGGGGCACTGAATGCGATGTGCACCGAAGGTATTATTCAAGGGCATATGAAGCTGCACATCGATAACTTAATGATGGTTGCAGGCGCCAATGATGCAGAAATGCCGATGCTAAAAAAGCGCCTAAAGCATTGGTTAACGGTACATCGCCGCGTGAGTTTAAAACAGGCGAAAACACTTTTAGCAGAGCTTCGTCATGCGCCACAACAGGTAGCTCGTGAGACACAATGACGTTTAAGATTCCGGCAAAAACTTTTTTATTAGGGGAGTATGTCGCTCTTGCTGATGGTCCTGCAATTGTTTTAACGACAACCCCGTGCTTTGAAGTGGGGTGTGATGGATCACAAACGACTTCAGCGATTCATGCAGATTCACCCGCAGGCCAATTTTGGCGCAAAAAAGGCATGACAGAGGGTTTAACATGGTTTGACCCCTATGGTGGAAAAGGTGGGCTTGGTGCATCGAGCGCGCAGTTTTTAGGCGCGTACCTTGCCTATTTAACAAAACATCGTCAATCTCTTAAAGAAGCAGCACTTCTCGATGCCTATTGGGCTTCGGCTTTCAAGCCTGGTGAAGGTGTTCGTCCGAGCGGGTATGATGTGTTGGCACAAGCACAGAGTGGGTGTGTGTATGTCAATCGCTCACAGTCTGAGCTTAAAACCTATGCCTGGCCTTTTACTGATATAGCATTTGTATTACTACATACAGGGGTTAAGCTTGCAACACACCATCATCTGAAAGATTTGAAGCTGAGTGATGCGATGCAATCCCTTGCACCGATTGTGATGTTGGCAAAAGATGCATTTGAAACCAATCGCAGTGCTTTATTGATTGATGCTGTTAATGCCTATTATCAGCAATTATTATCGCTTAAATTAGTTGCTTCGCAAACGAGCACATATGTGAGTCAGTTATCTTGCCATCCGGATGTATTGGCATTGAAAGGCTGCGGCGCTATGGGCGCTGATGTGTTGCTTGCGCTCGTGCCAAGGGAGCGTTTAGATACATCTATTCACTTTTTTTCGGAGCAGGGCTTTTCTGTTTTGGCAAGCTCGCGTAACCTATATAGCATGAATAGTAAAAAGAAATCATACGGAATGCACTCTACCCCTTGATATTCTGGTGTAATTCGGTATGATCTCAGCCTCTTTGGGGCCGTTAGCTCAGTTGGTAGAGCAGGAGGCTTTTAACCTCTGTGTCATAGGTTCGAATCCTATACGGCCCACCATTTCCAAAGAGCAGTTTTAAAAGTGTTTGAAGGGCCGTTAGCTCAGTTGGTAGAGCAGGAGGCTTTTAACCTCTGTGTCATAGGTTCAAATCCTATACGGCCCACCATCTTTCACGCGCTCGTAGCTCAGCTGGATAGAGTACTTGGCTTCGAACCAAGGTGTCGGGGGTTCGAGTCCCTCCGAGCGCGCCATTAGAATCTAATAAAATCAAATAGTTAGCTCGTAAATTTCAAATTATCCTATTGCTATCATTTCACATTGTGGGGATTTTGTGGGGATAGACTGGATTTCACCTTGTTTTATCCTCAGGATTGTAAGCTCGCCGTTTTCTTGCTTACTTTGAATAATTAAATTTGCAGCTTCAAGCAAATTGATCCTACCCTGATTTGTCGGACACCCTGCTAAGAGAGTAAAATCTTGAGCAGAGGTGAGAAATGCACAAAAATAATTCAGATCAAAAAGTCATCAGGAAAAAATATAGCCCCAGTTTAAAGACCAAACCTTAGAGCGAGCAGATAAGGAAGGTGTTCCTCAGGTAGCCAAAGACCTTGGGCTTGCAGAGTCGCTTATTTATTCATGGCGTGCTCAACGAAAACGATGTGGTAGTACACTCGAAAACCAGAAGCTTCAACAAGCCGAGTTGGCCCGTTTAAAACGCGAGAATGCAAAGTTATCGGAGGAGAATGCTTTCCTAAAAAAAGCGGCAGCGTACTTCGCCAAGGGGTCCAAGTGAGGTACGCCATGATTAGAGCAGAATCAACTCGGTTTTCGGTAAGCCTCATGTGTCGAATGCTTTCTGTTTCGATGAGTGGTTATTATGCCTGGCTGCGTCGTAAGCCCTCGAAGCGTGAGCAAAGAAACGCGGAGCTTATGAAGAAAATAAAAACTATTTTTGATGATGAGAAGGGGCGTGCAGGCGCCCCACGTATTACTCGAAGCTTAAAACAGGAAGGAGAATCAGCTAGCAAGCACCGTGTTGCTCGCATTATGCGGGAAAATGGATGGCGTGCAAAAGCGGCTAAGAAATTCAAAGCTACGACAAATAGCAACCATCACTTGCCTGTTGCCCCTAACTTGTTACGGCAAAATTTTATTGCGCATAAGCCCAATGAAAAATGGGTAAGTGATATCACCTACTGCTGGACAGAAGAAGGTTGGCTCTACCTTGCTGTTGTCATGGATTTCTACTCACGTAAAGTCGTTGGGTGGTCTATGTCTGAACGTATGACAAAAAAGCTTGTCTTAGATGCCTTACAGATGGCTATATGGAGCCGAAAACCACCCCGCGGCTTAATCGTACATTCTGACCGTGGCAGCCAATACTGTTCACATGCGTATCAAAAACTTTTGGGCCTGCATGGCCTTATTTGCAGTATGAGCAAGCGAGGTGACTGTTATGATAACGCTGCTATGGAAAGTTGGAATCGTAGCTTTAAAGTCGAGGCCATCCATGGTGAACGGTTTGCAACACGCGAGTGCGCTAAAAAACATGTGTTCGAATACATTGAAATTTATTACAATCGGAAACGACTTCACACGGCTATTGGTTATAAAACACCTGAGTCGTTTGAAGCTAAAATGGTCGCTTAGTAAGGTGTCTGTTTTTTCGGGGCAAGATCATATATACACGTTATAAAAAATTACCATATTGACTTATTTGCTATTATGGTTAAAAATAATTCATTTTTGTGATTGGTTGATTTATGTATAAGCTTATAAAAGCTGCGGTCGTATTAGTGGCAGGTTTGTTTGCTAAAAATGTAGTCGCTCGTGATCGTGATTTTAATCCTCTACAAAATCTGGAAGTGTTAGTACATGGAGAAACAGAAATTGCCTCCTTCCCTAGGGGTACTACTTGTTGTACAGTAACGGCCATCAATTTACCACCAATTGATTCTAGCGAGTACGATAGAGGAGAAGGTCCAAAAACAGAACTTCATGTCACTGCTGTTGGACAGAGAGGGCGCTATGTTTCACAAGATAACATAGGCCTATACACTGATGTTCATCGTCAAAAAATTGCACGCCCCTCTAATTATTACAGGTTTGCATTTGACCCTGATAATGTTCATTCTGAGACGTGTGAAGATATTACGGGACTTTATACTGAAGCTCTTTATAAGAAATCTGTCTCTAGCCACTCTGACCAAGTGAAAGTTGAAAATTTAAGATCTGAAATCAAGCATAAAAAAGAGGGATCAGCCTTTCAACAAGTGGCATTTACGTTTTTTGGCCCTAATCTGAATCCTAAAGAGAGTGCTGTAATTACGTGTTGGCAGCCTGAAGATGATGTTCTTATAGGAGGTATGCTTGCAGAACGAAATTATCCCAAACATGGTGTGTGATATTAACTCATGCAGTTATGGCAACCACTGATATAGTTCATTAATGTTTAGAGGGGGTTTATAAACTGCTTACCCCTTATGGCGAGTTACGTTAACTTTCTGTTCGAAATTCTACTGTGGGGATTTTGTGGGGATCAGTCCAGCATTGTTATGATAAATTGAGCATTTGTAGTGGGCGGCAGCAATTAAAAGTTATATAAAATCAATAGGTTATTTTTAAAATACCGGGCTTCGAACCAAGGTGTCGGGGGTTCGAGCCCCTCCGAGCGCGCCATTTAAAATCAAGCACTTAGCTTTAATTTGTGTCCAAAAATCCAAGTTACTGTGACCAAAACGTGTCTAAACGCGTTCAGCCGAAACTCTAAGATGCTCACTTGAAAGATGCGCATAACGCAACACCCTTGGTCAAATTCAGCGCAAAGTATGATTTTGCCCTGGTAGTCACTGATAAGTGTTTTGTGCTTCGAAGTTTTATTGAGTATACTCCAGAATTTTCGTCTCGGACAAAGGGATAATGTTTCGATTTGTCTAGATTCTCAGGGAGAGTAGAGGTGATGTTTGCAAAGGGTATGTTTTTTTTATTGGCGGCAATTGCTCCTTTAATTGCACAGGCGTCTCCCTCAACACCTAGTTCGGAAGTAGATTTCTTTTCACATGCCTATCTTGAGGGAGGAAGCCAAGCCAAAGCATCGTCCTCACATTTGTGTATGAACGCCCCTTTAACCAGCTGTTTTTGGCCTAATTTGGGAGATTACTTTATTCAGATGCCAGGCGACCTGTGGGGTATCGCCAAATATCCATTTATGGAGCGCAACTATGTGCCAATGGCTTGGGGCATTGGGGCGAGCCTGGGTGCGATAGCTTTGGACAAGCCGCTGACCCGTGCCCTGCATAGCGGCCAAGAGGTGACAACCAATGCAGGATTGACCGAAGCAGATTTCACGCCCCAGTCTTGGTATGTTCCAGGCTTCATGGCTTATGACTCAGCCTTTACTTATCTTCTTCCTGTTATGTATGGTTATGCGATGTTGGCCGAAAATACCAAGCTCTATCGTGCGAGTTTACTTTCAATTAAGGTTTGGAGTTACACGCTAATATATACTATCCCCATTCGCTTTGCTTTTGCGCGTGATTATCCAGAGTGGGGGCCGGATAATACCATCTTGAACGGTAACTTTTCCTCGTTTTGGGGGGGCGATGATAGGACTTCGGACTACTGGGGTATTCGACTAAAGTCTTTCACTTCTTTTCGTAGCGCCATGTGGTTTGGTGTTGCCGACATCTTCGCATCCGAGTATCAGAATTATTGGATTCCTTATGGCCTAGCCACAGCCTTTACTTTGCTGGGTCGCGAGAGCCACTGGTTTTCTGATCTCTTCGTTGGTGCCCTTGTTGGTGTTGGCATTTCAAAAGCCACTCAGCTTCGCTATGCCTCTGACGAGAAGTCTAGCAATCAAACTTCAAAGTGGGAGTGGCGACCTATTGTTAGACCAAAATTTGCCGGTCTGCAGCTAGGATGGAGAGAGTAAATGCATCGCGCTTCATAAATAAATGATATGTGTAACTGTCACTTTTCTAAGTCAGTGTCAGCGGATTGTCAAAGTCAATGTCAGCAGAATGCTGAAATGATGATCGGTTTATAATGACGAATTGAAATGACATGATTAGCTAACATCCCAATGTTTATTTGTTACGCGCAAGCAAGCGTGAGACCGTTGCCGGATGAACATTGAAAAGTCGGGCAGCATCTGCGGCGGTCTTCTTCCCGGAACTAACCAAGCATACGATTTCTTGTGCCTGGTGTGTTGAGAGTTTTGGGCGACGACCACCAACACGCCCTTCTTTACGAGCGGCATTTAAACCATTTCGGGTGCGCTCACGTAACATCGCTCTTTCAAACTCAGCAAACGAACCAACAATCTGCATCATCATGCGACCACCCGGCGAAGTAGTATCAATCGCCTCGGTTAAACTTTGAAATCCAGCATTGGACAGCTCAACTTTTTCGATTAACAGCAGGACATCCTTTAAAGAGCGTGACAAACGATCTAATTTCCAGACCACAAGAATATCACCTTTGCGTAGCTGCCCAAGTAAGCGATGCAATTCAGGTCTATCCCATCGTCCTCCACTGGCTTTCTCTTCAAAGATCGTTTCACATCCTGCAGCATTAAGCGCAGCAATTTGAGCTGAGTTGTCTTGATCTTGAGTTGATACGCGAGCATAGCCGATAAGAATGTTTGCAAAAACATGTTGCCATTTGATTCTATTATGCAATACCTTGTTCGCAACAAGCAAGCCCTTTAGCTGTGGCACGCCTAATTTTGTTGCGCAAACGGTCGTTTGTGCAATTGGTTTAACGTTAGGTTTTTCAAGTTTTATTAGCAACCTAATTAAGTCAAGAAAAGTATGGCTCTTCCGGACATTCCGTAGTAGCGCACATTTAACACAACTGAATTGGTCATGCGCTATGTGTCAGGTAAGGCTGGTTATCATAATTTTCGCGTTGCTACGATATACAGACAATGCCTTGTGCTATAATTCAACTACTAGTACTTCACTGGAAATTTACATATGCCGACTTTCTATGATCCTGTAGAGCTAGAGGATGTGGATATTAATGATGAACGAGCCAAGTTTTATCTTGTTGCTAGTAAACAGACTGGTAAGAGCGATAAATTTAAACTATGCGCAACAATACAAGAGCTGGATAAACTAAAATATGATCCCGAAACAAGGGCTCCAGAGTATTGGCCAATTACCCGAGAACAAATAAAACAAGCAGATCAAGCTGCTTTATTTCCTGATAATAAAATGCGTAGTGAACCATTTACACTTGAAGAGCTAAACTCTATTTTTCATTTTGATTCGTCATTCAATCCGGATAACATAGAAAAAACAAAATTTCAATTAAAAAATCCTCAAAACATTACTCAACAGCCTGAACCAGGACCATTTGCACGGATAATCACAGGGTTTTCTCGTCAACTATTTCACTTAATATCTCACGAACCACCGGCACCAAGTCAACGAACAAGACAATTGTTTGATGATATGGCACAACTCCACCAGCAAGCTACAAATCAAAACTCTGAGCATAATCTTCAAACTGAAGACGTGCCTCATACAGTAGAGGATACTACTGTGCCTGTGCCCGACGATCTAAGTGATCAAGCCTTGGAAATTTTTAAGGATGATATATTGAAATTTATGGCGGCAGAAGAACATATATTAAATAAACCTACCGTCATAGAGGCAATACGTAACGGTATAATTTCTGTTCAAGATTTTAAAGCTTTAGATGAAATACAAATAAGTAATATAGGTGAATTTGCTCTTGGTCGCCAAGGTTGTATTGATGCAATTGTTGACGGAAGAACAACAATTGAACAACTTGCGGAGCTAGATGCGGAAGCATTAAGGCATGCGGTTGAAACAGATGACTATCCGCAAAGCGGAATGCAATTACGTTAACTTTTTCGAGCCGGACAGACTCTTTGAAATGTGAATTTTTTAAAAAAATTCAACATATCATTTGAAGTAAATCACCATCCCATGGCTTTTAAAGTAGCCTGGCCTTCTGGCGTTTCGAGTTGTTGGCTCATTTCATCCATTAGCCTATCCCAAATACATTCAAAAGTCATTTGCTCAAGCACATCAACAGCGATACCAGAGCCATCAGATAATCGTTGCAGCACTTCTTTGGTTGGTTTATAAAATTGTCTTGCTTCATTATCCTCAATGGGTATGCCTAATGCACGGAGGCAAAATGTTTTGTGACTCACACTATAC
Organism: Legionellaceae bacterium; assembly: GCA_029212465.1. Classification (GTDB taxonomy): domain Bacteria; phylum Pseudomonadota; class Gammaproteobacteria; order Legionellales; family Legionellaceae; genus JAALKW01. Next base: position 11,189 of record JARGNV010000007.1, on the reverse strand, counting down.
ACTGGCGTATGATCTATTTGTAGCCAATCAAGGGGAGCATTAGCGACCAGTAGAGCCTCTGGGTAATAAAGCGGTGAGCTCACCATCTAACTCGCGTAACCGTTGGATTAGCCGATATATTTGTCGTTCGGACAACCCCAATTCAGCAGCGGCTGCACGTACTTTTTCTCGTGGACAATGATTGAATTCAAGTAGTGGGCGCACAACCAATGCATGACGATTTGCTTCATTCCATTCTATCTGCGATTTGAGAAAAATCTGTCATAATCCCTCTCTTCTACGACAGATTGACATTGGCTTAGACAATGTGCAACACAATGACAGGTAGTTTGAATGTTGATGACATTGACTATGACATTTTATTGTTTGAGGATCAAGGTGATACGAGGGCTTTAGTAACCACTGCTGACATCAGCTTAGAAAAGTGATAATTAGCACAAAATATATCCACACGATTTGCAAAAACTATATCTCCTTACCTTAAACCATGCAGTGCATCGGTGACGGTATCATATTCAAACTCAAAACCATGCTGTAATAACCTTTCTGGGTGAACGCGCTCTGAATCTGTCAAGACAACAGATGACTCACCAACCATGTATTTAAGCACGGGCTCAGGTAATGGAATGCCTGGGCTCCATTTAAATAGTTTTAATGCTTTTAAAATTTCCTCATTGGTACATGATGTGGGGGCAGTTAGGTTGATGGCGCCATCAATGAGCGTATCGTCTTCGGCAATATATGCCACAGCTCTCACGACATCTTTAATATGAATGAAAGGCACGTATTGCTTTCCACTACCAATACGACTGGTACCAAAGAGCCCTGCCCAACGTAGGTAGGGTAAAAGTCCTCCTTCATTAGACAACACATGGCCAATTCGCAAATTGATTACATGACAATCGGTAGACGATGCACGTTTTTCAATTGCCTCGCAAACATCCACTCTAAACTGGGTGCCCGTGTCGCTTGCAGTTCGTTCACTACTACGCTCTGTTAATACACTATCTTTACTATCACCATAAATACCGACAGCAGATGCCTGCAGGTATTTTAATGGTTTAGCAGTAGCGCGTGCGATGTTATCTTGTATTGTGTCAATAACGGCGTAGCGTGATTCGGCAATCTCTTTTTTGACGGCGTCACTCCAGCGTTTGCTGCCAGGATTCGAGCCACTTAAATTAACGATAATGCTGTCACTGTTAATAATATCAGACCAATCTTCTCCTAATGCTCTCATCTTAACGCCATGAACGGGTGTTACACTATCTGCATGACGGCTTAAACAATATACATCATACCCAAGGCGGATAAAATGTTCACAGATGGCTTTGCCAATCATGCCGGTGCCGCCAGCAATAATAAGACGCTTTGTCTGAGGCGCTAAAGGGGTGGTGTCAACCTTAAAGTCACCTGAGTAAGTCAATAATGGCTCGATACCTGGGAGGTTTAACTTACCATCAAATGTCCAACCATCAGTTGTGGGCGTTTCAGTCCACTCCGACTTGGGTAATAGGCACTGAGGAAGAGGGAGCTTAAATAGATCAAAGAAAGTCACTCCTTGAGATACGTAACGCAGTGCACCATTTTTTTCTCGTTCAAGTGAGTATATAAAACGAAACGCTTTATCAAGCCACCCGCCAATACCTTCACTTAAATACATTTGCATATCTCGTCCTTTAAACGAGGCGTGTGTTGTGGCATAGGTCTGCTGCATAGCGGTTTTATTAGCAAAGATGCGTGTCCACCGTTGCTCGTCCGGTGACAGATGAGTCACTTCGGCATAGAACGGTTGATGCTGCATTGGTTTGGGCATACCGAGCACTGCTGCAATGACGCTTGGCATGCCAGGAGGGGTCTCAACCGTTACGTTACCAGAGCCGCTTCCACCGGTGGAGGAGCGTTTAAAAGACTTCACTACCGGTGTTAGTTGTTCACTTTCATCTAATACCTGGTCAATGAGTGTGGTGTTACTCGCATCATTTAACGTAGGCGGTTGCCAGAATAACTGTTTGTGGGTGCCTCCTAAGCTGTGAGAAACCGCGCTTTCAAAACAGTATTTTTGTAGAGTGGGCGTCATAACGACAGCAGCACGCATGAAGCTATTTCTTAAATTTTGTAATAAAGGACTTTGAATTTGGCCGGCCGCTGCAATTGCATCAGCGTAGTTTTGCACGGTTTTCGCACGCTCTTTCCGCGCTTGCTCATATTCAGGGATAGCTGCTAGATAATCGGGTCTATCTAAGTGACTTACTAAAGTTGCAGCATCTTCAATACAGAGCCCTGCTCCCTGAGCAATATTAGGTGCTGTTGCATGTGCCGCATCCCCCAGCAATACAATGCGTTTATCTTCAGAATGCCAAGGAAAGCGGTCTATATGCTCAACTTTAGCGATGTCAGTTCTTAGGATGTCGGAAGTATGGTTGAGTAGTGTTTCATAGCAAACGGCCACATCACCCGCGTCATTCAAAACGGGTTGCCACGTGGCAACTAATGTTTTCAAAAAAGACTTGGTTTCTTCATCGACGAAGCTAACTCGGTTTAAGGGAGATAAAAAAGGATGGCCTGGTTGTGTCTTAACGGCAATAAACCAAAACGCGTGTGGTGGCTTTAATGGCACATAGCCAAATCGTATAGCATGCTTACCATGTGCTTTGGTATCGGCATGCCCCCATGTTTCAAAGGAGCTCGACCACCACTTTTCTGCCTCATGTTCGGGTAAGCGAACATTGGCTCGAAAGTAGGTATAACCTAAATCTGTTGCGTGTACAGGCGCAAGTTGACGCTCGTTCATAAGCTGATTACGCACAACAGAGTGAATACCACCACAAGCAATGAAAATATCTCCGCGATGCAGTGTGCCATCCTTCGTTTTAACCACTACTTCATTACTATCGCGCTCATACTTTTCTATTTGAGCATCATAATGAATATTCACTGAATCACTGCCTTCAAGTTCAGTTGATAGCATATGCAGTAAGGCATCTCTATTGACACACTGAACAGGAAAGCGCTTTTCGAAATGTTCATTAGGTTGTGCTAGCACGCGCCCTCTCATATCACGGTAACTTGGGGAGGGCATCACGTGGCCTTTAGTTTTAATGAAGTCGGCATAACCTGGTAGCAGACGCAATACAGACTGACTCGGAGGCCATAAGCCGATTCCGCCACCAATACTGGCACGTCGGGTTTGGTTTGCTGAACGAGACTCTAATACTTTGACATCAAAAGCCACATGTTTGCCTCCTCGCTTCATTAAATTAGCGAGTGTGAGGCCAGCTATGCCGCCTCCACCAACGATGACTCGAACAACCGGTTTAACCATATATACACCTTTTCTTGCAGATGAATCTCCCACACCGCTTACAAAACAAAAGAACCAAAAAGTCTTAAGTTAAGACTTATTGTATCATAATTTGTATATTTTTTGCCAGTTTGTTAGTGCACTCCATTTGAGTCGCGCTTTTAATCTCTATAAGATGATAGAGTGACTTAATGAATACAAAAAGGACGCAGGAAAGTTTCGATGGAATTTCATAACTACGAACTCGATCAATGCTACGATGAACTTTTTTCAATATCTGGACAAAATAATAGCAAGCTACAGCCTTTAATTGCTCTGTTAAAGGATACTTCGTTAAGCGTGCTGAATAAAAAGCAAAAAGCCGCTGAACTTGCTTTATTAAACTTGGGGATTACATTTTGCGTATATGGCAATAAAAAGTCTGAAGAAAAAATATTTCCGTTTGATATCATACCAAGAGTTATTTTACCCGAAGAATGGGACTTTGTTACCCGTGGTTTAAAGCAAAGAGTGAAAGCGCTTAATTTATTCATTGGTGATTTATACGGAAAAAAACAAATTTTAAAAAATAAGGTGATTCCTGAAGATTTAATTGTTTCGTCTTGTAATTATTTAAAAGCATGTGAAGGATTGAGTCCGCCTAAAAATATTTGGACGCATATCTCAGGCATTGATTTGGTAAAAGACAGTGATGGCCAATTTTACGTATTAGAAGACAATGTAAGATGTCCATCGGGCATTTCTTATGTCCTTGAAAATAGAGCAACACTGAAGCGTATTTATCCTAATCTTTTCAAGCTCATGGGTGTTAAGCCCGTGAGTATGTATGCTGATGAGCTGTATAGACTTTTGAGTTATATTTCAAACACGAGCCATCAGCAAAAAACCAATATTGTCGTTTTATCCCCTGGTATATTTAATTCAGCCTATTTCGAGCATAGTTATCTTGCCCAACAAATGGGGGTGCCGTTGGTAGAGGGTCGAGATTTAATCGTTCAAGATGAAAAAGTGTATGTGAGAGCTACGTCAGGTTTTGAGCAAGTCCATACTATCTATAGGCGTATCGATGATGAGTATCTTGACCCATCTGTTTTTAAAGCAGACTCTCTATTAGGCGTTAAAGGATTATTTAATGCGTATTTGAAGGGGAATGTTGCGCTTGCAAATGCACCAGGCACAGGGATTGCTGATGATAAAGCAGTATATGCTTATACTCCACAAATTATTAAGTACTATCTGGATGAAGATCCAATCCTACCGATTATCGAAACTTACCTTTGCTCAAATGAAAAACATAAAAAGCATGTTTTATCTAACATGAGTTCGGTTGTTATAAAGCAAGTGAATATGTCGGGTGGCTATGGCATGTTAGTTGGAACGAAGTCAACCAAAAAAGAGCAAGAGGCATTTAAAGAGAAAATTAATGCTAATCCAAGAAATTATATTGCTCAACCCATCGTAAACCTCTCAAAATGCCCTACATTAGTTAAGAATGGAATAGAAGGTAGACACGTTGATTTTCGTCCATTTGTTTTATACGGAGAGGATACGTTTGTTTTACCTGGGGGATTAACGAGAGTTGCTTTGAATAAAGGATCTTTAATCGTGAATTCATCACAAGGTGGTGGTAGTAAAGATACTTGGGTGCTGAAATAAAGTGAAAAGGATGCAATATGATTAGTCGCGTAGCGGATGCTATTTACTGGATGAGTCGGTATCTTGAAAGAGCTGAAAATATTTCTAGATTTATTGATGTCAACATAAAACTATTATTAGACCTAGATTTTGATGGTTGCTCGGAGTATTGGGAGCCACTTGTGCTGACATCAGGTGATAGAGATTTTTTTTACAAGCATCATGAAATTGCTGATGAAATCAGTGTTATAGAGTTTTTAGCGTTTGATGAAAATAACTTTAACTCTATTTTTTCTTGTCTTCGACGGGCAAGAGAAAATGCTCGTTCTATTAGAGACTGTATTCCATCAGAAATGTGGGAACAAATTAATCGTTTTTACTTGCTCGTTCAAGGCAATTCTAGAAAGAGAAAAATTGATGATTTACAGGCTTTTTTTCATGAAGTAAAAATAGCCAACCATCTCTTCATTGGAGTTGAAGATACAACCATGCTACACGATGAGGGTTGGCATTTTTCTCGTATGGGTCGTCTTATCGAGCGCTGTGATAAAACCTCGAGGATTATGGATGTAAAATATTTTCAGTTATTAAAGCCAGAGTTAGGGTCAGGTCTTGCATTTGATGTTGTGCAGTGGGGCGCGCTCCTGAAATCGGTGAGTGCTTTTGAAATGTATAGAAAAAAATATCATAGTATGAACCATAACGATATTACCCATTTTCTGATATTTGATGAGGCGTTCCCTCGCTCTTTACGTTATTGTATTGATAACACACTGCAATCGCTAGAATGGATTGCTCAAAATACTGGCCAGCAAGATTGTAGGGCTGTTTCCCAAGCTAAAATAATATCTGATTATTTAAAAAGTCATGAACCCGAAGATGTGTTAAACATTGGCTTGCATCAGTTCATTGATGGAGTACAAAAAGATTTGAATGGTCTAGATAGCGCCATTAATAATGCTTTCATATCGACTAAAGTGTATGGCAAAGAAGTCGTACTTGGTGAAGGGGTATGTGGGCAATGATAAAAGCCTGATATGGGTATGGCGGTGATCATCGCTCTACAGCGATGCCACTCTTAAATCTAATGTATATTGAAACGCTTGTTGAGTGGTGACTTCGCGTAGTTCTTTTATATGGGCACTATGTCCACCTTTCTCAAAACGAGATAACCGACGGCTTTCTGCCTCATTTTCGTTAATGGGGGCTGTCTGATAATTACGTCCTCCAGGGTGCATTACATGATATTTGAAACCCGCTATAGCATTCATTGACAAAGTATCCACTAAGTCAAATACGAGAGGCGCATGTGGTTTGATAGAAGGATGCAAACTTGATGGTGGATTCCATGCCTTAAACCTTATTCCGGAGACAACAGTACAAGGGTTATCGGTTGGCATTAAAGGGATACGCACCCCGTTACAAAGAAAAACGTGGTTTGTTTTGGGGTTACCTGTTACCTTCAACTCAACCCGTTCTAAAGATGAATCGACCGAGCGACTGACGCCGCCTTGATATATCTCTTCACCAAGTACATGCCATGGCTCTAGGGCTGCACGAAGCTCAATATGGTATCCATTTGACACTAAAGTGCCGTATAAAGGAAATTTGAACTCAAAAAACGCGTTAAACCATTCGTCTTTAAAATGAAAGCCGCCTTCTTCTCTTAAAAATAGCAGTACCTCTTGAAAGTCTTGCCAGACGTAGTGAGGCAGCATGAATTTATCATGGAGGATATTTCCCCATCTTATGAGGGATTGTCGATAGGGTTTTTTCCAAAAGGTAGCAATCAGAGCCCTTACTAATAAACCTTGAACAAGATTCATTTGATAATGAGGTGGCATTTCAAAATTTCTTAGCTCTAATAGCCCCAAGCGACCATTATCTTGCTGTGGGTTAAATAATTTGTCGATACAAAACTCACTTCGATGTGTATTTCCTGTTATATCAACGAGAATATTTCGAAATAGTCTATCCACCAGCCATAAGGGAATTTTTTCTGCTTTATCTAATTCTTTAAAGGCTATTTCAAGCTCATGGAGACTATCCATTCGTGCTTCATCAATTCTCGGGGCCTGGCTTGTGGGACCGATGAAAGTGGATGAAAATAAATAGGATAAAGAAGGATGATGTTGAAAAAAAGTGACTAGACTTCTGAGTAAATCTGGGCGTCTTAAAAAAGGGCTGTTTTCCGGTGTTTCGCCGCCTACAACGATGTGATTTCCACCTTGTGTGCCCACACACTTTCCATCCAGTAAAAACTTATAAGTTGTTAAGTGGCAAGGTCTTGCCGCATCGTAAATCGTTTTTATATTAAATTTAAGCTCATTCCAAGTATTTGCAGGGGGTATATTGGCTTCAATGACCCCAGGGTCGGGCGTCATACACATTTTTTTGATTCTTAAATCGGTTGGGGGGCCATAGCCACTGATAGCCATAGGCAAAGCATTGTTTTTAGCAACGTGTTCTATCGATGCAATTAAGCTTAAAAAATGTTCAAGATAATAGGTGGGTGGCAAGAAGACTGAAATGCAATTGTCTCGTAGCTCAAAGCAGATAGCAGTTCTTATTGCGCCGCTAGAGATATCGGGTAGGTTATGTGAGGAATGTTTAGCTGCTTTAATCTCACTCAGAATGTCTTGATAGCAAGGCAAAGCGTCTTTGTTATCAAATATGGAGGGAGATGAGTAATCAAACTTTTGACTGTCTTTGCTAAATGGGAGTCTATGTATGGGTAACCTGAGTCCAATCGTTGAGTCGCCTATGTTCAGGACTAATTTCTTTGTACCAAAATCCCAGGGACAACTGATCCAGCGCTTGAGTTCAATTGAATAGGCAATGGGGAGCACCAGTCCAACAGGTTCTGTCAAATGACCATCAAGTAGGTGAGATACTTTTTTTCTTTCGGCATTATTGTATAAATCTGCGTTCAGTATTTCTTCTTCTTCGGGCAGTTTTTTGTGTTGCCAAAGGTAGTAAGGGATATCTTCATATGCGTCTATCAAGTAGTTTGTGTCAATCCCTAGGCATGACGCAAGTGCTTTAGCAAAAGCAGTGACGTTATGATACGTGAGCGTTTGTTTACCGCTATTGTGGAATAAATGAGGCGTATCGAGTATTTTCTCCCCATCTGTTCGCCAATAATAGTTTTTTGACCATCTTGGCAGTAATTCACCGGGGCACCATTTTCCCTGCTCAGAGATATAAATACCACCATCGCCCAATTTCTCTCCTACGTGCTCTAAAAAAGTTTGGGCGAGTTCCTCTTTCTTTGGACTGTTGGTTTCAACATTCCATTCAGGGGCATCTCTATCTTTTTCATAAACGAAAGTGGGTTCTCCCCCCATCGTTAGCCGAACATCTTGCTCTTTTAGAGAGGCATCAATGACTGAGCCAAGCTTATCAATTTCACGCCATTGTGTATTGGTATAAGGCTTAGTAATGCGGGGCGCTTCTTTGATTCTCTCGACCTTCATCAGGTGTTCCATCTGAGACTCACATGCTTCAATGGCACCGCTGATAGGGGCTGCAAGTATTGGCGTTGGGGTACAACAAAGAGGAATATGACCTTCTCCAGCAAGCAGTCCTGAGGTTGGATCTAACCCTACCCATCCTGCACCAGGAATAAAAACTTCGGTCCAAGCATGTAAATCAGTAAAGTCTTTATGTGTACCAGATGGCCCTTCAACGGATTTATAGTCTGCTTTTAACTGTATTAGATACCCTGAGGTAAAGCGTGTAGCTAGGCCTAAATGTCTCAAAACCAAACAAAGCAACCAGGCCATATCTCTACAAGAGCCGCTTTGCTTCGTTAAAGTTTCTTCAGCTTTTTGGACACCTGGCTCTAAGCGAATTAAATAATTTAATTGGCTGTAGATGCGCTGATTGAGCTTGACTAAAAAATCAACAATATTGGCTTTAATACCTGCATACTGACGAACGGTTGCCAATAGTTTCTCCCCTGATTCAGTCAGTTCTAAATAAGGTTTCAGACTTTCTTTTAAATCATCGGGATAAATAACCGGGAAATCTTTAGTATCATCATCTAAGAAGAAGTCAAAAGGATTGTAGATGTGCATATTCACAACAAGGCTGATATCTACTTCAAACTGTTTGACTTTATTGGGAAAGGTGACGCGGAGGTTATAGTTTCCAAAAGGATCTTGTTGCAAGTGTTGGAAACAGTTTTCAGGACAAATTTTGATGCTATATGACTCAATATCTGCTTTTGAATGTGGTGCAGGCTTTAATCTAATGAGTTGGGGGCCAAGGGATATGAGCTTGTTATAGCTGTATGTGGTTGTATGCCTTAGGGCAACTTTTATAGACATAATTTGCAAGCATTCATTGGTGTTTATAGGTATTATCTTACTTCTATATATAATGAAAGTAACTAATTAAAAGGAATGAATTAGATGAGCGAATTTTTGGCGCTTAACTTTGATGTAGCGAGTTCTCCCGAACTAAAAGTTAACCCTCTCGCAGAAGTATCTCATTGTTCAGGATGGGGGATAGGTTGGTATCCTAAAGATGATTACTCATCGATGATCATTAAGGAGCCTACGCAAAGCAATAACAGTGAAATTAATCAAGCAATTACGGAGTGGGATAATTTCTACTCAACTACTTTTATGTGCAAGGTGAAGGGCATTGCGAGAGTTTACACAATGCACGATATGCAACCTTTCAATTGGAGCTACGCCGGTAAAGATTGGATGTTTTTACATAATGGTGAAGTGCCCAAAAATAAATTAGCGCATATGCACGATGATAAGTCAGGCTTTTTATCTCCCAAAGGTAAATCAGACTCTGAATTACTGTTTTGTTATTTGCTTGGTAAAATTAACTCTAATCATGCAAGAAGTTTGTCCGAATTAACGCCTTCAGTATTACTTTCATGGCTACGGGAGTTAGATGAGTTTGTAACCATGGATATTATCCTATCCGACCATGAAAGTATTGCTGTGTACCACGGCAAAAATTCCCAAAAGCATTTATTTTATACGAGGTTTTTACCTCCACTTGATAAAACAGTTTTAGAAATGCCGACAATGAATATTTCTATACCAGGCCATAAGGATAGAAATAACACCCTATTACTTTTTAATTCTGAACCAATAGAGGGGCTTTGGCAGCAACAGATGCAGCCAGGTGAGTTAATATTAGCGAGACGGGGAAAAGTTATATGGACATCTAATAGTGAACAAGCGTCTGTTGCTTCATTGCCCCATGCTGCTTCAAACCCGAAAACCAGAATAAGTAATACCACCTCTAAAAACACAGTATTAAATTTGAAGGCAATTACTGAAGATATTGATGGTAATAAACTAGCGTATAAAACCTACAATATCTTTCATAAGACAGTATATCACTATCACAAATTCGTGAGGCATAGTAATCACAATATACGGCTCATTCCAATTGATGACTGGTTGCAAGAAGTGGTTCATTCAGAGGTAAAGTTATCTGTTGATAGTGAACTTATCAATTATGAAGATGTTTTTGGTAATCATAATATTTATTGCAATATATACCAGCCTTACAAGTCACTGGAGATAGTTTGCCAATCCAAAGTGAAAGTTTATGCTTTAGGCAATGCGACTTACTCTGAGTTTATCAGAAGGACGAGCTTACCTCTTGCTTGGATGCCGTGGCAGAGACAAATGATGTCACCCTATCTTTTGCCTCCAGAGCTGCCCGAAAATCAGCTGAACGCATTGACTGACTACGCGCTTAGTTTTTGTGAGCGGAATGACTACAATGTGATTGAAACGTTAAAAGATATCAATACAAGCATTCATACAGATTATGGTTATCAGCAAGGTGTCACTCATGCTGGGACAACGCCTTTCGAAACTTATCAAAACAGGGAGGGGGTATGTCAAGATTTTACAAATTTATTAATTTGTTTGGCTCAATTATTAGGGATTCCTGCGCGATATAGAATGGGCTATATCTTTACTGGTGGGGCCTACGAAAACAAGGAACAATCAGACGCAACGCATGCTTGGGCGGAGGTATATGTGCCCAAAATTGGTTGGGTAGGGCTCGATCCCACCAATGGAACGGTCGTTAGACAAGATCACATTAAAGTTGCATGTGGAAGGAATAGTAAAGATGCAACACCGACATCTGGTGCCATATTGAATGGCGGAGGGGAAGAAACGTTGTCTATCGAAGTTAAAGTGACTATGGACTAGAGCGGCGAATGATTTAAATTTATGCAGCTAAGCTCATAGCGATATGCAAA
>JARGNV010000006.1 GCA_029212465.1 Legionellaceae bacterium | reverse complement strand
TAGTATTTTCAAGTCGTATCTGCAATATTGGTGGGAGGTGGTAAAGGCTATGACGAGCGTTATACTGTTTAGGCCATCTTGAAACGAAACAGGCAAGTATGTTGCCATACTTGCCTGACTTAGACTGCAGTTTATCTTATTTAACAGGTTTAACTTTAAAGGTTACATATTGATAACGCACGGTTTTACCGCTTGGTGTCATCACATCCATTGTACCTTGATGTTTAACCCCTTTGATAATACCTGATTTATGCGTTTTCAGATTTGTAAGTTTATCCCCTTTCATACAATCATAGTTGTGCATCATGGAGCCATCATCAGCGACCTTATGGCCTTTGTCGACACCATCTAAGAATTTAACTTGGTGTGTGTCAGCATCGGTTACCATATATTCAGGATCATTTTTTCCATCCATGCCCCATCCCCAGCTAGCTGCCATTTTTCCTGTATCTTTAGTAGCATCCCAGGTAGCAGCGGTTGCATCCCATGTGGCATTCCAGGTATCTTCGATGGTGTTTGATGAGCTAGCCCAAACGCCGGCGCTTAAGCCTATAGAGGCAATACCCATCATTAACTTAGATAAAATAGATGTTCTATTCATGGTACTTCTCCTTTACATCGTAAAGTATAAAAACTTATCTTCATGGTAAATAATAGAACAACAAGGTGGTAATTTCCACTTGCTAGATAATGTTGTTTAATTGGGTTTGACCAAGGCTTATGAAATTTTTAGAATCGTTTGAGATAATTTTAACGGTGGAGGCTGTGTGATGTTGAAAAGAAAAAGATTACTAGGCTGTATATTGCTGTTTATTGCGCATACGAGTGTGGTTTTGGCAAATGATCACTTGTCATCGGATGAAAAAAATACTATCTCTATTTTCAAGCAAGCTTCTCCTAAAGTAGTTTATGTACATCGAATGAATCGCTTCCAAACACACTTTTCTGAGCAACTTGAAGTGGCTTCTGGGACAGGGTCTGGCATTATTTGGGATAAAGAAGGCCATATTATTACGAACTATCATGTCGTGCATGGTGCATCTCATGTGATGGTGAGTTTTGGAGATAAAACGGTCCCAGCCAAATTGATTGGTGCGGAACCTAGAAAAGATATTGCAGTATTACAGTTAAGCTCGGTCAAAGACTTCCCTACGTTTAAGCACTTTACGCCATTTAAATTGTGCGATACCGATACGCTCGTGGTGGGACAAAAAACTATGGCTATTGGTAATCCGTTTGGGCTTGATCATAGCCTCACAACAGGTGTTATTTCTGCGCTTGATAGAGAGGTGCCAGGGATTGCAGGGGTTAATATTCGTAATATGATACAAACCGATGCTTCGATTAACCCTGGTAATTCAGGTGGACCTTTGCTGGATAGTCAAGGATGTTTAATTGGTTTGAATACGATGATTTATTCTCGCTCAGGTGCGTCTTCAGGCGTTGGGTTTGCTGTGCCGTCTGAGACGATTGCGCGGGTTGTGCCGCAACTGATTGAGTATGGCCGCGTTAAAATGTCAGGTATTGGCATTGTGCCATTAGATGGCCATATTACAAATCACTTTGCAAAAGACCAGGGTGTTTTTATTTCACAAGTGTTAGAAAATACACCGGCTGCAAAAGTGGGTTTACGCGGCGCGCAGGTTGATTCATTTGGGCGCTTACTGCTTGGAGATGCTGTGGTTGCCATTAATGATAAAAAAATTAGTAATTATAATGATTTGTATAATATTTTATCAGATATTCCGATTGGTAGTAAAATAGAGGTGAGTGTGAGTCGTGCTGGAAAAACTAAGAAGGTTTCGATGAAAACCATTGATTTGTCGGAAGATTTTTAGATTTTTCTGACATTACATCACGACGTCTCACAGGATGCCGACGAAAGTCGGCATTTCTTTTGGTTTATGCCAGTAAAGTATAGGTTGTGGCATTAAACTGGTATTTTTGGTTCAGCTTATTCATAGTCACAAACACGACAAGATGAACGGCCCATATTCCAAGGCTTGCAAGTAGTGGTACGCCCATAAATTGATATGGCCAGTGGTAGGTCCAAACCCCCATATAAATTGGAATATATTCTCCAACAGTAGGTAGTATCAACGAGGTTAAGGCAATCGCCATTAAGCTATGGCTGCGACGCGTTGTTAATTGACAAACACAGTTTTCAAATAAGTGAAATGCAAAGTATGTGAAGCCCCAGGCGACAGGAATCCACACAGGAATCAGTTGGTTGGAGGGGATATCATGATAGGTCCAGTATTCATTGTAAGTGCCCCATAGCTCACAGCTTGTCCCTAGTATGGTGGTTAGTATGAAGCCTGTGAGCTCGCAAATAGCGTTGGATTTATTGTGCAAAAACCTGCGGTGCATGTGTAAGCTGCCAATAACAATGAGCAATGTGAATAGTATCCATTGTTGTTTATGTAGCGCTCCAAGCATAAAGCCTGCAAAGAGGAGTAGGGCAAATAGGCGTGTAAAGCGGCGTGCGGTTGAGCGAAAGGTTTGGGGCATTGGAACGACGGCCTAGCAGATAGTTTTAAGCTGCCAAGAAAATAGCATGCTTACAAAGATAAGGCTAGGTTTTGGGCGGCACGCTCTAGGAAGGCTTCGGTGTATGCTTTAAACGATGTGCGAACTAACAACTGATAGTGATAGGGTTTCATGCAGTGGATGATGATTTGTGTTTTAGCAAATAAGGTTTGTACCACATGACCTGGGTTAAGCGCTTTGATATTGATGGCTGTGCCTTGTTGTAAAATCATATGGCTATCAGCTCCTGAAAGGGTAAAGCAGACACGGTTATCAGAGACATTAGTGATGGCACCTGAGTATCCTGCAATACACGCTTTCAGTGCGGTAGTTGTTTTGTATGACGTTGCATAATCGGTGAGTAAGAGCCACTCATCAGGACCTAACCAAAAGAGTGCTTGCGTTTTTGTTTTGCTGCTTGTGTTGGGTGCTTTGGGAAAAGAGAGCGTGCTGTGTGACTCAAGCATTTGAATTGTTTCAGGTGTGCTCGCACGAATATTAATTTGTCCGATAGGCTCGTGCAGTTTAATAACATTAGACATTTTGACGTGCTCCTTTAGGGTCGTAGAAAGTCGAGGCAACAATTTTTGCTTGGATAACACCTTTCTCCGTTGGGGCGTAGAGGGTTTCTCCTATGCGACTCAATCCATCTTTAATGAGTGCAAGTGCAATCGAGTGTCCTAGGTGAGCTGAATAATAACTCGAGGTGACATGTCCTTCCATTGGGATAGGTTTGGGTGCTTTGGGGTTTATTACAAGTTGTGCGCCTTCTGGGATAATGGTTTTAGGCTGCTTGGTCATGAGGCCAACCAGGGTTTTGCGGTCTTTCCGTTGCGTATCTTGTCGTTTCAATGAGCGTTTACCCAAAAAATCTTTTTTCTTCGAGACAATCCAGTTCATGTTGAGATCAAGCGGTGTTACCGAACCGTCAGTATCTTGTCCAATAATAATAAAGCCCTTTTCTGCCCGTAAAATATGCATGGTTTCGGTACCATAGGGGGTGATGTTATATGGTTTTCCAGCGTCCTGAATGCATGCCCACAGTTTAGGCCCTAGGTGTGAAGGATAATGGACCTCAAATGATAGCTCTCCTGTGAAACTAATGCGTAAAAACTTGATGGGAATGTCATCAAAGGTGGTTTCTTGAATTTGCATGAAGGGAAAGGCATCGTTATCAAAGGCATGATGTGGAAATACAGTTTGTAGCACTTCTCGCACTTTCGGGCCTGACACAACAATACTGCCATATTGCTCAGTGACGGAAGTAAGAAATAGGTCAAGGTGTGGGTACTGTGTTTGTAGCCAAAACTCCATCCAGTCGATTACGTTTGCAGCGCCACTGGTTGTTGTTGTCATATAGTAATGATGCTCACCAAGACGTGCCGTAATGCCATCATCAAATACCATGCCATCTTCAAGGCACATCATACCATAGCGACAAGCACCCACTTTAAGGTTTGAAAACATATTCGTGTAGATTAAATCAAGAAATTGTCCGGCATCTTTGCCTTGAATCTCGATTTTTCCAAGGGTGGATGCATCGAGTATGCCAACGGACTCATGTACGGCGAGCGACTCTCGGTTGAGCGTTTTTTGCACTGTTTCGCCTGGTTTTGGGTAATACCAAGGGCGTTTCCACTGGCCTACATCTTCAAATATCGCACCAAGCTTGAGATGTGTCTCGTGTAACGTGGTAGTGCGAACTGGGTCGAGCAACTCACCAATATCAGCGCCTGCGAGTGCGCCAAAAGTAATGGGTGTATAAGGAGGCCTGAAGGTTGTGGTGCCAATTTCTTGCATCGGTTTTTGCAAGTGTTCGGAGAGGATGCCAATGGCGCGAACATTAGATGTTTTTCCTTGATCAATCCCCATGCCAATCGTTGTGTAGCGCTTAATGAGTTCAATCGAATCCATGCCTTCACGTGCTGCCAGTTGAATGTCAGCAACGGATACATCCTCAGCAAAATCGACAAGGTGTGTTTTACCGGTGTCTTGGGGCTTGTTAGATGGAATATCCCAGATAACTTCAATTGTAGGTATGTTGGGGGGCACGAAGGCTTTATCCTGAGCGGCTTTTTGCCCGCTTACAATGCAATCTTCTAACTCAAATAAACCACTGCAGGCACCAACGCTGATAGCCTTTTGTGGTGTTTTATCAGGAATAAAGCATGCGCGAATATTACAGTATTTGAGCGTTCCTCCCGATTGACTAAATAAATGTACAACAGGATTGAACCCACCTGAAACCAGTAATAGGTCGCAAGCTATTTTCCTGCCATTTGAAAGCGTTATGGATTGAAGATGTTTTTTGCCAGAGGCCTCAGTCACATGTGTATTAGTATAAATAGGGGCTTCAAGCTGAACGTCTGGTGGGGTGGGGCGCATGTCAACAATTGCAAGTATCTGAACGCCCTGACTTATTAGAGCCTTTGCAAGTGGATAAACACTATCGTTATTGGTAAACAGCACAATGTGTTGACCACAGGTAACAGCATAGTGGTTGAGGTATTTCTGAACCGCTGAGGCAAGCATAATGCCTGGAAGGTCGTTATTGTAAAAGGTCATGGGGCGCTCATGTGCACCCGTTGCTAAAATGACGCGTTTTGCATGAATATGCCAGGTACGGGAGCCTTCTTTCAACTGCTGTGTACCACAGAGGTAGTTCGATTCGTAGTAGCCAAAAATAGTGGTGCGTGTGAGTTGAGTGACGCTTTGTTGGTTGAGGGTTTGTATGACCTTTTGTGCCCAGGTGCATTTTTCGGTTCCTACAAGTGTGCTGCCAAGTATTGGGTTCTCATCCGCGATAATTATCGATTGTTTGTCAAGGCACGCTGCTTCAGCTGCGGCAAGGCCTGCAGCCCCTGCACCTATAATGAGTAAATCACAATGGATGTCCATGCGGTGGTGAGTTTTGGTGTCGGGGTTGTGCTCACAAATACCAAGGCCCGCACTTTTTCGAATGAAGGGCTCATAGAGCCTTTTCCAGAATGCCTTAGGCCACATAAATGTTTTGTAGTAAAAGCCTGCAACCAAGTATTGACTCAGATATTGGTTAATGGCTGTTATATCCCATTTAAGACTTGGCCAAACGTTGACACTATGCGCACGTAATCCTTCATAGAGTAATACTTCTGTGGCAAGGCGGTTAGGCTCTGAGTTGGGGCCTCTTTTATCGAGTTGCACAATTGCATGAGGCTCAGTCATGTCAGCTGTCATGATGCCGCGGGGCCTGTGTGATTTAAAGCTTCGTGCAACCCAATGCACACCATTTGCAAGTAGGGCTGAGGCCAGGGTATCGCCTTTAAATCCCGTGTATTGTTTATTGTTGAATGTGAAATGAAGTGGCGTATGACGGTCTATAAGCCCCCCTGTCGGAAGCCGTTTTGCGCCGCTCATCTGTATATCTCATTGGTGCATGTGTTGCGAGTGATGCTAAACCACTTGCGACACCCATGTACGTGATGCCAAAGTTCTTTTAATGGGCCCAAGGTATTTTTTCTGAAAAAAACATAGTCTGCCCATGCTTCATCTGTAAGGTCGTCTGGATTTTGAGGACGAAAAATATCGGCTTCTCCGCCATATGAAAATTCGGTTTCGTTGCGTTCTCCGCAGTGGGGGCAAGTGAGCTTTAACATGTTACATTTCTCCCTAATGTGCAACTGCCGCTGCACCGTGTTCGTCAATGAGTGCGCCAGTTGTAAAGCGTTCATAGTTAAAGGCTTGGTTTAAGGCGTGTGGCGCATCATTTGCAATGGTGTGTGCATAGACATAGCCTGCCCCGGGCGTTGCTTTAAAGCCACCGGTTCCCCAGCCGCAATTAACATATAGGTTATCAACAGGCGTTTTTCCGATAATAGGTGAGGCATCTGGGTTGGTATCTACAAGACCTGCCCAAGTGCGCATGACTTTAAGTTTGCTGAATAAAGGAAAGAGCTGTACGCAGGCAGCCAGCTGATTTTCAATGATTGAGAAACTGCCGCGCATTTTATAACTAATATATTGATCAATCCCGGCTCCCATGACAAGCTCGCCTTTGTCTGTTTGGCTCAAATATACGTGGACTGCATTTGACATGACGACACAGTGCAGAATCGGTTTGATAGGTTCTGATACATAAGCTTGTAGGGGGTGGGTTTGTGTTGGGAGGCGAATACCTGCCATACCTGCTACGTGTGAAGCATGCGCTGCAACGGCAATACCCACCTTACCTGCTGTAATAGGGCCTTTGGTGGTTTGAATGCCGTGTACACGATTATTTTTAATAATAATGTCAGTCACTTCACAGTGTTGAATGATATCAACCCCTAAATGACTTGCAGCGCGTGCATACCCCCAAGCAACGGCATCATGACGCGCAATGCCACCTCTTTTTTGATAAGTGGCGCCAAGAATTGGGTAGCGCGCCGTTGTGCTTGTGTCGAGAATGGGACAAACTTTGTTGACAGCTTTTGTATCGAGCCACTCAGCATCAATACCATTTAATTGGTTTGCATAAATACGCCGTTTTGAAGTGCGAATTTCTCCGAGGTTATGGGCAAGGTTTAGCACCCCTCGTTGTGACACCATGATATTAAAGTTCAGCTCTTGAGATAAGTTTTCGTAGAGCTGCAGAGAAAAGTCGTAGAGATGCGTACTTTCATCAAAGAGATAGTTTGAGCGGATAATAGACGTGTTGCGGCCGGTTGCACCACCACCAAGCCAGCCTTTTTCAATGACTGCAATGTTTTTGATGCCGTGATTTTTTGCTAAATAGTAGGCAGTAGCAAGTCCGTGACCTCCGCCGCCGATAATGACAACATCATATGAAGGCTTTGGCGTTTTAGACTCCCATAGTTTGGGCCAGTTTTGATGATTTTTTCGGGCATTTGCCCATAAACTTTTGTAGCTATATTTGTAGGGGGTATGCTTTGACATGTTATCCTCCTAAAATATCATCTTAGTGCCTAATGCAAGAAGAAACAATGCAACGGAAGAGAAGGTAGAAACGGTATGACAGATTTTGACGTATTTAAATATAAACTTGTGATTAAAGAGCATCACTTAGATACCTTTGGACATGTGAACAATGCGACTTATTTAGCGTTGCTTGAAGAGGCACGCTGGGAGCTCTTAACGGCACATGGGTTTGGGCTTGATGTGATTCGCACGCAAAAAAAGGGCCCCATTGTTTTGGAGTGTCAAATTAGGTTTTTGAAAGAAATCATGCTACGAGAAACCATTACAATCGAGTCACAAGTGCTGTCGTATGAGAAAAGAATTGCGGTGATGCAACAAGATATGGTGGATGCAGCAGGGAATTTATGTAGCCGTGCAAAATTAACATTTGGTTTTTTTGATTTAGAGGCAAGAAAATTGATTTTGCCTTCAGAGGAGTGGCTCTCAGCAATTGGGGGTTAAACGTTTGTTTGATAATGAGGTGAATCATGACAGTGAAACATACAGTTGCCTGGGTTGATATTCCGGTAATTGATTTAGACCGCGCCATTGCATTTTATGAAAAAGTACTCAATGCACCGATTCAAAAGAAATCAGAGCATGGCTTTGAGTTTGGGCTTTTACCACACCCTGATGACAATGTATCGGGCTGTTTATCTGTGATGCCAGATAGAAAACCATCAAAAGATGGCTTGTTAGTGTACTTGAATGTTGAAGGGCGTTTATCTGAAGCACTGGAGGCAGCGCGAGCTGCGGGGCAAGTGATACTTGTAGAAAAAGAGCAAGTTGGGCCTTATGGGCATCGTGCAGTAATAGTTGATACAGAGGGTAATGCGATAGCACTTTATTCGAAAGAAGGGTAATTTACGCATTAATTTTAAACAATATCCTTCTCCCGCTGCGCGGGGGAAGGTGCCGCAAGGTGCGCCGGGCATGGCGCAAGTGTAGGCGGTGAAAGTCCGCTGTGGGCTGACTCAAACTGGTCCACTAGCCGCGAGCAAGGGTGTCCATCGTGAGGTGGTGTGAGAGGACGGGGCTGCGAGGCCCCTCCTACTCAATGGTTTTGCTGCTTCAGCCTTCTTTTTATCTGCTCTGACTCTGAGTGCTCGGGCTTCCGTTTCGAGTGTTTCATGTTGCGCTATTAAGGTATTTTCCCCGGTTGTTGGTTGTGCTGGGGTATAATGACCGGCATGGTTGAAACTTGGCATGAAATTACCTTTAAGGAAGCAGTTAGGACATATGAAAGTGTAGCACATCACAGTTGATTCTTAAATAATCTTTAAGACCAAATTAAAGTCAAATAATGTTATTTGGACTATATTTAAAATACTGAGAATCAATTGAGGTGTGTTACATGCCAATCCAGCTGATAGGGCCGCTTGATATAGTCATACCTGAAAAGCCCCAAAAAACAAAAGAATATGCAGAGAAGTTTAGAGATGCAGTCACACCTTATATTGCAGAAATTGATGCATTGATTCGTGCATACAATCAACTAGAAGATGAAGCAGCGCGCATCAATGCTTTATCTGAGCTTGAAGCGACAGTTGACAAAATTGACAGAAAGTTTCCAGATGACTTGAAACGCTTTTTCATGGATTACCACATAAAAATTCATAAAACCCTTTTTAATGACATACAGGATGAGCGTGAAGCCCTTGGCATGGTACCCGATATATCCAAACTTACTTTCCCTGAATATTTAGCAGTGATGGCGCCTGATAAAGTAGAGCGTCTGCTTGCTGTTTTACTCGAGCCAGGTTTTACGCAAGAGAAATTAGCCGAGCGTGTGTTTGATGAAGGGGAAATGGGGCGTGAGGATTTTTTGAAGCTCTTGTCACGCTATGAAATTGGTGTTTTAGGAGGCGGAAACTCTAAGAACTTTACTGTGCTAGATACGCATACCTTTCAAACCATTGTACTTAAAGCAGAAAATCGGATGGGAGTGGCGAAAGAGGCGGTTCGGGAGTTACGAGAAGGCTGTATGCAAGATGTATTTACGCCGGATATATCTGAGCGCGAAGCTGTTTGTACGAACCCAGAAACAGGCAAGCACGTCACAAGAACTCTATTGTTTACAGAGTTTCATCCTGGAGGCGACTTAAAAAAAACTGCAAAGCCATCAGAGGACCCAGACGCACGCATAGACAGTGCAATGCACTTGTATATTCAAATGGCAAGAATACTTGAGAATATGGAACGTGCGGGTTACTGCTTTACCGATATGAAAAACGGCAACTGGCTAGTTGATGAATATGGTGAGTTGCGTATTGCAGATAAAAAAGGGTTTACTTATACCCGAGAAACCGAAGTAGAAGTGATCGACAGATGGGGAGATGTCAGTACGCAAACGGTGCGGGTATTAGATTTAGATGCACCTCAGAATACATTTTATCCGTTATTGCGCTCAAAGCAGTTGGAAACCCCTGAGCTTGCACGATGTAGTGAAACAAGGGAACTTGTTGATGTGAGTAAAATGCATGCGTATATGTTGGGGAAAAACTTATATCAAAACTTAACAGGGTGTAGTGACAGTGCTTTTTATACCTACGATAAAGACGGAAATCCGAACGGGACTTTGCATGATGTGGATAAATTCGATTTTTCGGCACCTGTTTTTAAAACACCTAAAGGAGCAAATTTAGCGTACACCATTAAGCAATTAATTTATACCAGTGCCGATGATGCGCCAATGAGTTTACATGAAGCGGTTGATGCACTTGCTTTTCTTCAATACCCTGAGTTAGTCGAGTTTTCTTTTGAGCATGAAGCGTTGGTGGAATTAAAAACAGACGTGTACCAATTACTGAATTTAGTGCAGCGGTTGGATGTTGGTGCGTCTGAAAAAGCCGCGATGCAAACATTTATTGCCGAGCAGCAGCAGCTGATAGCCGCAGCCGATACAGAAGAGGCTTTGTGTAGTATTCATGATACACTGAATGAAAAACTAGGAAATGCTAAAGCGACTGCAGAAGCTGCGCGTGATGCATTACTAGAAGCAAAAGTGGATACACATCAGCAGTTGAAGGGTATAGAGCACTTTAAACTGGGTGATAAAGATGGTGTGATGCAGGCATTTATCACGGATAGAACGCATGCACTGAATAAAGCACAAACGACAGAAGATGTGATGCGCATTCAGGATGAAGTGCGTGCAGTTCGTACGCACTTTAAAGACAATGAAGCGCAGCTTGCTGCACTGAAAGATATGATAGCATTGTATAAAGCAGATGCTTCACCTAAGGTAGCTCAAAAGTGGGAGGAGATTGAAGCAAAAGTGTTAGCGCTTCCTTTGCTGGAGCGAACATCGGTTATGGAGGGGAAAACGCCCGCACAAAAGGCAGTGCTCAACGATATGGGGCAAGAAGTGGTGTTATTTAAGCGCTTAAGCCAGAGCGCCCCCAATATGCTTCGCAGGCCATCGCTTTTGGCGTCCCCTGATGTACAAGCTTTTATGGCATTTAAGGAAAAATATGGACAACAAACCCCCAGACCGGAAGTGGATACACAGCACGATAGCAACATAAGGCCACCTAGCTAGTTGATACACGCACAGTGTGGGTATATGATAAACGAATTGATGCATGGGAGCAATTAAAACATGACAAAGCTACATACTGCAGCAGTAAATGGGGACCGCACAAAGGTATCTGCACTTTTGTCAGACGATGATGATATAGCGGCACTCGCACATGAACTGAATGAGAATCCTCTGTATAGCGCTTTAGCACTTCCAGCGTCGCACACAAAGCAGTTAAAAATAGATAAAGAGGTTATCTTTGAGCAGTTGTTAGCGTTGTCAAGGGATGTGTTAGCTCATCAAAATCGCGATGGCGATACCGTATTGCACCGGCTTGCAAAGAATGATTTTAGGAATTTATTAAACTCAGTGTTATCAGAAGACAATGCAGCAGCATTGCTTCGCATTCAAAACAGCGTTGGAATGAGCCCTATCCATACCGCCGTTTTAAATGGGCGTACAGATATGGCAGCCCGACTCATGGGGTATGACGGCGTTGCAGTGTTAGCTGATGCAGATAATAATTTGCCACTACACTTAGCCGCCGCCTATGGGAATTTTGAGATAGTCAAAGCGTGTTATGAGGCGTACCCAGACGCCATTAACCTTAAAAATGGACAGGCTAAAACACCACTTGATTTGGCAGGCGAGAGCAACAAGTCAGCAGTCCAGAAATACTTATCTGATCAGGGTGGCAAGCATAATCCTGCAGCTTCTTGGAGTGATACCTATGTGACGCCCAACTTTTGATGGGGCGTGTCTTGAGAGCTGGAGTAGTACAGAGCAGTATCACATTGATTCGTTGACATTTTTAGAGTTATTAAAAACCATGTCTTATACTTTAAGCATGGAAGAGACAATAACAGGAGCATAAAGGTGCGTATCCAAAAGGGGTTTAGTGTGGTTGAATTTGTGATGATTATTGTCGTTTTAGGTATTCTTGCAGCGGTTGCGGTCCCACGTTTCATTGATTTACAAGTCAATGCACAACAAGCAGCGGTAGATGGTGTTGCAGGCTCGCTTGCAACAGCAAGCTCTATCAACTATGCGGGATGCTCTACAGTGAGTAATGCGGTAACAGCAGGAAAATGTATTACTGTTGCAAAATGTTCAGATGTGGCGGCTATAATTACACCCACACTCACGCTTGGAACAGCAGGTGCTGCAATTGCAGATACCTATAACCTTGCAGCGGATACTACAGCAACAGGAAACGGTACTGAGGCAGCATGTACCTTGCAGATTAGTAAAGATGGCTCGACTTATACAGCGTCTTATACAGTAACCGGTGCAGGTCAGTAATATATAACTTCGCCATAAAAAAGAGGGCGTAACGCCCTCTTTTTTATGGCGAAAGATTTAAACCGTGTAGAGCACACTAAATTGCAACTCATTTACATATAAGTGGCTTGAGCCAAGACGATCTGGTGTCGTTTGGCCGTTTGCGATGCCTAAGTTGTTTTTACCCCAGTTTGCAAACTCATAGCCGACACCCACTTGGACATGGGGTGTGACGTTTCCTTGTAGGCCTGCACCAAAAGCATAGGTAAGTGCAAGAACAGTGTTATTAGCAAAAGGAGGTTGTAATACGGCAGTATCAATGGTTCTTGTGGTGAAGTACCTTGTTGAGCGGTTAGCACCGCCACCAACTTCGCCTGAGAGATAAGGTTTAACAGCCTTGAGATATTTGGGGTCTGTTTCAACAAGTCGTGCTTTAAACGCAACACGGAACTGGTTGACTTCATAGTTATAGGTGAAATTGCTAAAGTCTGGAGAGGCATCTTGCCAGACCTCGCCAGAAAGTTTTGCTGTGCCACTACCTGTGAATGCGACACCTATGTTTGCGAGTACACTTTTATAAAAAGGGCCTTGTATGGCAAGATAGATAGCACCACTACCGAGAGCGGATGTATTTTTATTGGCGACATATGCGTTTTGCACAGTTGGCTGTAAAGTAAAGGTTTGTGTTTTTCCATCGGACTGCCACGCAGGGCCACCGCTTAGCATAATGAGTGGCCTGATAGTTTGGGTATCAGTTACCTCTCCCATTGCTCCACTGTAGGCAGGGCATGCAATAACAAAGAGTGCGAAGCAAGCACTGGCAGTTTTTCTGAACATGTTTCGACATCCTTATGATGTGTGATTAACTTGATTTAAATTAGCATAAAAGTGGTGGCTTACACTAGCTTTATGTATTAAGGGCAACAGCCTGTATAATATCATAGGTTTTGAGTGCTGATGTGTTTTAGTAGGTGGTATGTGATGCGTGGATTTACGTCCAAAAAAGCGATGTTTATCGGTATTTCGGGAACAGCTGTTCAATGGTATGACTTTGCTATTTTTGGCTATTTTGCACCAATTATTGCAAGTATATTTTTTCCAAAAGACAATACCATCGCCTCTTTGTTACACGTGTTTGCGGTTTTTGCGGTAGGCTATTTACTAGCACCGGTTGGGTCTATATTTTTTGGATATATTGGCGATCGCTTTGGGCGTAGGCGTGCGCTCATGCTAAGCATTATTACCATGGCGTGTCCGACCGTTATGATAGCAATTTTACCAGGGTTTAGCGCCATAGGCATTGTGGCTCCTATCGTGATTACCTTGCTACGCGTCATGCAAGGATTTTCAGCGAGCTCCGAATTTACAGGTTCCGCTGTTTTTTTGGTGGAGCATGCGCCACCTGATAAACGTGCATTTTATGGGTGCCTAACAAGTGTTGCTTATAGCATTGGCGTGATTGCTGCAGGACTTATGGCGTCTTGTTTAACAGCGTCGTTTATGCCGAGTTTTGCTTGGCGATTTGGCTTTGGGTTTGCGGCACTCATAGGGTTTATTATTTTTCATTTACGCAGGAAAGTGCCAGAAACGCCTGTGTACGCCCAGATGAATGCAAATAATAAAACGAAACGTCCTTTTTTAGTGGCGCTTCAAAAGGTGCCATATGCAGTGATAGGTGTGGTTGGGCTAGGTGGCTTGGTTGGGATAATGACATTTGGGATGTATGTATTTACAGCGAGTTATTTGCATCGTTATTTCAATATTTCATTGAGTTACACAACGTTAATGGCAACTGCATCTCTTGCAGTTGTTGCATTGCTTGAGCCTCTGATGGCGTTGGTGGCGGATAAAGTCGGGCACTTAAAGCAGTTGGTTGTGGGTATGCTTGCTATGTTTTGTTTGAGTTTTTGGGTGATGCACTTCATCAGCTCAGGCAATGTTAGTTTGATATTGCTCGGGATGTTTTTAATGTCTGGCTTAATTGCAATCACGTTTGCACCAATTAATGCTTATATGCTGTTGCTGTTCCCAGATAACTGCCGTTATAGCGGATTTGGCGTATCTTTTCATGTGGGTATTTCTTTGTTTGGAAGTACGGCGCCTTTGGTTTTAATGTGGCTTGTCAACCAGACAGGAGACATGATGATGCCTGCATATTATTACATGCTGGGTGCTGTGATGGGGCTTGGTGCTTTGTTCGTGTGTGAATATGGCCGCGGTAAAGAGCAGGTGAGGCTGGTGCATGACTTAATTGAGGGGGCAGGATGAGACGTTTTATTTTTTTGTTGTGCTTTTACTCGGTTGCGAGTTACGCTCTACCGGATGGCTTTGTGTATTTGGATACGTACGCGCCTGATATTTTACAAGAGATGCGCTATGCCACATACCATAATTTTGTTGGACGACCGATTGTTGGTTATCAGCACGGACGTTGCGTTTTAACGGCGCCTGCTGCGCGACAACTTGCGCGTGCACAGCAAAAATTTAAACGATTGGGGTATAGTATTAAAGTGTATGATTGTTATCGACCAAAACGTGCGGTGGCGGATTTTGTTGCTTGGAGCCAAAAGCCGAACCAAGATGCAATGAAAGCCGAGTTTTATCCGGACACAGATAAGAAGAACTTGTTTAAGTTGGGGTACGTTGCAGAATATTCAGGGCACAGTCGTGGTAGTACGGTTGACTTAACTTTGGTTCAACTACCCGCAAAGAAGGGGGCTTCATATCATCGAGGGCAACCATTGACAGCTTGTTATGCGTCAATTGAGAAACGCTTTCAAGATAACAGTATTGATATGGGAACTGGGTTTGATTGTTTTGATACGCGTGCGTACCCAAGTAGTAGGAATATCTCTAAAAAAGCATATAAAAATCGTATGCTTTTACGGCATGTTATGAATCAATATGGGTTTAGGCCGTATAGTAAAGAGTGGTGGCATTTTACGCTGCGCCAAGAGCCTCACCGAAAGCAGTATTTTGATTTTGTCGTGTGAGTTTAGGGGGATGCGCTACGTACCATTTTTATTGGTTTGTGCATCCCAAAACACAATATGTTTGGGTTTAACAAATTGTGTGAGATGCTCGATGATGCGATGCGATTTTGCTTCTTCGTCAAAAAACTCAATGATTAAAGGGAGGTTAAGCGATACATCGATGAGGCGAGAAGCTTGCTCTCCAGTATCGCCAAAACCGCGAACGGCACGAAAGACGCTGAACCCACGGATGTCTGCATCTCCCCGTAGATAATCTAAGATGTCATCTAGCATGGGGGATGACTCGGTGAGATAGATACGTGCAATAACAATCTTTGTGATTTCTAAACTCATAGTTGTCGTCCTCCCCATATACCGAGCCAGGTCATTAATAAACAGAGTGTAAGATTAAGTGATGCGTTTAGTGTAGCAAGCCCCCATCCGCTAGTTTCAAGCAAGTTGAGTGTTTCAACTGAGAAAGTTGAAAAGGTTGTGAACCCTCCTAGGAAGCCTGTCAAAAGAAGAGGTCTTAGATGATTTGCAATACCTTCGAGCCTATCGAGACTCAGCACAAGTAAAAAGCCAATAAGCAGTGAGCCGAGCGTATTTACAAGGAGTGTACCATACGGGAAAAAAGGGCCTAACACTTTAGCAAGGCTATTGGAAATGCCAAAACGAGAGACTCCACCGAGCCCTGAACCAATAAAAATAAGCCATATATCCATACCGGCAGGTTTTATGTAAGGGGCGATTAAAACATCATTGCATCTATTGCCTAGGATAGCAATGTTTGCTCTGTTGTTAATTATAAATAACCAATAAATTTCAAAATACATCTAACTGATTAAATAGTCTACAATTATAGGTGAGGTGGTTGTATGTATGTTGAATTGATTCATAAAGAAGAAGACGCAGGTTTCATCCGAATTTTACAGTTTCGTGTAATGGCTGAGCGTGCATTTGATTCACCGCTTCATAGGTTGCCCAGTTTGGTGTCTTTGCTGGTGAAAAAAAGTTTGAGTAGTTATGCGGTCCACTTTGTTTTGAATGCATATGGTCGGTTTGATATAGAAATTAATTGTGAATATCCGGACATTCAAAATGAACTACTGTCAATGGACTTGCGCAAGAAGGTAGGACGGTTGCATCGATTATTTTATGAAGGTGAGCCGAAAGCGGTTGCGCAGCTAGATTATGATGATTTTATCCATGAGCTTTCCTGCTATGAGCCTCGTCATAAGAGCCTCGATGATGCAGTTTTATTCGGGTATCCTGTGTTGTGGCATGGTTTACTTGAAACGTATCAATTCTTACACCTAGAAGATATTGATGAAGACGAATTCTATTATTATATTTTAAGAAAAACAGATGAAAAGTGGGTTTCTCCTGCAATGAATCACAAGCCTTGCGCATTTGATAGGCCAGAGTTTTTAGATGAGCAGGTTATATCAGGGTTTGATCATTTTTTCCTATGTCTAAATTATCGTCCACTAGGAGACTCGCCGTTTCATATGATGATTGTGCCATATCAACATGAAATGGACTTAATGCATTTATCACCTGCCCACTTATTTGAGCTTGAAACTTTATTGAGAGCCACGCTAAGTCTTTGGCATGGGCGCCGAGAGGATTTAGTCATGTATATGCAAAAGCATGCGCAATCCGGTATGACGGTGCCGCATATGCATGTTCATGTGCTTTGTCCATCCAATAATCAGCCCTTTAGAGACGATGTTATTCAGCAATTACGCTATTTTGCATCGCTTATGGCAGGGCGCGAGGAAGAGGCGCATGCACTCGCAAGAATGCCGCTGTCGTTGGACGTGATGCAACAAAAAATTTGGCGCTTTGGTAGGCCTATTAGACAAGCATTCGAAACAGAACTCAAAATGCAAAAGCGGCACTTTGCACAATTGCATTTTAGTCGGGCACCTTTGCGGAAATCTGTGGTATTTAGTAGGCGACATGCCACGCAATTGAGGCGGCGTGTATAAGCGATTGGTTGTTGGTATCCACTATTATTAATGTATTTAATCTGCTAATATTCCATTTTTTTTGTGCTATTTATTCGAATTAAACTCAGACAGACATGTGGCACCGCATGAAGCCACTTTCAGCAGGATAAGGTGGCTGTTTAATGTTCAAAATTGTTAAATGGAGTCAGTGATGAGTGACGTGGTTCAGCAACATATACCATCAAAAACCCCTTCTATGATGTTAACAGAAGCGGCAAAGCGACATATTGTATCTTACCTGATGAAAAAGCCTGGAAGTAAGGGAATTCGTTTTTCAGTGAAAAAGACCGGCTGCTCTGGGCTATCATACGTTGTAGATTACATTGATGTAATTGACTCTCAGGATATTGTCTTGCCATTAAATGACGATTATGTAATGTGTTTGGCTGAAAAAAGTTATCCTTTTCTAAAGGGTGTTGAAGTAGACTATGTAAAGCAAGGCCTTAATGCTCAGTTTGTGTTCCGTAATCCGAATCAGACAGGGCAGTGTGGTTGCGGTGAAAGCTTTACTGTGGACTAAAAGGCGGCCTAGTCGAGATGGGGGCAAAAAGAACAAAAAAAGCCCTGCATATCATTGAATCAATGTTTACAGTCTTTGAAATATCTGGTATTATTAAGCCCACGAAATTTGGAGGATCTTAACAGGTCCTGGTTTTTTGCGTCAAAATTTTTAGTGTTAATTTATTGATTGGAGAAAAAAATGAGCGTGGTATCAGAGGAAGTTCGGCTTCAACAGGATGGGTTAGCAGAACATGTCATGCATGCGGTTAAAGCATACTTGACAACAGCAAACAGCAAAGATGCGAATTTAAATTTGTATCAACTCATTATTGAAGAAGTAGAAGCACCATTGTTCCGTACAGTCATGGAGATGACTCGTTATAACCAATCACGTGCTGCACGTGTATTGGGTGTTAGCCGTGGCACATTAAGAACAAAATTAAAGCGTTACTTTGACGAAGAATTTATCGGTACGCGTGAAGAATAAGCTATTTTAAGGTGTTTGGGTCGACAAATCTGTGTCATTTCGGTATGATGCGTGGCTAAGTCGGTCAGGCAGCCGCTCTTTACCTTGCGTAAAGGGAGGAAAGTCCGGGCTCCATAGAGTAGAGCGCCAGGTAACACCTGGGGGGCGTGAGCCTACGGAAAGTGCCACAGAAAATATACCGCCTGCTTAAAGCCTCTTTGGGGCTTTAAGTGTTTAGGTAAGGGTGAAATGGTGCGGTAAGAGCGCACCGCGCGTTTGGTAACAAGCGTGGCAGGGAAAACCCCGCTCGGAGCAAGGCCAAATAGAGATTGGTGGGCCGAAAAGACCTAACACGTGGCTCGCGTGCAATCAGGGTAGGCTGCTTGAGGCAAGCGGTGACGTTTGCCCCAGATGAATGGCTGTCCACGACAGAACCCGGCTTACCGACCGACTTATTTTATTGCAAGTACTCTAACCCCTTTGGGGTAAACATCAGCAAAGCCCATAAATAACCTGAATTTTAAGTGTCGTTGCGAAGCCAATCGTCACACACCCTAAAGTTCAACGGGTTATGATGGAGTCTTTGGGGGTGCTGCGCGGGGTTACTTTTTTAGGTGCTTTAAGAGTGCGCTGGCGGCCATTTGTTCTGCTTTACGGCGAGTGGGGCCCTGGCCTGTTTTTGATATATTGAGCGTATCAATGCTGCACGTTACGTGGAAGGTTTGCGTATGTGCTGCCCCTTTAGTTTGTATGAGTCTATAAGTCGGCAGAGGTATTTTATGCGCATGCAAGTATTCTTGTAAGGCGGTTTTGAAATCAGTGTTTGCCGCTTGTTTGGCATTATGGGCTTCAAGGCGTGCGTGATATACATGCAAAATGGCTGCTTCAGCGGCTGTAAATCCCCCGTCAAGAAATATAGCGCCAAAAATAGCCTCTAATGCATCCGCTAAAATAGAGGTGCGGTGGGCTCCTTTGGTTTTAATCTCCCCAGGCCCGAGCAGCAGGTACTCATTTAAACTGAGTTCTTTCGCAATACATGCAAGCGTTTCACCTTTAACAAGCGCAGCGCGCATCGGACTCAGTTTGCCTTCGGGTAGGTCTGGGTAGCGCTTTAGTAGCGCATCAGCAATCACCAAATTTAAAACAGCGTCACCTAAAAACTCAAGCCGTTCATTATGAGGTGTACCAAAGCTTCGGTGTGTGAGTGCTTGCTGTAACGCTTTTTTAGATTTGAATGTGTACTGTAGGTGCGAGCAAAGCGCTTGGGTATTAATGTGAGTCATGGAGCAGGTCTCATTTTAATACATGGCCAATGTTTTCCCATCGAATGGTATGTTTTTTACTATTCCAGCTCAGCCATACAAAAAAGGCGCGCCCGCGTAAATTTTCTTCTGGCAAATAGCCCCAAAAACGACTATCTGCACTGGCATCGCGATTGTCTCCTAACACAAAGTAGTGGCCTTCAGGGACGGTTACATCAAAGTCAACAGGGCTATCTTTGGGATCGATATAAATATCGTGTATGACGCCATTTAAGTTTTCTGTATAGCGTGCAACGGCTTTACCTGAGCTTTCATCAACCGTGTACTCAGCAAACTGTTGCGGCATTTCTTTACCGTTAATGGTAAGCTTTTTATCATGATAGGAAACGACGTCACCCGGAACGCCAATAACACGCTTGATATAGTCGAAGGATGGACCGGGTGGCCACCTAAAGACAACAATATCACCCGTTTTAGGGTGGCTTATGGGAATAATGCGGGTTTCAAGTACAGGTAAATGAAGCCCGTAGGTAAATTTGTTGACGGCAACAAAATCACCAATTTGCAAGGTTGGCTCAAGCGATCCTGAAGGAATACGAAATGCTTCCACTAAAAATGAACGCAGTAATAAGACAATCAGAAAAATAGGAAAGAAGTCACGCGCATACTCAACCATCTTAGGTTCTTTGGCTGCTTCAGGGCGCCTTTTAGACCATAAAAGTTTATCAATGAGCACTAGTGCACCACTTAAAGTGGTGAGTATCACGAGTAGTAAGGGAAAGCTCATGCGGTTAACTCCTGCTTTTATTTTTTTCTTTCAGAGCGGAAAACGGCCATGAAGGCTTCTTGTGGAATTTCAACATGTCCAATTTGCTTCATGCGTTTTTTACCTGCTTTTTGTTTTTCAAGCAACTTTTTCTTACGTGAAATATCACCACCATAACATTTAGCGGTCACATTTTTTCGGAGTGCTTTAACGGTTTGTCGCGCAATAATTTGGTTGCCAATAGCTGCTTGAATAGCCACATCAAACATTTGACGCGGAATAATTTCGCGCATGCGCTCAGTGAGTTCACGTCCTTTGGCTTGCGCATTATCTTTATGCACAATTAAGGCCAAAGCATCCACTTTTTCGCTATTAATTAAAATATCCATACGCACCAAGTTGGCTGCATCAAAACGTAAAAAATTATAATCAAGCGATGCATAACCGCGACTGGCTGATTTGATGCGATCGAAAAAGTCAGAGACGACTTCACTCATTGGTAAGTCATAAGTAATCGCAATTTGACGACCACTGTAAGTCATGCTGACTTGAACACCACGGCGCTCAACGCATAGGCTGATAATGGGGCCTAGATGTTTTTCAGGCACTAAAATATTGGCACGCACAATAGGCTCTAGGAGCTCATCAACGTGCTGTGTGGGCGGCAGACGCGAGGGATTATCAATCATTAAAGTCTCACCTTTTGTTGTGACGACTTTGTAGACTACGGTTGGGGCGGTTGAGATTAAGTCGAGATTATACTCGCGTTCAAGGCGCTCTTGAATGATTTCCATGTGCAGCATCCCTAAAAATCCACAGCGGAAACCAAATCCGAGTGCATCGGAAGACTCAGGCTCATAAAACAGTGAGGCATCGTTCAAGCTGAGTTTTGCGAGTGCGTCGCGAAATGCTTCAAAAGCATCTGATTGAATGGGGAATAAACCTGCATAGACTTGTGGTTTGACACGTTGAAACCCAGGCAGTGGAGCTTTGGTTGGGTTTTTTTCTAAAGTGAGCGTATCACCAACAGGTGCTCCCTGAATCTCCTTAATACCTGCAACGACATACCCTACTTCGCCTGCATGCAGCATGTCGGTTGGGGTGCGTTTGGGGGTAAAAACCCCAATTTGGTCAACATCATAGCTGCGGCCTGTTGACATAACCCGCATTTTTTGACCCTTTCTAAGGCTGCCATTAACAATACGAACAAGCGAAATAACCCCAAGGTAACTATCAAACCAGGAGTCAATAATGAGTGCTTCCAGGGGTGCTTCTATTTCACCTTGTGGCGGGGGCACTTCCGCAACAATTGCTTCAAGCACATCTTGTATACCTAAGCCTGTCTTGGCGCTAGTATGAATAGCACCGGTTGCATCAATGCCGATAATATCTTCAATTTCAGCACATACGGCATCAGGATCTGCTTGGGGTAAGTCGATTTTATTGAGTACGGGCAACACTTCAAGTGATTGTTCAATAGCGGTGTAACAAACAGCAACCGTTTGTGCTTCAACGCCTTGTGCGGCATCAACCACTAACAGCGCACCTTCACAGGCAGCAAGGCTTCGGGACACCTCATAACTAAAATCAACGTGCCCTGGTGTATCGATAAAATTAAGCAAATAGGTTTTACCGTCTTTTGCGGTATAGTTCAGTGAGACACTTTGCGCTTTGATGGTAATGCCACGTTCGCGCTCAATGTCCATTGAATCAAGGACTTGCGCGCTCATCTCACGTTCGCTTAAACCGCCGCAGTACTGAATGAATCGGTCGGCAAGCGTTGATTTTCCGTGGTCGATATGGGCAATAATCGAGAAGTTACGGATTAAGGTTAAATCAGTCACTAATTTTTATACTCAATAGCAAATGCCATATTTTAGCCTAAATTTGCCATTTCAGGTAGAGGCAGTTTGAAGCTTTGGAGTGAGCTTATCATAAATGTTAAAGAGCTTTTCTGCTTCAACCTCCCAGTTTAATTGTTCGCGTGCTTTAAGCGCAGATGCTTTGAGCTCGCTTAACGTGTCAGGGTCACTCAAAACTTGATTGACTGTTGTCGCAATAGACTGAGCAGATTTTAAGTTAGCCAGTATGCCGTGCCCGTATTGTGTTGCGATATCATGCAAAAAAGGTAAATCGTTCGAGATGAAGGGGAGCCCTGCAACGGTAAATTCAAAGAGTTTATTGGGGCTGCAGTAATGATTGTTCTCATCAACGCCATGATACGGAATAATGCCGATGCTTGCCTCACAGGTGAGTGCGTGAAGCTTGTCTGATGCAACACCACCGTAAAAAAAGACGCGCTCTTCAAGGTGTAACTCATGAGCCAGTATTTTTAGCTTTTTTTCGTAATCACCGTACCCAATAATGACAAGAGCGATATTTTCATCAAAGTGGCTTGCGGCCTCAACAATATGATGAATGCCTCGATTATCAGAAATCCATCCTTGATAGAGTACGATGTGAGTTGATGGCGCAATATTAAATTGTGTGCGCAATTGGTTGCCTGATTGGATGGGTCTTAGGGGCGATGCGTTAAATAAGGTATGTGGAGGTGTTGCCATTTTAAATCGCTGCGCCATTAATTGAGCGATGTAGGGGTTTACTGTAATCACTTCTGATGCATGCGGGATAAGTTTAGACTCAAGGCGGCGATATCTTTTTTGTACTTTTTTAGGAAGTTGCACTTGAGCGTAATACAGTTCGTGTGCATCATACACCAAAGGAATTTTTTTAAGTCGTGCAAACGCAACACCCACAGCAAGCATGGGATAGTCATGTACGTGAATGATATCAACTGGGTGCTTTAGCATGTTTCTTAGTACAAAGTGGTTAAAAGAGTTGAGGCGTGCAATGCGGTTGGCCCACAAGCGGAACAAGCGCGCGCTTATGCGATGAATGATGGAGTTTGCATTGAGTTTGAATCGCTTTGCAAGAGACGTAAAACGTGTGTCTTCCCAGTCATATACAAAGCGTTTTATTTGGATGCCATCTTTTTCATACGTGATTGCTTCTGGACATTCGAACCCTGCAAGCAAGGTGACACGATGCCCTTTGCCTACTAATGATTTTGCTTCTTGCAAAATACGACGGTCAATCATTAAATGGTCGGTCGTTATCATGAGTATGTTGCGTGAAGTGGCGTGCACGTGTGTACCTATTGCATAAAAGTTTTTGCAAACCATACCATAGATAGATTTCTTTTGTTAAATCAATTTAGGTGAGGGTATGTATTCACAATGGCTTGTTATGAAGTTTAGCGATGGGGATACAAAAAGGGCATCATTCGTGAGACAATCCTCGCGTATATTTTCGTAATTGCTACAGAATGTACCTGAGTACACGCAGTTTTTTGAAGAGGTAATATGATGGATTCATTAGCGACCGTATGGCTTAATCGCCGAATGCTTTGGGCGACGAGCTTAACGGATATTGTGGTTCGATTTAAAGGAACGGTCTTGGGTCTTGCATGGGCTATTCTTTATCCTTTATTGTTTCTCGGCCTTTATGCAGTTGTATACACCATGATTTTTCATGTACGTACATTAGAATATGCAACGCATGATTATCTGCTACTCATTTTTTGTGGGTTGGTGCCTTTTATTGGCTTTGCTGAGGCACTGGGTACCGGTGTCACGTCTGTAAGTAGTAATAAGGGCCTTATCAAGAATACCTTATTTCCGATAGAGCTTGTGCCTGTGAAGGCCGTTATTACCAGTAGTGTAACCATGCTGGTAGGGCTTTTCTTGTTGCATTTGGCTTTGTGGTCTCATGGGGTGTTTCATGCAACCCAACTGCTGGTTCCCATTATTTTCCTGTTACAAATCCTATTTACTATTGGACTGATTTGGATATTTTCTGCAGTAAACGTGTTTTTGCCTGACTTGGGGCAAATGATTGGTATTCTAGTACTTTTTTTAATGCTGGTGTCTCCCATTGCGTATACGCAAGATATGATTCCACCCGAGCTCATGCCACTGATGTATCCTAATCCTCTGTATTACTTAATTATGCTGTATCGCAGTGCAGCTTTTTTAGGTGAATTACGTCCGGAGTTGTGGATGATATTTTCTGTGTTTTCAATTGCCATGCTTTTGATGGGTGGCTTTTTCTTTAATCGACTTAAGCCTTTATTTAGTGATTATGTGTAAGCCTATTATTCAGTTAGATAACGTTTCAAAGTTGTATCGTACTTATCAGTCACCGAGGCATCGGATGCTTGATGCCATTGGCTTTCCGTTACGTAAGTTAAGTTATGATGAGTTTTGGGCTTTTCGTGATTTAAATCTTACTATTTACCCAGGAGAGCGATTGGGGCTTATCGGTCGAAATGGTGCGGGTAAAAGTACATTACTCAAATTAATAGCAGGCATTATTAAGCCAAGTTCAGGCACGATTAAAGTGGCGGGCAAGATACAGGCTTTAATGGAGCTTGGGACTGGGTTTCATCCTGAATTAACAGGCCGGAAAAACGTATTTTCTGCATTTGCTTATCAGGGTGTTGTTGGAAAGCGTGCTAACCAGTTATTTGAAGAGGTATTAGAGTTCTCAGAGTTAGAAGATTTTATCGATAAGCCAGTTAAAATTTATTCTTCGGGTATGTATGCACGACTTGCTTTTGCTGCAAGTACTGCAATACGCCCGGATATTTTAATTATTGATGAAATTCTTGGTGCGGGGGATGCTTATTTTGCAGGAAAATCGGCAAAACGCATGAAAGATTTAACATCAGAAGGTACAACAGTTTTGTTTGTGTCACATGATGTTGCAGCGGTTCAAATGGTATGTAATCGTGCCATTTGGATAGAGAGGGGGCAAATTATTTCGGACGATAACCCCATAGAAGTCGGCAAGCAGTATGCTGCATCGATTCGAAAACAAGAAGAACTCCGTCTACGTGCAGTTAACTTAAAAATGAGCCGCGGTGATGCTAAAACACTACTGACAGACGACGAAATTGAAAAACCCCTCATTATGCGTTTTGTAACAGCCTCAGGTGAACATCCTGAGTTGCCCGTGCGTTTTTATGAAGTGCGTTTAAAACATAAAGAAGAAGTCGTACATCGCTTGTTGGTGGGGGGGGCTTTAGATGATGATAGAACCCAGCAAATACACCTATTAACGGCTCAGTCAGATACGGATTGGGGGTTACCAAAAACAGATAGTAATCAACGGACTTATCGTGAATTTTCTGACTACAAAGGGCGCTATCAGCATGCACCTTTGAATCTTAAAATACCTGTTGGCTTAGGTGAGCTTGAGGAGTTTTCAGTTGATGTGTGTCATGCAGGAAACCCGGCAAAAGAAGATGTGTTGTGTCAAGTTTTTAATGGCAAGTCATATGAAACCATTGGCTCTATAGCGCGTAAAACAGCCGGTAAAAGCGCTTTGACAACCCAAACATTTAGGCTGGATGCATTGGATGCAGCAGTGAAACTGGCTCCGGATGCAACGCCTAAAAAGGATGAAGCATTTACCTATGGGGATAAACGTGCCTCAATAGAAGGCGTTGATTTTCTAGATGCGTCTGGCACATCGCAACGTGTATTTGTGTTTGGAGAGGTGCTCCGCGTCAAAATTGACTGGATGGCAAAAGAAGCACTCGAAGCAATGGCTTTTGTGGTGACTTTTTATGGCATGGATGGGCGTTGTGTCACGCAAGTTATTTCTGATTTTGTGTCTACGACAAAACATGGGTATTCTGGTACTACACAGGCTCGCTTTGAGCCACTTATGGTGGGTGCTGGTGAGTATATTATCTCTGTAGGTATTTACGATAAAAAAACGGAGAAAAACACAATCGATGAGCCACTGTGTGTCCGAACCCGTCAGTATCGTATTAAAGTGATTCCTCCGCACGATTGTCAAATGGAGCGTGGCCTTGTAGTACACCCAATCGCTTGGCAATGTGAGTCACTATGATGCATATCAGTGAGTTATTGGCGTGTGCCTTAGGTACACAACCTGCACATCAAGCACCTGAACTTGTGAAAGAAATCTCATCGGCTTATCTTGAAGAAGGTATTATTTTGCAGGACTATCTCGCTAAGAATAGATATGGCGAAGACTTAATTTTTACAGTGGCAAACCCTGTAATGCGTCGTTTTTTACCGCCTGTGATTGCAGCGCATCAAACCAATGAAGACGGCAGAAAAGAAGTCTTCTCAAACAGAGATGATGTCACGCTTAATTATGGATTAAAGCTTGCGCGTCGCGGACATCGCGTTTTTGGAATGGATTTACGTTGGACAGGTGAGCGAAAAAAAGAGGCTTTTTGGGGGTTTTCCGAGTTTTGTGAAACGTACCCTGATTGGAGTCCAATGGGGGCTGATTGTGATGATTTCCAAGATTTAATCTATTTGATGCGGCGTTATTTTTCGGAGCTTTCACCTATCAATTGGGTAGGGCATTCTCATGGGGGGATTAATGGGTATATATTAGCTGCGGTCGCGCCAGCAGGTACTTTTCATCGTCTGGTTTGTAACGCTGCCTTTCTAGGACTTGAAGAAACGTTTAATTTAGATGTGCTACCTAATTTAGGAGTATATTTTAGAAAGGCATTTGGGCTTGAGCTTTGGTATCGTCTGGATGAGGTGTTAGCGCTCGCTTGCCAAAAAGCACACATTAAACTGAATTGCTATTTGTCTGATCAAATGTTGCATTATCCAACGCCTACAGCGGCTCAAAGGGCGCGTTTTGAAAGCTTTCAGCAGCAGTTGACTATATCGCTGAGTGAAGGTGTACATGATTTTCCTGATGATGAGCAGACAAGTTCAGCTGTGTTTATTGAGCAGGCTGAGGTCTAACAATGATTTAATCAGTATTAGGGAACATTGATATGACACACAACACTTTAAGTATGCGTTACCCGGATGTGTCACTGTGTGAGGCGTCGATTCAAAGTGCAAGATGCGTTGAGTCACCAGAAAACTATGTTTCACAGCGAAGAGAAATATTAAAGTTCTTGATGCAAAATCAAATTGAGAGAGCATTGGGTGTATCTTACGGACATACGCAGCCTCCCGGATTTTTTCCAAAAGATTTAGATGTAACTATAATTGATGTGTGTCCTAAAACATCCAAAGGGCGTTATAAGCAACCTCTAAAATTATCTTTTCCTGAACAGCAGTTTGATGTTGTATATTGCTTTAATGTGCTTGAACATTTCAGTGAGCGCGAAATAGAGCGGTTGCTGCATGAGATGCAACGCGTCTCAAAGAGGTATGTACTTCTTGCATTACCATTGAATGAAGATTTAAATCGCTCATCTTTTTATTGTGGCAGTTGTTGTGCATCGAATGCTTTAAAGGGGCGTTTGGGCGCATACTCAATAGATACGTTTTTAAAGTTGGGGCTTACAAGCGCATTTCGGCATGCGGCAACTTTTTTGCCAGGAGACACCATTATTTCTCCAAAAATGAAGTTTGCTCGCTTGTACGCTGCGCATGCGTATGCGCATCATTATGTTGAGTATCGTTGTTTACACTGTGGGTGTGACATGATGATGTCTGGTAAAACGTTGGTATCTTCGGCACATGCGCCCCACACGCTAACAATGGTGGCATCTTATCAGGAACAATGGTGCCGATATAGTGAGGCTTTGTTGCTTTTAACGCGTGAGGGGCATAGGCCACATTTACCAAGGCAAGAGACACGAATTTGTCATATGTCTTTATTAGATATTGAATTTTCTAATACTCAGCAGCGTGTTCGAGAAGCGTTTATGCCTGGTGCACTGTGGAGTCGCTTTGCCTTGGGGCGAGGCATGAAAGTTGACAGTACAGGTATTTCACTGGTCGATGCCACACAATCTAATATAACCCCCGCACGCATTCAATTACCTGTAAAAGTGAAGGTTGGCGATCAGTTACACTTGACCGTATCGGGCATGAAACATGCAAGCTTTTCACTTTTTGGTGTAGATGGTATTGCGGGGCGTGCTATTCCTCTTTTTGAGAAGACGTGTGTAGAATCAAAATATAGACAGTTAACGATTAAAATTATTGCAGAGTGGTTACCGGATAGTTTCGGATCTGCTCTGGATTTATATTTATACGGTGAGTTGACGGTACACCGAATTGCCTATCGCTCAGAAGGTGCTCACTCGGTGAACCAAGCTTTTTTGACACTCAAGCCTGGGCTGAACAGTGTAGAAATTACGACAAGTAGCAGTGTGCCTGTATTTAGGACCTACTATGCAGACACACAAGGAAAAATTCCCGTTTCGCTAGCAGAGCGGCCGCTTCAATTGTTAAAGAGCCGCGATGTGCCAAAGCAAAAAGAAGTGAAAGCTTCTTCTCTTAATGCTACGTTAAAAAACATGTCATTTGCTCGTTTGCGGCGTGTTTTGAAACGTGTAGAAACAAATATATTGTATCAGGTTAGAATTTTTTCAAACAATGTGCGCGTGAAGTTGTTTCGGCGCTTTATCTCCTTGATTGAAGTATCAAGGATGAGAGTATCGGATAACTTTAGGAAGCTCTTTTTTCCTAACGATATACTGAATGTGAATATAGCACTTACTTATCCGAAGCGCTGGAAGCCTATTGAGGAAAAAGCCATTCCTGCTTTGAGTGATGCGGTGTCTGATGTTTTGGTGTTATCTCACTTATTTCCTCACCCCGACCAACCGGGTGTTGGTTCATTTGTATTAGAGCAGTTGGAGTCTTTACAAAAGGAAGGCGTGAACGTCCGTGTTATTGCGGGGCGCCCTTTTTGGTTTGGTCGTAAGCGAAACCCTTTTCGCATATTAGGAGAGTTTTATAATTTTTTCAGGTTTTATCGTGCCTGTAGCGAGCGATGGTGGATGATAGAGGGGGTACCTGTCAGGTATTTGCCATATCCTATTTTAGGTACTGCGGCTTTCAATGGTTGGTGCTACCATCGTGCAATCGCTTGGCATAAGAAGAAACTAAAGCGTGCGTTTAAGTTTGATTTTATTCATGCGCATACAGGCCACCTTGATGGTGGTGCTGCACGTATCTTGGCTAAAAAAATGCGCTGCGCATATATCATTACGGAGCATACAGGACCATTTTCTAGTTTGATGCAGCAGCCTCAAATTCGTCGTGCGACATTACGCGCACTGCGAAAAGCTGCATATGTTACGGCTGTTTCTAAATCCCAAAGGCAACATATTTTGGCGTATATGGGACATCAGTATGATGAAAAAATACATGTCATTCATAATGTGGTTAACTTAGATTTATTTCATGCATCAAGAGTCTGGAACCCAGACCCAATGGCACCAAAAATTCTTTTTGTCGGGTATTTTGTGCCTGTGAAAAATATTTCACTGTTGTTGGAAGCCTTTCAACGCGTGCATGCTGAAAGGCCGCGTGCAACTTTGATGCTGGTTGGTGGAGGCGAGAGTCGTGAACAAGAAGAAGCGATTCATATGCAGCTCAAACAGTTGAACATAGAACAGGCGGTTGAAATGCGGGGATATACAGCGCGCAAGGATGTAGCAAGCCTGATGAGTGATGTGTGTGATATGCTTGTTTTGAGTAGTAAGTCAGAGAGTTTTGGGTGCGTAGTGGCTGAGGCCTTAGCTGTGGGCAAGCCTGCCGTGGTGACGCGTTGCGGTGGACCAGAAGATATTGTGATTGCTGATTGGATGGGGCGTATTTGTGAGAATCATAACCCACAAGCGCTAGCGGATGCGATACTGAGTGTTGCAGACCAGTTGCCATCGCTAGATGCTGAAAAAATCAGCACATCTGCAGCGTCACGCTTTTCGTCAGAAGTTATTACAAAAGCGCATGTGCAATTATACGAAGC
The DNA here is from genome assembly GCA_029212465.1 of Legionellaceae bacterium. Taxonomy (GTDB): domain Bacteria; phylum Pseudomonadota; class Gammaproteobacteria; order Legionellales; family Legionellaceae; genus JAALKW01. The sequence goes on along the minus strand of JARGNV010000006.1, from coordinate 61,414 downwards.
GCTTTTAAAGTAATAGCCTAAAACGTTGCAAAACGGCTTAAATCAAGCGATTATTTGATGGTTTTAGCGTGAATTAATTGAGGGAACATGATGCGAATAATAACTCGGATAGCGGTATTTGTGTGCATGATTTGGGGGGTAAATGTGGTGCATGCAGATGCAGCATTGTTAGAGAAAAAACCGGCACAAGTATTTATACAAGATATGGTTGAAAGGCATGGGTTTAAGCGCGAAGAAGTGAAGAAAGCGCTGATAGAAGCAAAGTTTCAGCCTCGCATTATTGAACTCATGAACCAGCCTTACGAGAAAAAAACGTGGGATGTATACCGTGCGATTTTTTTGACTTCTGAGCGCTTAGACGGTGGTGTGAAATTTTGGAAAGATAACCAAGAAAGTTTAGCGCGTGCCGAGAAAGAGTTTGGTGTGCCAGCATCTGTTATTGTTGCTATTTTAGGCGTTGAAACCCGCTATGGCGAGAAGCAAGGTACGTATCGCGTACTTGATGCGCTAACAACATTGGCTTTTTATTACCCCAAAAGAGGCGCTTATTTTAAACGTGAACTAAAAGAATACTTACTGCTGTGTAAAGAGCAAAAAGTGCCTGTAACGCAATATGTAGGCTCTTACGCAGGTGCTATTGGTCAACCACAGTTTATGCCAAGTAGCTACCGCATGTATGCGGTTGATTTCAAGCAAACAGGTCCTGATAGTTATCCCGATTTAGTGCGCGAAAATAAAGATGTGATTGCAAGTATTGCAAACTATTTTAAACGCCATGGTTGGAAACATGGCGAAGAAGTGGTTGAGCCGGCACATGTTAAAGGTAAAGGGCATGAAGCGCTTAAAACAAACAGTAGGCGTGCAAATTATGCTTATAAAAAATTGGTTAAATCAGGCGTGATGCTTGCAGAGCCTGTTAAACATCCGCCTAAAAAAGCAGGTTTAATTGAGCTTCAGGTGAAAAATAATGGCAATGTTTATTGGCTTGCGTATCCTAACTTTTATGTCATCATGAGATACAACGTAAGCCCTCAATATGCATTAGTAGTGCATCTACTATCTCAGCAGTTGCAGTCGCGTTTTGAGGCACAGAAAGCGTGAGCACTTGCTTTGTTTTTTTTTGATGCACTGCACTACACACCCGATGGCGATTTGCCCGAACAGTTGTGGGCGACTCGCCTAGATGATGCAGGTGAAGTTGATATTGCATTGTCAGAGCAGACACCTGAAGCTATTTCTGCCATGCAAGAAGGAATACGAACGGTTATTGTGTTACCGGCCTCTGTTGCAAGTATTCACTTTTTAGATTTGCCAAAGTTAAGTGCGCGAAAAGCACGTGAAGCGATTCCTTACGCGATTGAAGAAGCATTGGCAGAGCCTGTGCAAGAAGTACAAGTGGCTTTTGAGCGTGATGCAGTGCATCCGCTGCGCTATCATGTGGCTGTTTTGAATAAGCTGCGTTTAAATAGCTGGATAAGTGCACTGGATGCACTCGGGATAAACTTTGATGCAATCACACTTGATTGGTGTGCGCTGAAACCGGGTGATGTGTGTGCGACAGACACAGACTTATTGGTTTACGATGGAGAGGAAGGGGATGCACTGAATGGTGCATTAAGTCCGCAGGCGGTATCAATGTATATGCAGGCCAAACAGAATACATCTTTTTCGGGGGTTGTATTCGATGATAGTGCGGCATCGCTGCATATACCAGGCTTAACCGAAACAGCGGGTTCTTATCGCTTATTTATTGCGACACACCTTTTGAAACAGCCCTTTCTAAACCTTTGCCAGGGAGATTTTCAGCGTACAAAACAAGGGAAAAAGAGCCGTTATTGGTATGTTTTGTGTGGTAGTTTATTTGCGGTGTGGTTTTTGAGTGTGCTTGGCATGAATATGTTTATGCTGCATGCGCTAAAGGGAAAAGAGAAGCTTGTGGGTGAAAAGATAGAAACTATTTACCGCAGCTTTTTTCCTGAAGCAACACAGGTGATTAGTCCGCGTTTTCGTGTTGAACAATTACTAAAGCGTGATGTCAGCAAAGAGGAGTCTTCATTTTGGATGTTGCTTGATAAGCTCTCAATCGTGTTTTCAAAGCATCCGCTTGAAGTGCAAGAGATTAGATTTCGAGACCAAATGATTTCAGTGAGCCTTATTGCCGAAAGTTTTGCAGCGCTTGAGTCGTTTGAAGCAGCGTTAAAGGAAAAGGCTGTGAATGTGAAGCAAGTTGAAGCTTCAACGCGTGATAATCAGGTCGTTTCAACATTGGAGTTGCAACTATGAAAACACACATACTTCAATACTGGGATGGCTTAAACGAGCGAGAGCGGCGAGCGGCAACGGTTGGGATTGTAGGGGTGATTTTATATATATTGTATTCGATTTACTCCCCTTTGAAGCAATCTGTGCTTGAGCATACGCGACTGTTACACGAGAAAAAAACAACACTCGCATGGATGCAGCACGCAAAAAAACAGTTTGTACCTGCTGCCAAGGGTCCTAAAACACTGGAAGGTTCAAAAGGATTAACTGTGTTTTCAGATGCTTTAAGTAAGACATCTTTTCACGAGTCGCCGTATCAGTTACAGCAAATGCCAGATGGCGCATTACAGTTAACGTTTGAGTCGGTACCCTATAGCGCTTTTTTGCGTTGGTTATGGGATATGGGCCAGCGTTATGCAATTGCTATTAAAACGCTTGATGCTGAAAAAACAGATACGCAAGGTTTGGTAAGACTCAATATAATCATTGAGTTATAGATGGGTTATCAATTTAATTGCATTTATTTTATGGAATTGACTAGAAATCTTCCTAAGAAGTGTTAGAATACCCGGGTGTACATTGAGGATATTAAAAATGACAGATAAAGTAAGCGGTACAGTGAAATGGTTTAACGAAGGCAAAGGTTTTGGATTCATCGAGAGTGATGGCACCGACTATTTCGTGCACTTCAGTGCTATTCAAGGTTCTGGTTTTAAAACATTGACCGAAGGCGCAAGCGTTTTGTTCAAAGCAGGTAAAGGACAAAAAGGACCACAGGCTGAAGAAGTCGAAGTGGTTTAATGGTTGTTGCTTGATTGTAATGAAGGCGCTTGATTGCTGCACGCAACAAGCGCCTTCATTTTTTATGCTCTCTTGTCAAAATAGAGCCGTGTTATTCCCCTGCCGTGCTTTGAACACTTCCCCAAGTTTTAATTTTTGCATTTTGCTTTAAATCACCCGGTAGATTGTTCATTGCTTTTTGAGCGGCTTCGTAGCTACTGTAGGTTCCATATACGCCCCGGTAGTGTTGCTCACCACCACGATTGTATTTGACCTCGGCGCGTCTTGCGTCTTTAGGTGCTTTTTGGAGTGTTCTTGCAACTTCAGAAGCTTTTTCGTTGTCATCAATTTGAATGGTGTAGTTTTGAGGGTTTTGACGGCCAACCCATGTTTTTTCACGATCTTTAAATGACGCTGGTGCGCTTTCAGTGCTAACGTGATAGCTTTCAGGTACAGTCACAACGCGTTCACGAGAGCCTGGTGTGTAAGCACCGTTACCTGCGGAAGTAGTGTTATCATATCCGTCAGGATAAAGTGGTGCGGTAGCGGTATGATCAGATTGCCCGAAGCTATAGGGTGAGTAGTAGCTTGTGTCGCTACTAGGTTTCATCATACCGCAAGCCGATAAGCTCAGTGTGCACACTAATAGTCCAATTTTACGAGTTGTTATTTTCATGACAATGCCCTTTTTTTTATTCTTCTATTGAGGTTATCTGCAATAGTTCAATAAACTTTAGTAAATTATTTATTTTTTAGGAGAGCCTTGATGTGGACCGAGCGTCGTTCAGGAAAAAGTCACCAACGTGGAGAGCAAGATAAGCGCGGACCTTACGAGCGAGATAGGACTCGCGTGATTCATTGTCCAGCGTTTCGACGCCTACAACGAAAAACGCAAATTTTAGGGACCGATGAAGGAGATTTTCATCGTACGCGCCTGACACACTCCTTAGAGGTTTCTTCTATTGGATGTAGTTTAGTACGACGTCTGGCGACCAACCCTTTAAATAAGGTCTTTATCGACTTGCTGCCCGATGAAGATTTAATTAGTGTGATTTGTTTATTACATGATATTGGGCATCCACCTTTTGGGCATGGTGGTGAGGTCGCACTGAACTACATGATGCGCAGTCATGGTGGGTTTGAGGGGAACGGTCAAACCCTTCGTTTATTGACCAAGCTTGAAACCAGTTATGGCACTTTTGGATTGGACTTAACGCGTCGCGCATTGCTTGGCATATTAAAGTATCCAGTGAACCGTGCGCGAGTGGTTGCAACCGTTATGCCAGCCGTGCGTGAAAGGAACTTACAGAACGAAGCCATACGCGTGAATGATTGGCTGCCGCCAAAAGCTTATTTTGAAAGCGAAATACCAGAAGTAGACTGGTTGCTAGCAGGTTTACCTGAAGAAGAGAAAGTGCTATTTCAATCGTTATTGAAAGTGCCTGAAGCGCATGCGCACGGCGCTTCGAAATATCGAAGCCTTGACTGCTCTATTATGGATATTGCAGATGATATTGCGTATGGGGTACACGACTTAGAAGATGCAATTCAGCTCCGTTTGATTGAGCGAAGTGCTTTGGATACACCGAATTTTCGGAAGTTACTTTCAGAAACCACGCTTGCTAAGCGGCCCTTGCCGTTACTTGATGCTTTATTTGATGAGGCTATTTTTGTGCGCAAGCAAGCCATTGGTGAGATGGTGAATTACTTTGTAACGTCAACGCAAATTGAGGTAAGTGATGAAGGTTTTCAAACTGGGCTATTGAAGTACACGGTGCAATTATTGCCTGAAGCAAAAGCGCTTTTACGTGCGTTGGTCGCTTGTATTTATGAGCATGTGATTGACTCACAAGAATCGAGAACATTTGAATATGGGGGGCAGACAGTTGTGCTACGCTTGTTTGATGCGATGAGCTCTAATCCGATGGGACTATTGAACACGAAGCATCGGCGGTTATTTGAAGCTGCCCATGATGAGGCAGCCGCAATGCGCGTTATTTGTGATGTGATTGCCAATATGACGGACGAGTATGCCTACCGTATGCATGAACGGTTATTCGGGTTTAATACGCGAACTATTTTTGAAAGATTGTAAGTTGTGCCAAAAAAGATGGCGTCCCCAAGGGGAGTCGAACCCCTGTTCCCGCCGTGAAAGGGCGGTGTCCTAGGCCTCTAGACGATGGGGACCTAGTATGTTTTTCCAGTATATAAATTTTATACTGGTGGAGCTAGGCGGGATCGAACCGCCGACCTCTTGCATGCCATGCAAGCGCTCTCCCAGCTGAGCTATAACCCCGAGACAGCGAAGGGAATTCTAAGGGAGAAGGGCTTTCGCTGTCAAGCAGATTCGGTATTTAAATGCTAAAAAATCTACTTGAGTGTGTTTAAATTAAAATATTGAAATATATACGTGCAGTTTGTAATTAATTTAGTTGTAAACGGGCGCGGGTGTCGCAGTTTCTTTGTTATGCTTGTTGTTTGTGGAGCTAAAAAATGGGAAGTATCCGGCCTCTTTTTTTATAGGTGCTTTTTCTGTATCTAGTTGTTGAGAGGCAGTGCTTTTTTCTTCTTCCGAAAAGTGGAGTGCGTCGCTTAATGTGTTAATAGATGCGCTGAGCACTTTGTGCTTCTGGTTGAGTGGTTTATTTGAAAACATAGCTGTAACAAGTTGATTGAGCATGACAACTTGGCAAATAAGCGATATAGCTCTGATGGTGAGATATATGCCAGCAGTAATGGGGGATAGGTGCGGCGCAAAAAATAATGTAATAGCGAGGGTGAGATCAAGAATTGAGGTGCTTAAGAGGAGTAGCTGGAGCCACGGCTCGAGCGTCTCTTTTTTCTCTTCGATGGCTTCTAACTTTTCTTGAGTGTGCTTATTTTTAAGGGTTAATTTTGCATGAAATGTAGCCCATTCACTTCTGAGTGCTTGATGTTGGTTGTTGATGTACTGGGAGAGGGTGTCGTGCATTTTTTTGAGCTTTGCTTCAGCCGCTTCTTTTTGAGTGTCGGAAGCATTTCGGAGTGCATTTTCTGCGGTACGATAATTAGCAAAATGTGTTTGAAGGGTGCTGAGATCCTCTGTCAATGCTTTAGGTAAGTCGATATAGCGTTTTAAGTTATCGCTTTTCCCCTCTGTTTTTGTGGTTGGGTATTGCATTAATTGCGCTAAATTTTCACGTTTAATTTCAGTATCAGTTAGCATACAAGCTCCATCCGCAACCCAAAAAAGGTCAATATACTAACATAAAGATTACAAAAAGTAAATTTTGTTGGCATCAAAAAGCGGCATTTGCTTTTTAATTTAACACCTGCTTAACTGTACGTTTTTTACTTTCAGGGGATGGTATGTATGACATGAGTGCTCAGTCTTTACTAAGACCTTTTGCAAATAGAGCCACGCTAGAAAGGGTGTTGCCTACTTTAGCGATTCAGAGTGTTGTGTTTGTTTTGATGTTGTTATTTGCACGTTTTGTTCCTCAAAATTTAGAGAGGGGGCGAGAGCGAGTGAGAGAGGCAGAAAGTGAGCGAGATGCGCTGCAAGAGACGATGCTGCTTTTGATACCTTTAGCAGCATATAGTTTACTGAGACGTTTTTACGTTGAAAATGTGAAAATGACAAGCACTGTTTTTTCAAAGGAAATTTCTGCTTTTTATCTCAGGCAGCTTGAGGAAATGACCGACTACAGCAGTGAATTATTAAAAAAGAATGAAAAAAGTACGCGTCAACTGATGATTTCTGTATCTAATGCTGCGTTAGATACTTCAATTTTAGGGTTGACGCTTTATGATACAGATGTGCGTGGATTACCGTATTATTTGGCATGGGTATATTGTTTAACCCGGGGCACACTAGCACTTACGCGCCCGCTTAGAGAAGGTTCCCCACTTGTTTTACCAACACAAGTACCTGTGACACAAGCAAGGCACCATACTTTTTTTTCTATGCCTCGCATCATTGAAAGTCGTTATGAGAAAGAACAGCGAGCACTGTTAACAATGGGATGGGTGGGTATTGCTTGTCTATTAAAAGCGCCAGAGTTGTTTGGCTTTCTGACACAATTGAGTCGACACGTTGAATTAATGTGCGCGAACACAGCAGAGGTGAGGGTTGTAACTGCAGATATACGAGACTCATTGAGTTTTGAATCATTTTAATGAAGGTAGATAGCATGACTGAGAGGGTGTGATGGGAGGTGGAAATACAAAGCTTCTTACAGAAGATGCAGATAGCTGGCGTGGCAAGAGAGGAGTTACTGATATTGAACGCATAGTAATGGATTTGATTGAACGGTTGCAGGATGCCGACGTATTGGGACAGCTAGACTATCAATGTTGGACGCCTGATGCCGATTGGAATGCAGAGCCTTTTGGGGAGGGTTTACATCGTCCTCATGCACAACAGTTGTTTTGTGTAGTGCAGTCATCAATGAGTAATGGTTTTTTGCGCGCCGGCGTACGACTCGATGCGTCAGAGTGCTATTTAAAAAACTATGTACTTGGATACTTTACGCATCATGTCATGCGATGTTTGATTGCAACTAAAGGCGAAATTGTCACGCCACAATATGAAGGGCTCGTAGAAACAGCTTTAGCGGATGTATGCTTTCCTAAATATGATAGAGTCGCTATTTCAAGCTTTTTGGCACGTTGCTTTGCGATGCCTGATAATCCAATAGCATTGTCAAATGAGGCGATACAAGCAACACTATCAGAACAGCTTGCTACACACATTATTGAAGTTGTGCGACACATCAATATTGACACATTTATATATGCTGCGTGCTGCGCTTACCAAAGGCGTGAATTGCATGCAGGACACCCGCGACAACAAGTAGTTTGTATTCGGAGATCGCTTGCTAATGTCAGTTTGTTACTGACAAATACAAACGAAGAAATAAAGGATGGTAGTGATGCTCCCGAGGTTGAGTGTGTTGAGACGTTCAATTGTTCGTAGCGCTTACTACAGTTTTTGTGGTACAAATAATGCTGTTGAGCGTTTAAGGAGTGCATGCAGCAACTGACGTAGTGGGTCTGCTTGTTTCCCAAACACACTTAAGGATTCTTCTGTTTTTTCAAAGTGAATTTGAATCATTTGTTGCAGCGCTTTCTCTGTGTAACAGCTTGCAAAGGTTGACTTATGGTTAGCACTGTCAGATGCACGGTTTTTACCAAGGCCTTCTGTTGGGCCGTAGGCATCTAAGTAGTCGTCTTGCATTTGAAATGCAAGGCCTAGGTGTGTTGCAAAACTACGAAGCGCATGGGTAATTTCAGGGGATGGGTTGCTTGCTGCAAGGACCATGTTAATGCACGCAAGCATGAGCTTGCTGGTTTTTAGGTGATGAATTTCTGTAAGGGCTTTCTCCGTCACTGATTGATGTGTCAGCTCTGACAAGTCTAGACTTTGGCCACTGACCATGCCGCTTGGGCCTGAGGCTTTGATGAGTTCGTGAGTAATGAGCAGTACTTTAGGGGCAGGCAGTATTGCTGGTAGTTGGGTCAGTAAAACATCTACCGCAAGTGCTTGTAGACCATCTCCTGCGAGAATGGCAGTTGCTTCGTCAAACGCACGATGGCAGCTTGGCTTGCCGCGTCGCATATCATCGTCGTCCATTGCAGGTAAATCGTCATGCACTAAAGAATAAGCATGCATGAGCTCGATAGCAATGGCCATGCTATCCAGTGCTTGGTAGGGCACGTCTAGTAATTCGCCAGTAAGGTATACGAGCCTTGGGCGAAGGCGTTTTCCTCCAGGAAAAAGTGCGTACAACATTGCATCTTTCAAGCGTGCTGCAGGAATAGAAGCATTTGCAATGACTTCATGTAAGCATACTTCCAGGCGTTTGATGGGGTCGGTTTGACTAGGCATCCGTGCTACTTCCTTTAATGGTGTTTTGTTGAATGAGGTGTTCTATTTTCTGCTCTGCTTCCGTGAGTAACGTTTGGCAGGTGTGTGTTAATGCGATACCCTTTTCAAACTGTTTGAGTGCATCATCGAGTGATACATCGCCTTTTTCGAGCGCTGTTACAACTTTTTCAAGCGCAAGGATTGATTGTTCAAATTTGGCAGGCTTTGTCATAAACGTGATGTACTCGGTTATTTGGGCAGATAAGCTGTTATTATACTGTTTTGTTTTTAACGTGCAATTTTAAAAATGGTTGCTTTATGAAAGTAAAAACACGCTATGTTTGTAGTCAGTGCGCGGCTGTTTTCTCTCAGTGGTCTGGTCAGTGTCTGCAATGTGGTGCCTGGAATGCGATTTCAGAGGAAGATGCAATGCCATCAAGCGCAAGGCGTGAACGCATGGGGCATTATGCAAATCAGCGTTCACAAGTGACGCCCATTGATGATGTCAGTATTGAAACAACCACTCGTATGGACTTAGGCTTGTCTGAGTTGAACCGTGTACTTGGCGGTGGTCTTGTTGATGGCTCGGTGGTGCTTGTGGGGGGAGACCCAGGCATTGGTAAGTCGACCGTACTTTTGCAAGCAATGGCACATTTATCGCGTGAGCAGTCGGTTTTATATGTGACGGGAGAAGAGTCTTTGCAACAGGTTGCGATGCGTGCAAAGCGATTACAGTTGGCAACAAAAGGGCTTAATGTGGTGGCTGAAACGCAAGTTGAAACGATTTTAGCGCATGCAAAAAAAGCAAAGCCACGAGTTATTGTTATTGATTCGGTGCAGACTATTTTTACGGAAGCGTTAAGTTCAGCACCAGGGGGAGTGGGGCAGGTGCGTGAAGCAACAGCGCTTTTGGTACGTTTTGCAAAGATGACACAAACCGCCATTTTTTTAGTAGGGCATGTGACCAAAGAAGGCGCGCTTGCAGGGCCTCGTGTGCTTGAGCATATGGTTGACAGCGTACTTTATTTTGAAGGACAGTCCGATAATCGATTTCGTGTGATTCGCGCCATTAAAAATCGTTTTGGTGCAGCCAATGAGTTGGGTGTATTTGCAATGACCGATAAAGGCCTGAAAGAAGTTGCGAATCCATCCGCTATTTTTTTGTCACGTTCAATTGAGCCAACACCTGGAAGTGTTGTGATGGTAACCTGGGAGGGCACGCGTCCTATGCTTGTTGATGTACAAGCATTGGTGGATGAGTCGCATGGAGGGCAGGCACGTCGTGTAACAGTGGGGCTTGAACATAATCGCTTGGCTATTTTACTTGCTGTTTTGCATCGTCATGGTGGCATTGTGACGTTTGATCAAGATGTATTTATTAATGTTGTAGGCGGCATTAAAGTGGCTGAAACAGGCAGTGATTTAGCGCTCATTGCAGCAGTTGTCTCCAGTTTGCGAAATCGTATCTTTGATAAAGATACAGTGATTTTTGGAGAGGTAGGACTTGCAGGCGAAATTAGACCGGTTCAAAGTGGTCAGGAACGACTTAGAGAAGCAGCAAAGCATGGTTTTAAACGCGCTATTGTTCCTAAAGCCAATGCGCCAAAGCAGAAGCTGGACATACAAGTTGAGGGTGTAACTTGTATTCAAGATGTGTTGAATTTTATTTAGTGTGTTTTCTAGTGTTTCTCTTGCAATATCGAAGTAAGTGGCGTCACGTCCTTGGTGTGATTTTTTTCCTGTCCCATTTAGTTGCATTTGGGTTGGAGCCCGTCGGGTTCTATCAACCTTGGGTGGAGGCAGAAAAGGAGAACTTCAAATATAAAGAGAGTCTCAAGTATATTGAAGGGATTTCATGGCGTCCTTACCGCGTGACGTTTAAAAAAGGGGAAAAAATCACATTCATTGCGGAGCCATCATCTCTTTTTTCGTTGAATAGTTTAGAGTTTCGTGTGTTCTTCCTTTCCGTAGAGGATAAAGTATGGAACGAGGTGATTACGTGGCAGGGTTGGCCACTGCCACCACTGACATATGATACTGCTGGAAATTCAGCGATTCAGGTAGATGTGCGGCAGAAAGATTCTAGCTTTACGCCACAGCAGATTTTTTTAGGTAATTTTTTTATACAAAATGAAGCGGTTGTGCGGGATAATTTTTTAGCGGAAGTCATGGCACATCACCGTAATCCTGAGACATCATTCGACAAGCTCGAAAAAGCGGTGGCAAAAGAGTTGAAGTTAGGGATTTATCTTTTATATTGGGATTATTTGGGGTTATCACTACAGGATACAATTGATAGGGCACGGCAACTAGACATAGGTGTAGTGCGTGACCATTTTCTTGAGTTAACCACGGAGGACAATGTAACACTGGTTACCGATTTACGAGCACATACCATGACTGATAGTGTTGTGACTTTGTGTGTGCGTTCGAAGCTACATATTGGGTTACAGGTTGTATTAGCACAACTGGAAGGTTTACCTGAAGCGGTAAAAATTGCAGCTGTAACCACTTATTTTTTGCATCACCACTTTAATTATTCTCAAGTAACAGAGCGTTTTAAACGGCCTTTTTTAGGCTTAAAAGATACCAACTCAATGTGTAACTTAACGGCACTGTTGTTACAGCATCTTTTAACAGCATCAGGGTATGATGTGAATGCGCTAACCTTTGCTTTTTCCGAAAAAATAGACGGTGTGGCTCAGGTAATGGGTTCACATGCGATGAATGAAATATATTATGATGGGCAATATTATGTGCTCGATGCCACGACCAATCGCATTGGTGAAGCAACCGATGAAAGCGTGTTGGATACAAAACGTTATCCAACGTTTATCGTTTTTCCACAATTATTTAGTTTGGATGTGATGTATCAGTATGAGATAACAGAGATAACACAAGTACCGGATGTGGAAACGGATAGGCTGTAAGCGGTTAAGTTGTTGTCATGATAGCTCTATAAGCGACTGCTTAAACGTGGTATACTCCGAGGCTAATTTTGTGATTTATTTTCGCTAAAGAAACGGGTCTTTTCCATGGTTGATTCTACCGAAGAAGTAACACGCGTTAGTATTGAAGATGAAATTAAGCAGTCGTACCTCGATTATGCTATGAGTGTTATCGTTGGGCGTGCTTTGCCTGATGCACGAGATGGTTTAAAGCCTGTGCATCGGCGTGTGCTTTATGCGATGAGTGAGCTGAATAACGATTGGAATAAACCTTATAAAAAATCGGCACGTGTTGTCGGGGATGTTATCGGTAAATATCACCCGCATGGTGATACGGCGGTGTACGATACCATCGTACGTATGGCGCAACCCTTTTCGATGCGACAAATATTGATTGATGGGCAAGGAAACTTTGGTTCCATTGACGGTGATGCGCCTGCGGCAATGCGATATACCGAAGTACGCATGTCAAAGCTTGCACATGCCCTACTGGCAGACTTAGATCAAGAAACAGTCGATTTTGTACCGAACTATGATGGTGCTGAGTTTGCCCCTGTCGTGCTACCCGCACGTGTACCTAACCTATTGGTGAATGGTTCATCGGGTATTGCGGTTGGTATGGCAACTAATATTCCACCACACAACTTAACAGAAGTAGTGAATGCATGCGTTGCTCTGATAGATTCACCTAACCTTACCGTCGATGAGCTCATTGAAATTGTTCCAGGGCCTGATTTTCCGACAGCTGCCATTATCAACGGACGCGCGGGTATTATTGAGGCGTATCGAACGGGGCGTGGTCGCATTCAACTGCGTGCACGTACCGACGTTGAAACAGACTCACAAACAGGCCGTCAATCATTAATTGTGCATGAGCTTCCTTATCAGGTAAACAAAGCGCGTTTAATTGAGCGTATTGCAGAGTTGGTGAGAGATAAACGCATTGAAGGCATTTCAGGGTTACGCGATGAGTCTGATAAAGACGGCATGCGAATTGTTATCGAGCTAAAGCGTGGTGAAGTGCCTGAGGTTGTGTTGAATAATTTGTATGCACATACACCAATGCAAAATGTATTTGGCATTAATATGGTGGCGCTGGTTGAGAATCAACCTAAAACCATGAATCTGCTCGATATATTGGATTGTTTCTTACGCCATCGTCGTGAAGTGGTGACAAGGCGTTCTTTATTTAAACTCAAAAAGTCTCGTGCACGCGCACATGTGTTAGAGGGTTTGGCAGTAGCACTGGCAAACATCGATGAGATGATAGCGCTGATTAAAGCATCCGCAACGCCACAAGATGCAAAAGCAGGGTTAACCTCGCGTTCGTGGCAACCAGGTTCTGTACAAGCGATGCTTGAGCGTGTAGGAAATACGGCCTGTAAGCCTGAAGGACTACTTGAAGGCCTTGGGTTTGTGGATGGTGGGTATTATTTATCGGTTGATCAAGCACAAGCTATTTTGGAGCTACGCTTACACCGTCTCACAGCCCTTGAGCAAGACAAATTATTACAAGAGTTCGATCAGTTACTTGATGCGATTCAAGACTTACTCGATATTTTAAATTCTCCTGAGCGCTTAATGCGGGTGATTCGTGAGGAATTAATCGAAATAAAAGAGCAGTTCGGCAATGCGCGTTTAACAGAGATTGTTGCATCACAAAATGATTTAACCATTGAAGACCTCATTACAGAGGAGCAAGTGGTGGTGACGTTGTCGCATCAGGGGTATGTTAAATATCAACCACTTTCGGCGTATCAGGCACAAAGACGGGGTGGTAAAGGTAAGGTTGCAACCCATGTTAAAGAAGAAGACTTTGTTGAGCGCTTAGTGATTGCAAGTACGCATGATACGCTGCTTTGTTTCTCTAACTATGGCAAATTATATTGGGTTAAATCGTATCAATTGCCGCTGGCAAGCCGAACATCTCGTGGTAAACCTATTGTCAATGTGCTACCGCTTGCCGATGGGGAAGTGATTCACGCAATGTTGCCTGTACGTGATTATCAGCCAGGCTATTTTGTGTTTATGGCAACACAAAAAGGTACGGTTAAGAAAGTACCACTTGAAGCCTTTAGTCGTCCGCGCAGCAATGGTATTATTGCGGTTGATTTATTGGATGGTGACCAGCTTATTGGTGTTGATATTACTGATGGCGAAAAACACATTATGCTTTTTTCTGATGCAGGAAAAGTGATTCGGTTTGACGAAAATCTGATTCGTCCGATGGGCCGTACGGCACGGGGTGTGCGTGGTATTCGCTTAGGCGACGAGCAAGCGGTTATTTCGCTTGTGGTTGCTGAAAATGAAGGCGCTATTTTAACTGCCACAGAGTTTGGCTACGGTAAGCGGACAGCGGTTGATGAGTATCGTGTGACAGGTCGCGGTGGCCAAGGTGTTATTTCGATTCAAGTTAATGAGCGAAATGGCCGTGTGGTGCGTGCGCTACAGGTAAATGATGCCGATGAAGCGATGTTAATTACCAATAAAGGAACGCTTGTGCGTGTTCGCGTCAATGAAATTTCGGTGATTGGTCGAAATACGCAGGGAGTTCGTATTATGAATCTTGCAGATGGTGAGCAAGTGGTTGGGATGCAAGGCATTGAAGAGCTGCAAGATGACATAGATGATGCGCCTGATGAATTAAGTGCGGAAGAAGCATCTGCGCCAGGAGATAACACAGAAGCATCGACGGTTGCTAACATGGAGTCTTCTGAGTGACAGAGGCGCGAGGTTATTACTTTGGGGCGGGGCCTGCTGCATTACCGGAAGTCATTTTGCGTGAAACGCAGCCTGACTTACTCAATTGGAACAATACAGGGTTGTCAGTACTTGAGGTAGGGCACAGAACACCTGTGTTCATGGCGCATCTGAAAACTGCTGAGACGGACCTACGTGAGTTATTACACATTCCTGATAATTACCATGTATTATTTTTAGGAGGGGCTGCTCGCACGCAATTTTCAATGATTCCGATGAACTTGCTTGCCTCTCATACACAAAAGATGGGATATATCTGCTCGGGGCTTTGGTCAGAACTTGCATTTGAAGAAGCAAAGCGTTTTGGTGATGCATACCAAATGACAGCAGACGAACTTCCTAAAAAACATACCGCTTATGTGTATTACACACCGAACGAAACGGTCGATGGTGTGCGTTTTACGGACGTGCCTTCAGTCGGTGATGTGCCCTTGGTTGCAGACATGACTTCTTGCCTGTTAAGTGAACCGATTGACGTGAAACAGTTTGGTATTATTTTTGCGGGTGCCCAAAAGAATATTGGACCCGCAGGGTTAACACTCGTCATTATTCGAGATGATTTACTTGCCATTGAGTCTCATTTTATTGTACCTACCATGCTTGACTATCGCGTGCATGCAAAACATGGCTCATTGTATGCAACACCTCCTGTTTTTCAGTGTGATATGGCGGCTAAAATGTTTCGTTGGGTCAAAGCAAAAGGGGGCATTTCGGCTCTTTATGCGGTGAATCAAAGGAAAGCTGCCAAATTATACAATTATATTGATGCCTCACCACATTATACGTGTATGGTTGAAAAACCACAGCGCTCACTTATGAATGTTTGTTTTTCAATGACAGATACTGAAAAAGAGCCTGTCTTTTTAGAAGCTGCGGAAAAAGCAGGCCTCAGAGGACTTAAAGGGCACCGCCTTAAAGGCGGTTTGCGGGCAAGCTTATATAATGCTATGCCTGAAGCGGGTGTGGATGCGCTGATTCAATTTATGGATGCATTTATTCAGTGATAACCAGTACACCTATTATGACTTCTCTTGTGGGAGAGGTATTTTTACCCGGTGATAAATCAATTTCGCATCGTGCACTGATGTTTGCAGCGATGACCTCCTCTGTTACAGAAATCAGACATTGTTTAACAGCAAAAGATTGTGTTGCAACGGCACGTATATTACAACAGCTAGGTGTGCATATCCGTTTTTTTGAAGATAAAGTGGTGGTACAAGGCGTAGGACTTAGAGGGTTTAAGCCGCCTGACGCACCGCTTGACTGTGGTAATTCGGGTACTACAATGCGGCTTTTGGCAGGGTTTTTAGTAGGGCAGCCATTTAATAGTGTTTTAATCGGAGATGAAAGTTTGTCAGCGCGCCCCATGATGCGTATTGTGACGCCTCTTCGCGCAATGGGTGCAAGGATTGAAGCAACGGATGGACATGCACCATTGAAAATCTATGGGCAAACCAAGTTGCATGCGATTCATTATGAGTTACCGGTTGCGAGCGCACAAGTAAAGTCTTGTATTTTATTGGCAGGTTTATATGCAGATGGTGAGACAAAAGTACTTGAATCAGTCGCAACACGCGACCATACAGAGCGCATGCGGACACTTTTTTTAGAGGACGCGCATGTTCGCACGGTACAAGTGCCAGGTGATTTATCGTCAGCTGCTTTTTTTATGGTGCTTGCAAGTGTCACGCAAGGTACACATATTATCTTGCGCGATGTGGGGGTCAATCCAACTCGCACGGGTATCATTGATATCTTAAAGACAATGGGTGCTGACATTCGCTTGCTGAACATGCGCTTTTTTGGTGCTGAGCCTGTGGCAGATATCGAAGTGCGCTACGCACCTTTGCAAGGGGTGCAGGTGCCAGGTGCGCTTTTGGTGCGCGCCATTGATGAATTTCCTATCGTGTTGATTGCAGCAGCGATGGCCTCAGGCATAACACGGATATCGGGTATTGACGAGTTACGTTATAAAGAAAGCGATCGCGTGAAAGCCATGGCAGATGGATTGCGCACTTTGAATGTGCATGTAACCGTCGATATGGACGAGGTGACTGTGATAGGCGGCACTTTGAGCGGTGGGACAGTTGATGCATGCGCTGACCATCGTATTGCAATGGCCTTTTTGATGGCAGGTGCTGTTGCAAAAGCCCCTATACGGGTGTTAAATACACACACGATTTCAACTTCATTTCCAACGTTTGTCGATACCGCCAATCAATTAGGGTGTTTGATAAACGCATAAGGTTTACATGATATCAGAACAAATAAACCAGGTCCCTGTGATTACTTTAGATGGACCAAGTGGTACAGGTAAAGGGACGTTATGTCACAGACTTGCCGATTATTTAGGATGGCACCTATTAGATAGTGGTGTGCTATATCGTGCGCTCGGTTTTTTAGCGGAGCAGCGTGAAATTGCCCTTGATGCACAACAACCCCTGATTCAGTTGGCAGAGCATTTGCCGATTGAGTTTAGAGCGCATCATATTTTTTTAGCAGGTGAGCAAATTGGGGGTGAGTTACGTACCGAGGCGTGCGGTGCGAAAGCATCAAAGCTTGCTGCAATGCCTGAGATTCGTGCAGCGCTGTTACAGCGGCAGCGGGACTTTGCAGTGTTACCTGGTTTGGTAACCGATGGGCGTGATATGGGAACGGTTGTTTTTCCTCGTGCTACTTTAAAAATTTATTTGGATGCAAGCGCCGAGGAGCGCTCCCGCCGACGATATTTGCAGTTGAAGAATAGTGGAAAAAGTGTTAGTCTCGCGCAGGTCGTTGATGAATTGGCTAAACGGGACGCAAGAGATATGGCGCGCGTACATGCACCACTCAAAGCGGCAGAGGATGCTATTACGATTGATACAACCGATTTAACGGTTGATGATGTATTGGATAAGCTTGTAATGCTTGTTGAAGCACGGGAGTTAGGGGGAAGGTGAGCAGTTAGCACGTTTCATTTTTTTATTTACTGAGTTTGATAACATGACCGAGAGTTTTAAAGAATTATTTGAAGAAAGTATGGTTGGTGCCCAGTTTTATCCTGGCGCAATCATCGAGGCAACCGTAATTAGTGTGGATGATGACTTTGTCACACTGAACGCTGGATTGAAATCTGAGGGTGTTATTTCTATTGACGAATTCAAAGATAAAGAAGGTCAAGTAGAAGTAGCTGTTGGCGATTTAGTGGAAGTTGCTCTAGATTCTGTTGAAGACGGTCATGGTGAAACCTTACTCTCCCGTGAAAAAGCGAAGCGTCAAGAAGCGTGGCGAAAACTTTCAAAATCGTACGAAAACAATGAGACAGTCATTGGACTCATTTCTGGTAAAGTGAAAGGTGGCTTTACGGTTGAAATTGGCTCTATTCGTGCGTTTTTACCAGGTTCATTGGTTGATGTAAGACCGGTTCGAGACCCTTCTTATTTAGAAGGCAAAGAGCTTGAATTTAAAGTCATCAAAATGGACTTAAAGCGTAACAATATTGTTGTTTCTCGTCGTGCAGTGGTTGAAGAAGAAAACAGCGCTGATAGACAAGCGTTGCTTGATTCATTACACGATGGGCAAGTACTTGATGGTATCGTTAAGAACTTGACTGATTATGGTGCGTTTATTGATTTAGGTGGTGTGGACGGCTTGCTACACATTACAGATATTTCTTGGAAACGTGTGAAGCACCCAAGCGAAGTATTGAGCGTTGCGCAAGATGTTAAAGTAAAAGTATTAAGCTTTGACAGTGAGCGTAACCGTGTTTCTTTAGGTATGAAACAATTGGGCAGTGATCCATGGGTTGATTTGGTCGATCGCTATCCAGTTGGCAAAAGACTCGAAGGTAAAGTAACGAATATTACTGATTACGGTTGCTTTGTTGAGATTGAAGAAGGGGTTGAAGGGTTGGTACATATGTCTGAAATGGACTGGACCAACAAAAATATCCACCCAAGCAAAGTTGTATCTGTTGGTGAGGAAGTATCGGTTATCGTACTTGAAATTGACCAAGATCGCCGACGTATTTCATTAGGTATGAAGCAGTGTCAGAACAATCCGTGGCAAACATTTGCTGAAACACAAAGCAAAGGTCAAAAAATTACAGGTAAGATTCGCTCAATTACCGACTTTGGTATCTTCATTGGCTTAGATGGCGATATTGACGGTTTAGTACATCTTTCTGATATTTCTTGGACTGTGCCTGGTGAAGAAGCAGTGAAAGAGTTTAAGAAAGGACAAGAGTTAGAAGCGGTTATTTTAGCGATTGATCCTGAGCGTGAGCGTATTTCGTTAGGCTTGAAACAACTTGAAGGTGATAACTTCACAAGTTACGTCGATGAGTTTGGCAAAGGCAGTGTCGTTAAAGGTAAAGTGGTTGAAGTAGATGCAAAAGTAGTAACAGTTGAATTGGCTGCTGATGTGTTTGGTACTATTCGCGCTAATGACTTGTCTGACGAAAAAGTTGATGATGCCTCAACAGTGATGACAGTTGATAACGAAGTTGAAGCAAAAATCATTAACGTTGATAGAAAAAATCGTGTGATTGCGCTTTCTGTTAAAGCAAAAGATGCTGAAGACCAAGCAGAAGCAATCAAGAAATACTCGAAGACAGCAGAAGTATCAACAACCACGCTGGGTGATTTGCTGAAAGAACAAATGGCAAATAACAAAAAGAGTAGTGATTGATAGTGATGTTGTGGTCATAAAAAAAGCGTAGTTTACTACGCTTTTTTTATATCAAAAAGGATAGATTGCATGCGTTTTATCATGATGATATTTTACTTGTGTTTGATGTTACTCGGTGTCAGCTTTTCTGTGTTGAACGCAGGCGCTGTTACATTAAATCTTTATTTTAAGACGGTCACTTTACCAATGTCGATGTTGGTTGTGATGGCGTTTGTTTTAGGCGTGTTGGTTGGCTTCGTTATTTTTTGGAGTCGTTATTGGTGCCGATATGTGAAATACCGCAAAGTAAAGCATCAGCTTGAAATGATGGAGCGAGAAATTAAGAATTTACGTGAGATTCCACTGAAACATTAAAAAAACAATACGAATGGAGCGCTTGACATGATTCAGCTTTGGCCAATGCTTCTTCCTGCTGCAGCTTTTTCTGGTTGGTGGATTGCAAGACGCAATTACGTCGTGAAAGAGCCTAATAAAAGTAATCATTTGTCGCGCGAATATGTAGTTGGGTTGAATTACTTACTCAATGAGCAACCCGATAAAGCCGTAGATATTTTCATTAAACTGTTAGAAGTCGACAGTGAAACGGTTGAAACTCACTTGGCGCTTGGCAGTCTTTTTCGGCGTCGGGGTGAGGTGGATAGAGCCATTCGTATTCATCAAAATTTAATAGCAAGACCTCAACTACGCGTCATGCAGCGTAAAGAAGCACTGATGGCACTTGCCGAAGACTATATGAGTGCAGGTGTATTTGATCGGGCAGAGCGCATTTTTATTGAAGTGGTTGAAATGGGAGGGACGCCCGATGCGAGTAGCTTGCGGGGCTTGGTTGCTATTTATCAACGTGAGAAAGCCTGGGAAAAAGCACTCGATATTTTAAAAAAATTAGAGCTTGTGACAGGGAATAGCATGAGTGCTGAAGCTGCACACTATTACTGTGAGATGGCTGAAAAAGCATTGGCTGAGGGAGCAGAAGATAAAGCGTATACGCTGGTGAAACAGGCGTTACTTGTTGATAAACAATCGGTGCGTGCGAGTCTAAAACTTGCTGAGCTTGAAATGAAACAAGCGCGATATAAGCCTGCCATTCGTGCGTTAAAGCGCGTACCAGTACAAGATGCAGCGTTTTTTTCTGAAGTGATTGAACCTTTGCTAAAGGCGTGTACCGAATTAAATACCATGGATGAATGTGTGAGTTATCTGGAAAACGTATTGCCTGATCATCCATGTTCTTCGGTAATTTTTGCAATTGGCGAATACCTTCGAGAAGAAAAAAGCTTGGATATGGCCATTGATTTTGTATCGGTTCAACTGAGTCGACATCCTTCTATTCGTGGTTTGAATCACTTGATTCAGTGGCACCTTGAGTCAACACACGGTATTGTGCGTGACAAATTAAAGATGCTCTATGACATTACGAGTAAGTTTGTAGAAAATAAGCCAATTTATCGTTGTGGGCATTGTGGTTATGCAGGCAAATTACTGCACTGGCTGTGTCCGAGTTGTAAGCAATGGGGTCGTACCAAGCCTATTCATGGTTTAGAAGGAGATTAGTCAATATGCAGGTGATTGTAGCATTGGATATGGATGATGAAGCAAAGGCCTTAGACTTTGCAAACAATGTGTCACCGGATGACTGTATTTTAAAGGTTGGACTTGAAGCATTTACCCGTTTTGGTCCAGCTTTTGTGCGAGAATTGGTCGAGCGTCAATTTCGTGTGTTTTTGGACCTAAAATTTCATGATATTCCAAATACGGTGGCATCTGCATGTAGAGCGGCAGCGGAGCTTGGTGTGTGGATGATTAATGTGCATGCTTTTGGAGGGCTGTCTATGATGAAAGCTGCACGTGACGCACTTAATGCGTTTGAGACACCGCCGTATTTAATTGCTGTGACCGTTCTAACAAGTCTTAAAGCGTCTGAAAAGGAAATTCTTGAGTTAGCGATGCATGCAAAAGAAGCAGGTTGTGATGGGGTTGTTTGCTCTGCACTTGAGGTGCCGGCATTAAAAGCACTATGTGGGGGAGGTTTTTTAACAGTGACGCCAGGTATTCGCTTGTTAGGGGATGATGCGCATGACCAAAAGCGCGTCGTAACGCCTCAAAAAGCCCGTGAATTGGGCAGTGATTATGCGGTAATTGGCCGCTCTATTACGCGTGCTGAAAATCCTATTGAAACGCTTAAAGCCATTGTGAACGCTTAACTGATAAGGGGGAATCAATGCCTGAGCCACTGAAAGTTATTTTTGTAGAACATCATTTTGATATGGCATGTTATACCATCAACAAAATGTTTCCTTGGTTGATGGCGCATGGATTTAACTCTTTTTTTTATGAGCGTGGACCATCGGTAACCTATGAAACCTGTTATGAGGAAGTTCAGGCGTCACTTCGTAATTTATCAAATGGTATTTCAGAGTTAGACCCAAGGCGCGATGCGGAAGAACTTTTTTATATGCAATTAACAAAGCGTAATTTTGAGCAATTGTCAGCACTGTTACAAAAAGTTGGAGACAGCGACTGTGTGTATCGTGGCGTTGATACCAGTGTGCGTGAAGAAGACTTAGGCTATTTTAGTGGTGAAACGAACTTTTCTGAAGAAGCATTAGCGCGTATTAACTTAGAAAGTAGTCAGGCGATGGCGCATGCCTATATGGGGGCGGATGAAAATACGTTTGGTGTGATGGGTTATAGTCATGCTGAAGAAGCAATGCAATCTATTGTCGATAATCACCAGGAAGATGAGTTTGTATTTGTGTTTGTATACAATCAGCAGTCAGAGATGACTGAAGAGGATGAAGCATTTATTGAGAAGGCAAATGACTTACCGATGCCAGTCCTTTGTTTAGATGCGAAGCTCGGTGCAAATTCTGAACAAAACATAGAGGCTATTTCAGAAACATTACTTGAAAAATTACAGCGAAGTCCTAGTCCGAGATAGTGTTTATGGCGCATGACAACTTGAATTTTAAGTGTCGTTGCGAAGCGCGCAGCGCTGAAGCAAGCTAGTGGCCTTAAAAAGTCACTGGATTGCTGTACCACTCGCTACGCTCGGGTTCGCAAAGACAGTAAAACACGTTTCTTACCTAGAGCTCAGTTTATGACACAAAACAAACACGCAGGATTTACCTGGCTCAGTACGCTACTTGTACTCGCCATTGTGGGGGGCTTATTGATGCAGGGGGCCTCTCTTTGGAGAGCGTCGCGCATCCAAACAGCAAGGCGCGTTTTATTTCATGATATGACGCGTATCTTAGCATTTGCCCGCACCGAGGCGTTTTTGCGCGGAGAAACGCTTGCCATACTCCCAGATAGCAATCAAAACTGGGCGGTAGGACTCAAGCTTCAAGCAAGTAATCCGGTATCGCTTCAAATACACGCTTGGCGGTGGCATATGCCTCAGGGTATGAAGCTTACCTGGCATGGCTTTTTAGGGCGAAATAAACTGTTGGTGAGTCATAAGCCAGAACACTTGGCAATGAACGGCTACTTTTTATTGGAAGGTTTGTCTGGCGTATCTGAAAAATGGGTCGTTAATCGTTTTGGACGCATGAGAGTTCTTAGAAAACATGTTGCTTAAATTACGCACCATGCTATCATGACTCTTGCACTCTAGACCTTGTTCTATAAGGATAATTCATGTTTGATTATCACGATAAAATCGCGACATTTGATGACACATTGTGGCAGGCGATGGAGTCTGAACGCAAGCGACAAGAAGATCATATTGAATTGATTGCGTCCGAAAATTATGTGAGCCCGCGCGTGCTCGAGGCGCAGGGGTCGCTGCTGACCAATAAATATGCCGAAGGCTATCCCAATAAGCGTTATTATGGCGGGTGTGAGTATGTAGACGAGGTTGAGCTTCTGGCGATTGAACGCGTCAAAAAACTATTTAGTGCAGATTTTGCAAACGTACAACCACACTCAGGATCGCAAGCGAATGCGGCTGTGATGATGGCGCTCTTAAACCCTGGCGATAAAGTGCTTGGTATGGCGCTACCTCATGGTGGACACTTAACACATGGCTCACCTGTAAACTTTTCAGGAAAACTTTACGAGGTGGTGTCTTATGGGCTTGATGAAGCAACGGGCTTAATTGATTATAACGCACTTGAGGCACAAGTACTTTCAGAAAAACCGAAACTGATTATTGCAGGTTTTTCTGCGTATTCTCGTGTAGTTGATTGGGCACGTTTTCGCGTGCTTGCAGATGAAGTGGGTGCCTATTTAATGGCTGATATGGCGCATGTAGCAGGTCTTGTCGCAACTGACTTATACCCGTCTCCTGTACCGTATGCTGATGTTGTAACAAGCACAACACACAAAACATTACGCGGGCCCCGCGGCGGGCTTATCTTAGGGAAGGCGAATGAGGCCGTTCAAAAAAAGATAAATTCAGCTGTTTTCCCGGGGACGCAAGGTGGTCCGTTAATGCATGTGATTGCAGCGAAAGCAGTTGCATTTGAAGAAGCATTACAACCCGACTTTAAAGACTACCAATGCCAGGTACTTTTAAACGCAAAAGCAATGGCTGAAACCTTGGTGGAACGTGGCTATGCACTGGTGTCGGGTGGGACCGACAATCACTTGATGTTGGTTGATTTAACCGATAAAGATATTACAGGGAAAGATGCGGAAGCTGCTTTGGGACGTGCGAATTTAACACTGAATAAAAATACGGTGCCCAATGAAGCGCGTTCACCTTTTGTGACCAGCGGTCTTCGTTTGGGAACACCTGCCATTACAACACGCGGTTTCTGTGAAAAAGAAGTCAAACAGGTATCACATTGGATAGCCGATGTGTTAGATGACATTAACAATGAAGCAACCATTCATAAAACACGCGAAAACGTGCTTCAGTTATGTCAGAAATTTCCTGTTTATCAGTAACGCTTACGGGGTTTTATTACGATGTACTGTCCATTTTGTCATGCAGATGAAACCAAGGTGATTGATTCACGCTTGGTAGCAGAGGGGGAGCAAGTACGTCGAAGACGTCAGTGTGTCGTATGTCAGGAGCGTTTTACAACGTTTGAAACACCTGAACTTGTAATGCCGATGGTTGTTAAAAGAGATGGTCGGCGAGAGATGTTTCAGGTTGATAATTTACGAGCAGGGATGTTACGTGCCCTAGAAAAGCGCCCAGTAAGTGCTGATGCACTGGAAAATGCGGTAGTGTTTATTTTGCAGCAAATCAGACGTTATGGTGAGCGTGAAATTGACTCCCGCATGCTTGGGGATTGGGTGATGGAGCAGTTGTATAGGCTTGATCATGTTGCTTATGTTCGTTTTGCGTCTGTTTATAAGCGCTTTAAAGATGTGAGTGATTTTCGTGAAGCCATTGAACAAATCAACGATGGGTCAGGGGCTTCTTGTGACAGTAGATAAACAAATTATTAAAGGCAGGCGGCGTGCGCGAAAATTGGCAGTGCAAGCAATTTATCAACAGCTAATTTCGAAAGCGTCTTCTGCTGAAATTGAGGCGCAGTTTCGTGCGATACACGGAAACGATAAAGTCGATTTTGATTACTTTAACCGTTTATTTTATGGGGTGGAGCACTCTAAAGCACGTTTAGATGAAGCTTTGCTTCCTTTTTTAGATAGGCCAATCGATGGGCTTAATCTGGTTGAATTGTCGGTGTTACGTTTGGGGGCTTTTGAGTTAACAGAAGTGCTTGAAGTGCCGTATCGTGTCATTTTAGATGAGTCAATTAATTTAGCGAAAACTTTTGGTGCACAAGATGGATATCGCTATGTGAACGGCGTATTGAATCAGTTAGCACAGGTGGTTAGAAAAGCTGAAATGAACTAAGGAGTGTCAAATTGGTAAATGAAGTGTCTTTTAAAAAGATTTGGAAAACGCCTATTTACTGCTTGGCTTTTGGCTTTGGAAGCGGACTTTCACCTGTTGCGCCGGGTACCTTTGGTACACTCGCGGCCATACCGATTTACTGTGTGTTTGCACTACTCTTCAATGCAAAGGCCTATCTTGTATTGACACTGATAGCACTTCTCATTGGTATCCCTATTTGTAGTAAAGTATCGCGTGACTTGGGTGTGCATGATCATGCAGGGATTGTATGGGATGAGATAGTCGGCTACTTGCTAACGATGTTTTTAGTGCCCTTTCATTGGGTATGGATGCTTCTTGGTTTTTTATTATTTCGGCTGTTTGATATCTGGAAGCCTTACCCAATTAAATGGATTGATAAACGTGTTGGGGGGGGGCTTGGGATTATGCTTGATGATGTACTTGCTGCAGTTCCTGCCTTTTTTATTCTGCAGATATTGAGTCATCTATATACACCTGGAGCAGGCTGATGAATGAGAACCATAAGGAGTTAATCAGTATTACCCTGACGGTTGTGGTTGTTTTATTCACCTTATTTATTATTCACCGATTTATCCCTTCATTGGTTTGGGGGGGGGTTATCGCGATTGCAACCTACCCAATGTACTTGCGATGGTCGCGTTTTTTTGGCAAACAGAAAAATATCTCTGCTTTTTTGTTTACAACATTGTTTGCGCTCTTGCTTTTATTGCCTTTGAGTTGGCTGGTTAGCATCGTTGTGCGAGATTTACAAATTTTCTTGAATTACTTACAACATTTAAATCGTCATGGCGGCGAGATTCCGGCGTTTTTACAAGAAATCCCGTTACTTGGAAAAGAAGTGGCTGCTTATTGGGATAAAAACTTAAGTGAGCCGGGCCATATCAAACATCTGATTTCAAACGTACATCTTTCATTAACGCCTGTGAGTTACTATGCAAAGCGGATTAGCTTAAATCTTGCACATCGAAGTTTTCAAATTGGTTTTACATTACTGGTCGTTTTTTTCTTTTATCGCGATGGAGAAACTATTATCCGTGTGATTAATGAAGTAGGAGAAAACTGTCTAGGCGCGCGCTGGCATCGCTATGCTAAAAAATTGCCAAGGGCTTTAAGAGGAACTGTAAATGGCACGATTTTAGTGGGCATCGGTGTTGGCATTTTAATGGGTACATGCTACGCCTGGGTGGGGGCGCCAGGGCCAACTTTGTTAGGTATTTTAACCGGTATTGCGGCTATGATTCCTTTTGTCGTACCGGTTGTGTTTGCGGTAGTTGCGATGATGCTTTGGTCTCACGGAAGCCTGCTTGGTGCGCTTGTTGTGATTGTATGTGGCACAGTCGTGATGTTTACGGCAGACCATTTTGTAAAGCCGGTTTTAATTGGCGGGAGTATATCGCTGCCGTTTTTAGCGGTGTTGTTTGGTATTTTGGGCGGCCTTGAAACGCTTGGTTTGCTTGGGTTGTTTGTTGGCCCTATTGTGATGGTGCTTTTTATTACCTTGTTACAAGAATCTAGAGGAAGTGCTTGATTCAATGTGATACAGCAAGTGTCTTGTGTGTTTGCTTCAGATATATTTCCCAGTTTGGTCTATTATAAATAATACGTCCATTTAAGCGTGGGGCCGATTGTGCCAAACTTTTTTGTGATGGAGTCAAATGGCCCGGGGCTTGTTGACTTCCACTTTGACTTAACCAAATACGTCCGTGCATTTGATAAAAAAATGAGTGCCAAAGGGCAGGCAGCCAAAGCACAAGCAGCTCATGAGTTTAATGAGATATTCACAGGCATACACTTCTCGTTCGAAGGACTTTCGGGTGCAACATATTGGGAGCGCGCCTTCACCATAGCAACTCAAGGTTTAACGCCTGAGCAAATAAGCGCTACTCAAGCATCTCCGGCTGCAGATATGATGGAAAATAGCTTTATTGAACTCATAAAAAATAGCATAGGTGAAGCCATTGAGCGCTATTATGATAGTAACAAAACCATCCCAGCAGGGATAACCCTATCCCTTCATATTGATGCCACAACACATCCTGATAAAGTGGTGATACAAGTGACTGACTCAGGTCGTGGTTTTAGGAATCAAGCATTTCTAGAGAAGCTCAGTACCGAACAAGGGCAAAAAGACTATGTAGACAAATCTCACGGTTCAGTTAGGAATAGATCTCATGACAGACCTCCACTATTCGGAGGGCAGGGGCGAGGTTTACGTATTTTAATTGCTGACACAGATGGTGATGCACTTGAGGAGGGTGGACGCGTCCATCGTTTTACAAAGCCTGAGGTATCACGTGTTGTATTTGGCAATGCTTTGAATGAAAGGGGTGGCATTAGAGGAGCACAGATTACCCTTATAACCTCTATTGAGCCTCGCGAAAATTTAAGTGTAAAAGCATACAATTTCAAAGATGAAGCACAGGAAATAAAACGAAGCCTCTCAGAAAGCCCTGTCTCTGAAGCAACAACGGTTGAAAGCAGTGAGGTCTCACTTGATTTAGATATAAGTTTTATGGACGACGGGGAAGAAGATAATCAAGAGCGTTTTCAAGGAGACAGCCCTACACTATCCCCCGTACAGCGGAAGCAGTTTAAATCAGGTTTCATCGGTGAAAAAGACACAGACCAAGAAGGGTTTAGCTCAGATGAGGAAGGGGATGACGACGATTTTTTTTCGCCTAGAGCGCTAAGATAAATAAGGCGCGCTCTGCGCTACCTCCTCCTGGTTTAGTTTTAAGGCGTTGGGCCGTTTTCTTCATCATTTTTCTTGCCAAAATCTTCAGGATTTTTGTCTCTGTCCCATCTATCATATCCTTCAACGCCCGTCTCTAAAAAACCTTTTAAGCCTTCTCGGAGCTTTTCCCAGGTTTCTTTAGCTTTCTCGGAATTATCATTTTTTTTCTCATTTTTATGGTCTGTCATGTCTTACCCCAGTTATTGCCACCCAAAACGTCTATATTTAAGTATAGCTTAATGTGCAGTGACAAGTTCAGCGTATAAGTCATAATCATCACTGTCTGTAATGGTGACGTTTGTAAACTCACCTTGTTTAACCGCACTTCCAAGGGGTAAATAGACCAAGCCGTCAATTTCAGGGGCATCTGCCATGCTGCGGGCAATAATGCGGTCTTCTTCAACGCTATCAATCAAAACAGTTTGTGTGGTTCCAATCTTTTGTGTGAGCTTCTTGCGACTGATATCTGCTTGTAGGCGCATGAAGGCATCAAAACGTTCTGCTTTAATTTTATCGGGAATGGGCGCTGCCAAATCATTTGCGCGTGCCCCTTTGACAGGTGAATACTGAAAGCAACCAACGCGATCTAATTGTGCTTCTTCAAGGAAGCTTAAAAGCGTTTCAAATTCTTCATCAGTTTCTCCTGGAAACCCAACAATAAAGGTTGATCGAATGGTAATATCAGGACAAACATTCCGCCATTTTGCGATACGCTCAAGCGTGTTTTCTGCATTAGCAGGGCGGCGCATGGCTTTAAGCAGGCGTGGACTTGCATGTTGCAATGGAATATCTAAATAAGGCAGTAGGCTGCCGTCTTGCATGAGAGGGATAACGGTATCAACATGTGGGTAGGGGTATACATAATGTAATCGTACCCAAATGCCAAGTTCACTGAGCGCCTTGCACAAGTCATAAAATTGTAGTTTTCCGGTATCAAGGCCGTAAGCACTGGTATCTTGTGCGATAACGAGCAATTCGCGTACACCCGCACTTTTGAGACGTTCCGCATCTTTTAAAACGTTTTCAAAAGGGTAACTTTGCAGTTTGCCACGCATGTTTGGAATGATACAAAAAGTACATTTATGATTACATCCTTCTGAAATTTTAAGGTATGCATAATGACGCGGCGTGAGCTTAATGCCTTCCGGTGGAATCAGTTGTGTGAATGGATCTTTGGGAGGAGGCAGGTGTTTGTGAACAGCCCGCACCACTTCTTCATACGCATGTGCACCACTAATATGTAAGACATCAGGGCATGCCTTTCGAATGACATCTGCTTTAGCACCAAGACATCCTGTTACAATCACGCGGCCATTTTCAGCCATGGCTTCTTGAATGGTTGCAAGTGACTCTTCAACTGCTGAGTCAATAAAACCACACGTATTAATAATAACAATGCCCGCATCCTGAAAGGTTTGCACCAACTCATATCCTTCAGCGCGAAGTCGGGTAATAATACGCTCTGAGTCAACAAGTGCTTTGGGACACCCAAGGCTTACAAATCCTATCCGATGGTTCATGGTGTAATTGCTCATTTAATCAGGTCAAAAAAAGGACGAATTATACAGGGTTTTAGAGAGAATTGTCGAGTTAGAACTCGTTTCTGATATACAAATTGTAATTCGTTTTATAGTTATCGCTATCTTGATAGTCGAGTAAAGCGAGGTCAACGTCTTTAATCAAGCTGGCTTCATTTGGGTTGATGGCAACGGCAAACCCGAAACCAACAGGGAATGGATTACCGATATATTGAAACGAATCCGCGGCGTTACTTTTCCAGTAATGTGCTTTAGGTGTTGTTAGGAGTGCAAGTGAAATTCTATTGGTATGTAATGCATGAATGATTTCACTGTCTTCTTTAAATGAAACGAGTTTAGGCTTGTCGATATCGATGTTACGAATAAGGCGTGCAAATCCACCGCCGGTTAATACGCCAATGCGTTTTTTAGAGAGTTGCTTTAACTCAAAAGGAGGAGAAATATCAACTGCTTGAGTGCCTACAAATTGTACTTTACTCACCATGTAAGGGGTTGAAAAACGTACAAGTCGTGAACGAGGCAGTGTAATAATGATACCCCCAATGGCAACATCTGCTTTTCCTTCAACAAGGGCTGGAATCAGTTGACTGAAAGTCATGGGTATATACTCGCAGCGACGCTCAAGTTTTTTGCAAACGTACTCAATGACTTCAATGTCAAATCCATGAAACTGTTGTGTGTTGGTTTGCATAACAAAAGGAGGCGCAAAGGGCGTGAGGGCGACGCGTAGTGGCGGCTTCTCTGCAAGAAGAGGAAGCGAAGTACAAAACATAACGCAAAAAAGAAGCCATTTTTTCATATCAATAAGGTGCGTGAGAGTGAGCCCTATTCAAAGGTATAGCATAAAACAGGCGTTAATGTGGCGAGAGCGTTTCAAGGCCGCCTTCAGCAAGATCAATTAATAGGAGTGCTGTGAGTTGTGCGCGCTCAACGAGGCTCTCAGTGACTAAAAATTCTTCTGCGCTATGAATATTGCCTCCACGAACACCTAAGGTATCAATGACAGCAAGCCCTTCTTCAGCTAAGTTATTACCATCGCAGCAGCCCCCTGTATCCTGCCAGCTAAACGTTTTACCTTGAAGTTTTCCAATGGCTTTCAAGCGTTTAAAGAGTGCCTCACTTGCGGGGTTTATTTGTTTGACAGGGCGCCCAAAGCTGCCATGTAGGGTGAGCTCATATCCATGTCGTTTGAATTGCTTAATGAGTTGTTGAAATTGTTTGTGTACCCAGGCCTCATCATCAGGCTGAGAGGTACGAATATCAAGTTTGGCAACGGCTGTGTCTGGTACAATATTGAGTGCTTGTCCACCTGCTATTTCACCAATATTAAATGTAATATGCCTATCATTTTTATTGAAATCATTGACAGCGACTAATACCTCAGAAAGATATGCAATGGCATTCTTTCCTTTATTGAAAGCACGCCCTGCATGGGCTGTTTTTCCATGAGCGATCAGTGTGAATTTTCCACTACCTTTGCGGCTTCTTGCAAATCCGCCTTCAGTATTGACTGCAGGTTCATAGACGAGCGCTGCCTGGTAACGGTGGCGAATTTTTTTAAAGAACTCGCGAGAGGCAGGCGAGCCGAGTTCTTCATCGGCACTGATAACCACATCCCAGCCAATGCTGTTTGCCGCAGGGGTAGTTTCAAATGCTTGTAGTGCGTGCAGAATAACGATAAGTCCACCTTTCATGTCAGCAACACCTGGGCCTTTTAGAATACCAGGTTTGGGTGCTGTAATGGTTTGAAAGGGATGGTGTTTCCCAAAAACAGTGTCCATGTGTCCACTGAGTAAAACACGACGCGTTAGGTGAGGGCGCTTACGTAAGTAAAGCAAGGCGCCAACGCCATCATGTGCTTCTTTTCCTCGTAAGTTAATTGTTGATACAGGGGGAAGCGGGTGAGTTTCAATGTTGTCTGTGAGGGGGGTGAACGCACTTGTTAATGCATCATGCATATGGGCAAGCCCTTGCAGATGATGGCTCCCAGAATTAATTGCACAGAAAGCATATAACATTTCAAGCATTGCTGCTTCTTGCTTTTGAAGCGTGCTTTTAAGTGTTTTAGCCCATGTCTGCATTGACGTTGTCATGCGACCACCTAAAGTGTGAGTGGTTTTATTTACTCTACCACTACAGGAGGAAACTTGTCAGCATAATTGAGTGGGCGTTCACTCAAGGCAGTATGTGCGTTGGTCGCAATGCGTCTGAAAGCCTCCGTAAGCTGTTGATTGTTTGTGATGGCAGAGGGTGTTCCTGCATCGCTATCTTCTCTAATTTGTGCATGCAGAGGGAGTTGTCCAAGCACTGGTGTGTTGTAGGTATCTGCAAGTGTCTTTGCACCGCCCTTGCCAAATAAGGTGCTATGATGGCCACATTTCTCACAAATATGTTCTGCCATATTCTCAATGAGACCTAACACATGAATGTTGGTTTTTTGAAACATGCATAGGGCTTTTTCTGCATCGTTTGTCGCAACAGTTTGTGGCGTTGTCACAATGATGGCGGCAGTCAGTGGAATTTTTTGTACAAGACTCAGCTGAATGTCGCCTGTGCCAGGTGGTAAATCAATGAGCAAATAATCGAGTGCATCCCACTTAGTTGTATCAAGCAGTTGAAGCATCGATTTAGCGAGCATGGGGCCGCGCCAAATAAGTGGCATGGCGTGCTCGGTTAAATAACCAATCGACATTGCCTGAATACCGTGTGCTTGAACAGGTAGGTATTGATTGCCTTCGCATTGCACGTCATTTGTTTGGCCTAATAACTGAGGAATACTCGGGCCATAAATATCGGCGTCTAAAATACCGACACGAAAGCCTAGCTGTGCGAGTGCTGCAGCTAGGTTAACGGTGACAGTTGATTTACCGACACCTCCTTTACCAGAACCAATTGCGATGGTGTTTTTGATACCACGAAGCTGCTTTCCTGGGAGTTGTGTCATGTGTGTTTTGATATGCATGGCGTATTCGTATGTAAAGAAAGGGATGTATTATACCTTACTTTTAGGCGGCTGGTGTACCATACATGCGTTTACCGTGTGCTATTAAAGCTTTCTATCATGTGTTCATGCATACTGACATTTGTTTGGCAATGGGCTTTTCTTTCTCTCGCTTGCGAGAGAAAGATTCTTTAATCAGTTTAATCGCAAGTCATCCTACTGAAGAAGCTTCTTTTTTCTTCAGTATTTTGTTCGCTCGCTTCAAATTCAGAGACCTTTTTCGCGAGTTTTTCGCGGTTTTCCGTATCTTCAATAAAGAAGGTCGGTTTTCTAGATGAAGCATTGTATTTTTCAACACGTGCAATTTCTTTTTTCTGCGTTTCATATGAATGATAAGTTTCCTTACCATAACGGAAGAGGAGATCCCCTGGGACGCTCAGTATAGAAAATAAAGGTGCGGTAACAGACACTGAAAACACGGACACACACACTGCAACTGCAAATGAGGGAGGGAATACCATAGAGGAGAGCATTGATAAATACAAGGCTATATAAGCAGTCATCCACACAGCAAGTGCAGCAGCTACTAGCATGCCTCCCAAGGCCATTTCAGCAGCGCCGAGAGCCGCACTTTGAATGCGCTTCGCTTTGAGTTCTGGCACGGGCTTCAGGGGTAAGAATTCGCACGTAGGTATTGCTAAGAGGTGTTCGTTGATTATAGTAATTGCTGCTTGCTTGTCTTTTTTTGCATTTACTAAGGTAGTGCAGTGTTGAATGAGTGTTATTTCCCAGGCAAGTGCATCTTTATAGTATTTATTTTCTGCGTCAGTCGTGCCCCTCAATCCATTGATGGTGTAGTGATAAGCATCCAAATACTTAACGAGTAGTTCAGCTTCTTTCGCTTTTTCAGGTGCTTTTGTACCATTTTTTTTGGCAACAGCCGCAGAAAATGCTTTAAGCGCATCTTGGTATTTGCGGTTCATTTTTGCTTTTTGTTCTAATTCATTTGCTCTGTTTACAACCAGTTCTATATCTGCCATATCAGCATGCTCCAAAAACAAAGATGGTGCATTATAGCATACCTAGGTTAAAATTAAAGCATTATTTGTAATTAATTTTCAGATTCTATCGCTGGTACTTTTCGCGTGATAGCGTCCCGTGATGCCCAAGCCCACTCAACCCAGTCAGTTGTCTCAAGATAGTAAACGCCACAGTGAATCGGAAGGGTTGTATGCGCTTGCATGTAGTGTGCATAACGATTGAGTTGCTTTTCGTGGTGTATGTGTTGTTCTTCGGTGTGTTGCCCTGTTTTAAAGTCAATTATCCAAAGACGTCCCTTCTCTTCAAATAAGCGGTCGATAATACGGGTGTTTAAGCGGTTGTTTTCAAACACAAGCAATGCATACTCATTCGCTTCTTTTGTATGCTTTTGCATAATCCACTGGCCACGTGGGTGCTGAAAAAAATGAGTAATCCATGTCTGGATTTGTGTCTTTGCAGCACTTAATTCAACAGGTGTGAGGTTGAGTGCATCAAGTGCTTGCGTTGTGATATGCCAAGGAATTTCTTCAAGCGTTTTAGGGTGGTGTGTGCATATCCACTCTAGTAGTTCATGGGTGAGTACGCCAAGCATGCGCGCAAGGGTTAATTCTGGTAAAACAGACGGTGGATTGGTCGTTTGATGAGCGTATGTTGCGATTTTTGAGGTATAGAATGTATCTGGCAGATAGCTGCGTTTAGGGTATTCAGTTGCGAGTGCACTTGCTGTGAGTTCGGTGTCGATGGGGTCAAATCGATAATCCTTTAGGGCGTCACGAAATGTATTTTGAGACATGCGCGTACTGCTATCAAAAAGGTATAGGCGTTTTTTAGCGCGTGTGACGGCAACATACAGCAGGCGTGCTTGCTCAAGTTTATTTTTTTCTGCATCGAGCGCCCCTAAATAATCATAGAGCGCTGAACTATCTTGGTGCGCTGCATTTAAAGGTGAGATTAAAACAACAGGTTTTGAGGTTTCCAAAGGGAGTGTGAGCCAACGAAGTAACGGTTTATCAGGAGCGGGTGCACGCTTTCCAAGACCTGGCAGAATCACAGTATCAAACTCAAGACCTTTCGATTTGTGAATGGTCATCAGTTGTAATTTTGCAGTTTGTGTTTTCTTAGTATAGAGCTTCTCAATGTCTTGCTCGAACAGGTCGCGCTCTGACAGCAGCCCATCTTGTTCGAATTGCGATAGTTTGTCCCAGAATGGGTCAAGGCTTGCTAAGGTGTCATCTGTTAGCATCATATCAAGATGGAGCGCGTTTAAAGTATTTATTATCCAGTTAACAAGCGTATCTTGATGACGATTTTCCAGCGCTTTCTTTAAAATAGGATAAATAAATCGCACCCTTAATTGTCCACTTGGGCTTAATTGCTCGACGCAAGCACTATCTGCCAGTGCCATTAAAATACTGTCTTTGGGGGCATGATTTGCGATGAGGTGCAAGTCTGGCAAGGTTAAGCCACCATAAGGGCTGCGTAACAGCGCAAGCCAAGCGAGTCTGTGTGTTGGCATGAGCAGCGCTTGTGTAACAGACCAAATGTCTTTGACGTGTGTAAGGCTCATGGTTAAATCGGTATCGAGGCCTTGATAAGGAATATGATGCGCATCAAGTGCTTGGGTAATGGCTTTTAGTTGTCTGCGAGAGCGCACTAAAATAGCAATACTGTCTTCTGGATGGCTTGTCAGTAATGTCTGACAGCGCTTTGCAATGGCATCTGCTTCTATCGCTGCATCGTCACATTCAAAGGCGTAGATATGAGGTGTATTGTCATGCTCACTTGAGGTATTTGCAGGGATTGCTGGATGAAACGAAACAGCACCTGACTCGAGATTATCAATTTTTGGAAAAATATCCGCAAAATATTGGTTCACCCACTGTATAATGTGCGCATCAGAACGAAAATTTGTTTCTAAATACAGGGCCTTTAATTGGATGCCACCTATTCCTTGAAGCTGTGCGCGAAGAAAAAGTCCCACTTCAGCGGCCCTAAATCGGTAGATGGATTGCATTGGATCTCCAACCACAAAAAGGGTGCGGCCATCTCCCGGCTCAAAGCCTCTTGTAAGGCGTGCGATTAAATCAAATTGTTGAATAGAAGTATCTTGAAATTCATCGACTAAAAGATGTTTGATGCTGTAATCGAGATATAGTGCTAAGTCGGTTGGGGCATCATCATGACCTAAAGCATCGAGCGCTTGTTGTGTAACCCCCGTAAAGTCAGTCAGCTGTGTGCTTTGAAAGACGAGTTGTAAGTGTCCTGCGAGCAGTGGGAGCAGGGTGAGAAGCGCTTGTAGTGGTGCCCATTGCTCTTTTGGGTATGTAGGTTCAGGGAGCTTTTGTATGCGCAGTAGTGCGTCCAGTAGCCCGTCTACTGCTTGAAGGTTTTCAAGGAGTACTTTACTGTCGGCTTTTAATTGTTTGTATTGTGTGTTGGTTGTATTGTCGCGCTTGAGCCCTACGTGGTGGTCGAATGATTTTCGGAATTTTTTTTGTGTGGTCAGCAGTAGTGAGGCAAGGGCACGTGCTTCAGTACGATTAAATGCGCTGAGACTTGTGATACCAACCAAAGGATAGCGCAGAGAATCAGGGTTATTTTCAATGCTTGCAATTTGAGATGCAAGCGCCATAAGTGGCATGATATATTCAGCAGGCAGTGCCTTTTTAAACTGTTCAAGTGCATGCGATTCGATGGTTTGTAAAGCGGTTTCTAGGTGTGCTTTATTTTGCATGCGCGCTTCATAAACGGGTGCAAGCCATTGGTCTCGCTTTGCCAGTTGTTCGGTTAAGAGCGAGAGCAAGGTATCGGTTCTGTTGTCTAGGTGTTCGAGTAAAGTTGTAATGGCATCTTGGTAGTCGGGAGTGTTGATGGCATAGTTGAGGCACGCTCTTGCTGCTTTAAAATATAGTTTACTAGGGGTATCTGTCACGGTTGCATAAGGCACGTGCTTTTCTTGCACGGGAATTGCGTGCGTTAAACTTTGACACAGCGAGTCGAGCGTTGTGATGCGAAGTCTGCTCGGATTTTTAAGAAGATCCCAACCCAGTGTTTTATCGTGTGCAAGCACCTGTTCGTTTGTTTTAAGCGTCTTTAAAATGCGAGCCTGCATCTCATGCGCTGCTTTACGCGTAAAGGTCAGCGCAACAACTTGCTCGGGGGCATCAACGGTTAGCAGTAACTTTAAAAAGCGCTGTGTTAAAATTTCAGTTTTACCAGAGCCCGCAGGGGCTTGTACAATAGCAGATAACCGTGGGTTAACTGCATCGATGCGTGCCCCTGCGTCCTTTAATTTCATGCATCAAGCATCAGTTCTTTTGCGGGTTCACGCAGGTTATATGAAGAGCTCATACAGTATCCGTAAGCGCCAGTGTTTGCGATGAGCAAAACATCCCCCTCAAAAGTTTCGGGAAGTAGTCGGTCATAGCCAAGCGTGTCTGCTGATTCACAAATTGGGCCGACAATGTGCGCGAACCCAGTTTTCTCCTCAGTGAGTCTGCTTAAGTTTACAATTTCGTGATATGCACCGTAGAGCATGGGTCTGATGAGTGAGTTCATGCCGGTATCAATCCCAATAAAGCGCACACGTCCTTTGGTTTTGCATTGCGTAACATGCGCCAAGATAACGCCACTTTCTGCAACAAAAAAGCGTCCCGGCTCAAGCCAAAACGAAAAACGTGGGTCTTGAGATTGGACGGCTTTCAGTGATGCATCAAACGCTTGCATATCAAGCGGATGTTGGCTCGGCTTATCGACAATTCCAAGGCCACCGCCTAAATTAATCACGCGTACATCAGGAAATTGTTCTGCTTCATCAATGAGCATGCGTGCCGTTTCTTGCCAGAGTTCGGGTGACAAAATGCCACTACCTGAATGTGCATGCAGTCCAACCACACGAATTTGGTGTGCTTTTGTGAGTTCGGCTGCTTTTGAAACAGCTTCTCGCGGAATACCAAACTTAGATTCATTACCGCCTGTGCACACGTATTTGTGGTGACCTGCACCACTGCCTGGGTCGATGCGCAGTAAAATATCATGACTGCTAAAGAGTTCAGGCCAGTGCTCTAATGGATAGAGATTATCAATGGTGATGTGACAGCCGGTCGACAAGGCAAACGCATACTCAGATTTAGGGGCAAAATTGGGTGTAAATAAGATACGAGTAGGCTCAATATCTGGAAATAGTGCGAGAATGTGCTGAAGCTCTTCGATTGAAACACATTCAAAGCCAATACCTTTTGCTTCCAGTATTTTGAGAATACCTGCATTGGAATTTGCTTTAATGGCATAAAAAAGTTGGCTAACATTTTTAAGCCCCAGTAATTTATCGGCTTGTTTCGCAATGGTTGGTGCGTGATAAATGTAGCAGGGTGCTTTTTCAGTTGCCATGGCAAGTAATTTTTCTTGATTGAGTTCCCACCAAGGCACTTGGCGTGTTGCAGGTGTGCCAAATTGCTCCTGAAAGCTTTTTGAGTAGTAAAAGCTTTGAGGGTTATTTTCAATGAGCAAGCTGTGCAGTTGCTGTGTCAGCTTATTCGCTTGAGATTCATCGACCACAAAGGTGAGATTTAAGTCGTTTGAAGCAAGTGACATTAGATAAATTTGTTTGGCTTCAAAGACTTCGAGGGCCGGCCCAAGCTGCGGCAAAACGGTTCGAATGTGGTGCCCAACAAGGCTTACTGCGCTACAAGGCTCAATGATTTTTGCACGTCCCAGTTTATTTAAATCAACGAGCAAGGCATCGAGCGCTTTTCTTGGGCGCATGAGCCCATTACTATCGAGTGATACTGTAACGTTAAACTCAGAGGATGACAGTAAATCGACAGAAAACTCATGCTGTTTAAATACCCCAAATATATCGGATAAAAAGCCAACCTGCTGCCACATGGTGAGGGTATCAATTGAGATGAGTGTGATGCTGTGCTTGAGTTGAATCGACTTAATGGGGGGCGCTGTGACATCACTATCCTGTGTAATTCGCGTGCCCGTGTGTTCGGGCATTTTGGTATATTTCACAAACAGTGGAATATTGGCGCGCCTTACCGGTGGAATACAGGGTGGATGCAATACCTTTGCACCCATCGATGCAATTTCTTGTGCCTCATTATAGTTTAATTGTTTGAGTAGACGTGCATGCGGCATTTGATGTGGGTTGGCTGTATATATACCCGGAACATCAGTCCAAATCTCGCATGCTTCTGCTTCAAGGCTTGAGGCAAAGAGGGTTGCCGATGTGTCAGAGCCACCACGCCCTAAAAGCACCGTTTCACCCGCATCATTAGAGGCTATAAAGCCTTGGGTAATGATGGCGGACTTACCACTATTGGCAAGCCGATAGGCAAGGTCTGGATTTTTTTTGCCAGCACAAAATGCATTTAAATAGTTAACTTCATCGCCCCCTAAAATGGGCGTTGACTTAAGGGCTTCTCTTGCATCAAACCAACCGCAGTTAATGCCATTTTTCTCCAAAAAGATATGGCCAAGACGTGTGAGCATTAGCTCGCCCAAGCTTAAAATTTGTGCGCGCGTTTTAGCAGGTGCTTCGTTGAGAAGAGCAATACCTGTGAGCCACTGATGCAGTTGTTTTAAGTCTGGCTCAATGTGTTTTGGGTCTACTTCAAGGGCATTTGCAAGCTGTGTATATGCGTCTTTTAAGTCGGCATGCAGATTATGATGTTTATCTAACAGTGCGGCACTTGTCATTTGGTCAAGCTTATTAGACGCCTGAGAGAGTGCTGAGCATACAATAATGGGTTGTACACCTTGCTTGATATGATTTTGAGTAATGGTATGAATATGTGCCCAAGTCTCACGTGAGGAAACACTGGTGCCACCAAATTTAATGATGATTTGCCGCATGAATAAGGCCCTTCTGGAAAACTAAGAAACCTTATCATGTGGCGTGTTTTAGAGCAAGTGGAGAGCCTTGTCTAGGTGCTTAAGCCATTTGACAAGTATATGTTAATTCGTCATCGATACCTGATGCTTTCAATGTCGTCACGTGATCAGCCTCTTTGTCCC
This sequence comes from Legionellaceae bacterium, assembly GCA_029212465.1. Taxonomy (GTDB): domain Bacteria; phylum Pseudomonadota; class Gammaproteobacteria; order Legionellales; family Legionellaceae; genus JAALKW01. Next base: position 22,040 of record JARGNV010000006.1, on the reverse strand, counting down.
AAAATGAACTCAGTTTATGTCCCATATATTTTCTGGGAATAAGGCGATTAGGTCGGGTTGTGAAGCCAAGTCCTGTGTTTAAGGCAGCTTCTTCAAGTACTACGTCATCTTTTTTAGCATTAATAATCTTGATGTCACCATGGTTTTTAATGCTTAAAATAGAAAGAATGTTTTTAACCGAAAACATTTCGCCTGTGGTCGTATTAAGGAGTACACGGGTTGGTAGATTGAGCGGAATATTGACGGGGTTTTTAGTAAAAAGTAACTGCAAAGATAAAGCAAGACCGACAACAGCACCCACGAGCGTTCCAGCAATAACGCCTGCGAAGGCAACAACACTACCTATGACACTTGCAATGATGTCAAAGCACGTATTTAAGAGGCTTGATATGCTATTGAGTAGCAAGTTCAACCCTGTTGAAATCGATTTAAAACCAGGAATGAGCGCAAGTAGATAGCAAAACAAGTAGGCAACTGCTGTGAGTAGGCTGGTTAGAATAACACCAACTGAGGCAATGAGACCTGCAAGCCCTGTTCCGGTCGCCACGCCCATCGTTGCAAAGGCTGCAATTGATGAGCCAAGTGGCAGGTGATGCCCATACTTTTCTTTTAACTCAGGCCTTGCATTAAATTGATAGTAAAGCAGTGGTGCAATTGCACCACTTAAGCTTGAAAATGAACGCTCAACTGTTAAGTTGACAGGGTGGCCTTCGTGATGCAACTTTTGTGTAATATAGCTTGCGATGCCCCCCCCTAAAGAATACCCATGCAGTGTAATTTTTTCAGCAGGCACCCCGCTGTCGAGCAAGGCTTTAATTTGCTGATACCCAGACTTTAGCAAAGGGTCGAATCGAGTAATACCATGGTATCGGCTGGCACCTGGGTAATCCCAAAAAATATGATTTTTATTGGGCACTTCTTTAAGTGTCTCTAATATATAAGTTGGGTCTAGCGCATCTTGCGCATTACCTGCAAAGTAAATTTGATACTCTTTTGTGTGTGGAATAGTAGCGATTAAGGTTTGTGCGCCGTTTTCAGCCCTTTCGAGTTTAAAGTGGTGGTTGGTGTGTGTGGCGTAGTCTGTGACCTTATAAGGCTTAGGAGCAGGTTTGGTTGCCGCGAGAGCAGCTATTTTTAATAGATGTTTCCCAATGGCTTCAGACAACATATTCGGTGTCATAAACCCTCGTCCTGGAAGTGAGAAAAATGCTTCCGATAAAGGCTCTGGAAAGTGGAGCAATGAGGTATTTGATATAGACATATGGTAAGCGATGGTTAATACAAAAAAGCGCATTGTACTTTATGAGATCACACCAGTCAATTATAGGTCTTTTTGAGTGCTTGCTTTTGGTAATACTTATTGTATGATGATGGGCCTTTATTGATACAACAAAATGCATATTGCTTTTTAAGCGTCTGTTCTTAGCGTCTAGAGAATATGTTATTAGTTATGTACAAGGAGATGTAGATGGGGCACGCATTTAAAGGAATTCAATCGTTTATTTACGGGATGTCTTTATCCGTTGCTTTAAGTGGTAGTGCGCTTGCTGGTGGATTTTCACTATATACTGAAGGCAGTGTTTCTGAGCTTGGTGTATTTGCTGCGGGGTCTGCAGCACAAGCCCCAGACCCATCCATCGGCTGGTATAATCCTGCAGGCCTGGTGTTAATGGCTGAAGACGGCATTGTCTTTAGTGGAGTGGGTGTTTTTCCAAGCACAACCTTAACGGGCACTAGCACATTTAGATCAGATGATTATCTTCCTTATGTACAATCTTTTGATACGCTCAATGGTGGGAGAAATGCAGTGGTGCCAGCCTTGCATTTAGCACACCCTTTGGGAGAACGCGCTGTTTTTGGGTTTAGTATTGTTTCACCTTTTGGACTCTCAACTAACTGGGGGAATGATTCACCGCTTCGGTATTCTGGCACATTAACTGAATTATTAACTTTGCTCGTCTCTCCTGAAATTGGCGGATATATTACGGATAACTTGTCGATTGGAGTGGGGCTTGACTTAGAGTGGGCACGCGTTACTTTCAATGCGGTTGCAGGTGACCCTGCAGGCTTACAATATTTAGAGTCTTTTGGTGCACCGGTTACGCCGACTTTTCTTGATTCACGTAGCGAAAACACGGGAGACTCTTTTGGTATTGGATTTCATGCAGGTGTACTGGCATTTTTTAACGATGAGCACACACGTATAGGGCTTAACTTTCAATCAGCGGTCGCTCACCGGTTTGATGGGAAAAGTACATTATCTGGGCGTCTCGCCGATCCGAATATGACGGATCCTACTGCAGTTTATATCTCAGATACATTAAGTAGTAATGATACACATCTGCCTAGCATCACAACTTTAAGTGTATATCAGGATGTAACCGACCATTGGGTTGTGTTGGGCTCTTTGGTTTATACCGGATGGAGTGTATTTAAAACAACACAACTTGATAATGTTGCAGGATTTAATATAGAAGAAAGCACGCAAGGCCCAGTGACCATTTTAACCAATCAAAATTATCGTGATACTTGGCGCTTTGCGTTAGGTGCTTTGTATGATATGAATGAGCACTGGACCATTCGCGTTGGGGGAGGTTATGACCAAACACCAACAGTAGATGCTGAGCGCGATGCGCGCCTACCTGATATGGACCGGTGGGCAATTGCATGTGGTCTGCACTATCAGCCGCGTCCAACGATTGGATTTGACTTAGGCTATGTGTATTTGTGGGGTGCTGGCAGAGCGTCTGTACATAAGACACAAACTTTTAACAACCAGTCGAATGTAACAGTCGATGCATGGGGAAGTAACCATGCGCAACTCGGTGGTTTTCAAGCGGTATGGAAACCGCTTGATTGATGTCTTCATGTTTCTTATCCAGAACCCAGGTTTTTCTAAGTATTGTCGTTTGAGCAGATGCTACGTTTAGTGGCCACTTTGAGTAAAGTCAGGTACTATGAGAAATGAAGTTTTATCCTTATACAATGAGGAGGGGGGCAATGAAGGGATTTATCAAGCAATTTGCAATTGTGACTTTATTCAGTAGTTTGTTTTGTTCTCAGGTAGGGGCCACATATAATAACAACCCTGCAAGTATTGGTTTTGTTGAACAGCGCATTAGTGAGGCAGCTTATAAAGCTGGACCGGGTATTACAATCAATAATAATCGAGTGATTAGTCAGACACCAACGTATTTTATCGGTCAAAATACGCAGGGTGGGGTCATTATTTATCTTGATGAAACAAGGCAGCACGGCTTAGCTATAGCACTCTTAGATGTCACTTCAGCTGCTTTTTCATTTCTTGTGGCAGGTAGTACTACGGATTATGTCGATGCGACAGGTCAGTCTAATGGCATTGGAGGAGGTGCTTTGAATACACCAGCTATTCAGGGCGCACTTGCAGGTTACAATGCATCACAGGGGCAGTCGGGAGGAGCTACAGCATATGCAGGTTGGTATGCGACTTTGCACCGAGCACTTAGTGATGGCTCTCCTTGTCCAGAAGATGACTCTTCCGTTCCGTCTAAAGTCTGTTTTGGTAACTTTTATTTGCCTTCAACGAATGAGTTGCAGATTATTGCTGATAACAACGGTGTGAGCAACTTTGATATTATTAATGCAGCACTTTCAGCTGCAGGCGGTACGCCGCTTTCTAGTTCAACCACTTACTGGACATCAACGACAGACAGGCGGGCTTTCGGACAGTCAGCATTTGCAATTATCGATATTAGCACAGGAGCTGCGGCGAGTAGAGATTTTGGTAATTCTTATGCGGTTCGCCCAGTGCGTCAATTTTAGTGGTTAACGTCATGTACCAGTAAAATGACAAACCGGCATTGAAAATTCATCGACTGGTGAAAGTGTTGTCATTCCTGCCTTAGTTTGGAATGACAACATTTTGTATGTTGCTTTTGTAGCGTTAACCTTTTCGTAATGTACTTTCTGCAGGCCCATTCACTATCATGCTATAGCCGTTTGCATGAAGTGATTTAGGCTCAATTTCGCCCGTATTTAAGTCAACTGTTACCGTGCCGATCTCAATGGGATGCTCTGTATTAGTGCCTAGTTTAATGAGGGCAGGGCATTTATTATTGGTAATGTGTCCAAAACATGCCATTCTCACAGAGGCCCACATAACGCGACCCACAGAGTTAGCTTTGGTTGGATGCTGTGAGGGGATGGTGCCTGCAACAAATGCATTTGACTCAAGGCTTGTTTCATTGTGCGTAATAAGCACTTTGGGGGGCGCTGCAAGAGCTAGTGTCGAACTGAGCGCTAATGCAAGTGCTGAGAACAAGGTTGTTTTCTTCATGTATTTTCCTTCGTCATTTATAACAGTCGGTCACTATAGGTGAGTTTTTGCCAATGGACAAGGGCTACTATTGTATTATTTGAGTTTACGACGGAGCACTTTTCCTACATTTGTTTTTGGAAGTTCATCATAAAAAGTCAGTACTTTAGGAACCTTATAGGCGGTTAAGTGTTTTCTGCAATGTGTAATGACTTGTTCTTCGGTGAGGGATGGGTCACGCTTTACGATACAAGCTTTTACAGCTTCCCCCCCTGCTTTGTCTTCGACACCAACCACTCCCACTTCTAATACACCTGGCATCAGGCCTATGATTTGCTCTACTTCATTTGGATAGACATTAAATCCTGAGACTAAAATCATGTCTTTTTTTCGATCGACCAAATAGACAAAGCCTTTTTTATCGAGCTTGGCAACATCCCCTGTACGTAAAAACCCATCTGACCAGAAGACGAGGCTTGTTTCATCCGCCCGCTGCCAGTATCCAGGCATCACTTGTGGCCCCTTAATACAAAGTTCACCAGCCTCCTCAACCGCTAAATCATTACCATTTTCATCACGAATAGCGATGTCTGTTGAGGGTAGTGGGAGGCCGATGCTGCCATTATACGTTTTGAGTGTTAATGGATTAATGGTTGCAGCAGGGCTTGTTTCTGTAAGGCCGTAGGCTTCAAGGATGTGGGTTTCTGTTTTTTTGAACCACTGTTCAGCAACGCTTTTTTGTAATGCCATGCCACCTGAGAGCACGAGGCGAAGCTTTGAAAAGTCGATACTCTCAAACTGGGGGTGGTTGAGTAGTGCATTAAAGAGCGTGTTAACGCCCGTCAGTGCTGTGAAGCCACTCTTTTTAATGGCGCCAATAAAGCCTTTCATATCTCTTGGGTTTGTGATGAGAATATTCGTTGCTCCAGCTTTTAAAAAAGTGAGGCAGTTCGCTGTTAGTGAGAAAATATGGTAAAGCGGTAGTGCTGTCACAATAATATCATCTTGGCTAATGCCAACAGGCGTAATCCAGGCGAAGGCTTGCATGACATTAGCCACTAAATTACCGTGCGTGAGCATAGCGCCTTTAGAGACACCCGTTGTGCCTCCTGTATACTGTATGAAAGCCAAGTTCTCATGACTAAGAGGTGGGGATGAAAATGGTTTTTTACGCCCCTTTGAAAGGGCTTGTCGAAAAGAAACAGCTTGCTTAATGTGATAAGGAGGCACATCTTTTTTTAAGTGTTTTAATATGGCATTAATAGCAACCCGTTTCACAGGTGTGAGCACATCTCCTACTTCAGTGATAATAACGTGTTTTAACTTGGGCATGTTTGGGAGTGCTTTTTCAACCGTGCTTGCGAAGTTTGCAAGTACAATAATGGCTTCAGCGCGTGAGTCGTTCACTTGATAGCTAACCTCATCAGCTGTGTAGAGCGGGTTTGTATTAACGACTACATAGCCTGCACGTAAAATAGCAAATAAAGCAATTGGATATTGCAGTACATTGGGCAGCATAACCGCAACACGTGCACCTTGCGTCAGGCCAAGGCCTTGTAAGTAAGCAGAGAAAGCGCGACTTAATGCTTCAAGTTCAGCATAGGAAAGTTTGTGTCCGAAGTTGATATATGCGGTTCTTTCTTTATAAAGGTGACACGCCTCGTCGAATAAAGCGGTGAGAGAGGTGTAGGCATTAACATCAATGGTGTGTGGAATACCATCTGGATACTGTTCCAGCCACAATTTATCCACGTTGTTGACCTTTTGTTAGAAATGGGTGCGTGATAGTATAAACAAAAAAAACGCGGATGGGTATTAGTGGTATGTTAGATAATGTGTTGAAATTAAAAGCATTTAAATTGAAAGGTCGTTTATACACGCTCACAGTACTTCAAGTGCTTGACGCTGATATTACGGCGTTTAATGCGCAATTGAAGGCATTAGTGACAGAAGCGCCCCGTCTTTTTGAGCAAGCCCCGATTGTATTAGACTGTACAGATTTACCCGAGGCAACCACTGATTTAGCTGCGTTATGTGATGCTGTACGTGTGCATGGCTTATTGCCTGTGGCAGTTCAAGGTGGGAGTGCTTTGTTTCGCGAGCGTGCTACAGCGGCAGGGCTTGCAACGCTTCGTTCTTCTGCAACTCAAGATAAACGCGTGGTTGAAGATAAAATGACGCCAACCTCCAAAGAAGAGAAAGCGTCATCCAGCAGTGTGCAAACCAAATTAATTACCAGCCCTGTGCGCTCAGGCCAGCAAGTTGTGAGTCAGGGTGACTTAATTGTGACAGCATCTGTTGGACATGGCGCTGAGTTGTTGGCAGAAGGGAATATCCATATTTACGGGACGTTAAGAGGGCGCGTGCTCGCAGGTATTTCTGGTAATCAGTCAGCGCGTATTTTTTGCCAATCGTTTAATCCTGAACTGGTTGCAATAGCTGGCATATATCGTTTGCCTGAAACCATGGAGCCTTGTGAGCACCCATGTCAGGTGCTTTTAAAGGGCGAGCGGATTGATATTGAACGATTATGATGGATGCGGTTTTTATTTCAGATTTGCACCTGCATCCAGATATGCCCGATATTTCTGCGCGTTTTAAACAGTTTTTAGAATGGGTGCCAATGCAGACAAAAACCCTCTATATTTTGGGTGATTTTTTGCATGTTTGGGCGGGTGATGACACTTCAAATACATGGAGTAATAGCATTGCAGCATCGCTTGCCGATTTAAGCGCCAAGGGCATGCGTGTGTATTTTATGCGCGGCAATCGCGACTTTTTGTTAGGTGACGCCTTTTTTAAGCGGGCACGATTAATCGTGTTAGAGGAGCCAACCGCTATTGAGTTGGGTGGGGCGCGTATTGTATTGGTTCATGGCGATAGATATTGTACAAAAGATACCGCTCATCAATGGTTTCGTCGCTTGACCCGCAATAGGTGGTTTCCCCGTCTTTTTTTGAAACTGCCTGTGTGGTTGCGTCTGCGTATTGTCATGGGGGTGCGTTCGAATAGTGCGAGTAGTGTAGGTAGTAAATTGGACAAAACGGATATTGTGCCACAGGCACTCATCAAGCATTTAAATGAGCAAGATGCACGTATTGTCGTGCATGGACATACGCATAAGCCAGGACTTGTGAAACATCAAGCAGGTGGAGACGTGTATTATCAATATGTATTGAGTGATTGGGATGCGTCGCCTACTTTATTGTGCTACGATAAGTCAAAAGGGTTTAATTTTATTCTTTCCGGAGAAGGGCATGGGTAGTAAAAACCAAAAAAAACCAGGCGCAGTTAAGGCGCTTAACAAAGCAAAAGAGGCGCATGGGAGTTTACAAGATGCGCTAAAGGATGCGCGTTACAAAGAAAAAATTTATGCAGAGCGTCGCGCGCGTGCTGAGGCGCAACATCAGGCGCGGGAGAGGGATGCGGAGCGTGCCCAAAGAGAAGCGCTTGAAAGTCAACCACGGGAAGAGGCGCGAAAGAAAAAAGCGGAGATAACATTAAATGAGTTTCGGCGTGCCAGTAAAGAGCTCTATGAGTCAGGAGTTCAGGGGTACGACCGCTTTGATACTTCGGCGACTAAAATTATGCAGTGGTCGGTACTTGGTGCGAAAACAATCAGTGAAAAATATCAACCATGGACTAGGATAGGGCAATTTGCCTTGGCGGTTGGAAAAGGCGCTGTGAATGTTGCTGGAATGATTGGTGAAAAGCTAGGTGACTCAATCGAAGATTTGATGCGATTTCGTCGTGAAAAAGGAGAAGTGGATACTGATATTGGAAATATTAATATCTCAGACATGGTAGAGGTAGACCACGAAGGCCGTTTAGTGTTTCCTGTAAAGTTTAAAGATATTCCAGGCAATGACCATATACCAGATGAAATTGCAAATTATCAAGATGAACTATTGCAAAACTCAATTGCAGTGTTACTTGAACACGAAGGATACAAGCTCGATGCAGATACTGGTATTTATACTTATTCTGAGGAAAGCCCAGATAGAGAAGGTGTTATGGGGCAGCCATTAGAGGAGGCTGAGTTTCAAAAAATATTAGGAGCGCAGCCACCCGAAAAAATTAGTGCTATTTATCGTGAAGCGCATCGGCGGGTTGAGGCGAATTTGCCACCTATTTTAGACCCTGATACACCGGAGCATGACAATAGTCATGAACACACAGGTGGTGGCCTTAGACCCTAGGTGAAGTTGAATGCGCGTTTTAGGAATAGAATCATCTTGTGATGAAACGGGTGTTGCTTTGTATTGTGCCAAGTCAGGGCTTTTGGCACATGCACTTCATTCTCAGATAAAAACACACCGTGTGTTTGGCGGGGTTGTGCCAGAGCTTGCTTCGCGCAATCACGTGCAACATATTGTGACCTTGGTTGATACAGTGTTAAAAGAGGCGCACCTTAATAAGTCAGACATTGACGCAATTGCATATACCACGGGCCCAGGTCTTATGGGTGCACTGTTAGTTGGTGCATCATTTGCCAAAAGCTTGAGTTTTGCATTGGGCATTCCATCGCTTGCAGTACACCACTTAGAAGCGCATCTTTTGGCAGCAAAGCTTGACTCGCCGGCACTTAATTTTCCATTTACGGCATTGCTTGTATCGGGTGGACATACACAACTGATAGAAGCGCGTGCGTTAGGCAATTATTCGCTGCTGGGTGAAACCTTAGATGATGCTGTGGGAGAAGCTTTTGATAAAACAGCCAAACTCATGGGGTTTGAGTATCCAGGTGGTCCTTTGCTTGCAGCGCTTGCTGATAAAGCATCTCTTATAACAGATCTCCCTGAAATTGCCCCTTTTCCGCGTCCTATGCTTGACAGGCCAGGCTTTGACTTTAGTTTTAGTGGCTTAAAAACACATGCAATGATGGCTTGGAAAAAGAGCAATCAAACTGATTTAGATAAAATGGCTATTGCTAAAGCGTTTCAAGACGCAGTCATTGAAACGCTTTGGGCCAAAACAGAGCGTGCACTGACATCTACGGGTGGTACACGCTTAGTTGTAGCAGGTGGCGTTGGAGCAAATCGCGCACTACGGACGCTGTTTGTCGACAAAATGCAGGCGCGTGGTAGTGAAGTATATTTTCCTCGTTTGGAGTACTGTACTGATAATGGTGCCATGGTTGCGTATACAGGGTGCTTGCACTTGATGCAGGGGGCGCGTGATACAAGCCACGCTATTGAAGTGCATGCACGATTACCATTTTTTGATCAAACCAAAGGAGTCTGACCCCTTTGGTTTCTTTGATTTCGTTATTTTTTAATTGCTTTTGATTGACTTTTTTTATTCAAATCAATCTTTGGTTCACTGCCATTTAGCAAGCGCTTCATATTGCCTTGATGTTGATAAAGCACTACCAGCGCAAGTGCTACCAGGGGAAAAAATGCCTGCCCTTCATGGAATGCGAGTAAGGCATAAAATGGGCACAGTGTTACGGCAACAATAGATGCAAGTGAGGAGTAACGGCTAAAGTACGCAACGGTTACCCATGTAAGGATGGCAATTACACCAAACATGGGATGTAATCCAATCAGTACACCTAGTGTTGTTGCAACGCCTTTTCCTCCTTTAAAGTCAAAAAACATGGGGTAAATATGTCCGAGTACTGCAGCTAAACCGATAAGCGCTTGTATAAAAGGTCCAAGCCCAAACATCATGGCAAGCCATATAGGCAGTAATCCTTTCAGGAAGTCTGCGACTAGCACGAGCGCTGCATACTGTTTTCCAGCAATCCGAAGGACATTGGTTGCACCTGGATTTTTGGAGCCTTCAGTGCGTGGGTCGGGTAGTTTTGCCATGCGACACACAACTACGGCTGAGCACAAAGAGCCAAGTGCGTATGCTGCAGCAACGCACAGTACAATGAGTAATATGGTGAGCATGAGGTCTCCAGTTTTGTCAATTGATTCTGTTTAGAGGAGAGTATGGCAGGTTGCTTGCTATGATGGCAAGAATAAGTGCTGTAAGTCGTTGGTAAAACGACGCCCAAAGGGAGTGATTTGAAAGTGGGTTTGTGTGCATGTTAAAAAACGTTGTTTTTCTGCTTGTTTTAAGTATGGCATGAGGATGCTGATGCTTAGTCCTGTACGTGCTTCGAATAGTGTATATGGGATAGGTGTTTCAAGGCGTGTGATGTTTAGCATAAACTCAAATAATATATCATCTGGAGTTAAGTGTTTTTTCTCAACGCAGTAAGGTTTGTTGGGGGTGAGGTAGTCTTTAGGTTGGCGTTGTTTTCGCGTGCGATATATATGTTTGAAGTCGGGGTGAGTCAGCTTGCCATGTGCACCTGCACCAATTCCATAATAGTCTCCAAACTGCCAATAGTTGAGGTTATGTTGCGCTGCGTATCCAGGCTTTGAAAAAGCTGAAATTTCATATTTTTGGTAACCTATTTTTGCAAGATATGCGTGCCCCTCTTCTTCTAGGTGGATAGTAATATCTTCACTTGGTAGCTTGGGTGGTTTTTTATAAAAGACGGTGTTGGGCTCTAAGGTGAGTTGATACCAAGAAAGATGCTCTGGTGCATGTGCAAAAGCTGTTTTTAAGTCAGCAAGGCCTTCGGCAACGGATTGTTCTGGTAAGCCATGCATGAGGTCTAAATTAAGATTTTCAAAGCCTGCCGCGCGTGCGGCATTAATGGCGCTGTGCGCCTCTTCATCGTTATGAACGCGGCCGAGGCGTTTCAAATGTGTTTTGTTAAAGCTTTGTATACCGAGTGATAAGCGATTGATGCCAAGTGCACGGTACGCTTTAAAGCGTGCTTGCTCGACGCTGCCGGGGTTTGCTTCAAGGGTAATCTCGATGTTTTCAATAAAGGTCAGGCGTTTGTGCAAGCCTTCAAAAAGCTGTGCGTAGGCATGCTCTGATAGCAAGCTTGGGGTGCCTCCCCCTATAAAAATAGAGTGAATAGGACGTTTTGAAAACGCGTGGATATCATTGTCTAGATCTTCCAGTAAATTGTTTACGTAGTGTTCCTCTGGAAGAATTGTTGGACTTTTGTGAGAGTTAAAATCGCAGTACGGACATTTTTGAATGCACCAAGGGATGTGAATGTAGAGGGATAGTGGTAACATGAATCACGATTTTTACAAAAACGTTATTATATCGCGAGACGGGAGATAAATTAAATGAATAAACGGGTTCGAGTTGCAATTACAGGCGCTGCGGGACAAATCGGTTATGCGTTGTTATTTAGAATTGCATCAGGTCAGTTATTTGGCGATGATACAGATATTGAATTACATTTACTTGAGTTGCCACAAGCACTGCCTGCTTTAAAAGGCGTAGCCATGGAACTTGAAGATTGTGCTTTTCCACGTTTAAAACACGTTGAGTGTACATCAAGCCTGAAAGAGGCCATGATGGGCGTTCACTGGGCATTTTTAGTGGGTTCTGTGCCACGTAAACAAGGTATGGAGCGTGCTGACTTATTACAAGTGAACGGTGAAATTTTCATAGAACAGGGACGCGCTATTAACGATTATGCAAACAGTGATGTACGCGTGTTTGTAGTCGGTAACCCTTGTAATACAAATGCGCTCATTGCAAAACATCACGCGAAAGATGTTCCAGATGAACGTTTTTATGCCATGATGACGCTTGATGAATTACGTGCGCGAAATCAATTAGCTAAAAAAGCGGGTGTAGATATTACAGCAGTGACGCAAATGACCGTTTGGGGTAACCACTCAGCAACACAATTCCCTGATTTTTATAGTGCAAAAATTGATGGTTTGCCTGTTACATCTGTTATTCAGGATGAAGTCTGGTTAAAAGAGGTGTTTGTACCAACCATCCAACAGCGTGGCGCTGCAGTGTTAAAAGAGCGTGGTGCATCATCAGCTGCTTCGGCTGCTAATGCCATTATCCGAGGTGTACAGCACTTAATTGTTGATACGCCTAAAGGTGAGACATTCTCAATGGCGCTTTCTTCACAAGGGCATTATGGTGTGGATGAAGGGCTTATGTTCTCATTCCCATGCCGTCGCGAATCACACTTAATTGAGCGTGTTGGTCATGCAAGTGCTGATGGCACGCGCGTGTATTCCGAAGAAGGAATTCGTGTCATTGATAACTTAGAATTGAATGCTTATAGCCAAGAGCGATTTGACGCAACGCTTGCAGAGTTACGTGCAGAACGCCAAGCAGTTAAAGATTTAGGTCTTTTGAAAGATTAAGCAATCGTGGGTTTGGGGCCTGGAATAGCCCCTAAAAAAACGACGTGATGTAAGTTGATTGGCATGTTACACTTTACGCTATCCAGCAGCCAATTGATTTTTGAACCTATAAGCTTATGCTAGGGATGTATTTTGTTGTTCGTGTTGTGCTAGACCGCTTGAGTGTGGGAAGCCTGAGCTGACACAGTCGCAGCCCACCTGAATTTCAGGGTTCAAAATCTTTGGTTGTTGGTACTTTCCCAAAGGATTTTATGTATGTCAAAACCCATTATTTATCATAATCCCAGATGCTCTAAATCAAGGCAAACATTGCAGTTGCTTCAAGATAAAGGCATTGAGCCTATTGTGGTTGAGTATCTTAAAACGCCACTTGATATGGCGACACTCTTGCAGTTACGTGCTTATTTTTCACTGAAAGATTTTGTGCGAACCAATGAAGCTGATTTTAAAACCCTTGGGTTGTCACTAGATGATGAAAAAGCTGTGTTAGAGGCAATGGTCAAAGCACCTAAGCTTATGCAGCGCCCAATTGTTGTGCATAAAGGAAAAGCAGAGATAGGGCGCCCACCAGAAAAAGTGTTGGATTTGTTTTAAGTATTAATTACGCTGAAAGACGAGTAGGGCCCACTCATCTTCATAGTGCGTGTGTTGGTGTGTCCATGCATCGGTGCTATAAGTGTGTATGAGTGTTTCTACCTGAGTGTTCAGAACGCCCGATAAAACCAGTGCACCACCAGGCTTTAAAAGTGTTTCAAAGCGTGATTTAAGTGCCAAGAGTGGGATGAGTAAAATATTGGCAAGTAGAATGTCCACCGGCTCGATGAGGGCTTCTGGCTGTGATAGAGCGAGTTGTTTTTCTGGGATGTTATTTTTTTCGGCGTTACTTTGTGTTGCAGTCAAAGCTTGCTCGTCTAAATCAACAGCATATGCAAGATTTGCGCCGAGTTTTAAAGCAGCAAGTGCTAAAATACCCGAACCACAGCCATAATCAATGATGGTCTTGTCTTGAAGTGTTGCGCCATCAAGCCAGGTTAAACAAAGAGACGTTGTTGGGTGTGTCCCTGTCCCAAAGGCAAGCCCTGGGTCGAGCATTACATTGACTGCATCAGGCTTTGGAAGCGTGTGATTTGAAGGGCAAATCCAGAGGTTTTCTCCAAACAAGCGTGGTTTTACATCATCAAGGCACGCGCGTACCCAGTCCTGATTAGGAATGGGTTTGAGTGTATGTGTGAGTTTTGGGTAATTAAGCTGTAACGCCTGCCACGCTGCTTCTGCATCAATAGCGTTTGCATAAAGCGCTTCAGCAATGGAGTAGCGCCAAAGGGGCGTTTCGCCTGGAGCGGGCTCAAGGATTGGATCGTCCTCTTGGTCAACTAGCGTTACACATAAAGCACCATTGGCTTCAAGGTGCTCAGAAATAGCGTCTGCTTCTTCTGCGTGACAGGGCTTTACGTGTAACTCAAACATCATTAATCCTCTTTAAGCAGCTGTTCCAAGTAATGGATATTGGTTTCACCCACCATAAAGCCTTTATCGTTGACAAGTCTTCGATGCAAATCAAGGTTGGTATTAATGCCATCAATAATAATTTCATCAAGTGCATTGCGCATACGCGCAAATGCTTCATCACGTGTTTTACCGTAGCTAATGAGCTTTCCAATCATAGAGTCATAGTGGGGTGGGACCGTATAGCTGCTATAAATATGCGAATCAAACCGAATGCCTGGGCCTGCGGGTTGATGCAGGTGGTTAATTTTACCAGGTGATGGCATAAATGTTTTAGGGTCTTCTGCATTAATACGACATTCAACTGCATGTCCTTCAAAATGAATATCGTCCTGGGTCAGTGTTAGGGGTAAATCACTTGCCATACGGATTTGCTCTTTAATGAGATCAACGCCTGTGATGTATTCAGTCACCGGATGCTCAACCTGAATACGGGTGTTCATCTCAATAAAGTAAAAGCAGCCATTCTCATATAAAAACTCAAAGGTACCAGCACCGCGGTAATGCATTTTACGGCACGCATTCACCACACTTTGCCCCATACTGTGGCGCATTTCAGGTGTAATACCTGGTGCGGGTGCTTCCTCAATGACTTTCTGATGGCGGCGCTGCATGGAGCAGTCGCGCTCTCCTCAGTGTATGGCTTCTCCGCGTCCGTCACCTAATACTTGAAACTCAATATGGCGTGGATTTTCCAGAAATTTGTCCATATAAACGACAGGGTTACCAAATGCTGCTTTTGCTTCACTTTGTGTAAGTGCAATGGCATTTAACAAGTTAGACTCGCTATGTACAACGCGCATACCGCGTCCACCACCACCGCCAGCGGCTTTAATGATAACGGGATAACCAATATCACGAGCAAGTTCTAAATTTTTAGCATTGTCATTGGTGAGGGGGCCATCGGAGCCCGGTACACAAGGGACACCAGCTTCTTTCATGGCATGAATAGCTGATACTTTATCACCCATAAGACGAATGGTTTCAGCACGTGGGCCAATAAAACGAAAACCACTTTGTTCGACCATCTCTGCAAAGTCAGCATTTTCAGATAAAAAGCCATAGCCTGGGTGAATAGCCACCGCATCAGTGACTTCTGCTGCTGATATAATCGCTGGAATATTTAAGTAACTCTTAGCCGATGGGCTTGGTCCGATACAAACCGTTTCGTCTGCTAGGCGCACGTGAAGCAAGTCTTTATCGATCTCTGAGTGTACTGCAACCGTTTGAACGCCTAGCTCTTTACAGGCACGTAAAATACGCAGTGCAATCTCACCACGGTTGGCGATGACAATTTTACTTAACATATATGCAAACTCCTACTCGATGATGAAAAGCGGTTCGCCATATTCAACAGGTGAGCCATTTGAAACAAGAATGGCTTTTACTACACCTGCTTTATCGCTTTCAACTTCATTGAACATTTTCATTGCTTCGATGATACCTAATGTATCTCCAACTGCGACGGTTTGGCCGACCGTTACAAAAGGTGGTGCTTCAGGTGATGATGCGGAATAGTAGGTGCCAACCATGGGTGAGTTGATGGGGTGCCCATCTGGCACATTCGTGGTAGCTGCCTCCGCAACAGGCTCAGCGGTAGGTGCTGGCGCATGGGGCTGTACAGCCGGAGGTGCTGACACAAGGTGCTCAGTAACAGTGGTTGTATGATTGGCATTTGTATGTCGTGTAAGACGTAATGACTCTTCGCCTTCTTTAATTTCAATTTCTGAAATGCCAGTTTCGGTTAATAACTCGATGAGTTTTTTAATTTTTCTAATATCCATGGTATGTTATCTCACTCAATGACGTTGTTGAATTCATAAATAATGGCATCTAAGGCTAAATGATAGCCGTAGGTGCCAAACCCTGTGATTGTGCCGCGTGCAATATCTGAAAAATAAGAGGTATGGCGATAGCTTTCTCTCGAAAAGATGCGACTAATATGCACCTCAATAAATGGTAGCTTTACTGCAAGCAATGCGTCACGCAAGGCAATACTTGTATGGGTGAATGCCGCAGGGTTAAAAATGAGGTAATCGGTATGGTTTTCGTGTGCTTCATGAATGGCTGTAATGAGGCTTGACTCAGACTGGCTTTGTTGCGCTTCGAGCGTGCAGTTATTGATTCCAGCTTTAGTCTGAAGCGAGCGGTTTAATTGTTCAAGCGTTTGGGTGCCATAATGCGCGGGTTCACGTCGTCCCAAAAGATTTAAGTTAGGCCCATGAAGGACGAGAACTTTTCGCATAGTGTTGGTAAGGTTGATAGAAAACAAAGAAGCATTATGACATAACTGCGCAACTTTGTCTATATAGGCGAAGATAGCAGCATGTTTGAAGCATTTAGCCTGCAACATGCTGCTTTTTGAAGATAGATTTTAACTGTTTGTGTTATATTCTCCACAAGCAGCAAGGCTATTCGCTTCGGCCGCTTTGAGTAGTGCAGCCTGTGCTTCTGGAATATTTGCCTCGACACCTGACCATGTTTTAAGGCATGCCTCTTGAAGTGCGCGGCCGTAAGAGAAGCTTAACATCCAGGGCTGTGGGCCAAGATTGTTAATCGCATTGAGGTTAATAATCGATTGTTCGGGTGTTTGTCCGCCAGACAGAAAGTTTATAGAAGGAACGGCTGCAGGCACCTGGTTTCTAAAAACACTGAGTGTATATTCTGCAACTTCTTCTGGTGTGCTAAACGGTTGGTGCTCTTTGCCTGAGGTCACCATGCTAGGTTTTAAAATCATGCATTCAAGGGCAACTTGATGTAGAAATAATGCATTGAATACTTCATGTAAAACAACTTCAGCAGTTTCGGCTGCATACTCAATGCTGTGGTCACCATCCATCAATATCTCAGGCTCAACAATAGGAACAATACCAACGTTTTGGCAGGTGGTTGCATAGCGTGCAAGGGTTTCTGCGCCTGCTTTAACCGCAACGAGGCTTGGGGTGAAATCT
Organism: Legionellaceae bacterium; assembly: GCA_029212465.1. Classification (GTDB taxonomy): domain Bacteria; phylum Pseudomonadota; class Gammaproteobacteria; order Legionellales; family Legionellaceae; genus JAALKW01. The sequence goes on along the minus strand of JARGNV010000006.1, from coordinate 5,094 downwards.
GAAATATGAAATACATTACGCCATTTAGCAAATTTAGCGCCTTGTTGCTTGAAGTGTAACAAGCGTTCTTCAAGACCATCTAACCCCTGTGTGATTTGCTCTTTCTCGGTGTTGGGTAAAGGAATCAAACCTTTATCAACCTTAATGCCGGGTAGAATATTTTTTTGTGTAAACATCTCTGGAATGGAAACACCGGCTTCATTTTTGTGCATGAAAGTTTCTTCAAAAAGAATAACCCCACTGATATATTGCTCAAGGTTTTCCGTAGATGCGAGCAACAGGCGATAGTCGCGTCGATTCTCTTCGCTATTCTCGATGTTGATACTATCAAAGCGTTTTCCAATGGTACCATTGCTTTCATCTGCCGCTAAAATACCTTTTCCTGGGTGTGATAAATGATCAATTGTTTTGGATAATTCTTCATGATGTGTCACGGGTGCTGCTCCTTTCATTTTTTTGGTTATCGCGAGATATATTTTTCACGCACAATACGTTGTATGGCGAAACCGCGGTCTTTTAGTTCGGAAAAAGACTCGTCTACCATACCAGGATTTCCACATAAGTAAACTATATCGGCTTCAGGGTTTAAGTTGAGCTCAGGGAGCGCTGTTTGCACATATCCTACATGTTCATGTGCTTGTAGCGCTTCTTTTTTTGCGCGGCTCAATTGTGCACGATAGGTGACCTGCGGTGTTTGATTTGCGAATGCCAAAAAAGTGTCATGATAGAGTAAGTCATCGTGTGTTTGTACGCCTTGTAAAATGACAATTTGGAGGTTTGGGTTGGCATCCAGACGCTCTTGAAGCTTGGGTAACATGGCGTGATAAGGGGTAATGCCCGTGCTTGTTGCCATAAAAATATAACGAGAAGGGTCTTCTTCTTTGAGTGTGAGGCGACCAAAAGGCCCTGTGGTACTCAGTGTATCACCAGGCTTTAGGTGAAAGAGTAACTCAGAGGCAACACCTCCCTCGACAAAGCCTGCAGCAAATTCTATTTTTTGGTCTTTTCGTGGTGCATTTGCAATACTATAACTTCGACGTAATATTTTACCATCGCGCTCAATATGAACTGTAATAAATTGACCGGGGAGATAACTCAAAGGTTCTTCTGGTGTAAAAATGAAATGCTTGACGGAAGGGGTTAGCATATACGCCTCTTCCAAGGTGATAGTAAAGGTGTTAGCCTGCATAATGATGTGCTTTTACTAAATGAGAAAGGTCCTAAATATGCGTCTAAAACTGTCAAATTGCAAGTGTGGATAGGGTTTCATGCCTGACTTGGTTTCTATTTTTGTAAATTTGAGTCAATCACTTGCACCGATACAACGGTTACTATCGGGGTTTGGCTATGTGCTGGGTATTATTTTTATTCTGATAGCATTTGGAAAATTTCATAAAATAGGAGATGCGCGCACGCAGTCGCATTCGCAAGAAAAAATGTTTGTCCCTATTGCGTTTTTTTTGATGGGAGCGGGGCTTATTTTTATGCCCACCGCAATTCAGGCTTTAGCCAACACGGCGTTTGGTAGCAGTAATGTATTGGCTTATGCTTACGAAACGGAAGATAACCTGACGAATGCGATTAAATTTTTAATTCAGACGACGGGCGTGATTTGGTTTGTGCGGGGCTCTTCTTTACTTGCACATTCGAGTGAGCCTGGCGTGAAAGAAGGGTCTAAAGGCGTGACGTTTTTGGTTGCGGGTGTTTTTGCAATGAATATTGATAGTACGATTAATGCGCTGGATTATGGGCTTACAAGCTTTTTTGAGTTTATGGGGACTGTCAAGGGAAATGCGACGGGTTGAGGGTGTGAAGGTGGTTTCTAGTCGTCGGAATCAGGTGTTTCGTTTTCGTCACAGATTTTGAGTTGGTTTGCTTTCGCAAACTCTAAAATAGATTGGTAAATTAGAGGACTTGATTCTTTTAACTTGGGGTCAAGTAATACACATTTATACCCTTCGTGATTAACACTCGGCTGTAATAGAGGGGAGTAATGAATGCGGCTGTTTTTAAAGCTTGCGAGGGCGCCACTCATACGCTCTGCCCAATCACTTGGACGAAAAGCATCACCTGCAGGCGTTACACCTTCGATGACAATTTTTTTATCGGACGATTTAGAGGGGTTCTTTGGTTTTGTCATAAGCAATCACAGGATTAATTCAATGAGTATAGTATAGCATTACGGGCGTCATTCTAGCATGACTTGCCTGATTTTCGTAGGCTTCGAATGGTCATCTATATGAGGGGTATGTTAGTATTCGGATATAACAATTTGACTTGGAATAAACAATGAAGCAAAAAAACACACACGGCGGAATATATTTATTACCTAATTTGCTCACTACGGCAAGCTTATTTTCTGCATTTTATTCTATCATTGCTTCTTTAAAAGGGCAGTATGATACGGCTGTTATTGCTATTTTTGTAGGGATGGTGTGGGATGCTTTAGATGGGCGCATTGCACGAATGACGAACACGCAAACCGCTTTTGGTGCTGAATACGATAGTTTATCGGATATGGTGACCTTTGGTGTTGCGCCGTCTGTTTTATTATATAGCTGGGTGCTTGAGCGACTCGGAAAATTTGGCTGGCTTGCAGCATTCATTTATACAGCAGCGGTTGCATTACGGCTTGCGCGATTTAACACACAGGTTGAAACAGCTGATAAGTGTTATTTCCAAGGGCTTGCATGCCCTGCTGCGGCCGCCATTTTGGTTTCTTTTGTGTGGGTGTTTTATACGGAAGGCCCCGTTAATTTGTTCATTGGTTGGGTTGCGGTTGGCTTTTTGTTGCTGGCTGCCGCTTTGCAGGTAAGTAATATACGCTATTACAGTTTTAAAACACTCGATCTCAAAGGAAAAATACCATTCATTCAAGTGTTATTGATTGTATTGTTGTTTGTAACGATTGCTGCAGAACCATCAGTCATGTTGTTTGTTGCATCGTTAGGCTATGCCTTTTCGGGCCCATTTCAGACGTTAACGGGGCTTAAAAAGGCGCGTGGTAAAAGACGCTCGAAGAAATGCAACAGGAGGTAAGGGGCTACTCGCTCTCACCAAATAAATTATTAATAAGGTTGACCAATGCGTCTGTCATCTCTTGTTCGTCTGGGCCGTCAATGGTTAAGGTGAGCTCGCTGTTTTGACTTGCGGCAAGCATCATCACACCCATAATGCTTTTACCATTGACTTTTTGGCCCTCTTTGATCACATCAATTTGGCTTTGAAACCGGGCTGCGGTCGACACAAACTTGGCTGAAGCACGTGCATGCAGGCCTAGTTTGTTAATAATTGTAATTTTCGTCTCTATCATGGCAATTAATTTATCATGTCTGCTTTTATACTGCAAATAACCATGCATACCTAATTGATAATCAGAGAAAAAAGATTACACTATAAGTAAGGCTTTTATTTTGTTGATAGGGGTCTGATTTAAGTAAGGAGTCGTTGTATGCAAATTCATTTCACAGGACATCAAGTAGAAATCACAGACGCGTTAAAAAGCTTTACTGAAGAAAAACTTGGCAAATTATCGCGGCATTTTGATAGAATTACATCTATTAATGTGACATTTAATGTTGAGAAAATTAGGCAAATTGTTGATGCAACGGTATGTATTCCAAAGACCGAACTACATGCAAGTTCAGAGGCTGAAAACATGTATACAGCAATCGATGAGTTGGTTGATAAGTTGGATAGGCAGTTAATTAAACATAAAGAAAAGATGGATTCTCATCGAGAATAGTCGGTAGCAGACATAAAAAAACCCTGCAGGTGCAGGGTTTTTTTATGTAGCATTCATTTATTTAACTTTTTTCTCTTTAAATAAAACATGCTTACGTATCACGGGATCGTACATCATTAATTCCATTTTTTCAGGATGATTCCGTGGGTTTTTAGTTGTGGTTTTGTAGTAACCTGTTCCTGCGGTTGATTCCATCTTCACTTTAACTGTCACAGCAGCCATGATGCCATTCCTCTTTTACAAGTTAAATTTTTTCGCCTTTGTCACGAAGTCGCTTGAGTACCGTTTGAATACCTAATTTATCGATAATACGAAGGCCTTTGGTGCTGACTTTTAAGGTGATAAAGCGTGCTTCTTCTTCAACCCAAATACGATGGCTTTGGATGTTAGGAAGGAACCGACGTTTTGTTTTGTTATTGGCGTGCGACACCCGGTTTCCTGTGGTGGGGCGCTTGCCTGTAATTTGGCATACTCGTGACATGCTATTGCTCCGCAATGTTTAATTTAAATCTAAGCCGCGTTTTATATCAAATAATGTGCGACAATGCAATAAAAAGGTAACTTTATATTCAAGCCTTAAGTTTTACATTGTGTTCCCATGCTTTGGCAGTACTCTACTCCATTTGCATTAGCAAGCCATGCACATTGAAGCGTGATATTTGAGTTAACACTATAGCCGGTAACACCATATGAGGCGTAAGCATCAAGTGTTCCACAGTCTGTTTCATTGTTAATATAATCACAGTCCAGCTCACCCGTATTGTTATTTGTAGGTGCTGCTGTGCCAATACAGGTAGGGGGCTTTGGAGGTGCACAAGACTTACTGATTTCGCATACCCCATCGTTGAGCGAGCACTCACTACCCGCATTAGCAAAGTAGTCTTTACATTGATAGGAAGAGTTGTTATTGAGTACCTGACAACTCTCAATACCTGAACCTTGGCAAGTTGAAAGTGAACTATTCAGCACGTGTGGTTTTGCAGAGAGAGCTTGCTGAAGCACGTTCAATATCAGGCCGTCAGAAACTGCCACCTGAGAGCAAGTCGTATACGCAGTATCTTCGCAAATAGTTGGAACTCGCTCAGAAGAAGAGAAACTTTTTAGATGAGATAGTAGTGAAGTGCTGTTTAGTCCTGAGGTATCGATGTAGAGCACGAGTCTACAAGTCTCGCCTGGTTGAAGCCTGGTTTTTAAAGAGCAGTAGGTTGTGATTGCTGTATTTTGAAGGTTAACGCCTTGCGATACAGTTGCGCTTAAAAGAGCGCTTTGAGGATGTTTTAGATACACAGTTCGTGGTTGATTCGTTTGGTTTGTAACATCAAAAAGTACAGTCGTTTTTTGCCCAAGAA
>JARGNV010000005.1 GCA_029212465.1 Legionellaceae bacterium | reverse complement strand
CTCCGAAGGTTTTGAAACCTCAGTTGCAAACGAGGCAGAAGTAGGCTTAAAACTTGCTTTGAATCATGTTTTTGATGCCATCATTCTCGAGCTACTACTCCCTGAAAAAAATGGGCTTGAAGTTGTTGAAACACTCCGAATGCAAAAACAAACCCCTGCTTTATTTTTGAGTGCTAGCGATATAGAAGTAGACCGCTTAATGGCGCTTAAAGTTGGCGGCGATGACTACCTCACTAAACCATGCGACCCTCATGAGCTACTCGCAAGACTCAATGCCATTTTACGTCGCACACGGCAAACACGAGCGCTATCACGCCCTAAAATTCAGTGCGGTGACCTTATCGTTGATTTTGCGCAGCATCAAGCAAAACTGAGTAACACTCCCCTTGAGCTAACGAACACTGAGTTTAAAATTCTTGAAATTTTGCTCAAATCACCAGGACAAGCTCTTTCTAAAGAAGAGCTTACAGAGTACGCACTTAATCGCAAGTTTACAGCCTATGACCGCAGTATTGACGTACACATTAGTAATTTGCGCCAAAAATTAGGTCATAATGCTGCGGGTGAACTATGGATTAAAACCGTCCGTGGTTTTGGTTACTTATTTAATTTATTATCTGAATCTGAAGAAAAAATCGTATGAATCAAACGACAAAATCGGCCGTCATCTTATTCTCTGGCGGACTCGACTCTACCACGTGTCTTGCCATCGCAAAGTCCGAAGGCTATACCTGTCATGCCTTAAGCTTTGATTACGGACAGCGTCATACATCAGAGCTTGGAACAGCAAAACGCGTTGCGAAGTCTCTTGGCGTTACTCACCACATTATGCCTGTGCCAGCACTTGAACGTATTAAAGGCTCGGCACTCACTGATCACGCGATTGAGGTGCCTGACTACACGGGAGATACCAATATTCCAGTCACGTACGTGCCTGCAAGAAACACCATTTTTTTATCTTTTGCACTTGCCTTTGCTGAAGTACTCAATGCCGAAGCCATCTTTATTGGTGCAAGTAGTATCGACTATTCGCATTATCCTGACTGTAGGCCCGAGTATTTTGAAGCGTTTCAAAACATGGCCAATCTTGCAACCAAAGTAGGCGTAGAAACACAACCTATTACGATTAAAACACCCTTACTTCATTTAAGCAAAGCACAAACCATTCAAAAGGGGCACACACTAGGCGTTAACTACACACACACAGTTTCATGCTATCAAGCCAATGAAAAAGGGGAAGCATGCGGGCACTGCGACAGTTGCATGCTGCGTAAAAAAGGCTTCAAAGAAGCGCATTTACCCGATGAAACACGTTATATTTAATGAAGAAGGTTTACCATATGACACCTGAAGAAATTGAAAATTTTAATTTTCGTAATAATGCAAAGCATTTAATACAAGAAAAGAAATTTACCGAAGCTATTTTTTTGCTACGTCGTTGTAGCTTGCTTAACAATGAGTGGAAAACGCTTCAAGCAGAATGCATACTTAACCTCGTAGGCGCAGAAAACGCCCTAGATGTACTAGGGCAAGCTTCCCCACCTTATACAGCACACTATTATACAGTAGCGTCAAGCTGTCATGAGGCACTAGAACACTATGCGCATGCAGCAGAATTACTCAAAAGCATTAATAACTGGCATACAAATATCCATCTCACAATAAAAATTGGGCGCCTTTATGAAGAGGCAGCAATACTTCTCCCAGAAGACCATTCAGGAAGACAAAGAGTGCTTGATTTAGCACTTGAAGCTTACCAAAGTTACCCCGATTATTACAACCAGCGTCCTATTTTACTCTCGCTTGCACCATTACTCTTTGTTCGAAAAGAATATGAAGCAGCACTCGATACTTACTTACGTATTCCAATGGGCAATGATGAAAGGCAAAACCAAGGTATACAAAATCAAATTAACCGTTTAAACCAATTCTTTATCGAGCAAGCACTTGATGATGCAACACTCTTTTTAGAACGAAGAGATTATCACAGTGCGCTTCGTTGCTATGAGTCTATTCAAAATGACTGCAAAGATACGCAGACCCTTAGACACCAAGCATACTGCTACGAAGCGCTCAGACAATATCTCGATGCAAGCCGCGCATATACTGATATTTTTGAGCGTACGAGAATGCCTGCAGATAATGACAAAGCCTGTGTTTTACTCGAACAATACAGGGAGCAAGTAGCTAATCATCAACGACAATCTATGTTCCAGGCGCACCGCTCTCTTACACAACCCTCTACACAACCGCATGCTGGTGTAGTAATTAACGGTACCACTTATTATGACACAATCCACGATGCATCTGCCTCAAGTGATGACATGGCTAACCCGCCAGGGCTCTATCACGGATAAACTGAAAGCCGTTGCCAAAGAGACACGGCTTGAGGTTTTAACACACCTCTGGGAGATGACAGATGATTGGGATCAAACCGCGCTGTCACTCCCAGAAAATACAGAGGTATTGCATCGTGAAATCATGATGTGGGACGATAATGCCCCTTGTTGGTATGCAAGAACTATTTTGCCATATAGAGCTTACCATGCGGAAAAAAAGCTGTTTGATTGCTTAAAGCATCAAGCACTCGGAGAGCTTATTCACCCGCACCCTGATATTACACGTCATGATATCAAGTTATATGCAATGCATTCTCATATGCAAGAATACAACTACTTAATGCAGCACTTAAAAGAAGCAACACCGGCATACTGCTTGTGGGGGCGTGTATCCACCTTTACCATACACAAACAATTTGATTTTTATTTACTAGAAATAATGCTTCCTGGCATTTTAAGGTACTGCACATGAATTTAACGCCTTATATCCACCTTCTACGGCTCCATAAACCTATTGGTACTCTCTTACTGTGGTTTCCGACAGCCTGGGCACTTTGGCTTGCAAGTGACGGCACACCAAACCCACGCCTGGTATTTTATTTTCTATTGGGAACCTTTGTGATGCGTGCGGCCGGCTGTCTTTTAAATGATATTGCCGACCGACATGTCGACCCACATGTAAAACGTACTAAAAGTAGGCCTCTTGCAGCAAAGACCATTACGTTACAAGCAAGTCTTATCCTGTTAATTGCATTGCTTTTTTGCGCACTGGTTATTCTAACAAGGCTCCCTGAGGCATGCTTTAAATACGCCCTTTTAAGTGTTGTATTAACAGCCGTTTACCCTTTTTGTAAGCGTTTTTTTGAAGCGCCACAGCTTGTGTTAGGGGTCGCCTTTTCAATGGGAATACCAATGGCTTATACTGCCTCAGGTACACCACTCAACACGACTACTTTTTTGCTGATACTCCTCAACTTTTGCTGGATTGTAGCTTACGATACCATTTATGCCATGGGCGATAGAGATGATGATTTGCAAATAGGCGTTAAATCAACCGCTATTTTATTTGCATCTCAAGATAAAAATATCGTTGGTTTATTTCAAGCAGCTACGCAACTGGTTTGGCTTATCGTTGCAATAACGCTTCAGTTCAATATGTTTTTCTATGTTTTTTGGGGTGTTGGGTGCCTGCTCTTTATCCAGCAACAGCGCATTATCCGAGGTAAAAATCCTGATTACCTACGCACCTTCACAAGTAATGGCTTTTATGGCCTTATCTTTTGGGTTGCACTCATGCTGCAGTAAACATCCAGACAAGCTCATCATAGCTTGTCTGGTATACACAACAGGTAAAAAGACTACTTAGACAGTGTTTCAATAAATTGCTTTAATAAAACACATACTTTATCGCTTGATTGTGAGGCCATTTCAACCACAGCTTTGTGAGAGTGGCTAATGCTAGCAAGCCCTGTTGCAAAATTTGTAATCATTGCAATCACTGCAACTTTCATTCCACAATGCGTTGCAACCAGCACTTCAGGTACCGTTGACATGCCAACTGCATCAGCACCCAACATACGCAATGCTTTAATTTCTGCAGCTGTCTCGTAGTTAGGCCCTGTAACAGCTGCGTACACACCTTCCGGCAATACAAGCCCCATTTCTTCTGCAAGATGTACTAACGTTTCACGTGTTTCACGATCATAAACATCATCCAACGGAAAAAAGCGCGCACCAAAGTCATCATCATTTGGACCAATCAGTGGGTTTGTTCCTTGCAAATTAATATGATCTTTAATTAACATTAAGTGACCTGGACCCACACTTTCGCATAAAGAACCCGATGCACTGATTGCAAAGAAATATTCACAGCCAAGACGCTTTAACGTACGAATGTAGGTTTTAACGACATCATGGCTTGAGCCTTCATATAAGTGCATACGCCCTTGCAGGCAAACCACACCAACACCAAACAACTCACCTACTACCATGGTACCTTGATGTCCATCAACAGTAACTGAAGGAAAACCAGGCAAATCCGCATAGGAGATACGTGTCGCATTTTCCAATTTATCAGCAAATGCACCAAGGCCTGAGCCCAGTACAATACCAATACGTGGGTGAATATCAGGGGTACGCGCCCGAATCATTTCTGCAAGCGCATCAGGTCCTGAAGTCTGAGTTGTCATGGTTAAAACTCCTTGTCCGTTTTCAAGAATGGCAAAACTATACGCGCAAATCATCGCAGAGTCTAACCTAATGTGATACACTGCGCGAAAATATTGGTTCGAATAAGTGGGGTGGCTTCTCGTGTCTGTCATTATCGATTTATTGGGGTTAACCATCGCTGATGAAGAAATCGAACTCTTAAAACATCCAAACACCTCTGGGGTCATTCTTTTTACCCGAAATATCAAAGATCGCGAACAACTCATTGCACTCACCCAGCAAATTCATGCGATTAATCCAGAGCTTATCCTGTTCATAGACCATGAAGGTGGCTATGTGCAGCGTATCCAACGTCTTGGATTCCGCCCCTTACCTGCGGCATGTATATATGGTGAAGTCTACGACTTAAACCAAGCGGCAGGCCTTAAGCTCGCCGAGCAATACGGCGAACACATGGCACACGAGTTACGTCAATGCGGCATTCATGTAGGACTTGCTCCAGTGCTTGACATACATGGACCGAACCCCATTATTGGTGGGCTATACCGCGCCTTTCATGCAGACCCAAATACAGTCACAGTCCTTGCCGCAGCCTTCATTAAAGGCATGCACCACGCAGGCATGCCGGCGATTGGTAAGCATTTTCCAGGTCATGGATTTTGCAAAACAGATTCACATATTGGCTTTCCTTCTGATGAACGCTCACTCGAAACACTCGAAGCGTGCGACTTAATCCCCTTTAAAAGTCTCATTGATTCAAGTGCGCTTGATGCTGTAATGCCCGCACACGTCACCTATCCAAACATTGATGCGACACACGCAGCTGGTTACTCACCTATGTGGCTTAACGATATTTTACGGGAGAAAATGGGCTTTACAGGGCTTATTATCAGCGATTGCCTTGGCATGACAGGCGCTGATATTGGTGATTTACTGACTCGCGGCAAACAAGCGCTAGATGCAGGCTGCCAATTACTGATTGCAGCCAATCAAACACGTCCTATTATTAAAGACTTCCTAGATACACTCCCCCTTCACTACCAAACATCAAACGAGCAGCATATCGCACGTTTTAAAACCAAAATATCTCCCATTAAAACAATAAAAGCCCCTCAAAAAACTCAAGCCACCAACGCCTCGGGTCATAACCAAACGTTTAATGCAACCGATACAATCTAGGGCTTGTCTGCAAAATGTTTACTGAGCGCTACAGCTTAAACTCCCTTACAACGGCAGCATCTGAAAACGGCATGCGCTCGTGATTAATTTCTTGGTATGCCTCATGGCCTTTACCTGCAATCAAAATAATATCTTCAGGACTTGCAAGCTTCAGTGCACAATGAATGGCTTCTCGTCTATTCTCTATTTTTAATACATCAGCACCCTCACTAAACCCACTCGCTATCTCATCTAAAATATGTTGAGGGTTTTCAGTACGTGGATTATCACTTGTAATAATGATTTGGTCTGCATATTTTTCTGCGACACGCGCCATTAAAGTACGCTTTGATTTGTCTCTATCTCCTCCACAACCAAACACCACAAAAAACTTAGATTGCTTTAATTCAGCGAGGGTTTGCAGTGCTTTTTCAAGTGCGTCTGGCGTATGGGCATAATCAACTAACACAACAGGCGTCGCACACACGCGTTCCATACGCCCAGGAGATGCTGAAAGCTTTGGCATAACTGTTGCAATGTCCGATAATGCATACCCATCAGCAAGCAAGCTTGTGATAAGTGCCAAGCTGTTATACACATTAAACTGACCTAAAGATTGCACCGCGCATTCAAAGTGCCCCATGGGTGTTTTGACATCAAAAAGGCTACCTGTCATACGCAGCCTAATATTTTCGGCATACACATCACTTTGAGGGTGAAGCCCATATGTTAATATTTCAGTACCATGGGGCACACTTGCACGCATTAAATCAGCGTACGCATCGTCTTGGTTTAAAACCACTGACTTTAAGCTCGGATAAGCAAACAAACGTGCCTTAGCCGCTGCATATGCGTCAAACGTTTTATGATAATCCAAATGCTCATGGCTTAGGTTTGTATAGATTGCTTGCGTAAATTGAACCTCTCTAACCCGCCCTTCGGCAAGCCCATGCGATGACACTTCCATTGCTACATGCTGCACATCTAATAACGCCCACTCATGTAACATTTTTTGAACACACAGTGCATCAGGCGTTGTATTATTTAAAGGGTTAATTGCATTCAATGAACCCGCCCCAAGTGTTCCCATATAAGTGACGCGTTGTCCTAGTAAGTCATGCGCTTGTGCCAATTGATAAGCAATTGTTGTTTTACCATTTGTACCGGTAACGCCTGAAATTTTAAATGCATTTTGAGGTACATCATATACTTCTTTGGCTAAATGTCCTAAGTGCTCAGCCAAATGGGGGTAGGCAATTAAAGGAATCTGCCTTGGAAGGTTTGTTAGAAAATCTGAAGCCGCCTCTGGCTCATACAAAACGGCTGATGCCCCTGACTTAACAGCTTCACCAATAAAGCGTCGCCCATCTGTTACCTCACCTGGATATGCTAAAAAAATATCTCCAGGCTTAATGAGACGGCTATCGTTTTGAAGCCCCTTTGGTGGCTGCTCAAGTAAGTCTTTCAAAGATTTCATGATGTATGTACCTTATCTGCTGCATCTGGCTCAATGTTTAATAATCTGAGTGATATCTCCATCACTTTTGAAAATAAAGGTGCTGCCACACGCCCCCCATAGAATGAACCCTTTGTTGGCTCATGTATGACAACTGCAACGACAAGACGCGGATGTGAAACGGGAGCAACGCCTGCAAAGCTCGCAATATAACGTTTTTCTTGATACCCATGTTGACCTGCAATTCTTGCAGTGCCTGTTTTTCCTGCCACACGGTATCCCGGTACCGCAGCTCGCGTACCCGTCCCTCCAGGTTTCACCACCAACTCCATCATTTCAAGCACTTGCTCTGAAATTTTAGCGCTCAAAACTTGCTTACCTGTATATCTCTCATCTGAATGTAATAAATGGACTGGCATTAAATATCCATTGTTTGCAAAAATAGAATACATTTTAGCAAGCTGTAAAGCCGTTACTGATAAACCATATCCAAAACTCAGGGTTGCAAGCATAAAAGGCCCCGTTTCGGCAGCGCTTGCAATAGTGCCCTCACTTTCTCCGGGATAGCCGCTTGCTGTAAGGCTTCCAACACCACAACGTCTTAAGAAATTAATAAGATGTTCTGGCGGGCTTGCAAGTACCATTTTGCTCATCCCAACGTTACTTGAGTGCTGCAAAACACCGCGCACATCGAGGACGCCATAGTTGCCCACATCACGCACCGTATGTCCTTCCACCATCATCCAGCTTGGCCTTGTATCAATCACTGTGTCGGGTGTAAATAAACCACTCTCAAGTGCACTTGCAATACTAAAAGGCTTTGTAACCGAGCCCGGTTCAAAAGTATCCGTCATCGCACGATTACGATAAGCAGATATATCATAACGACTCCGTGCATTCGGATTGAATGAAGGCCAGTTTACAACTGCAAGCACTTCTCCGTCTTTTGCATCCAACACCACAACTGAACCTGATTTAGCACCAAACTCCGCCACTGTTTTTTGTAATTCGTGGTAAGCAAAAAATTGAATTCTTCTATCGATACTAAGCTGTAATCCTTGTCCAGGCCTTGGTTCTTGAATGACACCTAGCTCATCAATGATACGCCCTGTCCTATCTTTTATGACACGACGCTTGCCCGGCACGCCATCTAACCATTCATGATATGCGAGTTCAAGCCCTTCAATACCATCGTCATCAATATTGGTAAACCCAATGAGCTGAGCAAGACTGTCTGCATCGGGGTAATAGCGTTTAAATTCTTGTTTGAAATTAACGCCTGGAATTTTCAATGCCTCAATTTTTTTTGCCTGTGTCGGCGTTAGATGGCGCTTTAAATAGATAAACCCGCGTGTATCATGTTCTTCTACTTTGTAAGAAATATGCTGCTTGGGCATGTTTAAGATACGAGCCAAATGCCCAAGCTCAACGGGTGTTGGATTAAACCTTTTAGGATTTATCCATACTGATTGCACAGGCGTACTCACCGCAACTGCCGCACCTTGTCTATCAAATATCATGCCTCTAAATGCAGGGGTATTCACCACGCGAACACTGCGTGCATCTCCTTGTCCTTGCAGAAAGCTTCTATCAAGCACCATTAAAGCAAACATCCGCCAAACTAAGGCCGCAAGCAGCATTAAAAAGAAAGCGCTGAGCGCTAAAACACGTTTACGGTGACAAGCTCCTTTCATTCGGCACGCAGCGCAAATATTTGCTGATGTGATGGGAAAACCATGTGTAATTTTTCTTTCGCCAACATTTCAACCCGTGCAGGTGTTGCCAAGCTCGCCTGTTCTAGTAAGAGCTGCCCCCATTGCAACTGAAGTTGGTGCGCTTTTTGTTGGAGTAGTTGTGTTTGCGCACACGTCACCCGGTGAAGGTTAATCACATACACCACCGAAAGTGCACTTGCCAGCACTAAAGAAAGTAATCCAACTTGTAATAACAATAACTTTGAAAACTGGACGCGCGCCCAGTGACCCTCAAACAAGCTATTTTGTTGAATCACCTTTGCCGCAGCGTTCATGATATTTTCTCCCCAATCCTAAGGACTGCACTTCGTGCGCGAATGTTGTCATCTTTCTCTTCATCGGTTGGTTTAATTGCTTTACCTACCCGCTTAAAGTGAGTATTGGCACGTGTATCCATCACCGGTAAATTGCGAGGCAACTGAATGCCTTCTTCTTCTGCCTTCATGAATCGTTTGACCATTCTGTCTTCAAGCGAGTGAAAACTAATGACTGCCAAACGCCCATCGGGTGCCAACACTTGTACGCATTGTTTTAAGCCTTCTGCCAAATCATCAAGCTCTTGGTTGATATAAATACGAATCGCCTGAAACACACGTGTTGCGGGATGTTTGTGCTTTTCCCATGCTGGATGCGCTTCTTTAATGATTTCAGCCAATTCTGTTGTCGTGGTAATAGGCCCAAGTTCTGTGCGTTTTCGTATGATTGCTCTTGCAATGCGTCGCGCAAAACGCTCTTCACCATAGGTTTTAAACACTTCAACCATTTCTGCTTCTTTGCTTTTATTTACAAATATTTCTGCAGTAAGTGGCTGATTAGTATTCATACGCATATCAAGTGGGCCTGCTTGCATAAAGCTAAACCCACGAGATGCTTCGTCCAGTTGAGGTGACGAAACCCCCAAATCCAATAAAATGCCAGAAATTTGCCCAAAAACACCCACGTCACGTGCGATGACTTCAATATTTGCGAACGAATCCTGGATTGGCAAAATACGTTTATCTTGCCCGAAGCGTTGCTTAGCATGCGCAATTGCATCTGCATCTTTATCAAGCACAATCAAACGCCCCAAAGGCCCTAGTGCATCAGCAATGAGTTGTGAGTGCCCGCCTCTTCCAAATGTACCATCCACATAAATACCATTAGGCACCACTTTCAGTGCGGCAATTGCCTCTTCAAGCAAAACAGGTTGATGTGTGCCTATCATCAAATGACTCCATCACAAGAAAAACGTTTTCATTTCATCAGGCAACCCTTCACCCGATGACTCTTCTTTAAGCCATTCAGCACGACGCATTTGCCAGGCTTCTTCATCCCAAATCTCAAATTTGTTCCCTTGCCCAATCAGCACCACACGTTTCTCAAGCGTTGCATATTCTCTTAAAAGCGGTGGAAGTAATGCACGTCCATTACCATCCAACGTAATATCCGTTGCATGCCCTATCAGTAAACGTTGAATACGCCGAGCTGCCACATTAAAACTGGGTAATCGCTGCAGACCATCTTCTATGACTTGCCACTCTGCTAAAGGATAAAGCAATAGGCAAGTTGCTTCGGTATCGATGGTTACAACAATATGCTCACCAAGCCCCTCCCGATATCGTGAGGGAATCGCGAAACGGCCCTTGCTGTCTAAGTTAATGGCGTTTATTCCACGAAACATGGTTTGCTCACTGTGGGATTCCCACAATCCTCCACTTTTTTGTTATTTTAAACCACTTTTTAACACTATAGAACAGATCATTGAAAACTCAAGAGAAAAAGGGTGGGTTTCATGCATGTTTCTTAAAAATCCGGCATTTTAAGTCAAAAATCAGAGCACTTTCAAATAGAAATAAGATGCCACATGGAGTATTGATAGAATGACTCATTTTTGGTATAATTTTTATACAAATAATGCTGAATTTACGCCTTCAAAGAGAAAGTAGTATGCCACTTGATAAAGCCACCACCGGACTAGGCCTCAATAAACTCATAGCAAGTTGTCGTAAAGACAAAAGACCTGAGTATCAAGCATGCCTGAAAGCTGTTAATGATTTAGCTGCTTTGGCTGATATCCCGCTCCACGATCATCCTAATGATGATTTAGATGCCTTAGTCGGTGACATCAAGCAAACCCTTGCTGCAAATGCGATGGATGTAGACAAAACTGCTCAAGCAGTATTTGAACGATTTAAAAGCATCATCGACGCAAAAGTAACCGAAAGCCTTGATGTACTCAAAGTGCATGTCCCCGAAAAAAATGACGATGAGCTTTATCAAGCGCTGCTCGCAGCAATCACCCAACATGCAGCACGCAATGGGATTAGCTTACACCTGCAAAGTGAAACCACGCTTACAGAATTGTTTTCTCAAATCGAAGAGTACACTGCTGAAGACAGTGAGGAAGCAACCATACTTTCAATTTTTAAGCCACTAAAACGCACGATAGAAAAAGAGGGTATCGCAAAGAAAAGCGTAGAAAATCTCTTGTTGCAATATCCTGCTAAACAACCTGCAACCGAAGAACAGAAAGTCTTGCTTCAAGATGTTGCTCGAACTGCTGCTTTTTACGGCACACCTATCGATAGCCAAAGTGAAACGTTTTTAGTAACACTCTTTGAACAATTAGAAGCATATAAAGATGACATCAACGAGCACACGCCCAAATATATATTCAGCAAACTCACCGAAATAATGGACAAAGAAACGGCTGAAGCTAAAAGAGAACATGCGCGTCATGGTGGATACTCAGCTGTAAAAGTACATCGTCGTACCTTTAGCAGCTGGCTAGAAGACCACGATGTAAACGCTTTAATGCCCAAGTCAACAGAGCGTGTCACTGTCATCGCACCTGTCAACCGATTTGACGCAGGAACACACAAGTCTACTCAAGAAGCCATACGCATCGCGCTAGAACATGAAGACATCACGCATGTATTGATACCTATAGGCCCAGGCCACTGGCGTGGACTCTATTTGACCAAGCCCTTATATACTGAAAACAAATACTCACTTGAATTGTTTGACCCCTACGGGCCTGAAGGCGCTAAATCAATTGAGTCGTTTGCAATAAATGTTTTATTAAAGTCTAGTATTCCAGCTGACAAACTTGATATCACCTTTACAGGCCCGCTTAAGCCACAAAGAGATGGTTATGCATGTGGAGACTTCACCTGTGCTTATAGTCATAAAAAAATGAAAGCCATCAATAGCGCCGCAAATGTGCATGACGACGAATTCATTGATGTTTTGGACAGTCATGGTAATGCTAACGATGTACTCCGCCATAAAACACGCGCAATATTTGAAGCTGCTTATCCTCATGAAAAAGCACCATCCACGTCATTCTATGCTGGGGTAAACAGTACGTCTGCACCGGCTCCGAAGGCAATATCTAGCAAAAACAGTCAAGCACTCGATGCATATTTTTACTTGCGCTGCCTTGCAAGGCTTGCAATTGTTGCAGGTGGCATCATACTCATTGCAAGCTTAGCCCTTTCCATGCCACCATCACTCGCTGTTGCGGGACTTGTCAGTGTTAGTATCGGATTTTTCGCACTCAATCATTTTTCAGAAAATAGCAACCGCGAAACATCCACGCCTTCTCTAGAGACCATATAAACCCAAGTAAAGCACAAGGCTTATCATTGTTTTATTTTCAACAATCTCCTACAATACAAGCTGTCTTAAAATAAAGCTAACACAATCATATGAACCATCTCGAGACTTTTTTTGGCACACATTTGTGGACTTTACATGTTGTAGCAGCCTTGGTTTGCACGCTTATTGTTCACCTCGCATCTTCACTCATTACACGCAAGCTCGTCATTAAAGCCGAGCAAAAAAGTGTCTTATATGCCGAGGCATTTCTTCGCGCCATTCATAAACCCCTCGCACTCATCATATGGCTCATCGGCTTATCAATTGCTTGTATGCTGAGTTTTCCAGGGCAGCATGATGCCTGGCTTTTTACGTATCTCACCCCAATAAAAAAAGCAGGAATTATTTTCTCGCTCACCTGGGCTGCTGTTCGTTTTATTAAGAAGGCAGAGAAACTTATCATACAAAACAAAAATAAACGCCCTAAAAAAGGTAAAGGCAAAGGAAAAGAAGTCGACGAGACAATGGTACACGCTGTGGCCCTCTTGCTGAATATTACAGTCATTATCATTGGTGGCATGGGTATCATGCAGCTATTTGGCCTCCCTATTTCAGGTTTGCTTGCATTTGGAGGTATTGGTGGTGCGGGGGTTGCTTTTGCATCTAAAGATTTACTCGCTAACTTTTTTGGTGGGTTAGTCGTTTATATGGATAAACCTTTTAAAGTAGGCGATGTCATTGGTTCCCCAGATAAAAAAATTGAAGGTACAGTTGAGCATATTGGCTGGCGAGTGACACGCATTCGAACTTTTGATAAACGTGCACTGTATGTTCCTAATAGTTTTTTCTTAATCATCAGTGTTGAAAACACCTCTCGCATGCTCAATCGCCGCATTAAAACAACCGTCGGTGTGCGTTACGAAGATGCATCAAAAATTGACGCTATTACGACCGACATAAAAGAGATGCTCTCCAATCATCCAGAAATAGACACTAAACAAAGTATTATCGTAACGCTTACAGACTTTGGGGATTCTTCTCTAGATATATTAGTAGATGCCTTTACCAAAACGATTAAACGTGTCGAATATCAGGCTACTCGTCACGACGTGCTCATGAAAATACTCGATATTATTGCATTAAATAAAGCGGAGTGCGCCTTTCCAACACAAACACTCTTCTTAAACTCAGAACACGCATAGAGTAACATACATGTCTATGGACATAGCACCAGCCGAAGCAGGCTCAGAAACCGCCAAAGGACTCACGTTTCTTATTCTTGCGCAAGTCATGACAGCGATTAATATTGTCCTCGCAAAATATTTACTCACATGTGTGCCTATCGTATTCATGATTACCACGCGCTTTGTGCTTGCAACAGCAATTTTGTTCCCTTTGCATCATCTCACACGTAATCGAACAAAAACACTCAAGTATTATCTCACCTCGCTAAACCGTAAAGATTGGCTGTTTATTGTCTTACAAGCGCTTTGCGGCGGTGCGTTATTTAATCTATTTATGTTTTTGGGGCTGAAATATACAGACGCTAATTTAGCCGGTATTATTACCAGCGCATTGCCCGCCATTATTGCGATTATGGCCTGGTTTATTTTAGGCGTTAAAATTACCCAAAAAACGCTACTCTGTATTGCTTCAGCTTGTATGGGGCTGATTGTCATTGCACTCGGGAAAAAAGCCGTTCCCGGTATGCCGCATTCTTTTTTAGGAGATTTTTTAATTTTTTTCGCACTCATCCCAGAGGCACTTTATTATATTTTATGTAAAGTGCATCCTAATAACCTACCTGTCTTTTTAATATCTGCAACCGTTAATGCCATTAATGGTACTATTATGCTCTTTGCCTTTAGCTTAGCACCATTTAACCCCGCAAATATTTCGCTGTTTCACTGGGTCATTTTAATTCTTAGCGCCTTAAGCTCTGGGTTGTTTTATGCTTTTTTCTTCATGGGAAGCCAACGCGTTGACAGCATTATGGCGTCGATAACCACCGCTGTCATGCCGCTTGCAACCGTTATTTTTGCCTGGGCAATACTGGGTGAAGATTTAACCTTGATTGAAGGTATTGGCATGGGTCTTGTGATTTTTTCAATCATTATTTATGCAAAACGATAAATAACTGGTGTCAGGCCTAAGCCCGACACGCTAAAAAATCTAATCAATTTTTTTATCAAAGCTTTGGTAATTACCCTGATGATCAAGTACAACCCCGCCCGGCTTAAAGTATAGAATACGCTTCGCAACCTTATCAATAAAGTGTCGGTTGTGGCTGACCGCAATGAGCGTTCCCTTGTATTGCGACAAGGCATCGCCTAACGCCTCAATACTTTCTAAATCCATATGGTTTGTTGGCTCATCGAGTAAAATCACGTTTGGCAACTCAAGCATCACTTTTGCCAACAACAAGCGCGCTGCCTCGCCCCCACTTAACGTCAAAATATCTTTGTCAACATCATCTTGAACAAACAGCATGCGACCCAGCATTTTTCGAATTTGTTGATCGTTCGCACCACGTGTTTCATCCGTTAACCACTGCAACACACTCACATGTCGATTTAAAAGCTCATGATGATCTTGTGAAAAATAACTAATACGCGCTTCATGCCCCCACGTTATTTCACCCGCATCTTGTTTTAAATGACCGGCCAATAACTTCATCATGGTCGATTTACCAATGCCGTTAACACCCATAATGGCTACTTTTTCACCGCGCGCTATTTGAAATCGTATCTTTTCAAATAACATTTTTTCTTTAAAAGATTTTGCTAAGCCTTTTACTTGAAGCACATGCTTACCGGAAGGACGTGACTCTGTAAATTGAAACTTCGGTGCCACTCGAGATGAGTGCTTAATATCTGGAATTTCAATTTTTTCTATCATTTTCATTCTAGAACGTGCTTGAGCAGCCTTAGAAGCCTTTGCCCCAAACCTATCTACAAAACGCTGCATTTCTGCAATTTTATTTTCAGCAGATTTTTTCTCAAGTGTTTTTTGCTCTTCAACCAACTGCTTCGCTGTTAAAAACTTGGGGTAGTTACCCTTATAAGCACGCACCTCACCATAATCAATGTCTAAAATATGGTTTGAAACGTTATCGATAAAGTCTACATCGTGCGAAATAAAAACCAATAACCCCTGAAACTCTGTCTTAAGAAATTTTTCAAGCCAACGAATCGATAAAATATCCAAATGGTTAGTCGGCTCATCTAGCAATAAAATAGAAGGCTTTTGAAATAAGGTTTGTGCAAGTAATACTCGAAGCTTATAACCACCTGATAATGCTTTCAGCGGTTTATCAAAATATTGCGGTAAAATGCCTAACCCTTCTAAAATACTTTCTGCCTCTGACTCAGCCGTGTACCCATCATAATGCGCAACTGTCTCTTCAAGAGCTGCCAGGCGAAATCCTTTTTCATCACTCCAAGATTCATCTGAAAACAGTGCCTCACGTTCTTTTAATGCGTCCCAGAGTGCCGGTTTTCCTTGCAGCACAATGTCGCGAATGGGCGTTTCTTCATAACGAAACTGATCCTGCTTCAGCCACCCAACACTGGCGTGCTTTGGAATCATCACCTCACCTGAAGTAAGCTCTTCTTCTCCAGTAAGCAATCTAAAAAAAGTCGATTTACCAGCACCATTAGCACCCACTAATGCATATGCATTGCCGGAACTCAGTTGTAAATTAACATCTAGAAAAAGTAGTTTTCTGCCATAAGCCATGCCCACTTGTTTGAGCGCGATTGTACACGGTTCGTTCATTCAAATTCTCAATTATCATGGCAGCATACGACGCAATATCTCATCTTTTTGAATCAGCCAATGCTTTAAAGCACCCGCTATATGCAAAGCAACCAATCCTACAAGGATCCAGGCAATAACGCCATGCATATCATGCATCCAACCTGCCAGTTGTTCATTCGGTGATATGGCTGGGAATGGTACACGGAACCAGCCAAAATAAACAGGAATTTTATTTGAAGCCGTTGCCATTAACCAGCCTGACAACGCCATGGCCATTAAACCGATGTATAACCCATACTGAACACTACTTGCCAAAAAGCATTCCCATTTAGGAGTACTTTCGGGTAATTTGGGCTTACCCGACAATATCAACCAAACAGCCCGAATCAACATTAAAGCCAAAAGGGTTAACCCCGTTGACTTATGCAACATATAAGCCGTTGGCTTAAAGGTACTTGGCAAGTCACCCAAAAAAAATCCAAGTGCAAGCATCCCCAAAACGAGACACGCAACGAGCCAATGTAACCACTTAAACCCCGTGGAATAGGTTGTTACTCCAGTATTTTTGGTAAAAATCATGTGCTTCCCTCCACATCTTTATCTATATAAGGTGTGACACACTTCTTCTATGTCTTTTTGTAAAGTAGTTTCGGTTAAATCAAGTAATTCGCGAATCGCGACAAAAAACATCGTGTAATTTAAAACACTACTTGCGCGAAGCTCGGCCACTATCTGATGCCAACGCACAATAAGCCCCTCATGCGCCGCTGCCCATACTTTAAGTCCACCACTTTCCTTACCCAATTTATCTTCGAGCTTTAAAATAGCCGCGGTTAATTTACGCTGTTGCCAATCTAAATCATCACGTAACGCCTCACGACTTAACGCTTCCCAGTGTGTCTCGGTTGGATGCTCGATTAAATGTACACGCACCCAAATTAACTCTAAAAACTCACCCACATCAAAGTACAATTGCCCAACGCGCGCAACTGGTAACGCTTGCTCTTCAGAAATCTCAATGATATCCATCGCAAAAAATAAGGTTCTATTAGCAGTCAACTCCTCTGCTATAATCTCAGGTAAACCCAGTGCACGATAATGCGCTGCTTGTGAGCGATATGTTTTTTGCTGTGCCTCACTTAAAAGTGTTGGAAGCGCTTTTTTCAATACCGAAACACCCTCTGCGTAGCGATTAATCGTATTTTCCATATCAAGATGCGTACGCTTACACCGCAAAAACCAACGTGCCGTACGACGTAGTAAACGCACACAACTCACCATGATCTCAGTTTGGTGGGTTGCCTTAATAGATGCATCCAACTCTTCAAGATTCTGCCAAATAGCACCCATATTAAACACATCTCGCGCTATCATGTAGGCACGTACAATGGCAGAAACAGGCGCCCCTGTCTCATCTTGTAAACGATACACAAAACTAAAGCCCATCTCATTCACAATGATATTACTCAGGGTTGTTGCAATAATTTCGCGCCGCAAAGGGTGGTGTGTAATGGCTTCTTCAAAACGCTTTTGCAAAGGCTTTGGAAATGCCATAAGCAGATATGGCAAAAGATATAAGTCTTCCGGAATATCTGATGCTAAAATAGCCGCTTTTAAGTTAATTTTGCTATAACACACCAAAACACTCACTTCAGGACTCACAAGCCCCTTTCCAAGCAACTTACGCTCCATAAGTGCTTTTTCGGCAGGAATAAACTCAAGTATCCTATCTAGCTTTCCTTCGAGTTCTAATGCATTTAAGTGTCGGCTATTTAAGACAATCGTTCGGCTTGCTTGCGCAACCAGCAGGCTAATAGCACGTGTTTGTAAAATATTATCTCGCAACACCAAATGTGCAACTTCATCCGTCATTGACGCAAGTAATACATTACGCTTTTTAAATGTCAGCTGACCTGCTTCAACCAAACGATTTAACAAAATTTTAATGTTAACTTCTTTATCTGAGCAATCAACTCCCGCTGAATTATCGATAAAATCTGTGTAAATCAATCCACCTTTTAACGCATATTCAATACGCCCGAGTTGTGTTAGTCCAAGGTTTCCACCTTCACCTACCACGCGACAGCGCAATGCGTCTGCATTCACACGAATCAAGTCATTGGTTCTATCACCCACCTCAAAATGACTTTCCGCAGTCGACTTCACAAAAGTACCAACTCCGCCACTCCATAATAAGTCCACTTCAGCGGTTAAGATCACTTTAATCAACTCATTTGGCTCAATCACGTTCTCTTCAATGCCAAATAAAGTTCTCATCTCTTTGCTAACAGGAATTGATTTCATGGAGCGCGCAAAAACACCACCCCCCTTTGAAATGAGCTGCGCATTATAGTCACTCCAGCTGGAACGCGGCATGTGAAACAGACGTTCGCGCTCTTTGAAACTGGTTGCAGCATCTGGAGATGGATCGATAAAAATATGCATATGATTAAATGCAGCAAGCAAACGAATATGTCTTGACAGTAACATACCGTTACCAAAGACATCGCCCGCCATATCACCAACACCAACCACCGTAAAATCAGTGGTCATGATATTCATGCCAATTTCATAAAAGTGTCGTTTAACAGATTCCCAAGCGCCGCGTGCTGTAATTCCCATCTTTTTGTGGTCATAACCTATGGAACCACCCGATGCAAAGGCGTCTCCCAGCCAAAAGTCATACTCTTTTGAAATATCATTTGCAATGTCAGAAAAGGTTGCTGTCCCTTTATCTGCTGCAACCACAAGGTAAGGATCGTCTTCGTCATAACATACAACAGCGTGCGGCTTCACCAATTGGTGTGCTTGGTAATTATCGGTTATATCTAATAACGCGCGAATAAACTGCTGATAGCACGAAATACCTTCTGCTTGAATCGCCTCACGCGTACCCCCTTCTGGCAAACGCTTTGCTACAAATCCACCTTTAGCACCACTTGGCACAATCACAGCATTTTTCACTTGCTGGGCTTTCATGAGCCCTAAAATCTCTGTCCGGAAATCTTCTTTCCTATCAGACCATCTAAGCCCACCACGCGCGACTTTAGCACAACGAAGGTGTACCCCTTCAAATGCAGGTGAATAGACAAATACTTCAAATAAAGGATGGGGTTTTGGCATACCCGAGATAGCTTTACTATCGAGTTTAATCGCAATATAGTTTTTAGGTTCACCCACCGCTGTTTCTTGATAATAATTGGTTCGCAATGTTTTCATAATTGCTTGTACAAATTGACGAATAATTTTATCTTCATCTAAATTGCTAACATGCTCTAGCTCCGTAAAAATCGCTTTATTAAGCGTTTTTACTTTCTTATCACGTTGCGCAACACTACCTGGACGAAACCGCGTTTCAAACAACTGAACAATTTTAGCGGTAATCACGTTATGCTTAACTAGCGCGGTTTCCATATAGTCTTGACTAAATGCAGAACCAATTTGTTTAAAGTATTTGGTATACGTCCGTATCATCATCACCTGCCGCCAATCTAATCCTGCAGCAAGTATCAAACGATTAAACCCATCATTCTCAGCCTCATTACACCACACGCGTTTAAATGCTTCTTGGAAAGCACCTTGAATATGCGAAACGTTGAACACATCATCCCGCGTATATTGCATCACAAATTCATTAATCCAAACCACTCTGTCATCTGTTAAGTTC
Source organism: Legionellaceae bacterium (assembly GCA_029212465.1). Lineage (GTDB taxonomy): Bacteria > Pseudomonadota > Gammaproteobacteria > Legionellales > Legionellaceae > JAALKW01. The sequence continues at coordinate 75,662 of JARGNV010000005.1, read as the reverse complement.
AGCGCATAAGGTCTTTCGCTAATAGCGCGCATCCCCAAGCACTCAAGAATAGGTAAAACATCAGACAATACCAGCGTTTTATCAAATTGATATAACTTTAATCTAAACGCCTCATCTCCTTCATCAGGAAGTGCGTAAAAATGCATACTGAGCGGCTTTTTTTCTGACAATGTTTCAACATGTTTAATATCAGAAATGGCCTCTTTGGGCATAAAGCGACTGGTATAAGCCGCCGAAAAAGCATCTTTATAGCGTGCAAATAACCTTTCCGCTTCACTCTCTTCTAGTGAGTCTAAAAGCAAATACTGTAGATCGTCCGTCCAAGAACGCCCAACCTCGACTAAGCGCCTCTCAAGTGCTGCAAAATCATAATGCTGCTTATCATCTGCATTCAACCGCACTACAAAGTGAATTCGCGCCAAAACCGATTCTGAAAAGTAAGTCGAAAACATAATGTTATCTGTGCCAAACGTCTCACTTAACACACCTTGCATGACCTTCCGAAGGTCCGTATCAAAACGGTCTCTTGGCACATACACCAAACAAGACACAAAACGCCTGTATACATCCATACGTGCAAACATACGAATACGACGACGCTCTTGCATATGAAAAATACCCATCGACATTTCAAGAAGTTCATCTTCAGAGCCCTGAATTAAGTCGTCTCGCGGTAACGTTTCTAAAATATTTAAAAGTACTTTCCCTGCATGACTTCGAGGATTCAACAAAGAATTTTGCATGACACAAGCAACTTTGTGTCGTAAAAAAGGAATATGTCTCGGATTCGTATTGTACGCCGCAGAAGTATAAAGCCCTAAAATACGACGCTCACCAATCACCTCTCCATCTGCACCAAATCGCTTGATGCCAATGTAATCCATATACGTGTCACGATGCACACTCGATAAGCGGTTAATTTTAGACATGACCAAAATACATGATGACAACGTCAACTTCTGTGCTTCGGGTGTTAATTCTTCTGACAGTGTTCGTGTATCTGATTTGTTGAGCTCTTCACGCAATACTCCAAGCCCTGTCTTAGGCAATGGCTTCAAAAGCACTTCTCGTCCAACATGCGTTAGCTCATAGTCTCTAACCCCTAAAAAGGTGAAATGATGATCTTCAATCCATTTTAAAAATAACTGTGTTTCTTCTATTTCAAAACTATCCAACGTTGCAGGTGCATACGTCAACTCTTCGATGCTTGAGCGCAACTGCTCACGCATCAACTGCCAATCTGCAACCACCGCACGATTAATGTTTAATACGCGCTTAAGCTCAGCCTTTAACTCACTCAATGCCTTTGCATCTGCTTCTTTGTCGATTTCCATCAAAATCGTCGCTTCAACAATTACATCAGGACAAGCCTCTCCAACCCGCGGAAAAATACCTGTGACGACCCTGTTTTTGTCCCGTAAAAGACGGATTCCTCCCGTATACATGATTAAATGCGAAGAAAAACCCATACGGTTCACTGTCATACGGATGCTATCCACCAAAAATGGTTCATCATCCGTCACAACTTCAAGCACTGTATGCGTTGTTTTCCAACCATCTTTTTCAAGTGATGGATTATAAATTTTAATTTTAGGTTGGTTAACTTGTCTTCTTTGAATGGTTGACCAAAAGTGAATGCCAGCACAACTTAAGCCTTCAATCGTCCAATCACTCAAGTCCTGGAAGCCAACCGTATTTAAAAACTGACGCATAAATTCCACACAAAGCTCTGCTTTCTTCTTGCCCAGTTTTTTATTAATGCACTTTACAACTTCTTTAATAATACGCTCTTTTCCGATTTCAAATTTATGCGTCATTTCTTCACCCCTCGATAAGGACTGGTGTATCAACAGCTACCCAATCGGCTAATACAATCATGTCCCGGTTACGCATACGAATACACCCATGAGAACCCGGTACTCCCAGTGCTGTTGAATCAGGGGTACCATGAATATAAATAAATCGTTTTAACGTATCGACCTCTCCTCCTTGATTACGCCCAGGCTCAAGTCCTGCTAACCGTATGATACGTGTTAATATCCAATCTCTGTCAGGATACTGTTTTGCTAGTGCTTCTGTGTAAATCTCACCTGTCCACTCACGTGCAACAAACACACTATTTTCTGCATGCTGACGCCCTATTATCTCGTGAACACAATGATTACCTCGTGGCGTGCACTCACTGTTCATTTTTTCACCGACACCATTTTTACCGGTTGAAACATCATAGGCTTTTAATAGCTTATCATCTTCAAAACATTGTAAACTTTGTGCTTTCACTAAAATTACAACTTGCTGTTTAGGCATGACCAATACCCACCGTTTTCATGTTCACAAACGCTAAAATGCCCTCGCGTGCAAGCTCACGCCCAAAACCTGAGTGCTTAATCCCACCAAAAGGAACCCGCGGGTCGGAAGATACTTTGCCATTCACAAAGCATGTTCCTGCTTCAATGACATCCATTGCAAGCATCTCGCCACGCGCTTCATCTTGCGTAAAAATAGAAGCACCCAATCCATATTGCGTTTGATTCGCAAGCTGCAAGGCTTCCGCCTCATCCGCTGCATCAACCAATGCAATCACAGGCCCAAAAATTTCTTCATCAAAAGCAGGCATGCCGGGTGCTACATCTGTCAATATCGTGACAGGATAATAAAACCCTTTTCCGCCAGGCATAACCCCCCCCATTTGAAGCGTTGCCCCTTTAGATAAAGACGCTTCAACCTGTGCGTGTACTGTGTCACGCAAGTCGGCACGCGCCATGGGGCCAAGCATTGTACCTTCATCCAACGGATTTCCCACTGGATAACGCTTGATAATTTGTTTTATTGCACCCAATAACTTTTCTTTCACTGATGAGAGCACAATAATACGTTTAGCTGCAATACACACTTGTCCTGTGTTATTTAGCCTTGACGCAACAATTGCTTCGGCTGCCAACTGAATATCAGCGTCAGCCAATACAACCGCCGGGTCACTGCCACCAAGTTCAAGCACAACGCGTTTTAAATACTTGCCCGCAAGAGAGGCAACGGTTGCACCCGCACATGCACTTCCCGTAAAAGTAACCCCTACAACTGCTTCATGTGCAATCACATCCGCTGCAACTGCATTATCTAGCACCATATGTTGAAATACATGCTTTGGAAACCCTGCTTCTAAAAATAGCTCAGCAATCAATTCACCCGTACCACTCGAAATAGGTGCATGCTTTAAAACTGTAGTGTTACCCGCTGCAATGGTTGGAACAGCGTATCTAAACACCTGCCAAAAGGGAAAGTTCCACGGCATAATCGCAAACACAACACCAAGTGGCCGATACACCACTTTGGTACTTTTCATGTCTGTTTTAACTTCCTCAGACTTTAAATAATCTTCTGCATATTCAGCGTAGTGCTCACAAACCCAAGCACATTTTTCAATTTCACTTAAGCCTGCACTTAAAGGTTTACCCATCTCAAGTGCCATCAGACGTGCATAAGCTTCTTTATGAGTGCGCAAACGTTCAGCCAACTTCAAAATACAAGTACGCCTTTCTGACCAGCTTGTTTTGCGCCAAGATTGATACGCCTTATGCGCATCCATAATGCGGTCATAAGCTGCTTCTTTTGTGAGCTCTGGGTACGACTGAATAACCGCTTCAGTTGCAGGACTAATCGTTTGAATCATCATAAAACCTAGGTTTAACCAAATCTTTAAATTTTATGACACCTAAAGAAGGACATCAATTGAAAGTTGACTCAATTTAAAATAAGTCTGTACTTTCTATAAGAGGTGGTCCTAGCTGCTGACTTGTCCAAGCAACTAGGACCACCTCTTATCTTGCCGCTGTTGCGGCAAGCCCTTCATCATGAAAATTGTATAAGGGCCCTTACTCTAAAAAACATAGTGCATTGATTCACATCGTTAAGAATATGCTATGATCTAGTGACAACCTTACTGCTACTAAATAATCGAACTTATGACTTCGTTCAAAACTATTTTGTCTCTTCTTTCTACATCATTATTATTATGCCCAGGTTTACTCTTCGCATTTCCCCAAGGCTGTGAAAATAGTGGGTTCGGATTCGACGACCCATACGTCATCTTCAACGATACTGGTACCCAAACCTACTTCCTCATTGAAAACCACTCAGAAATGAACATCGAGCTCCAACGGGTTGAAACTGAAGATACCTTTATGAGCCCCAAACTACAAAGCAAACTAAACCCAGGCCGCTGGTCTGCATTTGCCTCAGATATCAGTGATGTGCACTTTCAATGCTTAACCAACCTAGGTGATAACCCCACACGCATCAATTGCCGTGAAGCCTTAACCATTTGCCAATATCCACGCGTTAAATTTGCCCTAAGCAATATGGGCAGCTACTGGGTTTCAACCAACAAACCTCAAAAACAAGTTATTCGTGAATCGATTAAAAAAGGTATTTTATTACGCTGGTAAAATTAAAATTTAGAGCCTACTATCAAACAATAACGTACCACTGACATAAGGATGCATCATGGCTAAAACACCTTCTTCCATGCTTCCGCTTGGCACACAAGCACCGGGATTTTCACTCACAGATGTGATAAGCAAAACCCCTATTAATTTACATCAATCAGACAGCCAAGAAGTTGCAACCGTCATCTTTTTCATCTGTAACCACTGCCCCTATGTAAAACACATCAACGAAGCACTCACCGAGCTTGCACGCGACTATATGCCACAAAACGTTCGCTTTCTTGCTATCAACTCAAACGATACAGAAAACTACCCCGATGACTCACCTGAAAACATGAAAATTACGGCAGAACAACTAGGTTATCCATTCCCCTATTTGTTTGACGAAACACAAGAAGTTGCCCGCGCATATCAAGCTGCTTGCACCCCTGATTTTTTTGTATTCGACCAAGATTTATTGCTGGCTTATCGCGGACAACTAGATGATTCAAGGCCTGGTAATGGCCTAAAACCAGATGGCGCATCGATTCGAGAAGCACTCGACTGCTTAATTAGAGGAAAAGCCATACCTCACAATCAAAAGCCAAGTATTGGTTGCAACATTAAATGGAAAGCAGCGCAGCCTGCGTAAACGATTTATCGTCTACGCAGCGCAATACTCACATTAGAACAATCACCCTGCACAACACAAGGATACACGCCAGTCGAAAATGCATAGTTGTTAGAAGCATCCGCATTAATTGTCCAACCAAACACACCGCCAATACTTGGATAAGTATTAGGCGGTACATAGCTATCACACTGCCGTCCCGTACGCAAACACTCAATGGCATCATTCACAACAGGAACCACTGCAGGAGGCGAGCCATCACTGTTACCCGCACCATTTAAAACAGCATATCCGAGCACTACCTGTGAATCTTTTAGATAACTCTTATAAGGCTGGAAGCCCGTGACAACGCCTGTTTCCGTTTTTTCCGGCCAGTTTTCTAATAAATCAACTGCAACAGCTGCTGCTGAATCAGGAGAGCTCGTTAAAGAAGTACCTTCGAGTGGATAACAATTTCTGTCAATGCCAAACACACACCCAGAGTTGTAAATTTGGAAACCAACCCACTCAAGCGAGCTATATGTCTCCATTACAAGTGATGCATAGTTGCCCCAAATAGGTGAAAAACTTGGCGTTGCCGCAACATTTGCAAGCTGAGGTGCCAATGTTAGCAGCCTGTTATCAGAGTGGCTTGTATAATATCCATTGATAATTTCTGCAAGGTCTCTAATGTTACACCTTGGATTATACGTTGTATCGTTGCAGCCTTCGGCGGGATTTGTAAACGAGTTTGCTTCATTAAGCCCCTGCTCAATATCAAAATCGAATCCATCAAATCCATACGTTGATACAAGATTTTCCATGGAAGCTATAAAATTATTAATAAAATCTTTTGGCGTTGCTGCAAGACTCACAGCTTGGTCAAAGCTTACTGTCGTATCAGGAATACCTGTTGACGCACCACCAATAGAGAGTAATACCTTAATGCCTTCCGCTTGAAGCGCCGCAACATAGTCTGCTAAATCAAATGCACTGACTGCGTCTACATTAATAACGCCCGGAGATGTTGTGCTAAACAATCCAAAGGCAATCAGTACATGGGTATATTTTGCTAGGGCAACATCCTTTGCAGCTGGTTCCTCTAACCAACCAGGTACATAGCCAATAATTCTACCTGGTTGGACTGTCTCTGTTTCATATGTCTGTACTGATATAGGTGTTGTACCTTTAGCATTTAAAGCCAGCTGAAACTTTGCCTTCTCTTTGCTTGCCACAACACTTGCACGCCTCACTAAATTAAACGCTTTTGAACTATCACGGTTACCCGAAAAGAGGCACCATCCATTGCTAGCTAACAAACAATCTCCCGACGCATTGCTATTAAACGCAAAACTCGAGTCCAACATGCGAACCCCTAAATTTTGATAGGTACGTGAGACATATGGACGCACAATCAGTCTTCTACGCAAGCTTTCTGTGTCATCTTGAATAACCGAAACATAAAAAAATGGCTCTGTTGCAAAAGCAGACCATGTCGCACAAAAAAGACTAAAAAAAACGCCTATTGCTCTTCCTCTAAGCACACACCAGTTCATATGTTATTCCTATCAAAAAATATTTAAACCAAGATTGAACACATCACAGCATTCGCATAAAGCGTGCCTGTCTTTAACGTATTTTGAGTCTGATCATTCAAACGATTAAACTTCCCTTCTCCTAAGTAAAAGAACTGATACCCACACTCTAAAGGTGCTTTTCCAAATAGCTCAGCCACTTGAATACCCGCACCTGCCGTTACACTAAACACGGTTGTCGTCTTACCTGAAAACATAGGATCTGAGGAAGAAACGACATTATTACCCGTTAAAATAGGGCTTTCTTTATAGTCATGGGTTCGTATAAAGTTTGGACCGATGCCCACATTTAGTGTTACATCTTTACCTGGAAAAGCAGTGTTAATCGTCGACTTTGCAACTGCATATAAAGGGTATTGTGTTATATTATACTCGTACGATAAATTTCTAAATTCATTTTCTTGAAAAACAATACCCGCTGTCCGTGTTTGCGGCAAGTAAAACCAGTTTGCGCCTAAGCTCATTCTAAAGCGCTCATAATACGTTTGCCCATCAATAAAATAACCCACACCAAATAGACCATTTTTAGGGTTCGTATCTAAAACAGTCATTCGATTACCGATTACATCTTCAATATGAATATATTGTTCATTGCTTAAGTTTCGCCAATAACCACCCAACTGCACTGTAAACCAGCCTGACTTCAAAACATCAAGGTAATTGTGAGCAGTATCTTCTGTATCTCCTGCCATACCGGCTAACAAAGGTTCAGAAAAAAATGCACTAACAGAAAATAACAAGACAAATTTGATGGTATTTAGGTGTTGATAAAACTTTAAAAAAAAGCGCACGGAAATTCCCTTTCAGTAAGCAATCGGAGTACCGTATAACGTAAAAAAAATAATGTCAAGATAAAAAAAAGACCTTAAACCACCATATGATACAGCGGTGTAAGGTCTGTTGAAAACAAATAGTTACTTCTTGATTGCAACCACTTCAACTTGTAAGTTTGCAGTTACTTCGCTATGCAGCTGCAGTGCAAGCGCGTACTCTCCAATCGTATGTAATGGGCCTTCTGGCATCATTACTTCACGCTTGTCCACTTCAATTGAACGTGCGGCCAATGCATCGCTGATTTCAGCCACGCCAATTGAGCCATATAACTTGCCTTCATCAGTCGCTTGTACTTCAATCACCAATGTCACATCGTTTAATTGAGCGGCACGCTGCTCTGCCTTCGCAAGCGCTTGTTGCGCTTTCTTTTCAAACTCAGCGCGACGCTTTTCAAAAATAACGCGATTTTCTTCCGTTGCAAACACTGCTTTTTTTTCTGGAATTAAATAGTTGCGGCCATATCCTGATTTTACATCAACTACATCACCAAGATTTCCTAAGTTCTTTACTTTATCTAACAAAATAACATGCATGTCATGCCCTCTTTAAATTATGCTGCTTGCCCAGTCTTATTCGACAGGTATAAACGAAAATTAAATAAACTATCAAGTGCCCCAAGTAACACGTAAAGCGGTAAAAATGCCCATGATAAAAATATCAGTGGCATTATCAGCAAAAGCATTAAAGCGAATGGTCGCATATTTGAAAACATATAAGCACCAAAACTTAAACCCGCGAGTACAAAGTACAACAACACCACAGGTAAGCAATTCATCGCTACAGTATGCCCTAAATATGCCAAAGCAGTTAACAACACCAACAACGCAAAAGCTGTTCTATCACCACGGAAATTCAACATTTCTGAACGAAATCCCTCAGGATAAAAGAGCTGTGCTTGAAGTGAGCGCGCAAACAACAATGGTACAACAGCTGAAAAAGCAAGAGATGCCGCTTGAATACCAAGCAAGTAGTTAGCGATAACATCGAGTGACACCCCTTTGTGCCCCCAAAACTCTAAGCCATTCATTTGGGATAATCCCATATTTTCCATAGTTGCTTCTAAATGCATATACTGCTGTATGATAAACTCAGGTGAAAATGCTTGTAATACAACAACGCCAACGGCAACAAAAACAAACAAAACACCCGAGACAACATGCCAACTGGTGGTTGTCTTCAATATATAAGCAGCTGCGTAACAAGACAGGCTACTTACCACTGTCATCATAATAGCTGTTGACAATGGCACCGAAAAAGCTGCAACCAGTATATGGGTTAACATCACAGGCAACAGTAACCTTAAACCTGCTTTTGGTCCTTGCCTTAATGTCACAAGCGCCATTAAGGCAAGGGCAAGCCAATCCATATAAGGCACAGCTGAAAGCACCATCGCTAATAGCAATGCATATTTTTCTTGCTCAAGCACACGCAGTGCTTGCTGTTGAAAAAAGCCTTTTCGCACGCTTTAACCTACTTATGGCTATCGCAGTAAGGAAGTAATGCCAAAAAACGTGCCAATTTAATTGCACGTGTAATTTGACGTTGCATACTTGCAGGGACGCCTGTAATTCGGCTTGGAACAATTTTTCCGCTTTCAGACACAAACCCTTTCAATAAAGCAATGTCTTTATAATCAACACCACTCACTGCATCGACTGTGGGACGGGCCATTTTTTTACGACGATAATATGTAGACATCTTAAACTCTCTCCTTAATCATCATTGGTATCGCGACTATCACGCGAATCACGAGCATCTTTTTTTACCATGACAGACTCATCTGTTACTGCTGCTTTACGGTTAAGAATTAAGTGTCTTAAAATAGCATCATTAAACTTCAGTGTGGCTTTCAGCTCATCAAGCGCTTCTTGATTACACTCGATGTTGAGTAACAAGTAGTGTGCTTTATGCAAATCATTAATAGGATAAGCAAGTGGTCGGCGCCCCCAGTCTTCATTGCGGTGCACAACGCTGTTATGTTTTGAAAGAATACCAAGATAACGCTCAAGCATACTAGGCACTTGCTCGCTTCTATCAGGGTGAATCATGAACACAATTTCATAATGTCTCATGTGATCTCCTCATGGATTAAAGCCTCCGCTGATCACCACATCTGCGTAAGGCAAGGTTATATAAGCGCGTGTATCATAACTAATTATTTATCAATAATCAATCGAGTGTATGTCATCAACAGTTAACATTTAGAGCTCAACATTACTATATACATCTTGAACATCATCTAAGTCCTCTAACATATCAATGAGTTTTTCAAGTGTTTCTAACTGCTCAGGCTTTAAGCCAACTTGTGTTTGCGCACTCATTGTTAAATGAGATTGTTCGACTTCAAAACCTGCTGCTTCCAAAGCAGATAAAATGGCATGATAGCCATCTGGTGGCGTAATAATTTCAAGTTGCTCATCCTCTACAGTAACGTCATCCGCTCCGGCTTCAATTGCAATATCCATTGCACGCTCACTCTCTGGTGTCGCTACCAGTAAAATTTCACCTTGCTTATGAAATAAATAAGCAACCGAGCCATCTGTCCCCAGGTTTCCACCATATTTTGTAAATGCATGCCGCACTTCAGACACCGTTCGATTTTTATTGTCGGATAAACAATCCACTAAAATTGCAACACCACCAGGTCCATAGCCTTCATAACGCATGACTGTCATATCAGCCCCATCAAGCCCACCTGCTCCGCGCTTAATGGCATTATCAATTGTATCTCGCTTCATATTTGCCTTCAGCGACTTTAAAACGGCATCTCTAAGCCTTGCATTTGCTGCTTCATCAGGACCGCCTTCTCGTGCCGCTACCGTAATTTCACGAATGAGCTTCGTAAAAATCTTACCGCGTCTTGCATCTTGCGCCCCTTTACGATGGCGAATATTCGCCCACTTACTATGTCCTGCCACAATAAAACCCTCTTTATCAAACAAATATAAAAAATTAAGCCAAAGTATAGTATGCTTTGGCCAAAGGATGAAGTAAGAACTATTTAGGAGAGCAACATGACACTCAGTGGCTTTGGCAATTACCATGCAACAGAAGCAATCCCAGGCGCACTCCCTAGCAATCAAAACTCCCCTCAACACTGCCCGCACGGCCTATTTGCAGAGCAGCTCAGTGGAAGCGCTTTTACCCAACCAAGACCACAAAATCTCTATAGTTGGCTTTATCGCAGCAAACCCTCTGTGACTCAAAACGATTTTGTACCTTACGCACAGCAAGCAACACAAACTTTCGCCAAAGCACAACCCCCAAACCCAATGCGTTGGTCACCCTTCCCAACCCCAAGCACTCCACAAGACTTCCTTGAAGGCTTATTTCATGTAGCAGGCAACCAAGGGTTAAATACTTATATTTATCGCTGTACAAGCTCAATGGATAACAAGTTTTTTACTAACCACGATGGCGAGCTCTTATTTGTGCCATACCAAGGAGAGTTATTATTACGCACAGAGTTTGGCGCGCTCACCATCAAGCCCGGCTGGATTGCAGTGATTCCTCGTGGTGTCACCTTTGCCGTTGAGCTACTCACAAACTGTGCTTGTGGCTACCTTTGTGAAAATGGTGCAGCACCACTGACCTTGCCACAACTAGGACCTATTGGCGCTAATGGACTAGCAAACCCTCGCCACTTTCTCTATCCCACAGCGTCTGTTGATGAGTCCATTGAAGAAGTAGACATCATCTGTAAACACCAAAACCACTTCTGGATTTCTGAAGGTAATCATACCCCTCTTAATGTCGTTGCCTGGCATGGAAGATACGCCCCTTATACCTACGACTTATCACTATTCAATACCATTAATACCGTTAGTTTCGACCATCCAGACCCATCAATTTTCACAGTGCTCACCTCTCCCAGTCATACACCAGGGGTCGCACACCTCGATTTTGTAATTTTTCCTCCACGTTGGATGGTTGCAGAAAACACTTTTAGGCCACCTTATTATCATCGAAATATGATGAGTGAACTCATGGGGCTTATCGAGGGAGAATACGACGCCAAACAAGACGGATTTTCTGTCGGTGGCGTGAGCATTCATAACTGTATGGTACCCCACGGGCCAGATGCAGAAACACATCAACGAGCAACTGAAGAAACCCTTGAGCCTAATCGTTATAAAGATACACTCGCATTTATGTTTGAATCTTATCTGCCCTGGCGGGTGACAAAAGATGCGCTCGCACACCCGCTTCGTCAGCTCGACTATACAAGCTGTTGGAACTTTTAAGTTCACTTGCAAAACAAAGCGCTATAAACAAAAAGAAAAAGTAGCCTGTTCCGGAATAAAGCAACAACGAGTCGGTCAGGCTACCGATGATAAAAGGTAGTAGAGTGGCCAAAGCCATCCCCCTCATCTCCGTAAGCTTTAGCATTTCCCACAACAAGCTCCCTAAGAAGATGGCAAACAAAAGTAACCCAAGCACGCCATAATCTGCCGCAATCAACCAGTATTGACTGTGCGGCTCCCAAATTGTTAACTGATCCCAATCAGATACAGGCGTATCTCGCTCAAATAAGTGGCTAAAACCTCCTGTACCATTACCAGTCCAAGAGTGATATTTAAATAAATCATACGCATAAGCATGAAACTGCAATCGCAAACCAAGCGAGGTGTTTTTATGGTTATGATGATACGAAACCCAGTCTTCTTCAACCTGATGCACCAAAAACTGCATAGTTGGATTCACCTGGTAACTGACCAAAAAGCACAGCAAAAAACCGCCTCCCCAAAGAAGCGCTTTTCGCCAAGAAAAGCATTGAAAAAACCACACTAACATCACAACCGTATACGACAAATATGCCATGCGCCCTGTACAAATAAAAATAACCGTATAACTAAAGAGCACCCATAACAGTGTATAAGCAATACGCTTTTTACCTCGACTTTTCCAAGCAAACAGCGCTGCTAAATACGCTGAAAATGCAAGCATGTACCCGGTCATAATGTGATTTCTAAAAAGCTTTCCTGGGTCCGGCCCCCCATAATGAATAAAACCCATCGCTTTAATCACAAGCAGTACACTGGTAATGAGCATCGCTAGTAAAAAAGCATAAATCGCCATTTCTCGAGTATGTGCTTTGCGAAACCCAATCACAAAAAAGGGCAGGTAAATGAGCTTCGTGTATTTTTCAAGCACGGCCCATTGACCATGCCAGCTCGCGGGACTCCAAAGACACCCTAAAAGCGTCACGACAAACAAAGCAAAGGTTGCAAGCACCCATGGGCGCATTAGAAGTACTTTTAAATAATCGCGCGTATTACTGTCAAATAAAAAACAAATCAGCGCCAAAGCAACAAAAACACTTCTCGCCGTTGAACTAATCGGTAATGCAAATAAAGAAAAAACCAGAAAAAAAGGCCCAAGGGAGGCTACTCTCGCTATCATTTACACATCACCTTGCTCAATAATTTTATCTTGATACACTTGCTTAACACCGCGGTAGAAGCTACCTTGCGCATTTAAAATTGCGAGCATAAACCCAGCCCTACCATCTAAAAAACCCCTTTGAAGTACATAGCAACGCAAAAACATCCAGGTTGCCCCCAATACACTACGTGTAAGCCCTGCCTTCTTGGCCTCATTTAAACGAATTCTAGCAGAATAAGAAGAATATTTATCCATTTTTTGGATGGCATGACTAATATCTAGAAATGAATCATGGAACAAAGGTGCTTTAAGCTGCTGAATGCGCGCATGCGGCGGTAATACAATTTTTTCATGCACCACATCATCACTAAAGTGCGCACCTTCGCGTCTAAAAAAACGCGCGTGACGTGTCGGACTTGATGAAAATCGTAAAGGTTTACCATAAAAACACAACCGTATCGGCACACGACATGCATCTACTTTGTTTGCTTGCATAACCTGCAAAAACGCTTTCTTAAGTGTTTCATCCACCCATTCATCAGCATCGATATGCAGCACCCACTCGCACGTTGCATATGACAAGGCACGCTGCTTTTGCACGCCATATCCTTGCCAGTCTGTATTGATAAAAACATGAGGAGTATACCTTTTTGCGATATCAACTGTATTATCAGTGCTACCTGAGTCAAGCACGATAATTTCATCTGCCCACTTCACCGACTCTAAACACCGCGTAACTCGAGCTGCCTCATTTTTAGTAATAATAACAACGCTTAACATAATGTCAGTAAATATATTATAAATCTCGCGATTCTAACGAAGTTGTCATAGGATAACAAAAACCAAACCCTCCCACTACTACCCACAGCCAAACAAGAACGGTAAACATTGAGTAAGAGGGGCCTCGCAGCCCCGTCCTCTCACACCACCGTACGTGCGATGTCGCATACGGCGGTTTCAACTAAGCTTTTAACGCCTTAGCCTTTTCATGCAGACTAAATAAACCTAATTCACTAAACCACCCGTTCGGCATAGCTTTATTGATGATTGGATTATGCGATTTACGCCACCAGCTTTTATCTGACTTCGCTAGTCGCCATGCATCCTGACGGCTTACACCTAACGTCATCAAGTATTTCGCTATTGGGTATCTTCGTTTGCGCTGTTTTAATCGATAACAGCGTAATCGACGCCTAATCCAGCTGTCCAAATCCCTAAATAGACTGATACCGTCAACCAATAAGAAATATTGAAACCAGCCCGGTAGGTACGAATTCAATGAACTTATCATCGATTCAAGACTAATTCCTCGGTTGCCTTTGGTCAGTTGAAGAACTTGCTTCTTCATCCGCTTCCGCGAATCCTTCGAAACCGATAAACGTCCTCTTGAGCCTAAACAATACCCTAGAAACTGCCTCTCTTCTACCCGTGCAACAGCGCTCTTTGCCTCATTTATCCGAAGTTTGAGCCTGTTTGCTAAGAATTGTTTAACCGATTGCATAACTCGATGCCCCGCAGACTCGCTACCAACATAAATGTTGCAGTCATCCGCGTAGCGGCAAAAGCTATGCCCACGCCTTTCCAACTCTTTATCCAGCTCATCTAACATGATGTTCGATAGCAGTGGCGACAGCGGCCCCCCCCCTGTGGAGTCCCTGCTTGTCGTTCCATCACAATACCATTAACCATCATGCCCGCCTGTAGAAACTTTCTTATCAGCTTCAACAGTACCTTATCTCCTACAACACGAGCGTTACCCAGTCATAGCAGCCTACAATTCAGTTTCTGTTCGTTACAGCCTCAATTTGCCTTAAGCTTCCTTCAGATTCCACCTCACGATGGACACCCTTGCTCGCGGCTAGTGGACCAGTTTGAGTCAGCCCACAGCCGACTTTCACCGCCTACACTTGCGCCATGCCCGGCGCACCTTAATAAAAAAAGCCGCCTCTCGGCGGCTTTCCTTCAACTCATTTTACAAAATTAACATACACCTTCACGATAATCATACGTTTCAAAATGCAACTTACCATCTTTCAAGGTCAGTTTTGCATGCCCACCCTTCGCAAGTTTACCAAACAAAAGCTCTTCTGCTAAAGGTTGCTTCACTTCATCTTGAATTAAACGCGCCATGGGTCGCGCACCCATGCTTTTGTCATACCCATTTTCAATGAGCCACTTCCGTGCATCTTTATCAACCACTAACGAAACTGCTTTTTGAGACAATTGCTCTTCAAGCTCCATAACAAATTTATCAACAATTAAACCAATAGTGTGCGTATCTAAAGGTGAGAAGTTAATCACTGCATCAAGACGATTTCTAAACTCTGGTGTAAATTGTCGTTTTAAAACCTCAAGACCATCTAAGTTATTATCTTGCTCTGAAAAACCAATTGAGTTTCGACTCATCTCTTGCGCACCAACGTTACTTGTCATCACCAAAATCACGTGCCTAAAGTCCACTGAGCGGCCATTGGTGTCTGTTAAAGTACCGTGGTCCATTATTTGCAATAACAAGTTAAAAACATCAGGGTGTGCTTTTTCAATTTCATCGAGTAAAAGCACTGCATGCGGGTGTTTATGCACCTCTTCTGTTAACAGACCGCCTTGGTCGTATCCAACATATCCAGGAGGCGCACCAATTAAGCGCGACACCGTGTGTTTTTCCATATATTCAGACATATCAAATCTTAATAAGTCAACACCTAACACTTTTGCAAGCTGGTGTGTCACTTCCGTTTTACCTACCCCTGTTGGGCCTGTAAATAAGAAGCTACCAACAGGCTTTGTTTCTTCTCGAAGCCCTGAGCGTGCCAAACAAACTGCTGATGAGAGTGCGGTAATTGCTTCATTCTGCCCATATACTAACAATTTTAAGTCTCGCTCTAAGTGGCGTAATACATCTCTATCATGCGTCGAGATTTTCTTGACAGGAATCCTTGCAATTTTCGCAACAACCTCTTCAATTTCAGTCACGCTGATAATTTTTTTACGCTTTGATGCCGTAAGTAGGTTTTGATAAGCACCTGCTTCATCTACCACATCAATGGCTTTATCTGGTAAAAAGCGCTCATGAATATGTTTTGCAGAAAGCTCCGCTGCCGCACGTAATGAAGGCACCGAGAATTTCACACCATGATGCTCTTCCAATCGCGCTTTTAAACCTTTTAAAATATCAAAGGTTTCTTCAACAGTCGGCTCAACCACATCAATTTTTTGAAAGCGTCTTGCAAGCGCTCTATCTTTCTCAAAAATACCGCGATATTCTTGATAGGTTGTTGAACCCATACACTTCAACTCACCATTAGCAAGCAATGGTTTAATCAAGTTCGAGGCATCCATCACACCACCTGACGCGGCTCCTGCGCCAATAATGGTATGAATTTCATCAATAAATAAGATGCCACCATCTTGTTCACTGAGTTGCTTCAAGACTGATTTCAAACGCTTCTCAAAATCACCTCGATATTTTGTACCAGCAAGCAACGCACCTAAGTCTAGGGCATACACTACACAGTTTTGAATCGCTTCAGGTACTTCATTATCAACAATACGGCGTGCTAGTCCTTCTGCAATGGCTGTTTTACCAACCCCCGCCTCGCCGACTAAGAGTGGATTATTTTTACGGCGACGACACAGTACTTGAATACTACGTTGCAGCTCTTCATGTCGCCCAATTAATGGGTCAATTTTTCCAGCTTGTGCACGTTTATTTAAATTCAAACAGTAACTTTCTAAAGGAGACTCTTGTACTTCACCCCCCATCATTTCTTCATCAAAAGCAGGGTTCATGTTGTCATGGAACTGTTGACGCTGCTGCTTTGAAATGCCATGAGAAATATAGTTAATGACATCAAGGCGTGTAATATTTTCTCGTCTTAGGAAATAAACAGCCTGACTTTCTTGTTCACTAAAAATAGCAGCCAATACATTTGCACCACTTACCTCTGTTTTTCCAGCAGATTGCACATGAAAAACAGCACGCTGCAATACACGTTGAAACCCGAGGGTTGGCTGAGTTTCACGCTCTAATTCCCCTTCTGCAATTTTAGGCGTTGTTTCATCGATAAATTCGATTAAGTCACGTCGCAATACTTCAATATCTGTATCACATGCTTGTAGTACGTTACCTGCAGCTGGGTTGTCCAACAACGAAAGAAGCAGATGTTCAACTGTCATGAACTCATGACGCTTTTCTCGAGCCTCTTTGAAGGCAAGATTTAATGTGAACTCAAGCTCTTTATTTAGCATAATCGTCGCTCCTATCTGACTTAAGCCAAGCTCAAAAAGCTTCCATTGCACACAATAATGGATACTCATTTAACCTAGCATACTCATTCACCAATACCACAATGGTTTCGGCTACGTCATGAGTAAATACACCACAAACAGCATGTCCTTCTACGTGTACCTGCATCATCAAACGTGTCGCTACATCTTCTGCTACGTGAAAAAAACGTTGTATAACTTCAACTACAAATTGCATTGGCGTATAGTCATCGTTATACAGAATCACTTGATACTTTTTTGGAACTTGTACTGCCAGTTCAAGCGATACCTCAGCAACTAATTCTCCCTCTGTTTCTGTCGGCACCCGTCGTGACATAAACAAACTCCTCTTACCTTTTTTATAGCCTTTGAAATCTAATTTAGCCAGGAAATAAATGAGAGAATTTTTGATTATACGTGTAAGGAAAAAGAAAAAGCCAAGGAAACCTTGGCTTTAAATCCCATTATAAAACGAGATAATCATAAGCACTCAGCTGATTATACCATGTGTTGGACAATGGCTTCAGCAAACTCTGAGCATTTTAATTGCGTTGCGTCAGACATTAATCGCTCTAAATCATACGTGACGGTTTTAGCGTGAATAGCTGCCTCCATTCCTTCGATAATATGAGATGCTGCTTCATTCCAACCCAAATGACGTAACATCATTTCGGCAGACAAAATTAAGGATCCTGGATTCACTTTATCGAGTCCTGCATACTTAGGTGCTGTACCATGCGTTGCTTCAAATACAGCAATACCATCTCCTAGATTTGCACCCGGTGCAATTCCGATACCACCCACCTGCGCTGCAAGCGCATCAGAGATGTAGTCTCCGTTTAAGTTTAATGTTGCAATCACATCATAATCTTCAGGACGCAGTAAAATTTGTTGCAAAAATGCATCAGCAATCACATCTTTAACGATAATGTCACGACCTGTCTTAGGGTTTTTTAATACCATCCATGGGCCACCTTCATACAGCTCAGCGCCAAACTGTGTTTTTGCAACTTGATAACCCCAATCTTTAAATGCGCCTTCCGTAAACTTCATGATGTTCCCTTTGTGAACTAAAGTAACGGACTCGCGATCTTGATCGATAGCATATTGAATAGCTGCTTTGACTAAGCGGGTTGTGCCCGCCTCTGACACAGGCTTAACACCAATACCACAATTTTCAGGAAAACGGATTTTTTGAACACCCATTGTGTTTCTTAAAAAATCAATCACTTGATTCGCTTCAGTTGTTCCTGCTTGCCACTCAATACCTGCGTAAATATCTTCTGAGTTTTCACGGAAAATAACCATGTTCGTTTTCCATGGCTCTTTCAATGGACTTGGTGTGCCATCAAAATAACGTACAGGCCTTAAACACGTATATAAATCTAGCTTTTGACGAATCGCAACATTTAAAGAACGAATACCACCGCCAACAGGGGTTGTTAATGGTCCTTTAATAGAAACTGCAAACTGCTGAATGGCTTCTAAGGTTTCTTCGGGCAACCAATCATCCGCACCATACTGCTTCGTTGCTTTCTCACCCGCATAAATTTCCATCCATGCAATACGTTTTGTATCGCCATATGCCTTTGCAACAGCTGCATCAACAACTGTACGCATCGCAGGCGTTACATCTACCCCAATTCCGTCCCCTTCGATAAAAGGAATAATAGGTTGATTAGGAACATTTAAAGACCAGTCCGCATTCACTGTAATTGCTTCACCAGTTTCAGGGACTTGAATTTTTTCGAACATGAGCCACTCCGTTTGATGCATTCAAATGAAAGGCGTCTATCATAGCACTGCTATCGACCCACGTCAGCCACGCTCACACGAATAACTGCAGAAATTGCATAAGGCACCCCCCAAACTGTAAGGATTGCAATCGCTAGCAAAAGCGCTAAATGCCCACTTACAGCTAATGCTTGCATAGCAGCGGCTAATATCCCCCCTCCAAAAATCATAACGGGTAATGTCAGTGGTAACACAATCAAGGCTGTAAAAAGTCCCTGGCTTTTTAAACTAAGCCCAAAAGCTGACGAAAAGGCACACAGCATATATAAGGTGGGCGTGCCACAGATAAGACTGAGCATCAATACACCCATCTCAAAAAGTGTCAAATCAAACAGTACAGCAATCAACATGCATAATAGTAAAAGTGGTATTAAGTAACTCATCCATTGCACCAAAAGCTTGATACGAATCCGCGCATGCATCGGTGCAGATGAGAGTAACCATTGCTCTAACACGCCAGCTTCACTTTCCTCTCGAAACACGCCTTCTGCTGATAGGAAAAAGGCAAATAAAGCAGCAATCCAAACAAGTCCTGGTAAAATATGCTGTAACAGACGTACATCTGCCTCAAATCCCAAAGGAAATAACAATACAACCATTAAAAAAAACAAACAGGCATTCACAACACCACGAAAAGCACGCTGCTGCAAAAGCACTTCTCGTACAATCATTAATCTAAGCTCATTCATAAGTAAAGCGCCTGCAGTGCTTGTACTCCTAAATCGAACGGTAATATCTGATGTGAGGTTAAAATCACGCTACCTGCCTTACTGAGATGGTTTCTAATTAAATCGCCCAATATTTGCATGCCAGCTTCATCAAGCCCTACCAATGGCTCATCCAAAAGCCACAATTTTGCATCCATCACTAAAAGGCGTAATAATCCAACCCGGCGTTTTTGCCCTGCAGACAATAGCGCACAAGGCACATTACGCACTGCATGCAAATGCAAACGTACTAATAAAGCATTCACTTCTGCATCATCTGTTACGTTTAAATCGCATCGTATATGCTCTTTTGGTGTTAAGCGTGTATTCACACCATTTTGGTGCCCTACGTACGCAAGCTTTTCTTTGTGAACAATTTCCCCAGAAATAGGCTGTAGTAACCCTGCTAACAATTTAAGCAAAGTCGTCTTACCAGCGCCATTTTCACCCTTTACATGTAAAACAATGCCTTTTTTAACGAAAAAACTGACATTTTGCAGTAAAAGCTTATCGTGATAATCAAATACAAGATTGGTAACGTGTAACATCTAGATTTCACTCAATATAACCGTTATGGTTAAGCATACCAGGTAATCGAAGAGAGCTCATAATTATGTTTATTTGCTCACCTAAAGAGCTTGCTCTACTTATTGCAAATCGCCGAAAAAACTTAAAACTTAGTCAGGCTGCCGTAGGTAAGCTTGTGGGACTTAAACAGCAAACCATTTCCGAGTTTGAAAAAAGGCCCGAAGGTACCAAACTTGAAACGCTTTTCAGAATTTTATCCGCTGTTAAGTTAGATGCAACGGTGCTCACCAAAGAAGAGCAAAATCCTAGAACGTCACAATGGAACGAAGAATGGTAAATCAAACACAAACCCATCAAAGCCTTCAGGCGCTCATGAACGGCTATCCCATTGGTACCCTGAAAAAAACCACCAAAAATGCGCTCAATTTTACTTATGCTAAAAGCTGGTTAGACACCCCCGGCGCGCGCCCCCTCTCTCTCTCATTGCCACTGCTCGACAAACCTTTTAAAACAGAGCAAGTGCAACACTTTTTTGATAATCTCCTACCAGATAATTCAAAAATAAGAGCACGCATTCAAGCACAGTTTAAAACAAAAAGTAGTCATACCTTCAACTTACTAAAAGCGCTTGGCAAAGAGTGCCCTGGGGCATTACAACTCTTCCCCGGACGCATCCCTGCTTTCCACAAAAAAATACGCTTTGAAAAACTCACAGAAAAAGATATTGCAAAACGTCTACGTAATATGCAACACCACCCACTGGGTATGACACCAAGCCTCGATACCTTTTGCTTTACTTTATCTGGCTCGAAAGAAAAAGCGGCTTTTTTGTATCATGAAGATACATGGGCAAGACCACGTGATAAAACACCGACAAGTCACATTTTAAAACTATCACACACCACAGGTAGCTCTTTAGAAAACGAGTGGCTTTGTTTAAAAATTGCAGAAGCATTTGGTCTACCAGTTGCACACGCACACCTCTTACACTTCGAAGACATACAAGCACTTGCGGTAAAACGGTTTGACAGAAAATATGCACACGATAAAAGTTGGCTGATGCGCCTACCTACAGAAGACCTTTGCCAAGCACTTGGCGTACCAGCATACGCTAAGTATGCGAAAAACCGCGGCCCCAACATCAAAGCTATTATGCGGTTTCTACTTGGCTCATCAAACCCTATCCACGACCGAGATGTCTTTTATTGCAGCCAAATTTTATTTTGGCTACTTGCAGCAACCGATGGACACGCTAAAAACTTCAGTATATTTATTCAGCCCGAAGGAAAATACCACTTAACGCCCCTATATGATATTACATCAAGCTACCCACTGATGGCGCAAAATCAAATACACCCCGATGCCATTCAAATGGCAATGCCTTTGCACACCAAGGTACCTCTTGTAACTTGGAAAAATGTACGTCACCATCACTTTTTGGAAACCGCTAAACACATCCACTATTCTGTTGAACGTGCTGAAGCCATTTTAGATGACATGCTTGCGCGTGTTGATACAGTGATTGCACAAGTTGAAGCACACCTACCACTTCACTTTCCTAAAAGTGTCTCCGAACCTATTTTTGAAGGCATGCGATTCATGAAACGCCAACTCAGTCAGCCTCACTTTAAAACAACGTCTGCCACCACACATACTTCAGCTTGACTGCAAGCGCAGCACAACGCGCAACAGGCGGCTGTCGTTATCATTTAATTGATCTCGAAATAGCAACACGTGCCGCCTGGTACTTTTGCCTGTCTCTTGTTGATTGTTAAATACAAGCCACATCAACCACCCAAAATCAAACCGAACACGTGCTGAGTAATAGCGCTCAACTGACTTGTGCTTGCAATACACATGCCATACCTTATTTAAGTACTGTATTTGAGAACAAACAATGCCTGCGGTTTCTATGCGCCATAAAAAGATAAAGTAAACACTCATCAAAAACACAAACAACCACTGAAACGGCCAATAAAAATTAGATTGAAACAGTGCAAATACAACCAAAACATACATTAGAAGTAAACACTTTCGATAATCTCTCGATATCCTAAGGCTTACCGTAGCGTTGGATAAGGGAGACCATATGCTTGAACTCATTATTTTCAACCGTTTCATACCCCATGAACCAGGCATATAACTGGGGATCTGGCTCGTGCAACAAACGCTCAAAGGTCATTTGCTCTTCCTGTGTAAGCGCATCCCAGTGCTGATTTAAAAAACGCGATAAAATTAAGTCGAGCTCTAGCATGCCGCGTCTACAACGCCACAAGAGCTTCGCCTTTTCATCTTTAGTCATTTGATTGGACGTCATGTGAGCCATTACAACAATAAAAGACAATTATGGTACACTGCGATACCTCATTAAAACAAGCGGATGTACGTTGATGGTAAAAATAATGGTATGTCTGTTAGGCTTACTCTGCGCTTTGCACGTGCATACGTCACAACAAAGTGACTGCGTTATCTTATTACACGGGCTCGGACGCACACACTATGCAATGTTTAGCATAGAGCAAACCCTAAAACGGCAACACTACACCGTAGTCAATCAAACATATCCATCCACCAAGCAAGCTATTGATACCCTGGCAAACCAATTTATTCAACCCATGGTCAACCAGTGTCTTACTCAAAAACCCGAGCATATTTTATTTGTAACTCATTCTCTGGGTGGTATTGTGCTGGAAAAATATCTGGAGCATCATAACCGGCCTGAGTTCTCTCATATTGTGATGCTAAGCCCACCACATCACGGCAGCCCACTTGCAGATTTTTTACAGCACACTTGGATATACAAAATAGTCACAGGGCCTGCAGGACAAGAACTGACAACTCAATATACTTATAATGAAAAACCTTTACCTCCCAATATTCGAATCGGTGTGATTGCAGGTACACGTAACTTCATTCCCTTTTCAAATTATTTTTTTCATGGTGAGAATGACGGGAGAGTCTCTGTTTCAAGTGCACACTCTGATAATATCAGCGACTTCGTTGTGCTCCCTGTCAATCATGCCGTAATGATGCATAACCCACGCGTTCATCAATACATTTCGACCTTTTTACATACAGGCCACTTCGGCCAAACGCTTATGTAACTTCTATTCTCTATTTTTCTTTAAAAACAATGAGATACCGCAGCCCTCGTAAGCACAAACCCCCTTTACATGTTGCCAAATTAGGCAAAAGGCTGTAAAATGGCTGGTTTGGTAGAAAATATATACCAAAATTTTGTTGTAAACGGACTTAGAGATGTAAAAACTTATGAAGGCACGCTTACTAAACACAAAAAACCGCCTCAAATCTATTTTTGGTGGCGCACTGGGTAACCTCATTGAGTGGTATGATTGGTATATTTATTCCGCTTTTTCGCTGTACTTTGCCCAGTCTTTCTTCCCTAAAGGCAACTTAACTGCACAGCTACTGAATACAGCGGCTATTTTTGCAGTTGGATTTTTAATGCGGCCTGTGGGGGGCTTGCTTATGGGGGTATACGCCGACAAGTATGGGCGAAAAAAAGCCCTTACCTTTTCCGTTATTTTGATGTGTTTTGGCTCTTTACTTATTGCTCTCGCACCAACCTACGATATGGTTGGTATGTTGTCACCTGCCATACTCGTTTTTGCACGCCTCATACAGGGGGTTAGTGTTGGTGGTGAATATGGCGTAAGCGCAACCTACCTCAGTGAAATGGCAAGTAGCCGCTATCGTGGTTTTTACTCAAGCTTTCAATATGTAACACTCATTATGGGGCAACTGATTGCACTTTCCGTGCTCATTCTTTTGCAACGTTACCTCTTAACCACTGAGGAACTCTATCGCTGGGGCTGGCGCGTTCCCTTTTTTATTGGTGCTTTAGGTGCATATGTTGGTTTCTATCTGCGGTGCCGCATTAAAGAAACAGACTCATTTGTTAATGAAGCGCCTCAGGCTTCAAAAAAACATCCTTTTGTTGAGCTGTTAAAACATCCTAGAGAGGTCCTGATTGTTATTGGGCTCACCATGGGAGGAACGCTTGCTTTCTACACCTACTCTACTTACATGCAAAAGTTTATTGTAAATACTATTGGTCTTAGTCGTGATACAGCCACTATGCTGTCTGCATCAACCTTATTTGTATTTATGGTGGTCCAACCTTTATTTGGACTTTTATCAGACTTTATTGGTCGAAGACCCCTTTT
Organism: Legionellaceae bacterium; assembly: GCA_029212465.1. GTDB lineage: Bacteria > Pseudomonadota > Gammaproteobacteria > Legionellales > Legionellaceae > JAALKW01. The sequence continues at coordinate 51,332 of JARGNV010000005.1, read as the reverse complement.
AATTGCCTTTGGTATTTTAGGCGCGCTAACCACCGTGCCAATTCTTACAACACTCAGCACCACCCAAGATTACTGGGTGATATTTGCGCTCATCACGACAGCACTCCTGATTGTTGCAAACTACACGTCGATTAATGCCATTGTTAAAGCAGAATTATTTCCCGTTGAAATTCGTGCCATCGGTGTGAGTCTACCTTACGCGCTTGCGGTTTCCTTCTTTGGTGGCACAGCAGAATATTTAGCCCTTTGGTTTAAAAAAATAGGGCATGAACCCTGGTTTTTCTGGTATGTTGCGACATGTATCACGCTCTCACTGGCTGTATACATCATCATGCCTGACACAAAGGCGCACTCTCGCCTTGATGAAGACCGGTAACTTTTTTGAGAGTTGAGGTGTACTATGCTTAAAAAAGAACCTACCATACATCTTCTAACCAGCGAGTTACTGACAGATCTCGGGCTATCAGCCAGTGATGTCATACAGAACAATCAGTGGGTTTTTGAGGATAAACTTAAAAAACTGTCTTCAGAAGCGCTCTCAAAAGTACTTCTCGACTTACCTTATGTACAAGTTAAATACCATATTTTATGTGCCACACTGATTAGCAATGTCCAAAAATACGACCAGGAAGAGCAAAAAAAGTATGTTGCGTCTATTCTTGTCTATGCAGAGCTACTTGAACACCTACGCCTACAAAGCTCGCAACTTGAGCTACTTTCAATACAGCGCACACGTACTTTTTGTCGGAATTATTTGCAGAAAATAGGGCTCGATATTACTGCACCTAACAAGGCAGCGGGCAATCTGAGCATCAACGACCCGCACGAAGACTTTATTCGCTCGAAAACAGCCCAGGCAGATTTTTGGCGTCTTATGACTTTAAGGGGACGTCGTGTTTTGGCCGGCTCTATTCTGCTTATCAATAACTTTGAGTACTATGGTCGTTTCATGACGCCTTTAGATGCCTTTTTGCGTACACTCATTTTTTATCAGGCTTGTCTTTTGGTACCACGGTTTTTAACCAACGTATTTCACTTGTTCAAGCACTGGTATTCACCCACAAAAAACGAGCAATCCTTATCTGCGTTACAGCGGCATCAAGTGCACCTCAACATGAATGCGCGCTGGTGGGAAATTGCTTACGATTTTGGCTGGATAGCAACCGGGCTACTGAATACGTTTGTACTCACAGGGCCACTGGCGCCTTTAGCTATATATGCGGCTATTATTTGCCCGACATATAACTTATTTTTACATACCACTCGGCTACTCATTGAAGATGATCGCCTAAAAAATCTCATTAATAACTATAAAAAACAACTCAAAACATCGTCTGCTAATTCAACAGAGCTAACCGCTACTATCGAACAGCTGGAACAGCGACGTGCCTACCATGCAAACACCCTCATTTTGCGTATGAGCGTTTGTATGACTATTGTAGCAACTGGCTTCTTTGTCGTATTTGGCGGGTTTATGCCTCCTATCTTACCCTTTTTGGCAGCCGTTGTTTCTGTTTTAGCAACAATTGCCGGGAAAGTAGTCCCCACGCATCTACCTAAGCAGAAAGAACAAGTTAGAGAGCTAAAATTAGACGACTCTCCTTCACCATTATTAAAAAACAGTGTGTTTGCACCACACAAACAAACCCAGTCTCAGGCAGACTTGGCGACCCTTGTCGGGGAAGAATCTACCAAAGTTTTACCAAGCCTATAAACTTTAATTTGCATGAAGCACAACATACAATAGACGCAGCTTTATATAAATGGGTAATTAAAAATATGACGCCTCTTCAAAATACGTTATTTGACTTATCAAACTTATGCATACTAAAACTGCTTGGAGACAATGCGGCTGAATTTCTGCAAGGTCAGATAAGCTGCAATGTTAATGCCGTTAATGCCTCCCAAGTGCAACAGGGCGCTTTTTGTAACTTGAAAGGGCGTATACTAGCCTTGGTTGATGTCTTAAAACTGAATGAAGCCCTACACCTTGTACTACCTAAGGCATTACTTGAAAAAACGGAAAAATCACTTTCAAAAACAGCGGCCTTATCACGCGTAACACTTGAGCATGACAATACATATGCCATTTTAGGCTTCTATCTGCATAACGATAATGAACCAACCCCTTTTGAAGGTGCATGGCCGCATGAAAAATATGCATGCACTTTTACAAAAGAGGCTGCTACTTATCACTTAGGCGACGGTTATTACATCTTACTCGTAAAACATGACGTCCTAGACAGCATCAAAGCGCCGTTTATCGTAGCGCAAGCACTTCAAGACGAAAACACTTGGCATGCATTGCGATTAGAGCACGGAGATATTCAAATTTATCCTGAGTCACGCGGGTTATTTCTACCACATCGCCTAAACCTACATTTATCAGGCCATCTTGACTTTGATAAAGGGTGCTACAAAGGACAAGAAATCATTGCGCGCACTCATTACCGCGCAAAACTCAAGCATACATTAAAGCAGTTCATTATTGAAGCACATGAACCTTTGCAGCCAGGGCTGCGTTTAATGAATGAAGAAAACACGCAAGAAGTCGGTGAGCTTGTTGATTTTTGTTTATTGAAAGACAAACGATACTTAGTTGCAGCAAGTATCTTGCTTGAACACCCTGACATCATTCGTTTTGAGTCACATCACACAGCCATTACACTACAAACCATCAACGGCTAAGGCCCAGATGGCGTCATGTTACTTGCTTTGGGCTCCGCTTTATCTACTGGTGGTATTTTCGCCAAAAATGCATACCGTAAAAGAATCTCTAACTCGCTGCAAAAAGGAGGTGTTGGTGTATTTTTTGTATACGCTGTTTTACAAACAGTATTCTCAACATATTTCGCATCTGCAACAACCGTAGCAGGTGAATGTTTGTGCTCCTCTCTGCACTTAAGCCACAGCTGATAAGCTGCATCTGTCTTTTTGTCTACCTCACTCGTATTTCCTGCATATCGTCTCTGATAATAAAACGCATGAGGTCCAGCATCGTATAGCATTACAACTCCTTACTGTTGTTTAATTAAATCAATTAGAACGGGCGTTGCTGACTGAATATTTAACGCCTTCATTTTTTGTATACTGCCTTCACGTGCTGCATATACACGCTCGATCGTTTCGCGCACCACATCCGCACTTAAGTCTTCAGTATCTTCTAAAACCGTGCTAATCCCTTTTTTCTCAAAGTAGCGTGCATTATCAATTTGGTCACCACGGCTATAACGGCGCGAAAGCGGCACTAATACATGCGGTTTGGCCAACGCCAAAATTTCATATAACGCATTCGCGCCCGCACGTGAAAGCACGACATTACTTGCCGCAAATAAGTCTGGTAACTCATCTGTTGCATATTCTAATTGATAATAATCTGGATGCTTCAAGAGCGTATCATCTACTTTGCCCGTCCCACATAAGTGAATCACATGAAACGTCATGCACAATGCATCAAGGACTTCTCGTACACAGCGGTTTAATACTTGCGCACCAAGACTTCCCCCCATAATTAGCAAACATGGTTTGCTGCCATCAAACCCACAGTGTGCTAATCCTGCCTCACGAGAGCCTTTCAATAACTCAGGCCGAATAGGCGTACCCGTTACAAGCACCTTATCTTTCCGTTTGAAATAAGCTTTTCCAGCATCAAATGTGACACAAATCGTTGTTACAAATGGAAAACTAAGCCGGTTAGCAAGGCCTGGACTCAAATCTGATTCATGTGCTATCACAGGAATACGATTAAGCCATGCACCAATCACAACCGGTAAAGCAACAAACCCACCCTTTGAAAACACAAGCTTCGGTTTTAAGCGGCGCAACAACAACGCTGATTGAAAAATACCAATGAGTAAATTAAATGGATCTCGCACATTCTGCCAGCTAAAGTAACGCCTGAGCTTTCCAGAGCGAACTGCATAATAGGGTATTTTTTTAGCGGACACCATTTGATGCTCAATGCCTTTTTGAGAGCCAATATAAATCATCTTAAAATCAGCAGACAATGCATCTATCAGTGCCAAATTAGGCGTGACATGACCTGCAGTCCCCCCCCCTGTAAATACGAGAGTAGGCTTCATAAGTCATCATCCAACAATAAGCTCAAATCGATAGCACGTACTGATTTGGTCGTCGCGCCCACAGAAATATAATCAACGCCTGTTTCAGCAATACTTCGAATATTTGACAGGTCAACACCTCCAGACGCCTCTAAGAGCACATCCGACGACTGCCTCAGTGCAACAGCTTCTGAAAGCATGACTTCACTAAAGTTATCCAACAAAATTCTGTCAGGTTGCGCATTGAGTGCCTGTTTAAATTCATCCAGCGTTTCTACCTCGACTTCAATCCACAGGCCTACACCGCGTTCACGTGCAAGATGCACTGCAGCATCAATAGAGCCACACGCTTTAATATGATTTTCTTTAATGAGAATTGCATCAAACAAACCGAGACGGTGATTCACGCCACCACCACAACGCACCGCATACTTAGAAGCAACCCTTAAGCCCGGGATTGTTTTTCTCGTATCAAGTAACTGTGTATGCAATCCTTCCAAGCATTTCACATACCGCCTTGTTTCGGTCGCAATGCCAGACAAAGTTTGTAAGAAATTAAGTGCTGCCCGCTCAGCGGTTAATATGCTACGTACAGCGCCTTCAATTGTTGCAAGTATCATCGGCTCACTTAACGTGTCTTCTTCAGCAACTTGCCAATTAATAGTAACTGCTGAATCAACCGCTGAAAACACCTGGTTCACCCAAGGAATGCCGCATACAACCATCGGCTCACGCGATAAAATCGTGGCTTTTGCGTGTAAATTCTCAGGAATTAAACCCGCTGTAATATCTCCCTGTCCCACATCTTCTTCTAACGCACGGGTTACATCAAGCAATAAGTTGGTCTTATCAAGCATGCGTTACCTTCTTCGACTTTTCAGAGAGTTTCGCATAGCGCAATTTTAACCAGGGTGGTGCTACAAAGGTCGTAATAATGACCATCAAAATAATCGCCGAAAATAAATCATCTGACAACACACCAAGGGTTCGCCCAATCGATGCAAATACAAGCCCTACCTCACCACGTGGTAACATGCCAATCCCAATTAATAAGCGATCGTCTTTTTTTGCACCACCCCAGCCACTCACCAATTTTCCAAGAACGGCTGCAATCGTTAGGCCTGCAGACACCAATAAAACGTGCCAATCTAAAAACGCTTCTAGTTTAACTTGAATCCCAATTAACATGAAAAATAGTGGTGCCAATAAGGCTTCAAGAGGGGCTACCAGTTCTCGAATTTGTGTATCACGCTCGCCATCTAAGGCATGACCATCAAAAAAGCCATCATGAATAATCAAGCCCGCCGCAAATGCCCCTATAATACTCGCCAGCTGCACAACCGTTGCAAGCCATGAAAGGGCCATTACAAACACAAATGAAATAACCAGCTTCGCTTCCCAAGGCTCTAAAAAACGAAACAACGCAACCATGCGCCGTAAAACCCAGGGCCCCATTAATAAAACCCCTGTAAAAAAGAGCACCACTTGCAAAAGTACGCGTCCAAGAGTTGCTACATCAACAATACCCGTAAGCACCACACTACTTACCATTGCTAAAATAATAAGCCCTAAAACATCATCAATCATGGCCGCACCCAGAATAGTTTTGGCTTCTCTCGTACGTATTTTTTTTAGCTCTTTCAAAACGCGTGCAGTAATGCCAACACTGGTTGCACAAAGCGTTGCAGCCAAGAATAAATCCGTTTTAAGCGACGCTTCAGGTACCAAGAGCAATGTCACCAAAAAACCACAAATAATCGGTGCTAAAACACCAATAATTGCAACACGAATCGACTCCTGACCTGTATGCTTAATTTCATCAATAGAAGTTTCAAGCCCCACCATAAACAGTAAAAAGATAACACCATAACGAGAAAAACTATCAACCACATAAGCAACGCGAATCAAGTTTGTACCGTCTGAGCCTGTTAATACAGCTGTAACTTGTTTCGCCTCTGGGAGCCTCGGAAGCACTGTATAGACGGCTTCTGCAACAGAGGAGCCTGCTAGAATATCCCCCATCACATCAAAAACAATGCCACCTTCACGCAATAAAACCGCCAGTGGCAAGCCTAGAAAATAACAGAAGTTACCAAGCAAAACGCCCATGAGTAACTCGCCCAATACCCCAGGCTGGTTCAAGCGTTGTGCAATATAGCGCCCCATGACACCAAAGAAAAAAATCAAGGTTACCCACAATACAACCGAGGCAACTGGATCTTCATGGCTATTTGCTCCCGCTGCAAAAGCAAAGTTGGGCAAAAATAAACACCCAAGTAGCAACAAAAATAACAGAAAAAAAAGGCGACGCTTTATCACCTCACTCATGATAAAACGTCCAGCGGTTCAACTTGCTGCTTTGCAAGCATAAGACTTGTCTCAAGTACGGTATCCGGATTAAGCGACACGCTATCAATTCCCTGCTGCATCAGCCACAAGGCTAAGTCGGGATGATCTGACGGCCCTTGCCCACAAATGCCAACATACTTACCAGCACGTTTACACGTATCAATCGCCATATGCAACAACGTTTTTACAGCCAAATCACGCTCATCAAACTGCTCAGCCACGAGGCCCGAATCTCTATCAAGCCCAAGTGTTAATTGTGTTAAGTCATTAGAGCCAATTGAAAAGCCATCGAAGTGCTCCAGAAATGCTTCAGCCAGCAACGCATTGGATGGCAACTCACACATCATAATCACGCGCAGCCCGTTTTCTCCACGTCGAAGCCCGTTGGCATTGAGCACATCGATTACCTTGGACGCTTCCTTAACCGTGCGCACAAATGGAATCATCACTTCAACATTATTAAGCCCCATCGACTCACGTACTGCTTTCACCGCTTGGCATTCTAGCGCAAAGCAATCTGAAAACTCAGGTGCCACATAACGAGACGCACCTCTAAATCCAAGCATTGGGTTTTCTTCTTCTGGTTCATACAACGGCCCACCTAAAAGATTTGCATACTCATTTGATTTAAAATCAGACAAACGCACAATCACAGGCTTCGGATAAAAAGCCGCTGCAATCGTTGCAATACCTTCTTTCAAGCGCTCAACATAATAGGCAACCGGGCTTGCATAAGCAGCTGTTTTATCGGCAATTTTTTGCTTTAGCTCTGCATCCTTTAAATCATCAAACGCGAGTAATGCCTTCGGATGGATGCCAATTGTATTGGAAATCAGAAACTCCAACCGAGCAAGACCAACACCTGCATTTGGAATAGACTGGAATGTAAATGCACGCTCAGGGTTTCCAACATTCAACATCACTTTCATCGGCAAGTCAGGCAATGTTTCTACATCCAGTACTGAGCGTTCAAATGGTAAGAGACCCTGATATACGTAACCGGTGTCACCCTCAGCACAGCTCACGGTGACTTCTGCACCATCAGGAATCACACGCGTTGCATCCCCACAGCCAACCACCGCAGGAATACCAAGCTCTCGTGCAATAATTGCAGCGTGGCATGTACGCCCACCACGATTCGTCACAATCGCTGATGCGCGCTTCATGATAGGCTCCCAGTCAGGGTCTGTCATATCAGACACCAACACATCACCCGGCTCAACACGATGCATTTCAGAAACATTTTTAATCACGCGCACACGTCCCTGACCAATACGCTGCCCAATGCTACGTCCTTCAGTCAAAGTGGTAGCGGTTGCTTTCAAAGCATAACGCTCAATCACTTGTTTATCTGCGGCGGCCAGTTGGCTTTGTACGGTTTCAGGCCGTGCCTGTAATAAATAAATTGTGCCATCAACACCGTCCTTACCCCATTCAATATCCATAGGGCGACCATACTGCTCTTCAATTATCATGGCTTGACGTGCTAAATATTCAACATCTTCTGCAGTCAATGAAAACTGTAGCCGTCTTGTTTCGTCAACATCTTGTGTCATCACACGTTCACTGGCATGGGGGTCTGTGTTATAGACCATTTCCAATGCCTTTTCACCTAAGTTTCGGCGAATAATAGCCTCACGCCCTGCACGAAGTGCTGGCTTATAAACATAAAACTCATCTGGGTTAACAGCACCCTGCACCACCATTTCGCCCAAACCATAAGATGATGTGATAAAAACCACCTGATCAAACCCAGACTCAGTGTCTAGGGTAAACATCACACCACTTGCACCACAATCACTTCGAACCATTTGCTGTACACCCACAGACAACGCAACATCATCATGTGCAAATCCATGGTGTACGCGATAAGCAATTGCCCTATCATTGTAGAGTGAGGCAAATACTTCTTTCATAGCTACTAAAACAGCATCAACCCCTTTTACATTTAGAAGTGTTTCTTGTTGGCCTGCAAACGATGCATCGGGTAAGTCTTCGGCTGTTGCAGAAGAACGTACAGCAACTGTAAAATTATCGTGGCCAATTTTTTCTCTGAGGGCTTGGTAAGCATCATGCACTGCTGTTTCAAACAAGGGACTAAAAGATGCGTTGAGTATCATTTCACGAATACTTGCACCCACCCGCGCAAGTGCTGCCACATCGTCAACATCTAAGCCTTTCAACGCTGCTTGAATATTTTGTCGAAGCGCACCTTGCGATAAAAAATCATGAAAAGCATCTGAAGTAGTTGCAAACCCACCTGGAACGCGAACCCCCAGACCACTTAAATGACTAATCATCTCACCGAGAGAAGCATTCTTTCCTCCGACACGGTCTAATTCTGCCATTCCAAGCTGTTGAAAATTTAATGTATATACGATATCAGGCATAAGTCCTCTCGATTCCTTCGAAAATAAGCCTCATTCTACTGAAATTCATGCTCTGTGCAACTTCTATCGTGCAGCGTAATCGTCTATTATAGGGCTCCTAACTCACACTAAATTACTTAACTGCATTTATATGACTCTATCTGCTCTTAATTCAATCTCACCTGTTGATGGACGATACCTCAAAAAAACACGGGCTTTGAGCCCTTTCTTCAGTGAATTTGGCCTTATTTACTATCGATTACTCATTGAAGTACGCTGGCTTGAGTCTTTAGCTGCAAACCCTAAAATTATCGAAGTGCCACCACTCACTGAGGCATCTAAAACATTTTTAAATCAGCTCATTGTAAACTTTGATGAAAATGAGGCCAACGCCATCAAAGCTTACGAGAAAAAAACAAACCATGATGTTAAAGCTGTAGAATATTATCTACGAGACAAACTCACCTCCTTTGAACCACTTAGCGCCGTCACAAGCTTTATTCATTTTGCATGCACTTCAGAAGATATCAATAATCTCGCGTATGCTTTTATGGTGAAAGAAGCATTAGCACAAGTCATTCAACCAACGCTCGCTGAAATCACGGGTGGTATCACATTGCTTGGCAAACAGCATGGTGAAGCGGCAATGCTTGGCCGAACCCACGGTCAACCCGCCACCCCAACCACCCTTGGCAAAGAACTGATTAACTTTTCAGCGCGCTTAAAGCGTCCCTTGCAACAACTTGCTGAAGTCCTTATTTCTGCCAAATGTAACGGTGCCGTTGGCAACTATAACGCACACATCATCGCCTACCCTAACGTTAACTGGCGAAAACACTGCTCACGCTTTGTTACAAAGCTCGGCTTGTCATTCAGTGCCTACACCACTCAAATTGAACCACACGATGGACTTGCTGAAGTGTCACACTTAATGATTCGTATCAATAATATTTTACTCGATTATACCCGTGATATTTGGTCTTACATTTCACTGGGCTACTTCAAACAAAAAACTGTCAAAGATGAAGTAGGTTCATCAACTATGCCACACAAAGTGAATCCCATCGACTTTGAAAATGCAGAAGGGAATCTCGGCCTTTCCAACACGTTGTTTGATCATTTTGCCAATAAGCTGACGCAATCTCGCATGCAGCGTGATTTATCTGATTCAACCGTGCTACGTAACCTAGGTGTTGCCTTTGCTTATGCCTTTATTGCCTACCAAGCCATTGCAAAAGGAAACGAAAAGCTTGAAATTAATACTCAAGCGCTAAACAACGACTTAAATGACAAATGGGAAGTGGTAACCGAAGCCATACAAACGGTTATGCGCAGGCACGGGCTTCCCAACGCTTATGAGGCGCTACGTGATTTTTCACGAGGACAGGCTATGAATCAAGACACATTACAAGCATTCATTGACAGCCTAGACTTGCCTGATGACGCTAAAAAAGACTTGTTAGCGCTCACCCCGCAAGCATACACAGGACTTGCCGGCGCACTCGTCAAAGCCTTCTCATGACCGCTGATTTGTCACAACAAGGCGAAATACATCACGTCGATATACTGGTGATTGGAGGGGGGCTTGCGGGCTTACACTACTGCTTAGAAGTCTTGCAGCACCACCCCAAAGCAACCCTTGCACTGATTAGCAAAACCGTATTGGGTGAATGTAATAGTAGATATGCCCAAGGGGGCATTGCAACTGCTTTAACTGCAGAAGACTCCATTCAAGCACACATTGAAGACACATTAAACGCAGGCGATGGCTTATGCTACGCTAGTAATGTTCGCGCTATTCTTCAAAAGAGTCCTGATGCCATCCAGTCTCTTGAAAAACATACCGTTCAATTCGATAAAACCAATATGCATGAATATGCGCTGGCACATGAGGGCGGGCATAGCCACCGGCGCATTTTACATGCGGGCGACCAAACTGGTTTTGCAATGATGCAGGCTTTACTCACACAAATTCATGAACACCCAAACATTCTCTGTCTTGAAAATCACACGGCTGTTAATCTCATTACGCAATATCATCCACATCGAACAAGCCACCAAGGCGAAGTGTTAGGCGCTTATATTTTAGATAGCAATACACAGCAAGTTCATACCTATTTTGCACGCTGCGTAGTACTTGCAACAGGAGGGGCGGGTAAAACCTATCGCTATACCACTAACAGTATGGTTGCAACAGGCGATGGGGTTGCCATGGCATATCGCGCAGGTGCGCGCATTGGCAACATGGAATTTTATCAATTTCACCCGACCCTGCTCTACCATCCAGATATCAGTAACTTTTTAATTTCTGAGGCTGTTCGAGGTGAAGGTGGTGTATTACGAAACGCCGATACACACGCACAATTTATGGCGCATTATGCGCCTGAACAAAAAGAGCTGGCTACGCGCGATATTGTGGCACGCGCCATTTTTAATGAAATCGAAAAAAGTGAACATCCGTTTGTTTATTTAGATATTACGCATCAACCACGTGCTTTTCTAAAAAAACGTTTCCCTAAGATTTATACAACCCTTGAATCAATTGGTATTGATATGTCTGAAGGCATGATTCCGGTCGTGCCCGCAGCACATTATCAATGCGGTGGTATTCTTGCAACACCCGATGGTCAAACTGACTTAGAGCGCTTATATGCTATTGGCGAAGTGGCATTTACAGGACTACATGGTGCCAACCGCCTTGCCAGTAATTCGCTGCTTGAAGCGGTTGTTATGGCATCGAATGCCGCACATGCAACGCTTAAGCAGCTTAAAACTCCCTGGACCCTCAAACATGAACTGCCTGCGTGGCACTCTCCACGAGAGGTAAATCACAGGCGTGCCAGTCAAATTAATGCGCACTGGCGCGGCTTGCGAGGAGAAATGATGTCATATGCAGGCATCGTGCGTACAGAAGCAGGACTCAATGATTTGCTACAACTGATTCAAAAACGCAAAGAAATTATCGAAGATTATTACTGGACGCACTGCATTACACGGGACTTTATTGAACTAAGAAATATTATTTTAAATGCTGAACTGATTGTAAGTTCAGCGCTTTCAAGGCGTGAGTCGCGCGGTGGGCATTTTAGAGATGACTTTCCAAACAAACATCTCCATGCACAAGAAAGCATTGTACGCTTAAACACACCGCACTGGACGCTAAACAGCGTTATTCAATAAAAAATCAGTCGTATCAATCCATTTTTTTAGCGTTACCTATGTCATCAGCTTCACCCTCTTCATGCCCCTGCTGCATGGGGTTTTGAACCACTTTGTCTTGCGGCTGCTTATCTGTTAGGTAGTCACTAGAAAATAAGCCTCGATTACTTTTAGCAAATGATTCATAAACTTCTGCTTCTTTTGAAGTATTTGCGGCGTCTTGTGCAAGTGTATATCCAGATGCCCCTCCATGAATTACATTTAGCAAAAATAATAAACTTATACCCTGCGTGGGTATTGCAAATACAAGCGCCGCAATACCTGCTGCCACACCAATGAAAGAACACAGAATAGAGCCCATTCTCTCCTGCTTCGCATCATTCCTATAATAATCTACTCTTTTTAAAAATTTTTCATTTACTGCATCATTGCTCTTCTCATTCAATAAGTTATCAAATGTTTGATTCGCCAAACCCAGTAAAAAATCATCATTATTTTTTTTAATGAGCTCTCTGAAATTAACTGCGCTTTTCTGATACATTGCTGCAATCTCGTCTCGATTTTCAAGATTTTCTTTTGTTCTAATTTTCTCAAGACATTTTGCCAATTTATCATCAAACTCTTTCAATGAAATGGTCATCGCAAGCTCCTCAGCAATATAGTCTAATTGTTTTATATTTAATCATTATAGTTTAATTACACACCATTATGGAGTTGCTAAAAGAATCATTTGCTTTTATGCGCTAAATTTGAGATTTTATAGGCCACACCCGATGTGTATTTTTTAACCTACATATTTTTTATTTTGCAAAGGTCTCTATCCATGTTTACAACCGATACCACCTATAACCCCCAAAAAACCTTGATGCACATCACACAAGACATGGAAATATGCCAAGCAGATTACCCACTTGATTGGTATCAAGAAGACTATATCCCTTATGCAGAAGAATATTTAGCATTACCCGACCGTAAGCTCACAACGGTTTTGAAGTGGATGACACCTTACTTAAATAAAGTGCAAGACCACTTCGGACCTAATTTATTACTACTCGCCCACTATTATATGGGTGGAGAAATTGTGCGCTTGGTTGAACAATTTGGCGGTCAAATTGGCGACTCATATCAACTCGCCTTAATGGCAAAAAACCATCCTGAAAAATCAGTTATTGTAGAATCTGCCGTACACTTCATGGCAGAATCGATTGCAACCCTTGCGCACGAATCACAAAGTGTTTACATCACAAACCCTAAATCAGGTTGCACCATGGAAATGCTCGCCAAAGATTTCATGGTAGAGCCTGCTTTCACTGAATTAAACGCTCGCTATGGAGCTGAAAACATTTTACCAGTGTGCTACATGAATACCTCAGGGCGCGTAAAAGCCTTGACAGGTTCACAGGGTGGCGCTGTTTGTACTAGCTCAAATGTCAAAGAGATTTTTCAGTGGGCACGCGCACAAAATAAAAAAATTCTATTTATTCCAGACCAACACATGGGCGAGAATGTTGCGTATTGGCTCGGTATTCAAAACATTGCTTATTGGCCATCCGGTACTAAAGGTGCACAATACACACTAGATGCACAAGATGCGAAAACGCTCAAGCGATTTGATAACGCAGAACTTATTCTTTTTGCCAGTGAGTGTACTGTGCATACCCGTTATGATGCGGCTATGTGTGCCTATTGGGATACTAAAGGTTATACAACTGTCGTACATCCAGAATGCAAAAACTCAGTTATCCGTGCCGCACAATATGCAGGCTCAACCGCCTTTATTTGGGATTTAGTGACTAAAGACCGTGCTAGAACGAAGCGTTACGCCATTGGCACAGAAAATCATATGGTTGAAAACTTAAAGCAGCACGCAAAAAAATTGGGTATTCAAGTTATAAACTTGGCTGAAGCACCCATCCAAGATAATCCAAGCCATGTTGGATGTGGTTGTGCCACCATGTCACGCAATGACCCACCCCATTTGGTCGCCCTACTCGACTTACTGCGACTTGGAAAAGACATGCCTTACAATGAAGTCAAGGCAGGAGACGTTGTTAATGAAGTCACAGGCATACGCCAAAGACTAAGCCCCGCAGATCAATCTTGGGTTATTGAGAATGCCAAGCAGGCACTTCAAAATATGATTCGTATTACTGAAGCCCAGCCGGCGCCGATTCAGAGCCTCCTTTAGTTTCTTTTTTTGCATGCTCGCCTGCGGGCTTTTTGTCGTCTGCAGGCGCTGCTGTTGCACCACCCGTTAACAGTTCTTCATGCACTTGCTTAATTTGAGCTTGCAGGTTTTTTTGCATGTCTTTCATTTGTTTTTGTGTCGCCGTGTTCATCTGCGCCATTTGATCTTGTAGTTTTGTCTGTGTATCTTTTAGCTGCTTTTGCAGTTGCTTATTTAATTTTTGAATTTGTTTTTGTTGTGTTTCTTGCATGCGCTGCAACTGTACTTGCAGTTGGCTATTTAACATTTGAATCTGCTTAGTTGCACCAGAATCTGCGCCTATTGCAGCAGTTGATAGTAACGCGATACATCCCCCTAAAAGCCCAACCGTTAACCGCTGCATATCACCTCCTGTTGATTTATCTTTGCATTCCAAACGCTGATTTAAACCATCTTAGCGCGAGCAGCGTTTAACACACAAATGAAACCTATTATTCAACCTAGAAGACTAAAAAATAATCATCTGATAACTTGGAGAAGTTGAACTATACTCAGTAATGTTAAAACATGTAATCATCAACTGAGGAATAAAAAATGAAAAAAAATCTCATGGGTGGCTTGTCTGCCGCTGTATTATCGCTTGCCATGTTTCAGGCAGCACCAGTCTTCGCTATGCATGAAAAGTGTTCTATGAAAGAACCGTGCATGATGAAAAAAATCGAGATGATGAAAGATAGCCTTGGGCTCACACCTGATCAAAAGCAAAAACTCAAAGCCATTAAAGAAAAAAATAAAATGTTCATGGAAAAAGCACATAAAGAAAAACACATGATTCATGCCGAAGCCAAACACATTGCGGATGCACCAAGTATTGATAAAATGAAGCTCGATAAAGTAGCAGAAAAAGCCTGTCACCTCGAGCGAGAAATGGTCAAGCATCGTGTAATGACAAAACATGAGATTAATCAGATACTCACTACGAAACAAAAAGACCAACTCAAAAAAGACATGCGTATGATGAAACAAAATATGATGAAAAAAGGAATGATGAAAAAAGACATGATGCAAAATGACATGTCTCACTAATCAGCCACATCATTTTTGAATCATTCCTCAAAGGCCCATGGCTCAGCCCAACTGAGACATGGGTTTTTTTACACCTATCCCATTGGCAGTAAGAAGAAATTTCAGATAGCCTTAGTGTCCTAACTATTTCAATGCTGGACTACTTATGCATCAAGGCTATTTTGTAACCCCTACATGGACGCACGACCTTCCCACACAAACAACTACGTCAAGTACTTGGCGCCGTAGCCTAAAAGCTTTTAGCACAGGTTTATTGTTCCCCCTTGGGTTTGCACCCTTTCATTTACCAGGCCTTGCTATTTTGAGCCTTGCGCTACTCTTTATTCAGTTAATCGAAAAAACACCTAAAGCTGGCTTTCTTATTGGTTTTATGTTTGGTACCGCTGTCTTTGGGTTAGGGGCTTCATGGGTATATAACAGCATTCATACATATGGTCATCTAAACGTCGTCTTATCCGGCTTAATTACCCTAATTTTTGTAGCGTTTTTTTCACTATATACGGCTTTTTTTGCCCTATCCTACACAGCTATCAATAAACCCCTCCCACTATACCTTTCACCTTTTTTGTTTAGTAGCCTGTGGGTCTTAAGCGAATACTTACGCGCTACCCTGTTTACCGGCTTTCCATGGCTTATGCTCGGCACAGGACAAATCGACTCGCCCTTAAAATCACTATTGCCACTCATAGGCATTCTAGGTGTTAGTGGCGTAACCGCTTTACTCAGTGGCTTACTCGGACTTGCGTTCTATCATAAAACACCCAAAAAACGCCTCTGGCTTTGTGTGTTTGTGGGGCTACTTATGCTACCTGAAAGTCTTCATCATAAAACGTGGACAACACTACACCACGAACCTATTTCAGTCGGTATTATTCAAGCTGACTTATCTATGCGAGATAAATGGGACCATGCCTTGTACCAAAAAATTCAAACCTATTACGAAAATACAACCAAAGCACTTCTCCCTCAAAAAGATCTTGTCATCATGCCAGAGTCTGCCATTCCCCTACCAAGTACCTACGCCACCCCTTTCTTAAAAGTATTAAATCAATCCGCAATCAACCATCACAGTGCCGTTTTATTAGGAATTCCACACCCAAGCCACACTCTGGGTTATCACAATGCTCTCCTGGGCCTTGGCCATGCAAAGGGTACCTACGCCAAACAACACTTAGTGCCTTTTGGTGAGTATCTACCAAAAGCCTTTCGCCCCATTACAAACTGGCTGAACTTACCAAACCCAAACATCATTCCAGGCAACAACAGCCAGCCTCCGGTTACTTTCAATCAACATACCATTGCAAGCCTCATTTGTTATGAACTAGCCTACCCCGAATTACTCCGCAAACAGTTACCTGCGGCAAGCTTTATTGTGTCTATCAGTGATGATGGTTGGTTTGGGCACTCACTTGCGGTTTATCAACAACTACAGATGGCACAAGTCCTTTCTCAGCAAACCGGACGATTCCAAATTGTGTCAAATAATGATGGACTTTCATCTCTTATCGATGCTAACGGAAATATTCTCCAGAATTTACCCGCTTTTTCTAAAGGTATATTAGAAGGCAATATTTATTCTGCAACAGGCGAAACACCTTGGGTTAGCTATGGAGATAAGCCGATTTTTTTACTACATCTACTATTTGTATTACTCCTCCTCGGATTGCGTGTAATGCTTGCCGCGAAGCCGAAGAGGAGTTATCCTAACCAACCTAATTAAATTTACCGATACATCATGGATAATCGCTACAATCCTCAAGTTGTTGAGCAAGAGGCCCAAGACTATTGGGTCAAAAAACAATGCTATCAAGTCAACGAAGATTTAAATAAAGAAAAGTTTTATTGTCTTGCTATGTTTCCTTACCCCAGTGGCTCGTTACATATGGGACATGTGAGAAACTATACCTTAAGTGACGTGATTGCCAGATATCAACGGGCGCTTGGAAAAAATGTGCTCCAACCAATAGGCTGGGATGCATTTGGCCTACCTGCTGAAAATGCGGCTATCAAACACAAAGTACATCCCGCCAACTGGACCGA
The DNA here is from genome assembly GCA_029212465.1 of Legionellaceae bacterium. Taxonomy (GTDB): domain Bacteria; phylum Pseudomonadota; class Gammaproteobacteria; order Legionellales; family Legionellaceae; genus JAALKW01. The sequence goes on along the minus strand of JARGNV010000005.1, from coordinate 34,101 downwards.
GCAAAACATTGCTTCGATGAAAGCGCAATTTTTGAAGCTCGGTAATGCTTACGACTGGCGACGTGAAGTGACCACCTGTGATCCGGTCTATTATCGTTGGGAACAATGGTTTTTTATCAAACTGTACGAAAAAGGGCTCGTATATAAGAAAAATTCGTGGGTCAACTGGGACCCTGTCGATAAAACCGTGCTCGCAAACGAACAAGTTGTTGATGGACGTGGCTGGCGCTCCGGAGCGCTTGTTGAACGTAAAGCCATTCCACAATGGTTTATTAAAATTACAGCCTACGCAGATGAATTATTACTGGGCCTTGATACCCTAGATGGATGGCCTGACCAAGTTAAACAGATGCAGCGAAATTGGATTGGGCGCTCTGAAGGGTGTGAAGTATACTTTCCAATGGATGACCGCCCCAAACCCTTAAAGGTATATACGACACGCCCTGACACGCTCATGGGCGTTACCTATTTTGCGATTTCTCCTGATCATCCACTGGCAAAAAAGGCAGCAGAAACAGACGCAAAAGTACAAGCCTTTATCGAAAGCTGTGCTGGCACCGGTACCGCTGAGGCAGACATTGCGGCACTTGAAAAGCGCGGTATTGCAACAGGATTTTTTGCAACTCACCCTATTTCAGGCCAAAAACTTCCTATTTGGATTGCAAACTTTGTACTGATGCAATACGGTACAGGGGCTGTTATGGCAGTGCCTGCACATGATGCTCGCGACTTTGAGTTTGCAACCAAGTATAACTTACCTATTCAATCTGTGATTGCACCTCAAAATGAAGCGGATGCACATAACTATTCAAAAGGTGCTTTTCTTGACACAGGTGTACTCATTAATTCAGGTGAATTTGATGGTTTAAATTCGACTGATGCAAAAGCCGCCATCACCCAAAAGCTCGAAGAAAACAATATGGGTCGCACTACTATCAATTATCGCCTACGTGACTGGGGTGTTTCGCGGCAACGCTATTGGGGTACGCCTATTCCCATGATCTTATGTGATGACTGTGGGCCTGTACCTGTTCCTGAAGATGAACTGCCTGTACGCTTACCTGAAAATGTCGATTTTTCAGCCCAAGGCTCCCCACTTGCAGATTGTGCTGATTTTTTACAAACGGAGTGTCCTAAGTGTGGACAAGACGCGCAACGAGAAACTGACACGTTCGATACCTTCGTAGAGTCATCTTGGTATTACGCACGCTTTGCCTGTAAAGGCCAAGAAGATGTCATGCTCGATGACCGTGCCAAATACTGGACGCCGGTCGACCAATATGTTGGAGGCATTGAACATGCTGTCATGCACCTTTTGTACGCACGTTTTTTTCATAAACTCATGCGCGATGAAGGGCTTGTTAATTCAGATGAACCGTTTAAAGCACTCCTAACCCAAGGCATGGTCTTAAAAGATGGCCATAAAATGTCTAAGTCACTCGGAAACACAGTTGACCCTAATCATCTTATTGAAACTTATGGAGCTGATACAGCACGACTCTTCAGCATGTTTGCAGCGCCCCCTGAGCAATCACTAGAGTGGTCAGACAGTGGCGTAGAAGGGGCTTATCGTTTCTTGAAGCGGCTTTGGGTATTTGCTTATGAACATCGAGCCCGTTTGATTGAAACAGGCGAGATGTACGGCGAAAATAATCCGCGCATTAACTGGCAAGAAGTTGAGTCACGTTTAAAGAAAGCACGCGCTGAAGTGCATCAAATTATTGCGCGCGCAACGGCTGATTACGAACGCAACCAATTTAATACTGTTGTCTCTGCCTGCATGAAGTTATTTAACATCATTTCAAGCTACGAGATTCAAACCGATGAAGATAAATACTTTTTCTACCACAGCATGACCGCTTTATTACGCCTTTTAGCCCCGATTACACCGCACATTTGTCACGTACTTTGGGAAAACTTAGGCTTTACGCGGCCAATTATCGACGCACCTTGGCCCAAGTTTGATAAAAACGCCTTAAAAACCGATGAGGTTGACTTTGTTGTACAAGTAAACGGTAAACTTCGTGCACAGTTTACAGCACCAACAGAGATGCCAGAGGATGCGCTCATCGACAGGGCAAAAACAGAAGCCGCATCGTTTGTTGCTGGCAAAACCATTAAAAAATGTATTGTTGTCGCTCATCGTCAACTCATTAATTTGGTAGTCAGCACGTGAAGTATGCCAAAGCGCTATTCATCCCCCTCTTAATGGCCACACTCTGTTTGTTAACAACGGCTTGTGGCTTTCGGTTAAGAGGAACCGAAACCTCACCTGCATGGCTTAAAAAAGGAGTCGCCATTGTTGTTGAAGATGCGGCGCATAACTGGAAACCTTTACTGCGTGACTCACTTGAAGCAAGCCACATTCATGTCATTGATAACCCTAAAAAAGCACCCTACTGGCTTATTATTAAAACAGAAAAACTCACTCACACCATTAACAGCGTAAGTTCGAGTACAACCCCAAGACAATATCAGCTTGTTTACACTGTATGGTTTTCACTACAAACCTCAAGAGGTAAGAGCATTTTAGAACCGACCTCTGTTTTTGTGACCCGTCCCTTAACCATTAATAACGATCGTGTGCTAGGCTCAAGAAATGAAGGGGAGAAATTAAAAACTGAAATGAAACGCGATGCAGCCCTTAAAATCATTGAGTTTCTTTATCAGCAGGAATCATCCCCACCACACTTAAAGGGAAAATAATCATGAAACAGTGGATTGTACTCGCGCTTTTATCTCTATTCAGTTTTCAAGTTTTTGCTATTGCTATTGATATTCCTCCAGGCCAATGGCAATGCATGGCAGTAGATACAAAAGAACGTAACTATGGTGCATTTGGAAAATCAATGAATGCCGCGCGCCGTGCAGCAAAAGCTGAATGTAGACGTCGCTCAAACTACCCAAGAACTTGTCAGACAGCCCAGTCTTATTGTGAACAAGGCCCTGTTTCAACCATTGAAAATCGGTGTATTGTAAGCGATGAATCTGGACGCACATGGAATACTACAGGACAAAACGCTTGCCGCACTGCAAAATATCTTTGCCAACAATGGCAATACCTCCATGGCAGCACACGCAGTGTATGTACTGTAAAACATCGCATGCGAAACTACGACCGTAACAAAAAAGATAACAATGACGATACCATCTTAGAAAAATTACTGAATGTCGATGATTAAGTATCCTGATGTAAGCTTTGAGACACACCTCAAACAACCCCCTGCCCCAGTTTATCTTTTAGTGGGGCAGGATGCTTTTTTGCTGAATCAAGCAGTGCTTGCCCTCAAAAAAAACTGGCGCGCCCTTAAAGAAACAGAAATAGAAGAAAAAAGAATATATCTCGAGCTTGCCCAAGACTGGCATGAGCTGACAGAAACAGCTAATAGCTACTCTCTTTTTTACAGCCAACAATGCATTGATGCAACCTGGCAAAAGAAAAGCCTCGATGCAAAATCAAAAGCTCATCTTGTTGACTATGCTAAAGCCCCGAACGCTGAGTGTTTAGTGATACTGCGCGCACCACTTTTGCCTCCGAAACAATGCGCTGATCTCAGTAAAAACTCGAACATTGTTTGCATCAACATTCAAACACTGAATGCAGGTGCTGAGTTACGCTGGATTCAACAACAGCTAAAAAAAAACCAGCTAACCTACACCGAGGCCGTTCCAGAGCTGATTCAAACATACACCAGAGGTAACTTGCATGCAGCCAGTCAAACCATTGAACGCCTAGCGCTCACATACGAGCCAAATACCACACTTACCATCGAAATGACAAAAGCACAACTCGTAGATGAGCGGCAATATAAGCTCTACGAAATATCAAGCGCATGTCTTGAAGGAAATGCTAAACAGGCTCTCGACCTGACTGAGCGCGCACGAAAAGACCAAGTTGAACCTATCCTAATTCTCTGGTTTATCACACAAGAACTAAGGCTTCTTGAACAACTCATGGCAGGTCGAACATACCAAGCCCTCAAAATTTATAGCTTTCGCACCCAGCAATATCAACGCGCCTTAAAGCGTCTCTCTCGTGACACTATCTATCGACTCATCCAGCAAAGCCAAATACTCGACACACACATTAAATCCGGTAATACCAAACAAACCTGGCAACTCACCGAACGGCTGATTGTTGATTTCGCACAGTAAACAACACGTAACTACCCAGGTACGTCATCTCGAGCGTAGCGAAAGATCTCAAAAAGTATAAAATGTGTGTGCTTTAGAAGATCCTTCGCTACGCTCAGAATGACGTGGGGAGTTACATTTGTTCAGCTCAACAGAGTCAACTGGGGAAGCAAGAAAAGCTTGGTTTCACTTTGTAATATCACAGCGAGTAGAAGAAATAAGAAAAGAAACGCGCTCAGACCATAAAATAGGCGGATAACCGATAAACGGGGTCAGTCCTGACCCCGTTTATGAGAGAGACTTTATGAAAGTTACCCGTTAAATTTCCATCAACTCTTTTTCTTTTTCCACCAAAAACGCATCCATTTGGGCAATGAATTTATCAGTTAACTTTTGAATACTATCGTTAGAACGACGCTCTTCATCTTCTGAAATAAGCTTTTCTTTGACATACTCTTTCAGTTGTTGATTTGCATCACGTCGAATATTTCGTATCGAAACACGACCTTGTTCGGCCTCTGCCCGCACGATTTTAATCATTTCTTTACGACGCTCTTCACTTAAAGGCGGCATTGGCACTCGAATCGTATTGCCTGAAGGTGCCGGATTTAAGCCTAAATCAGATGTTAAAATTGCTTTTTCAATGACTGCCATCATGGTTTTTTCGAAAGGAACCACCGATAACATACGCGCATCTGTAACACTTACACTCGCAACCTGATTTAAAGGCGTTGGGCTACCATAGTAATCAACACGAACATGATCAAGTAATGCAGGGCTCGCACGTCCCGTTCTTATCTTTGACATTTCATGCTTGAGTGACTCAACTGCTTTTTGCATCCGCACTTCTGCATCGCGTTTTACATCATCGCTCATGTTATTCTCCTACAATCGTGCCAATAGGCTCACCTTGAATAATTCGCTTCAAAACACCTGGTGCTGTCATATCAAATACTTGCAGTGGTAAACCATGGTCCTGACACAAACAAATCGCAGTTAAGTCCATCACTTTTAAATTTTTAGTCAGCACTTCGTGATAAGTCAGCCTATCATATCGCGTTGCGTTAGGATTTTTTACCGGATCGTCCGAATAAATACCATCAACTTTTGTGGCTTTTAGTACCACATCCGCTTCCATCTCAATACCACGCAAACAAGCTGCAGAGTCTGTTGTAAAAAAAGGATTACCCGTACCTGCAGCAAAGATGAGCACTTCTTTATTGGCTAAGTGTGCCATGGCTTTTCTGTGATGATAAGAGTCAACCACACCAAGGATTGAAATAGCTGACATTACACGCACTGAAAGATTGGCACGCTCAAAGGCATCTCTGAGCGCAATGCCATTCATAACCGTTGCAAGCATTCCCATATGATCGCCCGGCACACGTCCAAGGCCTGCCTCTGACAATGCCTTACCACGAAATAAATTTCCACCGCCAATGACAACGGCCACTTCAACACCCATCTCGACCAATTCCGCGACTTCTTTTGCCATTCGATTCAGCACCTTAGGGTCGATACCAAAAGAGGTATCTCCCATCAGTGCTTCACCACTATACTTAATCAGTACGCGTTTGTATTTTAAAGGTGCTTTAGTGGCATCGCTCATGAGTCACGAACCTGTGACATCACTTCAGCAACAAAATCATCTTCTTTTTTCTCAATCCCCTCACCCACTTCAATACGTGTGAATGAAAGCACTTCTGCGTTGTTTTCTTTTAAAAGCTCAGCCACAGTTTGATTTGGGTTTTTCACAAACGCTTGCCCAACCAAGCTCACTTCAGCTAAGAACTTTTTAATACGTCCTTCAACCATTTTTTCAATAATGGCATCAGGTTTGCCACTTTCACGTGCTTGTGCAACAAAAATTTCACGCTCACGCTCAATATCTTCAGCAGGCACTTGCTCTTCACTCACAACAAGAGGTTTGCTCGCTGCAATATGCATCGCTAAATCTTTTGCAAGCACTTCAGTACCTTGCTTCATGGCGACTAAAACACCAATACGTGAGCCATGTAAGTAACCACCAATCACTTCATCCGACTCAACAAATGTAATGCGTCTTATTTGTATATTCTCGCCAATGTTTGCAATCAGTGCACGACGCGCCTCATCCACCGTACCCGCTTCATCAGAAAATGGCATAGCAGATACTGCTTCAACATCACTTGAACCTGCTTTCAGCGCGACTTCTCCAACTTGTTTTGCGAATGCTATAAAACTTGCATCACGCGCTACAAAGTCTGTTTCGCTGTTGACTTCAACCAAGACAGCACGACGCGCATCATCTGAAGCACAAAATACAATAATACCTTCAGATGCCACACGATCCGCTTTTTTATCTGCTTTAGTTTGGCCTGCTTTGCGCAACTCAAGAATGGCGTTTTCCATATCTCCATCGGTTGCCACTAAGAATTTTTTACACTCCATCATAGGTGCGCCCGTGCGTTCACGTAGCTCTTTCACCATAGCTGCAGTAATTGACATGTTCATCCTCCTAAAAATGAGCGGCATCAAACCACTCGATGTGCCTCACACTTGAGTTTTTGCTTAAGCAAAAACTCAAGTGCTGCATCATATATCATTGACTAAAAGATTTACTCAGCTGCTTTCTTTTCAGCTGTTTCTTTCTTAGCAGCGGCCTTTTTAGGGGCGGCTTTTGCTGCTTCTTTTTTAGGTTCTGCTTGAGCAGCAGTTTTTTTTGGTTCAGCCTTTGCAGCAATACTCTCTTTCTTGGTCTCAACCTTAGCTGCAGCTTTTGCAGGTTTTTTAGCTGGCGCTGCTTCTTCGTCAGACACTTCAACAAAATCAGAAGCATCAACACCGCCCACTGTATCACCTTGCTGTACATTTATAATTGCATCAGCAATGGTACGAATATAAATATCAACCGCTCGCATTGAGTCATCATTGCCAGGAATCACATAATCGATGTTATCTGGGTCATTGTTGGTATCAACCACACCAATTACAGGAATTTTTAAGCGACGCGCTTCTTCAACTGCAATATGCTCAAAACCAACATCCACTACAAACAATGCATCAGGTAAACCTGCCATGTCTTCAATACCGCCCAAGCTGCGATCAAGCTTTTCAAGCTCACGGGTTAGCATTAAAGCTTCTTTTTTAATCATGGTTTCGAACTTGCCTTCGTCACGCATTTTTTTCAATTCTTTCAAACGGAAAATAGACTGACGAACGGTCTTATAGTTGGTGAGCATCCCACCCAACCAGCGATGGTCAACATAAGGCATGCCACAACGAATCGCATTTTCACGGATAGAATCTTGTGCTGCACGCTTTGTGCCAACAAATAGAATTTTTGCTTTGTTTGCTGCCAAACGCCCAACATGGTTCTCAGCGTCTTGCAACATAGGCAAGGTTTTTTCAAGGTTAATAATGTGAATTTTATTTCGTGAACCAAAAATGTATTGTTCCATTTTTGGGTTCCAAAAACGGGTTCTGTGCCCAAAATGTGCACCTGCTTGAAGCAGTTCTCGCATACTAACTGTCATTACTTTTTCTCCAGGGTTAAGCCTCCACGCTTCCCATCCTGCACCCCTTTTGGGGACCCCGCAGCATGTGACGAAACGTGTGTGTCGTTAAAATCGCCGTACTTATACCATATTTTGAAGAGAAACATCAATGAAAAGATAAAAAAAAGCCCCGGAATCGGGGCTTTTCAAAAACCAACCATTAAGCACCCGGTGCAGCCACCAAGTCTGAAATAAACTTGTCATCCATTTCAGCTTGAGCCGCTTTACTCTTATCGGTTTCAGCACCAACAAAGAAGTGAAAGTTTTTTAGCCACTGGCTGTGATCATGAATCGATTTAGGCATTAAAAATGCAGGAGAAGTTAAAAGGGTTACAATCACACCCAATACAGCCATACCCGCAGCCTTTACTTTATCCACGAGGGTTGCATCACCATACTTTCTAAATGCTAATGCATAAATATCGTTCGCTGCTTTAAACGCTTTTTCAAACGCTTCAACATCTTCTTTTTTGCCTTCAGAGCGATTAAATGTATTAACAGCTGCTTCAATACGCGCCTCAAACAATGTTTTTGCATTGACTGTTCCATCTAAGTTAGCAGCTGCAGCCAACATCAACCTATCTTGCGTTGCTGCATCTTTTTTTCCTTCTTCACTGCTTGCTTTGATAGGATCGACAAACTTCGCTCCCTGAAGACCCTCTGCTCTTGCAAGCTTAACTATCTCTTCAGTTACAAAAAACCCATCCATCTTTAACTCTTCTTCCAGCTCTTCATCCTTCAGGCTCAATTGTTTTTTTAAATCATCATTCAAAAGTTTTTGAAAATCTTTCATTTTTTCATCAACTTTATCCTGTACTGCTTGAAAACTTACATTGGGCATTTTATATATTCACACATCAAAAAGAATAAAACAATACCACTAGATACAAATAAAAAACACCTTACTTGCTTCTCCTTCTCTCAACAGCTCAAAATAGACAAGGGTGTTGCAACCTGATATCATCGTGCGCCCGATTATACTCCACATGTTGCAACCATCATACCCATGGCTAAAAAACTCTTTATTAAAACCAATGGCTGCCAGATGAATGAATATGATTCATCTAAAATGCTAGACGTGCTCAAAGCCTCCCATGGTTTTGAGAAAACCGACACGCTCACAGAAGCCGATGTTATCTTACTAAATACCTGCTCCATTCGTGAAAAGGCGCAAGAAAAAGTATTTTCACAACTTGGACAATGGCGACGTTACAAACAAAATAACCCGCACGTTGTCATTGGTGTGGGGGGCTGCGTTGCAAGTCAAGAAGGTGAAGACATCATTAAACGCGAGCCACTGGTTGACTTGGTATTTGGGCCACAAACACTGCACCGACTACCTGAGCTTTTAAACGAACATTTAAACAGCAAAAAGCCTGTGGTTGATATCAGCTTCCCTGAAATTGAAAAATTTGACCACTTGCCAGCCCCTCGCGCTGAAGGGCCAGTTGCGTTTGTTTCTATTATGGAAGGCTGTAGCAAGTATTGCAGTTATTGTGTAGTGCCCTACACCCGAGGGGAAGAAATCAGCCGTCCTTTTGATGATGTATTGGCTGAATGCTTTCAACTTGCAGAGCAAGGCGTGCGTGAAATTAATTTGCTCGGACAAAACGTGAACGATTATCAAGGCACAATGCATGAGGGCAGCATTGCTGATTTAGCGCTCCTCATTCAATATATCTCAGCCATTGAAGGGCTAGACCGCATTCGTTTTACTACCTCTCATCCCTTGGCATTTAACGACAACTTAATCAATGCCTTTGCAGAAGTACCTGAGCTTGCAAACCACCTGCACCTGCCTGTTCAAAGTGGCTCTGACCGAATTTTAAGTTTAATGAAGCGCGGCTACACCGCACTTGAATTTAAGTCAAAAATTAGAAAACTACGTAAAGTGCGCCCCGATATTCGCCTCTCAACCGATATTATTGTGGGCTTTCCGGGCGAAACCGATAAAGACTTTGAAGATACATTAAACCTTGTGCACGAAATTGGTTTTGATATTTCTTTTAGCTTTATTTTTAGTGCAAGACCTGGCACACCCGCGGCTAACTTGCCTGACGACACCCCGATGGAAGTTAAAAAGCAGCGTCTTAAAATCTTACAAGACCGCTTGCTATTACAAGCCACGCGCTATAGTGCCGCTATGGTTGGAGGCACACACCGCGTACTGGTAACAGGGCCATCTAAGAAAAACCCAGCACAGTGGGCTGGTCGCACCGAATGTAACCGCGTGGTTAACTTTGACGGCCCTGCTCATTTACAGGGCCAGTTTGTTGAAATTGAAGTAACGGACGCACAACCTAACTCGTTGCGTGGCCGTCTAGTCGCCGAGTCTGCTTGTGTCGAATAAAGAAACGTTTATTGTTCCGGAAACGCTTCAGGGCGCACGTGTTGATCAAGCACTCGCAGAGCTTCTGCCTGCCTTTTCGCGTGTACAGCTCACCAACTGGTTAAAAGAAGGCTTTATTACCATTGATGATGCTCACTTAAAACCTAAAGTAAAACTGAAAGGCGGTGAGCGCATTGTTTTTGAGCGCCCCACTGATACCCCGCAGCCAGACACAGAAAAGCTGCTTCCAGAAGCCATTGCGCTTGATATTGTGTTTGAAGATGAAGCGTTAATGGTAATTAATAAGCCTGCAAACTTTGTGGTGCACCCAGGGGCTGGGAACGCAACCGGTACGCTTGTAAACGCCTTGCTACATCACGATGAAACCCTTAACCAACTCCCACGTGCAGGCATTATTCACCGTCTTGATAAAGACACTACAGGCCTTCTTTTGGTAGGAAAAACACTCGAGTCTTACACAGCGCTAGTGCGATATATGCAAGCACGCGAAATAGACCGCCATTATATTGCCTTGGTACAAGGGCATATTGTTGCCGGCAAAACATTGACCACAGGCTACGGCCGCCACCCCCGTCATCGCTTAAAAATGGCCGTTTGCAATGGTGGTAAAGAAGCCATTACCAGTTATTCCGTGAAAAAACATTACCCCAATGCGCACGCCACACTACTCAATTTAAAACTGATGACAGGCCGCACGCACCAAATTCGTGTGCATATGGCGCATATTCATCACCCTATTTTAGGCGATACATTATATAGCGGACGCCCTAAACACCCTAAAAACTTACAAGAGCATGCGCGTGCGCTTTTTTTAAACTTTAAACGTCAAGCCCTGCATGCCGAACGCTTAAGTTTTACACACCCAATGTCCGAAGAGCACTTGACTTTTACAGCTCCCTTGCCGGATGATTTTCAGGAATTACTCAATGCATTGGACAGCGCGCACCATGAAAAAAGCTCACTACCTTAAAGCCAACTGGCCTGCTAAAGGCCATATTCATGCACTCACAGCCACATATCCCGAAGACTTTTCTGAGATTAAAAAAGATTTGAACTTGCCTGGTGAGCCCGTATGGCTTCAACAAATTCATACCAACATTTGTGTGCGCGTTGACGAAACTGATTTACGAGAAGCGGATGCAGCCATTACCTCAAGTAAGCGCCACCCTCTTATCATTAAAACAGCTGATTGTCTGCCGATTGTTTTATGCGACCAAAGTGGCACTGAAATCGCAGCACTTCATGGTGGTTGGCGCGGACTGCTAAGCGGTGTCATTGAAAACACCCTCTCGCAATTCAATGCACCGTCAAATACGCTCATGGCATGGATGGGACCTGCTATTTGTAAGCATTGCTTTGAAGTAGGTGAAGAAGTGCCTGAAGCATTTATCAAGCAATATCCGTATACAGACGTAGCTTTCACGCCAGGTACTGCACCGCACAAATATTTCGGTGATTTAGTACACATTGCAACGCTTATTTTACAAAAACACGGTGTGACAAACCTTCATTATTCAAATGCCTGTACCTTTGAAGGAGAAAATCAATTTTATTCCTACCGAAGAGGTGACCAATCCGGTAGAATGATCACACTCATTTGGTTTAACGATTTGAATTAATACACAGGATAGGTGATTCATATGATACGTATAACCCAGACTTTTCGGGCACTCGGCCTTATTTCATTAACTTTTTTACACGCCCCTTTTGTCTTTTCTAAAGACACCCCTACGACTAATGACAAAGATGCTTCTGCTGTACCAACACTTGCACCAGTACTTAAAAAAGTCGTGCCCGCTATTGTTAATGTTGCGGTGCAGGGCATTATTCCAAACGATATTCCTCTGCCAGAAGAGGCAAGACCGCAAGAAGGGCCTGGTCCACGGCACGGCATGCCAGATGATGACCAGCCACGAAAATTCCAGAGCATTGGCTCAGGGGTTATTGTAGATCCAGAACATGGTGTTATTTTAACCAACGACCACGTCATTCGAAACGCAAGTCTTGTCACCATCACCTTAAACGATGGTAGGCGGCTTAAAGCGCGCGTTATTGGCAGTGACAGCGCAACAGACGTTGCAGTGCTTAAAATTGACGCCAAAAATCTTAAAAGCCTGCCCATTGGCGATTCGGACAAAGCAGAAGTAGGTGACTTTGTCATGGCAATTGGCAACCCTTTTGGGCTTAATAGCTTTGGTAACAGCCAATCTGCAACCTTTGGTATTGTCAGTGCTAAGCAACGTAGCGACTTAAACATTGAAGGTATTGAAAACTTCATTCAAACCGATGCTGCCATAAACCCTGGCAGCTCAGGAGGCGCTTTAATTAATACAAAAGGTGAATTAATTGGTATTAATACAGCTATTATTTCACTTCACGGCGGAAATGTGGGTGTTGGGTTTGCTATCCCAATTAATATGGCCAAAGATGTCGCACAACAAATTATAAAATATGGCTCCATTCACCGCGGTTTAATGGGTGTTTTTGTGCAACACTTAACACCTGAGTTATCTCAAGCCATGGGCTACCCAGAAGACTTGCAAGGCGCACTCATTGCACAAGTAAACACCGACTCTCCTGCTGAAAAAGCAGGCTTAAAGCCTGGGGATATTATTACTAATATCAACGATACCAAAATCACCCAAGCAAATCAGGTGAAAACAACCGTGAGTCTGCTGCGTGCCGGCAGTAACGCTAAAATTTCGGTGAAACGTAAAGGAAAAGACTTAACACTCATTGCAACAGTCACCGACATCAAAAAGCAAGAACAACAACTGCAAGCATCAAACCCCTTTTTGTATGGTCTGTCACTGCGTGACTTTGAACAAGACTCGCCCTTACACGGACACATTGTAGGTGTACAAATTGTAGGTGCATCTGAAAACAGTGCGGGCTGGCGTGCCGGGCTTCGCCCGGGAGATGTGATTGTCAGTGCTAATCATCAAGCAACCAAAGAACGTAATGCGCTACAGTCCATTGCCGGCCAACAGAAAAAGCAGCTATTGGTTCAGGTGTTGCGAGGTGCTGGCGCTTTGTATATTTTAATTATTTAAGCGGGTACCTAAGGCTTAGGCATTGCGCCCAAACACTGAGGCGTTGTGCCTAATAGTAAAGCCGCTTCATCAAATTGTCTTTGCGCTTCACGCGCAAAGACTTCTTTACTTCCTCCGGGTTCACATGCTTCATACAACCCTGAGTAGCAAAAGCCACGTATAGAATGCCACACTCCCTTTTCTCTTTTTGACATATGCAGGTCAACTTCTTCAAGCATATTCAGGCACGTCAATACCGCACACCAATGTTTCTGTTTTAGATAATCATCTAGCGCACTCCGAATAGTTTCTTTATCTAAGCCGCCTGTGTCGCCAAAAGCTTCATAGTGCCACAAAAAGTGCTCATTAATAATGCTTGATGTTTCATTTTTATTTTTCTTCATAACTACTTTTTCTCTTACTGACGGGCCAAATGAAGCTGTAACTGATTATCGTACCATGTGAACGCTTCTGTCGAACGATATGGATTAATATCAATGCCGCCTCTTCGCGTGTATCGACCATACACAGTCAAACGCTCAGGACTACAATACTTTAAAATATCGATAAACATTTGTTCAATGCACTGCTCATGAAACCCTTGATGATTACGAAACGAAACAACATACTTTAAAAAGCTGCTTGGCACAATGCGCGGGCCTGTATAACACACTTGCACACTGCCCCAGTCAGGCTGATTAGTAACCGGACAATTCGAACGCAACAAGTCTGAACAAAGCACTGCATCCACCACATCCGCTTCAACTGTCAGCAATGTTGCATCGACATCATACACCGTGCATGCAATATCTAAACCATCTACCAACTCACCTTCAAACTGTGGGGCAGCAATACGTGCATCTGCATCATGCAACGCTATTATTTGCACCGAGACGTCTGTCTTAAGACATGCACTTAAATCTTTAGCAATACATACCTCAAGTGCTGCGGCTGAATCAAACTGTGTATGGTTTAAAGCATTAAAATAGAGTTTTAACGACTTAGACTCAATTAAGTAAGGTGAAGTACAGTCGTACATAATACGCGCCATTGCAACACAAGGTTTTCCTTTTGGGTTTAACCACGACACTTCATAATGATTCCAAATATCTACTCCAGAAAAAGGAAGCGACACGCTATCTAGTTGCAACTGTGCCCGTTTCGGCTCACGAGGAATTGCAAACAAGCGCTTTGGATTATATGTATTGTCACAAGAAGAGGCTTGTCCTAATTCGCCATACTGCTCTGTCATTAGAGGCTCCTTCATGAAAAGCTCACGAGTTTAGCATACTGTTTGTCAAGCAAACCATCTCTTCACTTGTTTTAAGCTATACTTAACGCTGAAACTCAAAAAACCGGAGCTTAAAATGGGCGACTTAAAATCAAAACTTCCTGATGTGAAAGAACTCACTGGCATGTTAGGTAAGCTCTTTACCGATGTTAAAAAAAGTGTTGTTGAAATTGCGGATGCCTACAAAGAAAAACACAAGGATGATGCACCAGAAGAAAAAGCTGCAGCTCCCGAAAAGAAAAAAGCTAAAGCAGAAGCAGCCACTGAAACATCTGAGCAAAAAGCAGCCCCTAAAAAAGAGGCCCCTAAGGCTGAAGCGTCTTCTGCAGAAGCACCCAAAACAGAAGAGCCTCCTGCAGAAAAATAACGTTAGCGATAACAGGTAATACGGTTAAAGCCTACACATGTAGGCCCAAAACACAGTGCGTCACTGCCTATCGTGCGGGTCGCCAGTGCGTCTGGGGCTTTTTCATAACTCTGTGCACGTAAATATCCATGGTGTCTACAAAATGCATTTGCAGCGCGTCTGCCACACCCTCGATGTGTTTTATAACACCAGTCTACGCGGTAGTTATCTGCTCGAGGCAGCATAAAATCTTTCAGGCGATAATAATAATCAGGCGTTGGTGTTTTCTTTAAGCTTTCTTCACATGTAATCAATTTAAATCCATCACACCGCCACCCCCGACACTGTATCTTCGTTTTGGGATAACGGGTCACTCCAACGTTATGATCAATCATAATACGAGAGGCTCTATCATATCCCATCTCAACACAATACCTTGACGCCAACTGAAGCCCACAAATTTTTTGGTCTTCTGTGCAATAACTCAAAGGCTCACCATGATATAAGGGGTAAAAGAAGTCGCGATATCCAACCACGCCTCGCCCGCCGCGTCCAATCACTGACTCCACTTCTCGTTTAACTGCTTTTGCTTCTGCAAGCTTATCTGCTTCATCTGCAGCTTTTATCTTAGCCATTGTATCCACATCTACAATTGCACCAGGAGATTCATTGGTGCCTGCGTCAATTGGCACATTTGGTAAGATACTTACATTTAAGTCGTTGGTCACATCCATGGCCGTATCCGCAAAAGTGCTTGCAAACCCCATGACCATCAAAAAATAGGCCGTACACCGAAGCAATGTATGCATAATCAAAAATCAATAATCACCCATAAACCCATCTTAGCCTATGCCATGCATCAACAAAAGGATTTCTCATGATAAGTTAGGATTTTTGTCACTACCCACGTCATCCAATCACCCAAGCTTTAAAAGCACACGCACTAATAAGCGTGTAACTTTTGAAAATAACTTAGGAGCATAAAATGCACCAGCAACTCGTTTGCTAATGTCACTTAACGTTGGATAAGGTACGATTATATCCGTAAACATACGTAACGATTTTTTTTCCCGAACGGCTACTATCCACGGTAGAATCAATTCATCTGCCGACTCACCAACAATGGTCACACCCAAAACACGCCCTTTCTTATCTGTAATGACTTTTATTTTTCCCGTGGTATCCCCTCGCGTCACAGCCCTATCATTATCAGCTAGCAAGGTTTCTGTGATTATCAAATTGGGGTTCTTTTCAGCTTCTTCCTGTAATAGTCCTACATGCGCCATTTGTGGATGCGTATACGTCACCCAGGGAACTGCCTGATAATTCACCCGGGCAGGCAGCCTAAATAACATATGACGTAGTACAATCCCCGCCTGGTAGTTTGCCATATGAGTGAATTGAAATGGGCCAACAACGTCTCCTATAGCATATATTTTTTTATTGTGGGTTCGAAGCGCTGCATTCACTTCAATGCCTTTTTCAGAAAACTTAACAGAAGCTTCATCAAGCCCTAAATTAGCCACATTTGCACGTCGCCCTGTGGCCACTAAAAGGTGTGTGCCTTCAAGTTGAAGCAGCTCTTTTGCTGTTTGGACTTGAACTGTGATAGCGCTTGGACTTGTTTGCTCAACCGATTTCACTTGAATGCCTTCATATATCTTAATACCCAGCTGAGATAAGTGTGCTCGCAAGACTTCAACAGCATCAGCATCATCTTTAGGCAATAATTTAAAACCTTCTAAAATGGTTACTTGTGAGCCAAGCATTGCGAAAGCTTCGGCAAGCTCACAGCCAATAGGCCCGCCTCCAATTACAATCAAGTGCTTTGGTAATGTTTCTAGATTAAAAATGGTTTCGTTGGTTTCATAACGCACTGCATCTAAACCCTCGATAGGCGGCACAAACGGTGAAGAGCCAGTTGCAATGACAAAACGCTTCGCCTCAATGTAATACTCACCTGCTGCGAGCGTTTTTTTATCGATAAATTGTCCAGGCGCTTGTATAACACGCACGCCCAACCCTTCAAAACGCGCTACAGAATCATGCGCCTCCAAGGTATGAATTGCATTTTTTACATGCTGCATCACTTCTGAAAAATTAATTTGTAGCGACGCTACATGTACACCCATTGCTGCTGCAGCTTTCAATGAGCCTGCCACCTTTGCTACTTCAAGTAATGCTTTAGAAGGCACACAGCCATAGTTAAGGCAGTCTCCCCCCATTTTACCTGCTTCAACCAACACCACTTTTACGCCAAGCTGGGCTGCGCCTGCGGCAAGACTTAAGCCACCAGCTCCACCTCCTATCATTGCAATGTCACACTGAATGCGCTCTGCCATCTCATATTCCTATTGACCGATCTCGTTTTAATTTAACGTATTTATGCAAAATGTACTATCTTTAACATAAAGATAGTTGAATTTTGGGTGATCGTTGTGGCTATTTTTAAGTCCTTTAAATATAGAAATAAGAAAATGATGAATTACGGTCGTGGTGATAGAGCCGCAGGCCCAACTGAAGATGAAAATCAACTGGTCAGTGACTGGGATAGATATGCAAGAGGGGTTGAAGTATGCCCCTATTATATTCATGGCATAAACTTGTCTGAATTTATTAATGGCGCTCATGTGCGTAAAACGCCTTATGCTGACCGCGAAGGCTTCTTCCCCCAAAGAACCACTCAAAAGAAAACCAAAGAAGAGCTTGAGGCGCTCAGTGACAAAGAAAAAGCTGCATACACAGAAAGCCTCACACAAGAAGAACACGAAAGAAAAGCTGAAGGCGCTGCTAATCTTGCCCATTTCTTTGAAGAAAACTTGTTTAATCAAGTGGAAGATAAGAAGAAGCGTGCGCTTTTAGTAGCAACGGCCATGGCACACTTTCACCAAGGCGGCTTGCCACATGCAACCAATCTCTCGATTAATAAACAAAATGAAACAACACACAAACTCCTAGACCCTGAAAGACGCATTAATTTTGAGTGGACTGATAAAGGACTCATTATCACCGAGGAAAATACCTATAAAAAATGGGTTGATTCAATAACCGGTGAAAAGCATGAGTGTAGAGGCAACCAGGCGTTTTACGCAGAAACTAAAAGTGTATATCTACTAACGCCTGATGCACAGATACAACTACTTGACCTTCAAATTAATTGCCCCAGTTCAAGTTTGGCTGAAGCATTTGATAAGCGCCCCGCAGGTGAGCAGCCTTATAGACGTATTCGAGAGTTCATTAATTTTTTACTTCGCCAATTCAATTTGCAGCGTGAAAGCTTAGACGACAGCCCCCCTGAAAAACCAGACACCCTATATAGGCCCCCTCAATAACACAAAGCAACACATTCGGGTGAAAGTAACTGTGTGAGGGCGTCTAATAATTTATCTTCAGGTAATACGCCAAACTGAGGCGAAAGTGGCACGGTCTGTGTCGCCTCACCATTTTTATAATGCACTTGTACCGGACACGTACCTGGATACTGTAACAATAATGCCTTTAAGGGCTCAAATTGCTTGGCATCATCAGGTGTCATATTGAGTAACATATATTTTGAAAAACGCGCACGCGCCTCAGGTACACTATGAAATGCGGTTAAGGTGAGCCTCACGCCACCTGTGAATTTGTCTTCGCCTATTTCACCTTCTAACACAAAAATATCACCCACTACAGGAGGGGTTTTCGCCTCATCTACCACTTCAGAAAAAGCCACTGCATCAATCACGCCGCTGGCATCTTCTAAACTCAATATGAGCAGTTGCTTGCCTCTTTTAGTCATTACGCGCCGAAGGCCTCGCACCAGTGCGCACACACGTACTTTTTTAAGCGCGTGGTTGCCTAGGTCTGCAATTGGCTGCACCAACGCGCCCAACTCGTCTTGATAAGCACGTGCCGGGTGCCCGCTCCAATAAAACCCGAGTGTTTCCTTTTCGCCTTCTAGGCGCTCTTTTGACGACCAGGCACGCACCTCTGTATACGGAGGTGCTGATGCTTCATCATCAAATAAGTCAAACAAACTCCCTTGGCCGCTGCCTTGGTTTGCATGAAAGTCGGCCCCTTGCTGCATGGCTTTTTCAAGAGATGCCGCAAGCGTTGCGCGCTCAACCCCAAAGCCATCGAGTGCGCCACTTTTTATCAGCGCATCTAACACACGCCGGTTTACACGGCGCAAATCAAGCTGACAACAAAAATCAAACAAATCTTTTGCCATGCCTTGCGTGTTACGCGCATCCAAAATAGACTGAATTGCGCCTTCGCCTACCCCTTTAATTGCACCAAGCCCATACACAAGGGTTTGGTCATCAAGCACTGTAAATGCGTACTCACTGTGTTCAATAGATGGAGCCCGCACACAAAGCGCCATGCTTTTACACTCACGAATGAGCATATCCACCTTATCCGTGTTATCCATATCCGCCGAAATCACGGAAGACATAAACGCCGCGGGATAATGCGCCTTAAGCCATGCGGTTTGATACGAAACCAATGCATAGGCTGCAGAGTGCGATTTATTAAATCCATACCCCGCAAATTTTTCCATCAAATTAAAAATTTCTGTGCTTATTTTTTTATCAATTCCGCGCGCTGTCGCACCTTCTGTGAAAATAACACGCTGCTTTGCCATTTCTTCAGGCTTTTTCTTACCCATCGCACGCCGGAGTAAATCCGCAGCCCCTAAGGTATAATTTGCGAGCACCTGAGCAATCTGCATCACCTGCTCTTGGTACAAAATAACCCCATAGGTAGGCTTTAAAATCGGCTCTAAGTCAGGATGTAAATACACCAACGGCGCACGGCCATGCTTTCGGTCGACAAAGTCGTCTACCATGCCCGATTGCAAGGGTCCTGGCCGGTATAATGCTACCAGTGCAATAATGTCTTCAAATGAATCGGGTTGCAGACGATGCACCAAGTCTTTCATGCCACGTGACTCAAGCTGAAACACAGAAGTCGTTTGACAGGCCGTGAGTAACTCAAAGGTTTTCGCATCATCGAGTGGAATGTCTTCGATACGAATGGGGTCTAGTTGCTTTTTTTGTCTCGTAGCATTCGCTATTTTTAAGGCACAATCGATGATTGTAAGCGTTTTAAGGCCCAAAAAGTCGAACTTAACAAGGCCTGCTGCTTCAACATCATCTTTATCAAATTGACTCACTTGCTGCGTTGAGCCTTCCTCACAATAAACGCCTGTAAAATCAGTAAGCGCTGATGGCGCAATCACAACGCCACCTGCGTGCTTACCAGCATTTCGGGTCAGCCCTTCAAGCGAAAGCGCTAAATCAATGAGATTTTTAACCTCTTCTTCTTCCTGGTAGCGCCTTTCAAGCTCTGCTTCTTGCTCCATTGCTTTTTTAAGCGTCATGCCAATTTCAAATGGAATAAGCTTTGCAAGTTTATCGACAAATCCATAAGGATGCCCAAGCACGCGCCCGACATCGCGTATGACCGCTTTAGCCGCCATGGTACCAAAAGTAATGATTTGTGAAACACTCTCACGCCCATAACGCGTTGCAACATAGTCAATGACGCGGTCGCGCCCATCCATACAGAAGTCGATATCAAAGTCAGGCATCGAAACCCGTTCTGGGTTTAAGAACCGCTCAAATAGCAACTCGTATTGCAGTGGATCTAAGTCGGTAATTTGCAGCACATATGCAACCAAAGAGCCTGCCCCCGACCCCCTACCAGGCCCCACAGGAATGCCTTCTTTTTTAGCCCACTGAATGAAGTCTGCAACAATCAAAAAATAACCCGAGAACCCCATATCATGAATCACTGAGAGCTCTATGTTTAAGCGCTCCCGATACGCTTCATCAACCGCATCAAGGCTTTGCTTTTTCATGCGCTTCACAAGGCCTTCTTCCGCAATGTGCGTCAAATACGTTTGTTCAGAAAATCCATCTGGCATGGGAAAATTTGGGAGGTAAACTTCGCCAAGGGGTAAATCTACGGTACAACGCTTCGCAATTTCGACAGTGTTTTCAAGTGCTTGTGGTAAATCAGCAAATAAGGTGCACATGGCGTCTGCTGAACGCAGCGATTGTTTTTCACTGTAATTCCGTGGGCGTCTATTATCTGCAAGCGTATACCCCTCATGAATACACACGCGCGCTTCATGTGCTTCAAACTCAAATGGGTCTAAAAAACACACATCGTTTGTAGCAACCAATGGTAGCTCGAGCTCATCGGCCAACTGCACCACACGCTCGTTATAGAGCGCCTCGTCTTGTCGTTCTGTGCGTTGTATTTCTAAATAAAAACGCCCTGGAAACTGTTTGGCATAGCGCTTTGCAATGGTGCGTGCTTTTTTTTCGTCTCCGAGCAACAGGGCCTTGCCAATTTCACCAGCTCGTGCACCTGACAGCGCAATGAGCCCATCTGTTGCATCTCCTGTGAGCCAATCATAATGAACGCGTGGTGAGCCTTGATATTGCCCTTCTAAATAAGCACGAGACACCAAGCGGGTTAAATTCCGATACCCTGTCATATTTTGGCACAGCAAAATAAGAGATGTGAATGTCTCGGGCTTAAGTGGGTTATGGCAAGGTAAATCAGCGCCTAAAATCGGTTTAACACCTGCCTTTAAAGCGGCCTGAAAGGTTTTAACTACCGCAAATAAGTTACAAAAGTCGGTGACTGCAACCGCCTCCATACCGCGCTCAGCGACCGCTTGCATTAACGGCTTAATGCGCACCATACCATCCACTAGTGAAAACTCGGTATGTACCCTCAAATGCACAAAGCGCGAATCAGTCATGCACACAAAACCTTTAAGCTATCAGATAAAATGAAAGTCAGTACCGAATTGTACCGACTTCAACGCCGAAAGGAAGTACTAATATGGCAATGTCATGGCAAAGTCAGCGTGTTTTCTTCAGCCGCCCATGCATCTGCATGCTCAGACTTTAACCTTTTCTTGGTATGCTCTGAACGACTTATTTCAATCGTTACACCATCTCGCATTGTACGATCACGTTTTCGACTGCTGTGTGTCGCAGACATATTGCCCTCTATTTGTGCATTACCGGCAATATGTCCAAAAAAAGTCACAGGAGCATCCTGTGTGCTTTGCATAGCACGTGTTGGCATAGTGCGTGTCGAAGGACCTCTCACTGAATATCGGTGCGGCACTTGATATGCGTCCCTCTCCACAAAAGCACACATCGATGTTTGTCGAACCACTCTAGGCACCCGTTGTACTACCGCATCCTGAAGCGCTAAAGACAACTCTCTCGCAAAACAGTCTATCGGTGTCTTCTCTTCAGCCCGATTTCCGTAACCCCCCTCAGGTAAAGCATTCAAAGCTCGGCGAGCAACCAATGCTTGATGCCATAAAAAAAGATAGTATTGCTCAATTTGATGCACTACACGAGACTCAATACCACTGATAGAAACTCGCCCCTTCAAAGCGCATTTAATGTACTCAAGACTATTTAACATGTCCTCGTCTGTATCTGAAATATCAACTGACAAACACAGTTCATCGTATGTAATAGGCGTCTGTGCATCCAAAGGCTCCCAACCCGCAACATCTTGTAGGAACCCCGTCAACTGAGTCAGCGCTGTTCTAAATCGCTCTTTCTTTTTTTTATCTTCTCGGCTTTTAGAAAAGTTGACTAAATCCCACAAACTAAAAGGAGGGATATTAATATAGGCATCTACAGCACTCGCCGCAGCCTTAATGCTCAAACGCATATGATAATTCAGTTTAATATTTAAATAAGACACAACTAATACCTCAATATTTTTGCTAAATATTAAAGCCAAAAAATTAAGGTATCATTAAAGTCTTGTAATAAAACTACACTTCTTGACGAGGGTCAAAGGCATCACGCACTGCATCTGCAAACACGTTACTTGCAAGTACCAGCATAAACATAAAGCCGAAAGCCGCTAAAATAGGCCACCAAACAACAGGTTCTCGAGAAAGCTCAAGACGTGCCGCATTAATCATGTTGCCCCAACTAATGGTCATGGGAGATACCCCAACACCAACGTAGGCAAGCAAGGCCTCAGCCAGCACCAAAAAACTAAAATCAAGTACCATAGTCACCAGCACCAAATGCATCACATTCGGTAGCAAGTGCTTGGTCATAATTTTTAAGTCACTGGTGCCCAGTGCCTTACCGGCTAACACAAAATCTATTTCTCGAAGTTTTAAGACTTCAGCACGAATCAAACGACAAAGTGTTGTCCAACTAGTAATCCCGAGAATAAAACATAAGGCAAGCAAGCGCGCATCGGCATCATCCGACAAGCTTGAGAAACGCTCGGGATGATTCGCTAGATAAGTTTGAATCGATAACACAGAAGCAGTAATTAATAAAACACCGGGAATCGAGCTTAGCGTGGTATATATGTATTGCACAATATCATCAACGCGCCCGCCCCAATAGCCTGAGGCAACCCCAAATGATAACGCCAAAGGCATCATAAACACGGTGGTTAAAATACCAATAACAAGGCCTGTGCGTATGCTTTTTACTGCGTGATAAAAAATATCTTGGCCAATTTTTCCGGTACCAAATACGTGCAACTCGCGCGAAATAAAATATAACAACAGCACTATCGTCATACCTACAAACAGTGTCATAAGCGTTGCAAAGAACGGTGCACTTGGCACAAAGCTTGTGCCACGCCCCAGAAAAAAGCGCGCGCCCCATACCATTGCCGCAATACCAAACACTAAAATAAAACTATCAAGCAGCGCATCGCTTAAACTATCCATACAAAACGCTTTAACTGCTGCCTCGGTTTTAAAACGCGCACCGGGGTAGGTCAGCTCAGGATAAGTTTGCTCTGCTACACCATTCACCCAAATGGTTTCTGTCACATACGAATGCAGTGCAAGTGGAGATGAATACGTTTTTTCATCGACCATGCCAAGAGGGGCTAGTAACTCATCGAGTACTGTCACATGGCGCGTGTCACTGCTATCGGGGGCTTTTTTAACGGCTGCCGGGATAGAATCAAGCACTGCAACCACTAAAAAAAATGACAGCAGCACCAATGCACCCATTGCAACCGGCTTTTCAAGTAGGCGCCTAAAAGCAAGCCTATGGTGCACTTTACGGCACCCAAACACGATAAAGCATAGGCTTACTAAAAGTACGCCCAGAAAACACCCATCACTCCATAACCAATCGCGGCTCATGAAAACCTCACACGCGGATCAAGCCACACATACGATAAATCGGTTAAAATTAAGCCCAGCAAATACAACACTGAACCTAAAAATACCATAGCACGTACAATGGCAAAATCTTGTTGATAAATAGCATCAATCATATAACTGCCAAGCCCTGGAATTCCAAAAAAAGACTCAAGTACGAGGCTTCCCATAAACAAGGAAGGGATAATCACAACAATACCTGTTAAAATGGGTAACATTGCGTTTTTTAAAACATGGAAAAATAATACGCGTCGCTCAGAAAGCCCTTTCGCGCGTGCTGTTTTGACATAATCCTTGTGCATTTCTTCTAAAAAAAGCGTGCGATACCAACGCCCACCTGAGCCAAGCCCACTAATAACTGCAACAATGACCGGTAACAAAATAAACTTAAATCCATTGAGTCCTGCGTCATACCCTGAAATAGGTACAAGCCTTAGCAACTTTCCAAATAAATACTGCCCTCCCATGATATAAAAAAGGCTTGAAATAGACATTAAGATAATACAAAAAATAACCCCACTTAAATCGAGATAAGTACTTCTGAAAAAAACCAAGAGCATTGCAAAAGCAATATTCACAAACAAGCCCAATAAAAAAGAAGGCAGCGCAATGGCAAAACTTGGCCACATGCGCGTTGACACATCGGCTTTAATATCGCGTCCGGCATCTGAAATGCCAAAGTCAAAAACAAACAAACGCACCGATTTTTGGAAAAAAAGCGTTTGTTCAAAACGTGACACCCCGCTCTCATCCGCATTGTAAAACAAAGGATAATCGTATCCCCGCTCTACTTTCCAAGCTTTTACTGCAGATTCTGTAATATGCTTTTGTCCAAGCTGCATACGCGCCATATCATCAGGCGAATTAACCATAAAGAATAAAGCAAACGTGAGTAAATTAATGCCTATTAAAATAGGCAGCGCATATAAAAGACGTCTTAAAAAATAAGTTATCATGGGCGCACTCTCAATGCAGGGCTCCGTTGCCGCTTGTAATAAGCATGCAAAAATGGCAACAAGAATAAAATACATAACACACCAAATAAACCAATGGGCCACCAGATAGGGTGGTTCCATTCAGCGCGTAATTGGTTACGCAACGGCACATCAACCGCAATATATTTGAGAATGTCGCTGACCAGTGAGTCAGACTTCATGGGAGATGTCCATTGCTGACTCAGCATAATGCTTTTACCGTGCAAGCCAAACACCCATGGCACATCATGCCGTAAGTGCTCAAGCATTTGATTGATTAACGCTTGGCGTTCTGCATCATTGGCACGATTTTTCATTTTTAAAAATAATCTATCGTATTCAACGTTTGCATAATTACTGGAGTTTTCACCTCCATGTGGATAGCGCGCATTGGGTCCATAAAATAAAAATAAAAAATTTTCTGGGTCTGGGTAGTCTGCAATCCATCCCCAAGTAAAAATTTGTGCATTTCCCGTCTGAATTTTTTCTTGGAAACGATTAAAGTGTGTCGCACGCACATCAAGCGAGATACCAATTTTACGAAATTGCTTGCGCATCCAATTAAGCGCTGCCTTTTCTTCAGGCCCGCCCGTTGCCGCCACATCATAATGCAAAATAAGCGCACGTCCCGTTTTTGGGTCTCGCCCACCGGGGTAGCCTGCTTCTTTCATCAGCTCGCGCGCCTCTTGAATGGGGCGCCTCACAGGACCATGCTCCCCCCAAGTATACACATAGGGGTTAATCCCCGACTTACCTTCCAAGCTGCCAAAAACGCTCGGAGGAATAGGGCCTTGCGCGGGTGTTCCCCGTCCATTTAAAAAAATAGCAATGTTTTCTTCAAAGTTAATTGCAAGTGCTATGGCTTGGCGCAATTTTCGTGCACGTTCACTTTTACCACCCACCACAGGGTCTAGCATATTAAACCCAATGTAACGAATCATAGGCTCATTAATTTCGGTTAAGCGAATACCCCGCTCACGCATTTCAGGTGTTAAAACAGGCTCGCCTTCGCTGGTAATTTGTACTGCAGAATCAAAACTGTCTGCCGTTAACCCTGAAAAGTCAAAATATCCTTGTAAAAATTTAATCCACCTAGGAATCGCTTCTTTTTCTAGGGTATACACCGCTTTATCAATAAAAGGCATCACCTTTCCTGCATTTTCTAAATAACCCTTTTCATAATCTGCGCGTGAGCCTTCCGTTGGAAAATGGACTTCGCGATAGTGTGGATTTTTTACCAATACCATACGACTACTTGGATCGTTTTCAACCAACATAAAAGGCCCTGTACCTACCGGGTACCAGCCAAACCCAATATTGGTTTCTCGCAAATCACGTTGTGAGTAAAAGCGGTCTACCTCCCACGGAATTGGCGAAAAAAAAGGCATGGCGAGCCAATACATAAATTGTGAATACTCACCTTTTAGGCGTACTTCAAAGGTGTAGCGATCAAGCGCGTAAGCGCCTTCTAATGGGTATGCTCGTAAGTCGAGGTAAGTTTTTGAATGGCCTTTTTTGGGGAGTGTGTCGGCATACGTATCAAAACCCGCAATATACTCAGTCATTAAACCATAAATAGGCGAGTTAACTGCAGGATTTGCAAGCCGTTTAATTTCATACACATAATCCTCTGCAACCAACTCACGCGTGCCTACTAAATTAAAATCAGAGAGTACCTTAATGCCTTTATGCGCTAAAAAACCAGGCGGCAATGGATAATATTCATAGTCACCCGCTGCATTCTTTGCAAAGGCCGGATGCGGCTGATAAAAAATACCAGGCGTTATATGCAGCGTATAAATACTCGCAACGACCTTACCGTTTTTCTTTTCATATCTGACTTTTGGCAGCTCAGTTAAAGTACGAGGAACCAGCTCATAGGGCCTTTTGAGATAATCGTATTGCAATGCTGGTTCATAAATTTGCTCGGTAAATAGTAACTCATTGACCACATAAGAACGAGCTGGATCAAGTGTTTTGGGCTGCTCTGCAAATGAGCTGTAATAAATGCGTTCTTTTGACTCACGCGCCGGATAAGGGTTATTAAGCACTGGGGCGCCTTCGGCACTAAAAACTGCCAAGTACCCTAAAAAAAGCATCTTGCCAAACCGCCTTACCCGACGCATTGAATCCCCTTATCCTTAAGGCTTTTATCATCCCTAGAAATCTTTCAAAAAGCAATGGCTTTTATTTGTGAATATAAAAAACAAATCATATACTTAAAAAACAATAAGAATAAAAACCAAGGATACCATCATGAAAAAATATCATCGAATTACTTTACTCGCACTTAGTCTTGTTATGCTAGGCGGCTTAAGTGGGTGCTGTAAAAATGAAGATTTTAGTCTTAAAAAAGCAAATATTTTTAAACTTGTAAAATTATAAAACAAATAATATACTTAGTGAACATAAACAATAAGATGGGATGCTTTATGAAGACCTTAAAATATCTTTGTTTAATCGGTGTTTGTTTTGCTTTTTTATCTGGGTGCTGTAACACCGATATGTCTTGTGCAAACTTGACCACCGTTGGCTGCTGCTCTAGCTGCGACTATTGCTCAACCAGTCAAAATATGTGGTACTAAGAAGGCACTAGCGCTGAGTGCGAAGCGTTAATACATCACTTGGCGCATGTTCCACTAAGTTCCGCGCAGTACTTCCTAAAAACTCTGATAAATCATGCGGCCTGTGACTACCAATAACCAGTAAGTCGCAATTCATTTCAATCAGCTTTTCAAGCACACGCTGCTTTACAGGACCTGTTTCGACAAAAAGTTGTGTTTTCGGCAAATGAAGCGCCTCACCAAGCACTTGCATCACGACTTCTGCATCGTCCTTAACTGGCACATTCATTTCGGCAAATCCGAGCCCTTGCGCCATTTGTAAGCTTGCAGGTGTTTCAATCACATGAATTAAAGAAAGACGTGCCTCAAACTTTTTTGCTAACGCACATGCCTGTTCACACAGTTCAAAGTGAGTTTCGCTTAAATCGGTTGCATGCAAAATATGGGTATACACAAAAGCTCCTTAAATCATACTGAAAATCCCTTTATTTGAGCATAGCAAACTTTATGCACTACACAAGCTTTTAGTGCTTCTCAGTAGGCTTTTGAGCGTTATCAGACGATAAGTCTGGGTTCAAATATGCGTCAATCTTTTCTGGCAACGCTTTAAGTTTGGTAATCGCATCAATAATCGCTTGTGGACGATCACTGCCTTGAAAAAATTGATGATGACGCCCTCGCTTAACAGCCCCAAGCGTTAACGTTTTTAGTAGCGCGCGAATGGCGCGCTCCATTACATATAACACATGACTCGCATGCTCTGACACTGTTTGACACTCTTTCCATGCAAGGTATGGTCTTGATTTTGTTTTTTCGATTCTTACAAGAATATTACCCAAGTCACGCGCCAGTCTCTCAACGATTACATCATTTTTTCGTGAGTAGCGAAATTGTCCTTTACCTTCTATCGCCTGGATTGCCGCGTGACAAATTTTTCCTTCATTCAAAAACCCGCGATGATATAAATAAGAAGAGCGGTTATCTTTTTGCAGCGCTTCTTCTAGTGCTTTCAGTGCTTCATGCACTTCCTCAATCAGTGTGTTTCTTGCGTCTAACTCAACCATAACACCCCCAATAAACTGAATGATAGAGCACTCACATGCCCTCTGTGTTTGACGCACTGGGATTTAAATATGTGTGGATTTGCTCAGATACGCTGTTTAAATCAGATATTGCATCTTTCAAAATCTGCGGCTCCTCAGCACCTTTAAAAAATTGATGCTGGCGGTCTGATTGGACATACCCTACCGTTAAAAAATTCATAAATGCACGTATTACCTTTTCAACCGCATACAACGCATGCGTTGAAATTTCTGAAGGGGTATGACAATCTTCCCAGGCAATATAAGGTTGCTCTTCCAAGCATTTGATGTTTTCAAGCAACCGCTCTAGCTGAGGCGTTACTTGCTCGAGCAACTCTTTGTGAGTGTAGTGAAGCCATGAGGGCACATCTGAGCTATCCTCGGATAATGTAAATAGTGCCTGGCTCGCCACGTGGCCTACTTGCTCAAACCCTTTATGATAACCCCTGCCTGAATCTACTGCTCTTGCTAGGCTGTTCAATGCCTGCAGGGTTGCTGTAATGAGTGCTTTTTCGTCTTCTGGTTTTGTCACTATTTATACCTTCATCATCATGATTTAAGTATAATTTTAGACTAAATTTGTTACACTCACCTAAGCCACTTCAAATGCCTTGCGCGTCTCATCTAGAGATACTAAGTTATCTTGAGCTGTTTTTAAGTCATTTATATATGTATTAAAATTATCAAATATGGCATAGTTGGGACCTTTCATAAAAAAGTTTTCGCGGGTTATTTGCGCCTCAGGCGTGCTTGAGCAAATTCTAATAAACGTTAAGATGCAACGTATCGCCGCTTCAATTTTATGAAGCATATAATGTGCGCTTTGAGATATATCTTTACACTCAGACCAGGACTTATATAAGTCAGTCGCCCCCATATCCTGAATGAAGCCTTTCAATTTCTCTTCGATTTGTTCAGCTGTAGACTCATCGTCCTTTAAAATCGTGAGTACTGCCTCACAAGCTTCACTCACCGCTTTAAATGGCGCTTGTTCTGACAGCGCTTTATGTAAATCTGATAATGTTTCAGTGACATCATAACGCCCCATTTTTATGGGGTGCTGACTCACGGGATGTTTAGCAGTTTGCTGTATCAGCATTTGTACTGCATCTTTATTATCTTGTAAAAAAGTCGCAACTTTCACGCGATCATCACGTACAGCTGTTTGAAATTCAATCTTACACGCTTCACTTGCCTTAAGCCTTACAACATATTCAGATAATATCGCTTGTTCTTCAGCAGTCAGCTCACCTACCTGATAGTCACCACTACTATGAAATGCCCGCATACAAACACCCCACTACAATACAAAAAATCTCAAAACGACCTAAAATGGAACAAATTTATCCTTTCTTCTCAATAAAAAAACGGTTTATTCACATTAAAGCACGCACAAGTCGCTGCTTTTATTTTGCATAAAATTGCCATAACACACATAAAATGTCATACTCCGCCAACGATAAATCACCCCTTTAACTATGAACGCTATTAGATGTGCCGTTATCGGCGTGGGTTACTTGGGCCGCTTTCATGCCCAAAAACTTCAAACAATTGAAAATGCCGCTTTAGTTGCGGTATGTGACGTGGACACAGCTGCGTGTGATGCAGCAGCAAAAGAATTTAATGTGCCAGCCTATCGAGACTACCACGAATTATTTGGAAAAGTTGATGCTGTCTGTATTGCAGCAACCACTAATGCACATTTTGAAATTGCAAAAAATTGTCTCGCTGAAGGCATTCATGTGCTTATTGAAAAACCTGTCACTGAAACTGTTGAAGAAGCTAATACGCTCATTGAGCTTGCAAAAAAGCACCACGCAAAACTTCAGGTAGGACATCTCGAACGCTTTAATGCAGCGCGCCTTGCCCTAGATGAACACCTTGAGCGCCCTCTATTTATTGAGTCGAACCGCCTTGCCCCTTTCAATCCACGGGGTACAGATGTAAATGTTGTACTCGACTTAATGATTCATGACATTGATATCATCCAAAGTATTGTCAACTCTCCCATTAAGTCACTCGAAGCACAGGGCGCACCCGTGCTATCTCCATCAGTGGATATTGCCAATGCTCGCATTACCTTCGAAAATCATTGTATTGCCAATGTCACTGCGAGTCGGGTTAGCTTTAAAACTGAAAGAAAAACCCGTATCTTCCAAAAAAACAGCTACATTTCTATCGATTATCATGCAAAACAGCTAGCAGTATTTACCAAAGGAGACGGAGAGATGTTTCCTGGTATTCCAAATGTTGCTCGCCATCAATCTGTATTCGAAAAGGGAGATGCCCTGCTCGAAGAAATCAAAGCATTTATCCATTGCATTATCAGTGACACAACACCCCTTGTAACTGGTGAAGAAGGTCTTTCTGCCTTATCAACGGCTGAGAAAATATCAGAGCTCATTCATCATAACTTAACCGAACGACATGCCGAAGCAGCAGCAGAAGCCTAAACACCTTGTCATTGTTGCCGGAGAAGCCTCTGGCGACTTACATGCAGCAAGCCTCGTTCGAGCGCTCAAGCAATCCACCCCTGACTTACACATTACAGGGGTTGGTGGACAACACATGCAAGCAGCAGGCGTTGAACTGGTTGATGATTTGGCAAACTCAGGTGGTGTCACAGGCCTGCTTGAAGTGCTTAAGCACTTTAAACCGATTAAACGCGCCTATCGCGCCATCCAACAACACCTAAAAACCACAAAACCTGATGTATTGTTACTGGTTGATTACCCAGGCTTTAATTTGCGGCTTGCAGACTATGCAAAAAAACATCTAGGCCTTACCATCCTTTACTACATTAGCCCACAGCTGTGGGCTTGGAAGCCTGGGCGCATTAAACGTATTCAGGCATCGGTTGATCATATGGCTGTGATTTTTCCTTTTGAAAAAGCAATTTATGAAGCCGCTCATGTGCCTGTTTCATTTGTAGGACATCCGCTCACAAAAACCCTACCATCAAATACAAAACCACCTTCACGCAAGCACTTTCACTTACCTGATAACAAACGCATCCTTGCAGTATTACCTGGTAGCCGTGTCAATGAAGTTGAGCGCCACATGCCTATTCTCTATCAAACTGCATGCAGGCTTATTAAAAAGCATTCTGACTTGCACGTTGTCATTCCAATTGCAGACACCCTAGCACTGAGTCAAATAAAACGCTTTTGGAAAGACAAAACCGTACCCTGCACTTTTATCCAGCACCAAAAAGCGGTTGATGTTGCACGAGTCAGTGATGCCATTGTGGTGGCATCAGGTACTGCATCACTTGAGTGTGCACTGCTTGAAAAACCTATGTGTATTATCTATAAAGTAGGTTTTGTAAGCTACCTTGCTGCCTCTGTCTTTTTACGCGTTCAATATGTCGGGTTATGTAATTTACTGACACACCGAATGAGCGTGCCAGAATTATTACAATACGACTTCAACCCAGATGCGCTTACAGAGGTTCTCACGAAGCTCCTTGAAAAAACGCCTACGCCATTACAAAAAGGCATCATTGCAAAGCTTAGCGCGCTCAAACAAAGTTTATCTACAGAGCAAGCCGACTCTTCCCTTCCCGACTTGGTTCTCTCACTGCTTGACCGAGAAAAAAAGTTGCTCTCATGTCAGAGAATGGCCTAGATTATCAATTAAGATTCATGTACCATAAAATCGCTTTAACGCTTGAGAACTGCGTTGATTTAATCAAGAAATAAGGATGTTACGATGAACGTTACTGAACCTAGTACTACGATTGACGCCATCAAACAAGAACAGGGCTTGCAGGATTTAGTCTATCAAATTGTCAATCGATTTCTCGCTGAGAATAAAAACAAACCGATTCATGATCTGTATGACATGATCCTTTCAGAAGTAGAACCACCGCTACTACAAGCAGTTATGGAACGACGGCGCGGGAACCAGCTCCAGGCAGCAAAGATACTTGGCATTAGCCGAGGTACCATCAGGAAAAAACTACAGCGTTATTTTGGCACGAAGTATTTTCGTCTGACCGATGAATAATTACTGAAAAAACCAACTTGCAATGTGAACGAGAAGGAATAAATCTGATTTATTCCTTCTTTTTTGCACCTTGAATACACAAAAAACACAATTAAAATAAATCAAAAGTTGACAATAATGATGTATTATTATACAATTAGTGTTTTATTATTCCTTGATGGGCGAGGTGTATATGTCAGCTACAAGTCACTTATTTAAATTTTATCGCGGCATTTTTGCGGCCGGCGTAGACGCAACCTTCACCCCTTATGAAAAAACATATGAAGCCGCAGAGAAAGCTGAGGTTGGTGGTTGTGAAGCGTGCATTATGCTAACCATTATCCCTGTATTACCTACGCTAACAGCCCTTGCCATGGCATTAAGTTTAGCTGCATTACTCATCTCAGCGCTTTCATCGATTGTTGCAGTTCCAACCACCTTAGCAATTGATGTAGCATTTGGACTTTAAAAATATAGCTCACTCTAAGCTATCAGGGCCAGGGATTTCCTTTTGATTTTCAAGCAAGAAAGTCAAAAGGAAATCCCTGGCCCCATTTTTTACAACACCTCAAAAATAGCAGCAGCGCCCATACCTGTACCGATACACATTGTTACCATGCCGTAGCGGCCTTTTGTGCGACGCAAGCCATGTAACAGTGTCGCAGCTTTCAGTGTGCCGGTTGCTCCCAAGGGATGACCAAGTGCAATCGCACCCCCAAGTGGGTTCACTTTGTCGCGAGGTAAATCGAGTGTATTAATCACCGCCAATGCTTGCGCTGCAAAGGCTTCGTTCAGCTCAATCCAGTCCATTTGTTGAAGCGTTAGTCCTGCACGGTCTAGCGCCTTAGGAATAGCATGCACAGGGCCAATTCCCATAACCTCAGGTGGCACACCCGCAACTGCAAAACTTACCAACCGACCTAACGGCTCTAAACCATAAGCTTTTAATGCTGCCTCATTTGCAAGTAATGCAATCCCTGCGCCATCACTCATTTGCGAGGTATTGCCGGCTGTGACTGTTCCTTTTGCAGAAAAGACAGGTTTTAATTGTGCAATCTTTTCATAAGAAGTATCACGACGCGGCCCTTCATCCTGCGTTATTACTTGCTCATCCACCAACACTTCACCTGTTTTCATATCAGGCGTACGATGTTTCACCGTAACAGGTACAATTTCTTCTGCAAAATCGCCTCTATCTTGGGCTGCAATAGCACGCTTATGACTTTCTACCGCAAAATTATCTTGCGCCTCACGTGACACATTGTAACGTTTTGCTACTTCTTCAGCGGTAATACCCATGCCATATGCAATACCTACTTGCTCGTCTTCAAAAACAGCAGGATTCATTGTGTACTTATTACCACCAAGTGGCACACGAGACATACTCTCGAGCCCGCCCGCTAAAGCCAAGGCAGGTGCTTTTTCATGCGCAATCGATGTACCCGCTGTCGCAATACTCTGAACGCCAGATGAACAAAAACGGTTAATGGTCATCGCAGGCACTGTATCAGGCAGGCCACTTAATAAACTGGCAATTCTTGCAACATTCATGCCTTGCTCCGCTTCAGGCATGGCACAACCAATCACAACATCTTGAATTGTTTGCCAATCAACTGTTGTTTGTCGCTTTTGA
>JARGNV010000046.1 GCA_029212465.1 Legionellaceae bacterium | reverse complement strand
CCCCCCCCCGCACCCCGCAGCCCCTCAATGCCGCGCGCTTCTTCGCAAGGACAACCACCAGGGGGAACAGGAAAGGGGTTGATGCACGTATTTGGAGGGATATTGGCAGTGAATATTGTGGGAACGATAGAAATGATTAATAATACTCTTTTTGGTGGTTGATTATATTCTTAGACTGAAAAACTTGGTGATTGAACAGGGGAGTTAATGTGAAAAATAAACTAAACGTGGTACTGGGGCACAAGCAGCATGCAATGGGACTTTTTGCTGTGGGGCTCTTGATGTTTGCAGGTGCTGCTTCAGCAGGGAGTTTAACCTTAGGAGGCATGGCATCTTCTATTACTAGTTCTTTTGAGAGTTTGACAAAGCTGATTACGGCCGCCTCTTATTTGGCTGGCTTAGGGTTTGCAATTGGTGCCATTATGAAATTTAAGCAGCATAAAGATAACCCAACTCAAATTCCAATTGGTACGCCGATTGCTTTGGTATTTATTGCAGCAGCACTACTCTTTATGCCATCTATTCTTGACGTTGCTGGTGCAACGATGTTTGGTAGCTCAGGTGGTGAAGTAGCGGGTCCTTCTGGGTCTGTGTATGGTTCATCTAGCTAAGAGCACTTTTTTATGGCTAAAGCTGATCCCGCGCCTATTCATCTGAAAGCCTCTGCGGGTGCCTGGCGGCTCTATTCTGCCAGGCAAGCAGACCCTCGATTTAAGGCGTTTGAGAAAAAGGTATTTGAGCGGGATCGGCATACTTGTCGATTTTGTGGGTTTCAGGCCCATGTTTTGCAAGAAGTCATTAATTTAGATGGTGATTACACGCACAACAAGATGGATAACATGGCTACTTCATGTTGTTTTTGTGCGCAATGTTTTTTTATTGAGTCAGTAGGCGTTGGGGGATATGGTGGTGGCTCTCTCATTTACTTGCCTGAGTTGTCGCAGTCTGAGCTGAACAGCTTGTGTCATGTGCTCTTTTGTGCCATTACCAATGACACAGGGTATAAAAACACGGCTCAAAGTATTTATCGCAGTTTAAAGTTTCGAACGCAACCGGTTGAAGAAAAGTTTGGGGAGGGCACCAGCGACCCTGCTATTTTTGGACGCTTACTCATTGATTCAGGTCACGCGGAAGCTGAACAATCGGTACCTATTTTTCGTGATGTGCGTCTTCTACCTTCTAGAGCAAAGTTTCGAAAGCAAATTGAGAGTTGGGCTGCAGGTGCGTTAGAAGAAGTGGCAGGGAAGAAAAAACAAACAGAATAACCTAGGGAATGAGGGCACGCCTTAGTCCAATGTAAAATCTGGAGAGAAGGGATGGGGAAATGGGCTGAATCATTTTTTGAAGGGGTTGATACTTTTTTTGCTTGGTTAAGTACCTCTTTAAAACAAACCACCGAGTCATACTGTGATTTGGAGACTGCAGACGCACCCACCGTTTTGGTGAATCATGATGGCTCTTTGCTGTCCATCTTAGAAGTTGACGGTGTCACTGCTCTACTCGGAACGGATGAATTTCGGCGACTTATTGAAGGATTAACCAATACTTTTCGCTCTCCTATGGGCCGCTCTGGGCATGCGCTGCAAGTTTATTTTGATCATGATAAGCAAAATATAAAGCAAATTATTGAAGATATTTATGCACCTGCCGCCGCAACTGCAAAGCGTATTAAGCTTGACCTGAATGATTTATTTGAGGAGCGCAGTAGTTTTTTAGGGCGTTATTGTGCTGCGGAAAGGGTTTATTTTGTACTGATGACGCGCCCTTTTAGTTTGCCTGACGATCAGTTAAGCGTTGCAAATAAAGCAAAGCTTAAAATGTTGAAAGAGAAAAAAGCGCCTTCTTTTAAATATGCACAAACCATTTATGCGGCTGTACCTGAGTTACGTGATACACACGATGCTTATGTGCGCTCAATTAAAAGCGATATTCAAACCCTTGGCCTTGTTGCTGAACTGTTAGAAGTGCATGATGCAATACGTGCCATTCGTATGACAGCCGATCCAGATTTTACGGCGGAAGACTGGCGTCCGACGCTTCCGGGTGATTCGCTTCCCGTTCGCGAAATAAATGCATTTGAGGGGGATGTTTCCGATTTATTGTGGCCGTCCCTCGCGCGCCAAGTACTGCCTCGGGATGCAGAGATTATTGATAGACGAACAGTCTTAGTGGGTAGCCGCTTATATTCCACTGTTTATATTGATTTATTTCCCAAAGATATTCGCCCCTTTGTGACATTGTTTTCGCGAATTTTACCAACACATGTACCATGGCGTATTTCGTTTTTGATTGAAAGTGAGGGGTTAGCAACGGTTAAACTGAAGGGGTTATTGGCTGCTATTTTAACCTTTTCATCGGCACAAAATCGCCTTATCAGTGACTCGGTGAACCTGTTGAAGTATTTACAAATTAATACGGATGAGGCCATCGTACGCTTAAGAGTCGTTGCGAGTACCTGGGCGCCCGAAGGACAGTTGCCTTTGTTGCGTCGTCGTGCGTCAGAGCTTGCAAAGGCCATTCAGGGCTGGGGCTCTACGGATGTCTCAGAAATTTGTGGCGACCCTTTTGCAGGGTTTGCGGCGAATATGCTTGCATTGACAGCAGATAGCCCAGCGGTTGCAGCGATAGCACCACTTTCAGATGTGATAACGATGTTACCAGTCACACGTCCTGCTTCTCCTTGGAAGACAGGGGCATTGTTACTGCGCTCACCTGATGGAAAATTATGGCCCTTCCAGCCCGGTTCTAATCAACAGACGACCTGGATTGACTTAGTGTACGCACGTCCTGGCTCGGGTAAGTCGGTCTTGTCTAATGCACAGAACTTAGCACTTTGTATGTCGGGCGGTATTATGCGTCTGCCGCGTATTGCCATTATTGATATTGGTCCATCGAGTAGTGGGTTGATTTCGCTTTTGAAAGAAGCGTTACCTGCTGATCAGCGTCATTTAGTGGCGTATCATCGCTTACGCATGTTGCCAGAATATTCGATTAATCCGTTTGACACGCAACTAGGTTCTCGTTTTCCGGCACCGTCGGAACGTTCTTTTTTGGTAAACTTTTTAACCTTATTAACAACGCCATTAGGTACAGAGAAACCATATGATGGGATGCCTGATTTGGCGGGGATGGTGGTAGATGAGCTCTATAAGGGGCTTTCAGATGAAAATAATCCAGCACCGTATGCGCCAGGGGTTGAAGAGTTAATTGATGGTATTTTGGAAGAAATTGGTTTTGTACGTGATGCGAAGTCAACGTGGTGGGAAGTAACTGATGCGCTGTTTTCAGCAGGCTTCACGCATGAAGCACACTTGGCTCAACGCTATGCGATGCCACTGCTTGCTGATGCTGCGTCAATTTGTCGAACACCATCCATTGAAGATTTATACGAAAAAGTGACAGCACCCACGGGTGAGTCGTTAATTGCGGCTTTTTCAAGGATGATTTCGAGTGCGGTGCGTGAATATCCTATTTTATCTCGCGTGACGGCATTTGATATTGGGGATGCAAGGGTTGTTTCTCTCGATTTAGATGAAGTTGCAAAAAGTGGTGGTGAGGCGGCAAATAGACGTACTTCTGTCATGTATATGCTTGCGCGTTATGTGCTTGCAAGGCATTATTATTTAACCGAAGAGAGCTTAAGTAATATCCTCGAACAATACCATCCGTATCACGCTGAGCGTATTCGTGAAATCAGAGAAGATCCAAAGCGGATTGTATATGATGAGTTTCACCGTACGGCGAGTTCTGCAGCAGTTCGCGAGCAGGTGATTATTGATATGCGGGAAGGGCGAAAGTGGAACGTTCAAATTTCCTTGCTGTCACAGTCACTTGATGACTTTGACGCTGTGATGGTTGAGTTTGCGACATCTGTTTTTATTATGGATGCAGGGCCTGCGCAAACGATTAATAAAACCAGTAAAATTTTTGGCTTATCAGAAACAGCTAAAACTGCATTGCGTACACGTGTGCACGGACCACGTGAGGGTGGTGGGACCTTTTTAGCACAGTTTGCAACTAAACAAGGCGTTAGCGTACAGTTATTAACGTTGACGCTTGGGCCCATTGAGTTATGGGCATTTAGTACTACGGCTGAGGATGCCGCTGTTCGAAACCAATTGTATCGGCAATTAGGCCCTGCAGAGGCCCGACGCTTCTTAGCCTTATTGTTTCCAAATGGCTCGATTACAAAAGAGCTCACTGAGCGTTTGAATGACTTAAAAGAAGAGGGTGGCTTGATTGAAGAGGAAAATAAATCAAGCGCGATGGATGCGTTGGTTGAAGATATTTTGGCAACTTATGCACGTGATCCTTATAGTAAGCGCTTAGAGAAAGCACGTGTAGGCGTTTAAGCTGTACGCCTGAAGGGGAAGGGAGCGCGCGCCCCCTTCGGTAGACTTTGTTAAGCAGCGATAGCAGGCCCTGATGTTGGTGGCTCGGGGGGCAGGCCTTGTGACATACGTTCTTCATCAAGTACTTTTTTCATTTGATCTTGCATGGCCTTATTCGCCTCAGGTGTTTTCGGGCCGAGTTGTTGCTGTATGTTTTGGGTTAAATTCGACAGCTCTTTTGATACGTCGACAGTGCTTTCTTCTGATTTTTGATGTGTAAAGGGAGATTCAACCACTCTCTTATGGATATCTTTAGGGTCAACCTTACTACCGTTTGCCGTAATTGTGATTTCATCGGGTTTATAGCCAATCTCAATAGCTGCATCATATGCTTCTTGTATAAGCTGCTGTCGCATTGCTAGATTTGTATGACTGATATCAGTAATAATGGTAGGAGCACCTGTACCACGGACCAATGCGGCTTGAAACAGTAAATCTGCCTTGGTGTTGT
This sequence comes from Legionellaceae bacterium, assembly GCA_029212465.1. Classification (GTDB taxonomy): domain Bacteria; phylum Pseudomonadota; class Gammaproteobacteria; order Legionellales; family Legionellaceae; genus JAALKW01. The sequence goes on along the minus strand of JARGNV010000046.1, from coordinate 6,544 downwards.
GGCGCGCATTGGTATAGTAGCCACGATTTGTGAGTAGGCCTGGAAATTTGATTGAAAAGGTAAGCTGACCATTCTCACTTTTTCCAACTTGAATACCTTGGCCAGATGGTGTACGAATGCCTCCGGCTTGCTCAATTTTTTCGACACTTTTCTCTTGTATGGCTGTGTGTAATTGCTTCACTTTAAGTTGCACATCGCCTGTCATCAGCGAGGTATAATCAGAAGTGGGCTTGCTAAAAAAGGTTTGTTGCTGTAAGCGTCTTTGTGCACATTCTGATGCTGCTAACCAGCCAATTAAATCACGCTCTCGTTGCGCTGCAACCTGCAGGGCATTAACGGTATTATTTAAGTCGTCTTCAAACTTTTTACGTGCATCTTTTTGTGCGGATTGAAGCTCTTTAGCGAGGGCATCAACATCTATTGCGTCAGGTCCATTGGGGGCAGAGCTCGCATTAACAGGTTCTTTTGTGTCTTTGTAGACCTCAACGTCTTCTTCTTCGTAGGTAGTCTCGTATTCGTCCTCATCATCCTCGTGAGTGGTTTTTACTGCTTCTTCGCCTTCATCGTCTGGTGTTGTTGAGGACTTTTTGGGTGGAGGCGGTGGTGGTGCCTTTTTTGCTGCGGCTGCAGCCGCAGTTTTCTTAATTTTTTCTCTTTGTTCCCGTTGCTCAATGTTAAATTGCTTCAGTTTTTTTCGATAAGCTTCGTTTTCATCCCGTTTTTTTCGTATTGAAGCAAGCTCATCTTCTCCAATTTTATTTCTTTCCGCTCTAGTTAACGCTTTTTTAGGAACTCGTCCTGGTCTATTTTTTTTAGTGTGGACCTTTTCTTTTTCGCTTGCGAGTTTTTGGTCCATGAGTGCGTTAATTTCTTTTTCTAATGTCGTCCTCAGGACTTCGGGTGGGTTATTATAGTCGGTTATTTTTATATTGTGGGATTTTGAGAGGTCTTGAAGGCGTTGCTCTCGGTCTCGTTTGTTAAAAAATTGCCCTAAATTTGCTTTGTAGTCAGCAAGCGCTTGCTCTAACTGTAACTGTAACGAATTGATTTCCCCTGCAGTGCTTGGGTCATGAGGTGCTGGAAGCGCTTTTTTTTCTTGAAGCGTGGCCTCTAAGTTTAGGATGCGTTCAACTATCTCTATTCTGTTTGCAACCTCGATCATATTTGTGCTCGCATCCAGGAAGAAATTTAAATCTCTTCCTGCTAAAAGCGAAGGGGGAGGAGGGGGCGGTGGAGGTGGCGGATGAGATTGGTCTTCTTTTTTATCAGGCCTCTCGAGGATGAGGGCGTCGGGAATGATAGGAATATCTGGTTTTTTAGAGGGCTTGGTTTTTTTGACACGTTTCGGGACAAGCTTTTTAACAATCTCGGTTTCTCTCGCAGGGTCTTTGTGAGAGAGGGTCGCGATTTTTTTAAGTAAAGGCAGGGTAAAGTCATCGGTCTGCTTTAGTAGCTTTGCTTTTTCACTTTGTGCATGTTGCACGAAGTTCCCTGGGTGAACTGCTGTAGGTGTTTTTCCAGGAACACTTTTATCATAAGCCAGTGCACTTTTCTGAATAGGCTCCTGCATGGCTTTGAGCTGTTTCTTTAAGTCTTTTTTTTGGTCTTGTGTGAGATTTTTACCATGCTTATCGACAATATCGCTAAAAGCTTTCTCTTGCGCTTTAAAGTATTCTTCTACATGAGGGTTAAAGGCGTTTTTGTTAGATAGACCAAGACCGCCATAATATTTTTGAAGAAGCTCCTCACGTACACGTGGCGAAAGATCGTTCATTGCCTCTTCATTGTAGACGTACTGTCCGGCTTTGCGAAAAAAGTTTAATGAGTTCCAAAAGTTTAGTGAGCCAAAAAAGCTATCATCAAATGTCATGGTCATAACCCTTATTAACGTCGTGCTAGTCAAAGACTCAATTGCGAAGCATATATCTGTATAAAACTATAACATATTTTACCAGGCAATGATGGCAGAGTCGCCAAAAAGATTTTTTGCCTTATCTTTTACGGCATCGGAGTGCATGGCTTTCACAAATAAGGCGAGTTTTTCGCGTTTGGGGGTATCCATTTTTATAACAATTAAATTGGCATAGGGAGATGTTTTATCTTCTACCACTAAGGCGTCACGCATAGGGTTTAAGCCTGCGGGAATAGCAAAGGTTGTATTGATTACAGCGGCATCTACATCAGGCAAAATTCGAGGTAGTTGGGCTGCATCAAGGGTTTTAAAACGTAGTTTTTTAGGGTTCTTTTCAATGTCTTGGACGCTTGGAGTATCGGTTGGTTTGAGTGTGATGAGCGCTGCTTTTTCAAGGAGCTTTAATGCACGTGCTTCATTGCTTGGGTCGTTTGGAATGGCACTGCGCGCGCGCTCGGGAAGGTCTGTTAAGGCTTTGATTTTACTCGAATAAAGGCCTGCCGGAAATAAAAAAGTGCGTCCAATCGGCTCTAAGGTATAGCCGTGTGCTTTTTGCGCGGATTTAAGGTATGGAAGATGTTGGTAGACATTGGCATCTAAACTACCGTCTTGGAGCGCCTCATTTGGTAGGTTATAGTCGCTAAATTCAACCACACGGACATCAAGGCCATATTCGTCGTGTGCCACGGTTTGGGCGACTCTGACTAAATCTGTTTCAGGGCCTGCAATGGTGCCAACTACTAACGTATTAGGAGAGGTTTGGTTGGGGTGGCAGGCAATGAGTGATAGTAAAAAAGGGAGCAGGCGAATGAAGCGCATGTTAGCTGTTTCCTCGTGATAAGTGGGCGCTGAGTTTATCACCACTTGTTTGAATTAGTTGCACAATAATAACCAAAACTAAAACCGTTGTAAGCATGACACTTGCGTTAAAACGCTGATAGCCATAACGAATGGCCAAGTCGCCAAGTCCACCACCACCTACTGTGCCGGCCATGGCTGAATAGTTTACAAGCGTTGTTGCAGTGACTGTAAAGGCTTGGATGAGTGCTGCGAGTGCTTCGGGTAATAAGACGTGGCGAATGATTTGTCCTGTGGTTGCTCCCATTGCATGCGCTGCCTCAAATAGGCCTTTGGGAAGCGTTTGGTAGGCGTTATCAACGAGTCGTGCAAAAAAAGGGGCCGCACCAAGCGTTAGAGGAACAATGGCTGCATGCAAGCCAATAGATGTGCCAATAATAAGGCGTGTAAACGGAATTAAGGCAACAAGCAAGATAATAAAGGGAATAGAGCGTGTAAAATTAATAATGCTACCAATGGTGCGATAGAGCAATGGCTGCGGCTTAATAACCCGTGAGACAAACAAACAAGTGCCAAGAGGCAGACCGATGAAGGCTGCAAAAATGCTGCTTAAAAGTACCATGTAGAAGGTTTCGCCTGTGGCGACGGCAATGTCATAAAGCATCATTGGTGACATATCCGAGGGTCTCCACAATTAAATGAAAAGGTTCGCAGTGCTTTAAGAAAGCCTGATATTCGTCTGGGGTTGCATCGAGCTCAATGATAATAACGCCACAAGTAACGCCATCAATTCGGTCGATATTTGCGAGTAAAATATTAATATTAAGTTTGAGATCACGACTAATTTGGCTAATAATCGGGCCGTTGACTGCTTCTCCCTGGAAAAAAATACGCAACAGTGGCTTATTGTTGGTATTTTGTGAGAGGTTTTGTTGTAAGCAAGGTGGCAGCTTGGGCGAGAGTTGTGCGCATAACCGTTGTTTGGCGGGCGTTGTGGGCTGCAAAAAGAGGGTATTTAATGCCACAATATCAGTAATACGTCCTGCCTCCATTAAAGCAACGCGATGTGCAAGTTGTTTTACGACATCCATTTCATGGGTAATGAGGATGATAGTGATGCCATACTGGCGGTTAATTTTTTTTAGCAGCTCTAGAATTGCGGTTGTGGTTTCAGGGTCGAGTGCGGATGTTGCTTCATCACATAGGAGTATTTTAGGCGCACTGGATAAGGCCCTTGCAATGGCAACGCGCTGTTTTTGGCCGCCACTTAAGTCTGCTGGATAAGCGGTTGCTTTATGAGTTAATTCAACAAGCTCAAGCAATTCATTGACGCGTTTTTGAATGGTTTCGTGAGGCACGCCTTGAATACGTAAGGGAAGCGCTATGTTTTCAAATACTGTTTTTGCTTGTAGTAAATTAAAATGTTGAAAAATCATACCAATTTGGTGGCGCGCTTCACGCAAGGCTTCTGCGGAGAGCGCGCACATATCTTGTCCATTCACCAAAACCGTGCCAGTATCAGGACGCTCAAGCAGATTCATGCAGCGTAGGAGGGTAGATTTTCCTGCACCACTCTTACCAATGATGCCAAAAATTTCTCCCGCCTCAATAGATAAGTTAACGTCACACAGGGCGTGATGTTGTTGATAGTGCTTATTGAGGCCGGTGAGTGTAATCATGTGGTTTTTCGCTTGCATTTTGATGGTTTGTCGCGCTTTGGTTTGTCATTCCCGCCTACGCGGGAGTGACGAGAGTGCCTGTATGAAAATAATAGAAAAATGTGAAGTATATCTAAATTTAACTATTTTCGATAGCGCTTGCCATAAGCTCTGGGCGATTTTTAAAATATTCGAGTGCTTCGGGGTTTGCAAGGGAACTTAAATTTTGAATGGGTTCGCCTTGGACTGCCTGACGCGCCGCTACTTCAACAATTTTTCCATTGATGGTTCTTGGAATATCGGGGACCTCTAAAATTTTGGAGGGGACGTGCCTTGGGGAAGCTTCACTTCCAATTGTTTGACGAATTTTATTACGTAAGGTTTTGTCTAAGGTTACCCCTTTTTGTAACTTAACGAATAAAATAATACGAATATCATCTTGCCAGGGCTGCCCAATGACAATGCTTTCAATCACTTCGGGTAAGTTTTCTAGTGGACGATAAATTTCGGCTGTACCAATGCGAACACCACCTGGGTTGAGTACAGCATCTGAGCGGCCATAAATGATAAGACCACCATGTTCTGTGCGCTGGGCTAAGTCGCCGTGAGCCCAGATGTCTGGAAAACGGTCAAAATAAGCGTGTTGGTATTTTGCACGTGTTTCATCGTTCCAAAAGGCAACTGGCATCGATGGAAAAGCATGCGTACAAACCAGCTCACCTGTTTCTTGCGTGGGCGTGCCTGCTTCATCAAAGACCTGCACATCCATACCGAGCCCGAGACATTGGAGTTCGCCACGATATACAGGGCTTATGGGATTTCCGAGTGCAAAACATGAAACAATGTCGGTGCCCCCTGAAATAGAGCTGAGTTGAACCGTTGATTTGATATAGTCACGTACAAAGTCATATTGCTGATGTAAAAGTGGAGAGCCCGTTGATAAAATGGTACGGAGTTTTGGAAAGTTGAAGTGCTCCGCGGGTTTTACCCCTTTTTTCTCTACGGCGGCTAAAAAGCGTGCCCCTGTTCCAAAAACACTGACCGATTCGGCTTCAAGTAACTGAAAAATACGGTCTATTTTAGGAAACATGGGCGAGCCATCGTATAAAACAAGGGTTGCACCAAGAGCAAGCCCTGAAACCATCCAGTTCCACATCATCCACCCGCAGGTGGTATGGAAAAATAAGGTATCATCTTGGTTGAGGTCTGTATGTAGGCCTAATTCTTTGAAGTGCTGAAGTAATGTTCCCCCTGTGCTGTGTACAATGCACTTTGGCTGACCTGTGGTGCCTGATGAAAACAATATATACCAGGGATGATTAAAAGGGAGTGGCTCGGCTTTAAAAGCGGCGCCGGGCTCTAAAAACGCATTCCAACTATGATGCTTGGCTGTGTGGGATGTTACCTGCAACATATTGTCAGGTAGTACGGGGCATGCAATTACGTGCTCTATTGAAGAAATAGTATTAAGCAGCGCACCTGTTTTTTCGCTGAGGTCGTAGTATCTACCATGATACGTATAGCCGTTACAAATGAAGAGTATTTTAGGCGTAATTTGCGCAAGTCTATCAACAGATGCTGCAACGCCAAAGTCAGGAGAGCAAGAAGACCAAATAGCACCAATAGATGCCGCTGCAAGCATTGCAATCACGGTAAATTCACAGTTCGGTAACATACCTGCAACACGGTCTCCTGATTGAACGCCGTGTTTTCTTAAACCTGCGGCGCAGGCGGCGACTTTTTCTCGCAGCGCGTGATAACTTAATACCGTGCGTGCGCCGGTTTCATTGATACTAATAAGTGCTGGGTGGTTATCGTCTCGCTTAAGGAGGTGTTCTGCGATGTTGAGTGTTGCGCCATCAAACCAGGTGGCATCTATCATATGCGATGTTTGGTTTAAGATAGTGCGTGGTGGTGTTTTAAAGTCGACATTAAAAAACTGTGCCACGGCTTCCCAAAAGTGTGCGGGATGCTGAATAGACCAGGCGTGAAGCGCTTGATAGTCAGAGAACTTTAATCCGTGCTGTTTTTCGAGTGTTCGCATGAAGCGTACCATCGCGGTATGTTCGATATTTGTTGGCATCCAAACCGGTGTGTTCATAAGCATTCCCTTTGCTGCATTGAGGGGAGTATGTGATAATTAAGACCCTGGCTATTTTATACGGATGAACCAATG
>JARGNV010000045.1 GCA_029212465.1 Legionellaceae bacterium | reverse complement strand
CGGGTGGCGTAGGCGTTGGGGGAATTCACACTTTTAATTGATGACACGCCCTAATTGGAGCATTTAACAATCCATATAATAGCGTACGTTTTAACGTACATAAAGAAGCTATTTTTAGGCATCAATCGTTTCAACCTGAAAGCCCTTACAAAGCGGGATAAAATGCCCAAGTTTCGTGGCATCAAAGTACTCACAAACACCATTAGCATGTTCCCCTGCCATCAATTGCGCAAAGATAATGTCGCATGGTGGTGCCATTCGAACTGCTTGTTGCACGAGATGGGTTAAGAGGCCTTTTTTTCTGTGGCGAGCATCGGTTGCAGCATTATATAGCCCTAATTGGCCTTTTTTATAAAAACTTGCAAGTGCTGCAACATATTCGCCATGCGATTTTGCAAGAAAAAGTGTTAATTTATCTGAAGTGTTATAAGCATTGTAGAGCGCTCTGAGTGACGATAGACCTTCATTGGGTACAGAAAAGGCCTCTTGGGTCAGTGTTATAAATGCATCGAACATTTGTTTGCCTTGAACCACTTCAATCGATTCGTGTGCTTTCAGTTGCATGGGCTTACTTAAGATACAATCAGGATGTGATGCAAGTGTGGTGTATGCCCCCATTGGAACATAGCCATAAGCTTCAAATATGTTGAGTATTTTTGAGGGAATGGTTTTACCGTGCGGCCAAAGCCAGGTAATGGGGCACGTTACATCTTTAAATTGTTCAGAAAGTTGTTGTAATTTTGTTTGTATGACGATGTCATCATGTGCATGGCTGAAGAGACCATTCATCAGCGGATAGCCAACATCTGAACAAAAGACATAGTCATTCCCCGCTTTATGAAACCAGGTTTTGTGTAGACTTGGGTGGTGTTTGATGCACTCTTTTAAAAGGGCCACAAAGTTTAACAGGCAGTTTTCAGCATCGATAGCAATTTCATTTAAATACATGTTGACACTCCAAGAAAAAAAAGAGCTTAACAAGCGTTATTTACGACGTCTGTCCGTGAAGAAACCTCACAAATTTAGAAGTAGCGGATGATTCAATGTAAGTCCTGTACGATACTTAACGCGCTGTAAATAGGTTTCAACCGTTCGAGGGGATATATGCAGCTTTTTAGCAATGCTTTTAATCGGTGTGCCTTGGTTAAACTGACGTAGGCAATGTAGTTCTTGTAATGTAATGTAGCTATCAATCTCATCATTGGTAATATCAAGCCTGCCTTTTTTAAGGCATAAATCAAACCGATTGGGGTCTTTATGATGTGTGGGCACAAGAATTCTATGGTGTTCAACTGTTTGAATGTGGGTTGCTTCATGTTGTTCAAATGTATCAATGAAGTGCTCAAGCTCACCGAGTATGTTCGCGTAGTAGCCAAAAGTATTTTGAATGGGATTAGGCATTGCAAAACCAATCATATCGTAATGGTGTTTTTCACGGCGCATCAACGTAATGCCGTTATGAATGTGGAATTTTTGTTTGGCAAGTTGCACTGGAAACTCAGGTAGCGACTCATCCCATGAAAACCAAAATTGTTGTTTGTGTTGATTGGATTCATCAAATGCCGAGTAGAGTGCAGGCTCATCTTTAACAAGCCTTGCGTTTTCAGGCTGCATTAAATAGGTGATAAGCCTTAAATCATTACAGAGTAGGCTAAATGAACCATCATCATAGCACCGCAAGTATTGAAAGTAGCTCAAGTTAAATTGACGAAATAATTTCGAGCATGCCTGCGCTACAACTGCTTGTGTTGTGAAGAGTGGGTGAGATGACTCAATTTTCAACATACAACGCAGAACATCTATATCACTTTTAAAGATAATTCTAAACTAAACCGGGCCACTTCTTCTGGTGCATCGGGATAGTTCACATACGCTTTTACCTCAATGGGGTGATTGACGCGATGTTTTTCTTTGTCAGCGGTTTCTATCATTTGTTGCACGGTGTCGCCCATCTGACTCACAAAATAAACGTCTTTTTCGGGTCGACGTATAAAGTCTGCTGTAAATGACTTGAAGGCAAGGGATACATTGCGTTTACTTTTTTTGGCATGATATAGTCCATGAAACCCGCCAGCAAGGTCTGCGCCAATACTCAAAGCACCAAAGTACATGGAATTTAAGTGGTTTTTGTTGCGGCGACGGCAGGGAAGTTTAACCACAATTTTTTGGTCGTTGATAGATACCAGTTTGGGTTTCACATAGCTGATGAGAGGTACTTTGGTTTTACCAAAAGACCATAACATCCATCTAAATTGGGTGAGTGCGCGCATGTAATGGCTCGGTTGTTAATTGTGCATTACTAATAAAGGCTCATCAGACAAATGTCAACAAAATCTGTTAAAATAGGTGTTTATGTTCCAACTATATACGAAAAAGCAGCGCGTACACCCGCTTTCGCTTTCGGAAGCGATTGATAGTGCGTGGGCTACTTTTACAGACCGACTTGAGTCGGTGCATGCAAAAAAAAAGGCGCTGGGTTACCTCAAAAAGACGTTTTGTCTTTCGTCGCGACAGCCAGATGCCGATGCGATAGAAAAGCTAAGTTTTTTAATGACGCTTAAAAAAAACAGTACAATTCCCGAGTATATTCCATCTATTGCTGATTTAGAGCCAGATACAGATCATTTACTGCTGCGTCAAAAAGAGCGTATAGAAAAGCATTGCGTAAAACTGATTCATGATATTATTACATTGATTTTTGAAGCGGACGATGACAAAGCAGAAAAATACTTTCAGAACAAGCGGCGTAGAATGCAACAGCTTGAAACAGTCGATATGCTAGAGAGTTTTGAGCTTGAATTGTTGAGTATACTGAGTGCTGCACAAAGTAGAGCACAGCTTAAGTGTTAATGTGTGCATGTTTTATTATTTATAAAATGACCAAAAACGCGCTACACTACAGCTTTCTTTCAAATACATAGATAAAACGTATGGCAGAAACAAAGACACCACCAAAAATAGCCGATAGTTTAAAGCGCCCACCTCATTCTGCTGAAGCAGAGCAGGCCATTTTGGGCGGGCTTATGCTTGATAATCAGGTGTGGGATAAAATTGGTCATAAGTTATGTGATGCTGATTTTTACCGCACGGAACATCGGCTATTATTTCAATGCATTTCAAACTTAGTTGCTAAGAATCAGCCATTTGATGTAGTGACGGTTTTAGATGGTTTAAAGTCTACAAACCGGGCAGATGAAGCAGGGGGGGAAGCGTATTTGTTTGAGCTTGCAAACAATACACCCAGTGTTGCCAATGTTTCAGCTTATGCAGATATTGTGCGTGAAAAGTCCGTTCAAAGACAACTCATCAGTGCTGCAGGTGATATTGCCGATGCGGCGTATCAACCAGGTGAGCGTAGTGTACCTGACTTACTAGACTTTGCAGAAACGCGTGTTTTTGCAATTGCAGAACAAACAGCGGCAGAGGGTGGCCCTGAGGCAATGCAATCGGTTGTGGTGCGAGCAGTTGAAAAAATTGACGCCTTATTTCATAAAGGGAGTGCCATTACAGGGCTTCCAACAGGCCTGACCGATTTAGATGAGTTGACTTCGGGGTTACAAGAAGCCGATTTAGTCATTGTGGCAGGTCGTCCATCGATGGGTAAAACCAGTTTAGTCATGAACATTGCAGAGCATGCAGCCCTTGAAGTGAAAAAGCCAACCTTGGTGTTTTCGATGGAGATGCCTGCTGACTCGCTTGCCATGCGAATGATGTCATCGTTAGGTAGAATTGATCAAAATCGAATTCGAACGGGTAAGTTGAACGATGACGATTGGTCACGCGTGACCTCAACCGTGCATATGTTGTCAGAGGCGAGTTTATTTATTGATGACTCCCCCTCATTAAGTCCTGCGGAATTACGTGCGCGCGCAAGACGTTTGGTGAAAGAGCAAGGACCATTAGGGCTTATTGTGATTGACTATCTTCAGTTGATGAAAGTGCCAGGCTTTCGTGCTGATAACCGTGCCGCTGAAATTTCTGAGATTTCGCGCGGCTTAAAGGCGCTTGCAAAAGAGTTGAGTGTGCCAGTCATAGCACTTTCTCAGTTGAATCGAAGTCTTGAGCAACGCCAAGATAAGCGTCCTGTCATGTCTGATTTGCGAGAGTCTGGAGCCATTGAGCAAGATGCCGATTTAATTTGTTTTATTTATCGTGACGAAGTATATAATGAAGACAGTCCCGATAAAGGTAGTGCAGAAATTATTATTGCAAAGCAGCGAAATGGCCCCATTGGAAAGGTGAAAGTGGCATTTTTGGGTCAATATACACGGTTTGAAGATTTGGCTTTTCAGGGCTATCAAACCCAAGGAGGCGTAAATCATGACCAGGCCGACACGTATCGAGGTTAATACCTCAGCCCTTCAATATAATGTTACGCGTGTAAAAGCCTGTGTGCCGGGTAAGCAAGTCATTGCAATGGTCAAGGCTGATGCTTATGGTTGTGGGGTGCCGGCTGTTGTACCTGTACTTGAACGCACGGTGGATGCATTTGGTGTTGCCTGCCTTGAAGAAGCGCGCCAAGTGCGTAAGTATACCCAAAAACCCTGCATTTTATTTCAGGGCATGTTTACATCGGACGAACTGCTATATCTCGCTGAAAATCACTTTGAAGTGGTTTTGCATCAAAAAGAGCAATTAAAATGGATTTTAACGGCATCGCTTAAGCAACCCATTCGTGTTTGGGTAAAAGTAGATACCGGCATGCATCGGTTAGGCTTTATGCCAGATGAAGTGCGTAACGTGGTTCAAGCGCTTCAAGCGTGCGCGTGGGTGCAAAATAATATAGGCGTAATCACTCACTTTGCATCTGCTGATACCCCTGAAAGCATACAAAATAATATGCAACTAGAAGCGTTTCAAACGCTTAAGCTACCGGATGGCACATTTACAAAAAGCATTGGCAATTCAGCTGCCATTTTTTCAATGCCGGATGTGCTAGCGGATACTGTGCGGCCGGGTATTATGCTGTATGGTGTTTCTCCCTTTTTTGATAAAGAGGGTGCTGAGCTTGATTTAAAGCCTGTGATGCAATTTGTTTCAGCATTAACAGCTATTCATACGTATTCACCCGGCGCACAAGTTGGGTATGGTGCTACTTGGGAGGCAAAAAGGCCTTCACGTATCGGAGTGGTTGCAGTTGGGTACGGAGATGGTTATCCGCGTCATATTGAGCCCAATACACCAGTCTATATTGAAGGGCATTACGTGCCCATTGTTGGGCGTATTTCAATGGATATGCTAACCGTTGATTTAACCGATTACCCAGACATTATTTTAGGTAGTCGGGTTGAGCTTTGGGGTACGCATCTGCCAGTTGAGCGTGTTGCAACCTCAGCTGGAACCATTGGATATGAGTTAATTTGTCAGGTATCTCCGCGTGTTCGTGCGCAGGCTGTTATTGTGTAAAAAGGAGTCATAGAATGATGCGTCAATTCAAGTATGTGGGTCTTTTGTGTGTCACAGTGCTTACGAGTTGTATTCCTGTGAATAATGAAAGTGTTGGTATGGTTGCAGGTGGGGTTGCAGGCGGGCTTTTAGGGAGTCAAATTGGCAGTGGCTCAGGGCAAGTTGCAGCGGCTGCAACGGGTGCATTTGTTGGAGCGGTTTTAGGCGGAAAAATTGGCCAATACATGGATAAGCAAGACCGACTGGAAGTGCAACGTGCGCTTGAAAATTCACCGACCGGTAAAAGTGTGAGTTGGAAAAACCCAGACACAGGCAATCAGTATCGTGTCACACCAACACGCACGTACTATCGCGATGAGCAACCCTGTCGAGAATACACAACATATGCAAGTATCGGGGGTAAGCAAGAGCAAATTTATGGAAAAGCATGCCGTAAAGCGGACGGTTCGTGGCAAGTAGCAAATTAAGTGAATGAGTTGACGACTTTCAATCATCTCTGGCAAGATGCTGTTCTTGATTTTGGCGTACATAAAGAGGGATGGAGAGGATATCAATGAAGATTTTGGTGCCAGTGAAGCGTGTGATTGACCCATACGTTAAAATCCGTGTCAAACCGACCGAAGATGGAGTTGAAACAGCGCACGTCAAACATGCGATGAATCCCTTTGATGAAATTGCAATTGAAGAAGCACTGCGGCTGGTTGAAAAGGGCGTTGCGTCAGAGGTTATTGCGGTAACCATTGGCCCTGAGGTTTCTCAAGAAATACTTAGGCATGCACTTGCACTGGGTGCGCACCGTAGCATTTTGGTTGAAACAGACACTCTGCATCCGTCGTTGCATATTGCAAAAATTTTACAAGCGATTGTGAAACAAGAATCTCCTGATTTGGTGTTGATGGGGAAACAAACTATTGACGGTGATAACAACCAAACAGCGCAAATGCTTGCAGCATTGCTTGATGTGCCGCAGGCAACGTTTGCTTCAGCGATTGAGGTATCAGATAATCAATTGAGTGTAACGCGTGAGGTGGATGCAGGGCTTGAAACCTTGAAGATTACGTTGCCTGCAGTCGTCAGTACGGACTTGCGTTTGAACGAGCCACGCTATGCAAGTCTGCCCAATATCATGAAAGCTAAGCAAAAGCCGTTAGATAAACTTGCCTTAACTGATTTAGGCTTAGACTTAAAACCACATGCAGAAGTCATTTCTGTGAAGTCACCGCCTGTAAGACAGTCAGGTATTAAAGTAGCGTCTGTAGATGAGTTGCTCAGCAAGTTACGTGATGAAGAACAAGTGCTTTAAAAGGGAGTTGTCGCATGAGCGTTTTAGTGTTAGCAGAACATGATAATCAATCACTTCATCCAGCAACGAAGCATGTACTGAATGCCGCATGTCAGTTAAGTCAAGAAGTGGTTGTATTGGTTGCAGGAGAAAATTGTCAAGCTGTTGCTGATGAAGTATCAACATGTGCGGGTGTAAGCCGAGTTTGTTGGGTTGATGCACCTTGTTATGCACATCCATTGGCTGAAAATTTGAGTGCACTTATTAATACACAGCTTGAGGGAGTGGATGCATTGCTTGCACCTGCAAGTACGTTTGGTAAAGACGTGCTGCCAAGGGTTGCGGCATTACAAGATGTCACACAGGTATCTGATGTAACCAAAATTGTGAAAGAAGCAATTTTTGAGCATCCTATTTATGCAGGAAATGCCATTGAAACGGTTCGCGTGTTGGATGCATTAAAAGTTTTAACGATTAGAACGACGGCATTTAGTGCAGTGGTGGAAACACAAGCACCTTGTCAGATAGAAGCGTTAGACGCAACGATTGAGGCGAAAAACACACAATTTGTCAGTGCAGTTAAACCCGAGTCAACGCGTCCTGAATTAACAGCGGCTAAATGCGTTGTGTCAGGTGGGCGCGGGCTTCAAAGTGCGGAGCAATTTAAGCTAATTGAAGACTTGGCCGATGCTTTAGGCGCTGCAGTGGGTGCTTCAAGGGCGGCTGTTGATGCAGGATTTATTTCAAACGACCATCAAGTAGGACAAACGGGTAAGATTGTTGCACCAAGTTTGTATATTGCTGTTGGGATTTCAGGGGCAGTACAACATTTGGCAGGTATTAAAGATGCTAAAGTGATTGTTGCTATTAATAAAGACGAAGAAGCACCTATTTTTCAAATTGCAGACTATGCATTAGTTGGTGATTTGTTTACTGTGGTGCCCGAAATAATAGAAAAAATGAAGGGGTAGAATCAATATGTTAGTGGGCGTTCCAAAAGAAATTAAAGCACAAGAAGCCCGTGTGGGATTAGTACCTGCCAGTGTTCGCGAAATTGTGCGTGCGGGCAGCGAAGTGATTGTTGAGAGAACCGCAGGAAGTGGTATTGGCATTCCAGACGAAGCATATGAGGCAGCAGGCGCTGTATTGGTAGACACGGCAGATGAAATATTTGCACGTGCAGATTTAGTGGTAAAAGTAAAAGAACCACAGCCCAGTGAGTGTAGACGTCTTCGAGAAGGTCAAATTTTGTTTACTTACCTGCATTTAGCCCCTGACCCAATGCAAACAAGACTTTTAAAAGAGTCAGGCGTGAGCGCTATTGCATATGAAACGGTAACAGAGCCTGGTGGTGGTTTGCCACTGCTCACACCCATGTCGCAGGTGGCGGGTCGTATGTCGATTCAGGCGGGTGCGCATTGTTTAGAGATGGTTGAAGGTGGCTCCGGTATTTTACTGGGTGGGGTGCCTGGTGTGTCGCCTGCTAATGTCGTTGTCATTGGTGGTGGTGTGGTTGGTACCAATGCTGCGCGAATGGCAATGGGCATGGAAGCACAGGTGACCGTACTCGACCGCTCTTTAGCAAGACTTCGTGTGTTAGATTTTCAGTTTGGCTCAAAGTTGAATACAATTTATTCAACAGCTGAAATGCTAGAGCAATATGTAACCAATGCAGATTTAGTCATTGGTGCGGTCTTGGTGCCGGGTGCTGCAGCGCCTCGTTTGGTAACACGAGATATGCTAAAAGCCATGCGTCCTGGCTCTGTTATGGTGGATGTAGCAATTGACCAAGGCGGATGCTTTGAAACAAGTCGCGCAACGACCCACGAAGAACCGACTTATGTTGAAGAAGGCGTGGTTCATTATTGTGTGGCAAATATGCCGGGAGCTGTTCCAAGAACCTCAACCTTTGCATTGAATAATGCAACGCTACCTTTTATCCTTAACTTGGTGACTAAGGGCTTGAAAGTAGCTTTATTGAGTGATTCACACTTGCTTGAGGGCTTGAATGTACATCAAGGAAAAATCACACATGAAGCGGTTGCGCGTGATTTAGGGTATGATTATGTTCCAGCAAAAGATGTTTTATCTGACTTATAAGGCTTAAAAGTAAGCCTTTTATTTGGAGAGTGTTATGAAGCTTTTAAAGGGATTTTTAATAAGCTTGCTGTTTTCTGCTTCTGTTGTGATTGCCGCGGAAGGCACAACAACAGAAGAGCCTGATACATCCAGTGAGTTATTGGTGCAAGTGGTACAAGAGCAGTTGACGCTGAGTCATGACGCTATTAAAAAAGCAACAGCAACTCCCCCTAAAACTGCGAATGATTTTTATAGCATACAGATAGAGTTAAACGCTCAAGCGGCCAAACAGCTTGAGACACTTTCTGAAAATAATATGGGTAAAAGCTTAAATATTATTTTGAATGATGTGCTTGTGTCTTCATCTGTGGTGCAAAGTCCCTTAGGAAAAACATTTGTTATTACTGGGCTTTCAAGAGAACAGGCGACGCGCTTGGAGAATGATGTGAGTCGGGCGCGACACTAAGAGGGGTTGTGTCTGTTGACATCTTCTTGCTCATTGGAGGGGTCGTTGGCTTTCTCTGCATTCTGTGAATCTTCTCTGATGGCTTGCATTTCTGACTTAACTTCTTGAAAAGAAGGTGTTTTCGTTTCCATCATCGAGTGAGTTACCTGTTTTTTCTCTACTAGATAGTCTGCATATTGTGCTCGCATGACCTCATCATCTAGGTGCTTGTCCAGTACTGAGTCAATGGCATCGCCCGGTATATTATCTAGCTTTTTGAGTTGCTCTTTAAATCCGTTTCGAATCTGTGCCATATGCGCTGGTTGACGGACTACTTCTGAAAATGGTTCACCGACGTCTGGGATAACTGAATTGACCGAGTTGGCTAAGTTAGAGACCCCTCCTAAAATGACTTCATCCACACTGTCTAAAGCCTCCATGTCTACACTTTGAAATGCAGCCTCTCTGGTTTTAGCAAATGAAGTTTCACTCTGTATGCTTTGAAAATTGCAGTCAAAATCAAAGGGGTAGCACTTTCCAGCGTAAATAGACAGATTTGTGGCGTTTAGGTCGCCCTGACCACAATACCAATTAAATGCAAGTGAGCGTCCTAAAGAGTTTAAAAACTTTTCGTCGGTGAACAGTGTTGGTTCTTCTCCTTCAAGCGCAATACTAAACATGACGTCGGATAACGACTGATTCATTGTATAGCGGGGTAATGTAACCGAATGTTCCGAGCTTGTATCGGAGTTGACGGAAAGCGTATCAGAGGTATCGCTTTCTTTTCTCGGTGTGTCGGGAGGCGAGTCGCTTTTAGGGGTAACAATGACTTCTGGCGTATCTTGTGACGGGTGTGAAATTTCTGCTAAATGAGCAAGCTCAACGCTTACTGCTTCTGCCACACCGCCTTCAGTATCCTTTACTACCTTGATGTAAGGCATGCTTACCTCTTCTTGTGTAAAAGAAAAAACACAATACAATTATAAAAGGTATAGCATAAGCACACTTTTTTGGAGAATTTAACGATGCGTAGGGTAGCTTTTATTGATGTCGATATGACGCTAGTTGATAACCAAGCCTCATCCTATAACGATGCACTGATTGAGCATTTGGCGACAGCAGGGTTTGATGCATTCTATTTGGTGACAGGACGAAATGTGAATGATTTTTGGCAGCATGTTCTGCAAATGGGAAACAAGCCACATAATTGGCGGCTTCAGTTATTAGGACAGATTAAAACGCATTTAGAGCAATGCCATGTCAATATATCGGCTATTTCAATGCCATATGATCACTATTTAATAAAACAAAATGATGAGCCCTTTGGCATCGTCCAAGCAGGGGATTCCGCAGAAAGCTTTTATCTGGCCTTTGAACGGTGCATCTCAGACTATCGAGATGAGGCCATTGATAATCAACTCTTACACAAAGTATTTAGAGAAATGACACTTGGAGACATATATGCGGAGAGCCCTTATAGCGATACAAAGCAATCCTTAGCAGATGCGCTTCCCATGTATTTAGCAATGACTGGAGATACAGATAAAGAAGGGCAGCTTGGCTGTTTACTTGAGCGCGTGGCCCGAGAGAATGATGAGCCACTCGAGGTCATCTTTTTTGATGACAAACCTGAGAATCTTGAGGCTGCGCGGAGGATTTTTAAGAATGATACGCGTATCTCTTCTTATACAGCACACTTGGTCGATAGTTATGATGTATCTAATGGATTTAGACATTAATTTGTGAGATAACTATGCCCACCATACTTTTTGGATATAGAGCGAAAAATGATGAAGCGATTGGTCTGTATATGGGGTTTATTTTTGAGTGTGAATCCTACTGCATATGCGCAAAGCATTTTGCCAATGAAGCATGTCATTGCAAATACCACAAAAGATGAAGTGTTTTATAAGTTTCACTATTTAGGAAACACTGCATGTGATAGTCAAGGCGCTATCTCACCAGGGCATGTTAAGCAAGTGGGATGTGAAAGCGGAGGTGTTTTTAAGCCAGGCATTTACTTACTAGATTTTGAGCAAGTTTATTTTTATGGCAAAAGAAAAGTGCGTTGCAGTGCTTCTAGACGTTACTCCATAGGAGATAAAAAGCTGTTAATCTGGAAAGTTTCTAAGCGATGCCAACTGGATTTAATTGAAACTTAAAAAACCAGTTGGAAAAGACTAGAGCGGCGATCGATTAAGTTTTAATCAGATCGACATGCTTTAAGTTTTATGA
>JARGNV010000044.1:10219-11614 GCA_029212465.1 Legionellaceae bacterium | reverse complement strand
TCATAAAACTTAAAGCATGTCGATCTGATTAAAACTTAATCGATCGCCGCTCTAGAATTACTAGGCCAACTCATTACTCATCAAACAGGCAGTCAAACAAACTACTCAAACCTGGCAACCAAAGTTCGTGTATCAGAAGCAACTATTAGGAACTGGTTTACACTGCTAGAAAACACTTATTTTTGTTTTAATATTTATCCCTGGACTCAAAATATTAACCGCTCTATTTTAAAAGCACCAAAGACCTACTTGTATGACTGGTCATTGTGCCCCGATAAAGGGGCTATGGTAGAAAACTTCGTTGCCTTACATTTATTGAAGGCAATATCTTTTTGGAACAATACAGGACAAGGTAATTTTGGCTTATATTATCTAAGAAATAAAGACAGACGAGAAGTTGATTTTTTAGTAACAAAAGAGAATAAACCTTGGTGTTTAGCAGAGGTAAAATTTAGCGCCAAGCAAGCATTAAGTGACAATTTAAAGTTTTTTCAGGTGCAACTGGGTGCACCCCATGCATTCCAGCTTGCCTTTGATATGCCATACATTGACATCGACTTATTTACGCTCGATAGTATACAAATTGTCCCCATCAAAACGTTCTTATCACAGCTGACCTAGCAACCAATATAACATCCTGACGCATACTTACCTGTTTCGTTTTTTAAGGTGAGTTAGATGGCGTCCGACTGGAAAGCGCAGCGTTTGCCTCTTCTTCTCCGATTCGCACCATCTCATTAAATAGAATCGTATACAGCAAATTCGTTGCACCCGCAGCGGGACAACCACGTAATAAAAATCGTAAAGCCTGAGTAACGCCTTGTGTCCTGAGCAGTCCACTACTGGCCGCTAAAACATCTGAAGTTGTTTTAAAAAAACCAAGTCTCGGCGAAGTATCCGTCACCGGGCGCTGCATTCTAAACCGAACAAGCTCAAGCGGATGTGTTAGCACCGTCACAGGTACCGTTGTGAACGCTGCTGACGCAAACTTTCCCCACACTGTATTACAAGGTAGATTCAACGCTTCTGCAAACTTATCACCATGCGGTTTAACACGCATATAAATTGTCGTTGTTGCTGTCACCTTCAATACACCCGGTAACGCACCTGAAAACTGCTCTCCTAAACCCGCTTCTACCAATGTTTGGCCCGTAAACTGAATGCGTGCGCGCCTGAATACGCTAGGCGTTAATACAAATTCTGTAAATGCCGCAGAAGCAGGAATTACATAGTCGGAGGCACCTGGATAGGCTTCCTCAAGTGCCGCTCTTTTAAGCCAACTCGCATTTCGAACCGAATTTTTTACCAAAAGCTGAAATAACGTGCTTTTACCACCTTTCAATAACTCTGAAGGTTGCCTCCAGCCATCCGTAATATCATACATTGCTTGGCGCG
>JARGNV010000044.1:0-10209 GCA_029212465.1 Legionellaceae bacterium | reverse complement strand
CACTTACACTACATCGTTTGGTGGCCACAAGCATACCTTATTAAAAACCTTGTGTTGGCGCGCACAAAAACTACCACGCTTGAAGCGTTAAGAAAAAAACGCGCCCGCATTCACCACCGGAGAAAAAGCGACCATGCCAAGGGTGCTCACTGTGAAATTACGCAAAAAATAGGGTTTACTGTCAACTCTCTCTGGCATGTCTCAAATGACCCTCTCAACCGTCCAAACAGAAAACTGTAATCTATATTTCGAACACAAGCTAGCCTTAAAAAATCGATATATTCAGTGTATTCTAAGAAAAACACCATGATATGGGTGACAAACAATGCCTCTTAAAACATCAAAGTCTTATTATTTTTACCTGTTTCTCTGGATTATCACACTCCAAATAATGGGGTATTGTATGGGCGTTTTGACCCAAGAAAATCTTACACCATGGTATGCGACACTCACAAAGTCTGCATTAACCCCACCAGACCATGTGTTTGCAATTGTGTGGCCTATTTTATATTTATTACTGGCAGTCGTGGGTCTGAATCTTTTCCTTCAAAAAAACCAATGCACCACAAAAGAAAAATACACATATAGCATACAGCTGATTCTCAACTGGTTATGGTCTCCTATTTTCTTTCATTTTCATGCAATTGGGACGGCACTGATTATTTTGGCTATAATGGTGCTACTCACCACAACACTGGTATACATGCTCTACGCGAGGCATCGAATGCTCGCTTTATTACTGATGCCTTATTTAGCATGGATACTATTCGCAACCTACCTGAATACAATCGTTTGGATGGCTATATGATTAAAATACTCTATGCTTTACTCTGTATTCCGGTTTCAGGACTTGCCATGAATCAAACCTTAATTAATTTCACACAGCCAATTAAAAACTATATCGTCAAAACTGACGCAACAGAAAGAGAAGTCGGCAAATCACATGCTGATTTTAGCTATCAAGCGAGTACACACCCTGCAAAACACTATTTTTTCGCCTTTCTAAACCCGCAGCCCAATGGCGCCGCATTTGCAAGCGTACACATCCAACAAGCATTCAACCTTGCAAACAGCGATAGCCTTTGTCTCACTGCAAAAGGGCTCCAGGATAAACCCACCACCTTTCAAGTAGTGCTCAATACCTCTACTTCAAATGGTTTTAGCTACCAACACACGTTCACGGTTACACCCAAAGAAGCCACCCACACATTCAAGCTCAAAGACTTTTCTGCAACACGCAGAGGCAAAGAAGTGGCACACGCCCCACCGCTCAACAGCCACGATATTCAATCTGTCGGCATTCGTATTATTGGACGGGAAAAAACACCGGATAACATGTTTCAAAAAGGATTGTATGGCATCGCGCTATATCAGCTATCAGTCTGCTAGCGACCAACCTAACCACACATTAGCCTCATCGTTTCGTCAAGTCTAGGTGCTAAGCCTAACGCCTCTCTTAATTCATCTCCTGATGGGCGATCTTCAGGTGCTTGCTTACGCATATTTTGCACCAAGACAAATAGTTCGGAGTGAACCGGTAATAAATCATAAGCTAGACAAACCGTTCCTAATGCAAATACATCACTCGCCCTAGAAAATAATTTTCCATAATCAGAGCGAAGCGTCCTCGCATAAGCAGCCTCAGAAATTCCCCGGCTATCAAGCTGCCGTGTATAGTCCTCATAAGTATTAAAAAATTCAGGCGCCATGTACCCTGCTGTACCACAACCTGTGTCACGTGGGTTTTGCACGGCAAAGCTTTCATCAAAATCAATAAAGCTAATAATAAATGGCTCTTCTGCTGAACTCCTATTTTCCTTAATACAGATATTCGTTAATTTGATGTCTGTATGTACCAAGCCTGCATCATAAATCTGTAATAAATACTGTTTTAAAATTGCTTTCGCCAATTTTTCCTTTTGTATACTTGTAAGTGACTGTTGCGGTTTTTCCATGAAAACATCAAGTGTTTCACCTGCATCTCGCGTGATGACAATTTTTTTCATGAGCACTAATACGTCGTTAATGGGCGCACACCTAAAAATAGATGGGCCCACATATAATCCTGAATCTTGTGCGACGCACACGTCTGAAAAGGCGGTGCCTGCTCTCTCGATTAAACTATCACTTTTAAGATAGCATCTTTCGCCATGGGTATTGACAGCATATTTAATTCTTCTGCGGTTTTTCCATGAAAACATCAAGTGTTTCACCTGCATCTCGCGTGATGACAATTTTTTTCATGAGCACTAATACGTCGTTAATGGGCGCACACCTAAAAATAGATGGGCCCACATATAATCCTGAATCTTGTGCGACGCACACGTCTGAAAAGGCGGTGCCTGCTCTCTCGATTAAACTATCACTTTTAAGATAGCATCTTTCGCCATGGGTATTGACAGCATATTTAATTCTTCTGTCGAATACACCCAGTTTACTGCGGCTTAACACATAATCAGGTGCCTCCAAAAGTTTTATAAATCCTGCTTTGTATTGTACATACCATTCTTCTTTCGCTTCTTCTTCATTCTCTGGTGGCTCACAATAATCCTCGAAATTCTCGGGTAACTTCTTAGGTAAATCATCTTTATTTTGGTGAAAGTAAATTTCTCCAGAAAGTCGTGTTGCCGAATGTATGCCGGGATCATTCACATCTATGTTTTGCATGGGTATTCGATACGTTGTTGTAGCATCCTGAGGGTCTGTAATAATGTAACAGCGTGGTACAATAACACCTGGTGTTTCCTCGCTCTCTTTTTTGCGAGATATTTTTGCCCCGTTTGGAAGTTGCCCACCCAAACGTTCCAGATCACTTTCACTCATATAACGCTCGGGGTAATCAAAGTAGTCTTGTATCGCTCTTTTTTCTTCACCCGAAATAATAATCGTCATTATGTTTCACCAAACCCAAAATTATAGCTAAATATTGTACATTGGTGAGACATTTGAAATCAAGTTGTTCTTTTTTGATGTCAATGGGTGGCAAGATAAAAATACTTAGCTACTTTAAATCTTCTTTTGCAAAATAAGCCAAATCGAGATGTTGATGATTTTTATAATTCAACGCTTCATAAAAAGCATGTGTGCCATCTTTTTTACGATGATTTGCTGAAATAAGCTCTATGGCTTGTGCACCATTCGAACGTGCATGCGCCTCTACCAGTGCAATTAACTGCTTGCCAAGCCCTTGTCCTCGATATACTTCATCCACCACAAGTGTATCAATGTGACAAGCGCACCCCGGCAAGCGTAATAATTCAAAATAGCCAAATGCAACTGCTGCAACAACAGCGCCCTCTTTTTCTATCACCATCATGTGGTTATCACGACACGCGTCGAATCGCTCAATACGCTCACGCATTGAAGATTCAGTCCATGTGTATCCCATTTGTGCTAAAAGTGCCACTAAATATACTGCATCATCAACAGTTGCTTTCCGAATATCCATCGCATCCACCCACGGTCAATTAAGAGCATATAAAACACTGCTCCCTCATTATAAATACAGTATAGGACGAGTTTCATGGATTACGCTGTCACAAACTCCAAAAATTTGTTTGTTTCAATGACATCTTCGCGCTCTTTA
The DNA here is from genome assembly GCA_029212465.1 of Legionellaceae bacterium. Taxonomy (GTDB): domain Bacteria; phylum Pseudomonadota; class Gammaproteobacteria; order Legionellales; family Legionellaceae; genus JAALKW01. The sequence goes on along the minus strand of JARGNV010000044.1, from coordinate 6,623 downwards.
AATGATAAGAGTGCATCAGAAATACTCGCGCTATCGCCATGTGTGTGAATAGCACTAAGCGTTCGCTGCATCGCCTTCATTGCCGCACGCTGCAAATCAGATGGAATTATGGCAATCTTATAGCCCATTTGCTGTAATGCTTCAGACGACACCAGTGGTGTTTTACCGCCATAAAACATATTAATCAACTTCGGTTGTGTAATAGCCGTTGCAATTGCTTCAATTTGCGTAATGGTTTCTGGCGCTTCTACAAAAATCATGTCTGCGCCTGCATCCAGATAATACTTTGCACGTTCAATGGCACTATCAAACCCTTCTACTGCAATCGCATCGGTTCTTGCAATAATGAGAAAATCGCTGTGTGAACGTGCTTTGATAGCTGCACGAATTTTGATACACATGTCTTCTTTAGAAATAAGTGACTTTCCAGAAAGGTGCCCACATCGCTTTGGGAATGTTTGATCTTCAAGATGAATCGCGGCCACCCCCGCTTGTTCAAACTCTTGAACAGTGCGTGCTGTATTAAGCTCATTCCCAAAACCTGTATCAGCATCAGCGATGACAGGTAAATCGGTTGCCGTGGTAATATCATGCACCTGCTGCACAACTTCAGTAAGCGAGAGCAATCCAATATCAGGTCTACCCGTACTTCTTGCGATTGCACCACCACTTGCGTATACCGCTTTAAAACCCGCTTGCGCAACAAGCTTTGCTGAAAGTCCATCAAATACACCAGGTGCTGTCAGCAGTTCATCAGCAAATAAGGATTTTAATAACGTCCCTTTCATACGATTGCCTCCCCAATAGAAAAAAATAATATACAAGCTATCATCTGATTTTTCAAAATAGATGAGCGAATTATGTAAATTTCAACCACTTTTATGTATAATGCCGGGGAAAATCGTAACCAGTAGGCACTTCATATGCAAAAACTTCGTCAACCTTTTTTAATTCTCTGTTTTTTATATACCTGCTTATCAACGACTTTTGCTAATGCCGCTGAAATGAGATTTTCATTATTAGAAGACTCCCCCATACTTCAATCAGATACTTTGTTGGGCTGGGATTGGGATTGGTGGAAAAAAAAAGATGATCCCAAAAAAGATTCAACAGCGTTTCGGATGGAGAACATCCTAACACTTGAGGATACATTAAATGAGGCCATTTTAGGTCAAGAATTTGCGACACATGAAGTCACTAATCATTTAATCAATTATCAGGCGGGTATTAACGATCCAAATACCCCCATTGGCGTTTTCCTATTTATTGGTCCAACAGGCGTTGGAAAAACACAGCTCGCCAAAGAGTTATCAAAAGCATTGTTAGGTTCTGAGCTTCAGATGATTCGGCTTGATATGGGAGAGTATACAGTTCGTGAAACCGTCTGGGGTTTGATTGGACCTGCCCCTGGATATATCGGCTACGAGAAAGGTGGCGTATTGACAGAAGCTATTCGTGGCAGAAAAAACACGATTATTCTCTTAGACGAAATTGAAAAAGCAGCTCCCGAAGTCCTCAAGTTATTTTTATCTGCCTTTGATGAAGGACGTATTACAAGTGGTACCGGCGAAACATTTAAACTGAATTCAGCCATTTTTATTTTGACAACCAATATTGCATCCGAAGAAATTCTTGAATTGTCTAATGCAGGACTCGATAACGAGAGCATCATGGCAGAGGTTGAAGGACATGTTATCTCATACTTAAGCCCCGAGCTTTACAATCGTACTACTCCAACTATTTTTAAAGCTATTCCTCATGAGGTTTATCCCAAAATTATCGACAGAGAGCTCGCTTTACTCACCAAACGTTTATTCGCTGTGAAAAAGATACATCTGACATTTGACCCATCTGTTAATACATATCTGTTTGATTCACTTCACTCGAATCGTTTAGGCGTGAGACCTCTCAAACGCTTAATTGAGAAACATATTACCGGAAACTTATCGCGTTTTATTGTTATGCATCAGCCAGCACCTCAATCAGAACTACTGATATCCGTTGAAGGTGATGATGTGGTGATTAAAACGCTAGAAAAAGCATAAACTACATCCATAAAACTGACACGCCTGAAGCGGGCGTGTCAGCTCCTTAAAGCATCAAAAAGCAAAACTTGGCTGACCTTGTATACTATCTAAATACAACAGGAAGTTAAGTACTGCTTATGAAGGGCAAACATGCTCATTTAACGCTTAAATATTTAGGCATTGATACGCACAACGAAGCAATTATCTATATGCCCTCAGATTGCCACATCTGTAAATCCGAGGGCTTTGATGCGCAAACACGCGTACAAGTAACACTGGGTGACACGTCTATTATTGCAACGCTTAATACAATTAAAGGCGACTTATTGAAACACAATGAGGCAAGCTTATCTGAGCATGCTTGGGTGCTTTTATCAGCCAAAGAAGGTGAGCAAATCTCCATTACACATCCCAAACCGCTCGATTCCGTGAGTTATATCCGTTCTAAAATATATGGGCATGAGCTCACAACCAAACAAACAAAACGTATTATTGACGATATTGTGTCTGGGCAACTGTCAGACATTCATATTGCAATGTACCTTGCCGCAAGTGTCGGCAAAAAAATATCTAAAAAGGAAGTGATTGATTTAACAAAAGCAATGGTTGCATCCGGTCAACAATTAAAGTGGGATGCACCTTATGACGTTGATAAACATTGCGTTGGTGGACTACCTGGTAATCGGACAACCCCCATAGTCGTTGCAATTGTTGCAGCATTCGGCTTACTCATTCCGAAAACCTCATCAAGAGCCATCACATCCCCCGCGGGTACAGCTGATACGATGGAAGTGTTTGCACCGGTTGATTTAGATATCTCTGCGATGAGAAAAGTAGTTGAACAAGAAAATGGATGTGTTGTTTGGGGGGGCTCTATGCTCTTAAGCCCCGCGGATGATTTACTCATTCGAATTGAGAAAGCAGCTGACATTGATAGTGAAGAACAAATGGTTGCATCCATTCTATCCAAAAAAATTGCAGCAGGCTCTACACACCTTCTTGTTGATATGCCAATTGGAACTACCGCAAAAATTCGTTCAATTACGCGTGCTGAGTATCTCAAGCGTTTTTTAAAATCCGTCACTAAAGAATTAGGCATTGAAACACGCGTTGTCTTTTCTGATGGCTCGCAACCTATTGGTAGAGGAATAGGTCCGGTACTTGAAGCACTTGATATATTGGCCGTACTACAATGCGACCCCGATGCCCCACAAAACCTAAGAGCGCATGCACTGTCACTAGCGGGAGTTGTGCTAGAGTTTTCTCCAACCGTTGCACGCGGTCAAGGACTTAAAATCGCAACAGATATACTGAACTCAGGTAAAGCCTTTGAAAAATTCCAGGCCATTTGTGAAGCCCAAGGCGGCATGCGGGATATTTCGAGACCAAAGCTTTCACATACGGTAGCGTCACATACTTCAGGAAAAATTGTAAATATTGATAACCGACTGATTGCGCGTATTGCAAAATTGGCAGGTGCGCCTAGATCAAAGGCTGCAGGCCTTGAGCTTCTAACCCCCCTACACTCGACCGTCAGTAAATCACAACCGCTTTTTAAACTATATGCAGAAACAAAGGGTGAGCTTAATTATGCGCTCGATTTTCTCAGACAAGGACATACCATTTTTCAAATTGAGGAAACTTCATGAAAAAAACACCGATTATTTTTCCTTTATTTGATACAGACGCATTGGCCCAAACGATTCACACACAATGTCAGTATGAATTAGGCAAAATAGACTTGCATCAATTTCCCGATGGGGAAAGCTTAATTAAATTAAACACTGATGTTGCTGGACGCGACGTTTTTTTGAGTATTAATCTGAATCACCCCAATACAAAACTATTACCACTCTTGTTTGCTGCAGAAACAGCAAAATCATTAGGCTGCCTAAGCGTCATATTAATTGCCCCTTATTTGCCATATATGCGTCAGGATAAAGTGTTTGAACCGGGGCAAGGCATCACGGCCACTTATTTTGCAACGCTCATTTCAAACTATTTTGATGCTATGATAACAATAGACCCTCATTTGCATCGCTTTCATCATTTGAGTGCTATTTATAAAATACCAACCCATCTACTGCACGCAGCCAAACACATTGCCGAATGGATTCATCAACACGTCAAAAACCCCGTTTTGATAGGACCAGATAGCGAAAGTAGCCAGTGGATTGAGGACATCGCCAATCAAGCAGGCACCCCCTATTTAGTGTTAGAAAAAACACGTGAGGGTGACACAGCCGTTCAAATATCTATTCCACAGATTGAAAATCACCCGAATGCCACGCCCGTTTTAATAGACGATATTATCTCGACTGGAACGACCATGATAGAGGCAGTTAAAGCGTTACAATTACTCAAAATGACCCAACCCATCTGCATCGGCATCCATGCCCTTTGTTCTGACGATGACTATCAGAAACTGTGTACTTCAGGTGCTAAAAGAATTGTCACCTGTAATACTATCCCACATCCCTCTAATACTATCGATATTAACACCGCTATCGTGGATTGCTTGAGGCACAAAAAATCCTAACCGATTGGGTAACACGTGTGTTGAGACTGCAACAAGTGAAATCAGTGATAGCACACCAAACCTATAATCTTTTGTGATGAGTGACCCCACCAAGCCCAGGCCAAACCCAAGGGTAGCCGGCAGTATTAAGCCCGAAGATGTATTGGTTTTATTTGGTTCTACCTTCAATTCGTTACGATAAATTCTTTGTGTGCGACTTTGGGTTTGCTTCTCTAACTCTCGCAATAATCGCGCCTCAAACTGGCTGACGCAAAGCTTCTTATCATACACCAAATCTGTTAAATCCAGCGCAAGTAGTAACCCGACAGGAGGATTAGCACCATGTGGATGCGTTTGATAGCCAGCATTCCCGCGTGCACGCTCAATGGTTGTCAGTGAATAATCTCTCCCCTGACCTGCAATTTGAGATTCATAAACAGCAATCAGCTCTGCCCACTCATCAAGTTCTGCTTCGGTCATCACAAGCTTTTTACGTAACCTTGCCTCTATAGCAAGCATTAACCCCCATACTTCTCTGCCTAACACTGTAATGCCTTTTAATTGCATATCACTTAATGTTCTAAGCGCATGCACTTGAAGGGCCAGGACACGGATGTGGGTATCATGTACATCTGACGGTTGATGTCCAATCACTGTTGTTAAATTTGGCATTGCCTGCACAAGGCTACTCATCGTTTTTTTTGCATCATCAAGCGTTTCAGTGCCCATATCACCTGCTATAGCAGCTGTTGGAAACTTACATATTATCAGTGGCACATTAGCGCGTTTTGCGGCTTTTCGCTGCTCTGCTTGTCGCATGTTAGTTAGCGCTTCAGGGGAGTACTTTGCGTAATCACCGTTTAAGGTATTACTTGTGGCAGCACCATCGGTAACAACGAGTGTTAGCCAAGTATCTTTTGCCGCGAGCATGTCTGGGCCTGCCATAATTTCAACATCATCTGGATGAGCACCCACACCAAGCTGAGTCGTTTTTTCAAGACAAGTGCTCAGCCACCGAAGGTGCGCACGATTGGTGTGGTCAAAGGTTTCATCCTCTTTCATCATTGTTGGATCGTAAAAATCAAATCTCGGCGGTAACCATAGTTCTTTTGCAACACCTTCGGTAGTGAGGCTAACCGTATATGGTTGATTGGCAAGCATGATGGCATGCCTTTCGGCTTCATTTAAATGTGTATGCAGTTGTAACATACGCGCATCAAACAGTGCGAGCGCTGCTTTATCTGCAAATATAGTAACACTGGGATGTTGATGTAAGGCACGTACAGGAAGCGCTTGGACGGTGCCTTTTTCAAAAAACGCCCGCATCACTTGCGCCTTAGCATAGCCATTCACTAACAAAAGAATTTTATCTGCCTCTAAAATAGGCTTAATTCCACGCGTATGTGCTGTAGATGGAATCACTTCCATTTTTTCAGTGTTTGGATCTATTTGATTAAAGTATTTGCCATTATCAATTTTCGTTCTTTCACTCAGTTCAACTTCCCTTGTTTCTGAGTTTTCATCTGAACCTTGTTCATTAAAAGCCAAATGCCCCTCACCGCCAACACCTACAATCTGTAAATCTACGCCCCCAAGACGTTTAATCAGCGCTTCATAGGCAGCATGAGAAAAGTCAGGCGAACTACTCACAAGGTGTATATTTTCTTCTTTACAATTAATGTGATTTAAAAAGCGTTGACGTAGTTGATAACCGTAATGATTTCTATCAGTTTCGGGTAATCCAACATAATTATCTAGATTAACACATACAACCGAGGAAAAATCGAGGTTTTCTTCTCGATGCATGCGGACCAATTCAGCATACAACGGATCGGTTGTAGAACCCGTTGCAAGACCTAGTACGTAAATCTTGTGAGTTTTTAGCTTTGTCTTAATATCATTGGCAATGACGCTTGCCCCTTCAACCCCTACACTGCTGTGATTATCTAAAACATTGATATTTGGCACGTGTACTATCCTTGCTTTGTTGAGTTTGGTGATAATAGCACAACTCTGCTCGATAAAATTAGGGCCTGTTGACATTTGCTTCCACCGCCGACGTGCTGCGGCTTGACCGC
>JARGNV010000043.1:2089-11625 GCA_029212465.1 Legionellaceae bacterium | reverse complement strand
AGTACCGGGAAAGGCGGGCCGGTCATTTCTTTGGGATTATATGACAAGCTGATTAAAAGTGCTTTGGCATGTGCGGGTATTAGTCTGAGTAAATGTGCCACATATCTTTTTCTCATTGGCTCTGGTAAAGCAATGAGTGCCGCGCGGTCATATACAGCATCGATAGATCCAAGTGTTTCTTGTGTTAGCTCAAAAAAGTCGCCGCAAATGAGCGTGATGTGTTCGCCTGCATAACATTTTATATGCTGATGCTCGGTCACTTTAAAAGATAATTGATGCTCTGCGAAAAAAGCTTTGCAAGCAACTTCGCTGAGTTCAATACCAACCACCTGATAACCTCTTCCTAACAGCCAGAGCATATCGATACTTTTTCCGCAAAGTGGTACGAAAATACGTCCGCTAGCTGCTATTTTTAAGATATCAAAATGTTCAACTAATAAAGGATGAGCTTTGGGTTGATTAAATCCGATGTCATCTTTTTCCCACTTATTGAGCCAATAATGATTATCCATGGTGTGCCAAGGCCGGATATGTAAAAAACAAAAAGTGTATCAGATTTAAAAGAAAGTGTATCAAAATGGCAGCTTCAATTTTTTTTGTCTTAAAGTAGGCCCAGCCATAGCCTATTCCTGCTACAGTTGCTAAAAACATATATTGCACGCCGCCTTTGTAATGCGCGAGACCAAATAAAATAGCAGCGCACCCAATGGCCACATAAGCACTATAGGGAATAAACGTTAGAATGCGCGTTAGATATTTTTGAATGAAGCCACGAAAAAACGCTTCTTCAGCTAAGCAAACAAATAATAAATTAGTGGGGGCCCATATCAAAAGATAGCTTGAGTATTTAGCATCAAACCGAACAAATCCAAGAAAAAAAGATAACCCTCCAACAATAAGTATTAAGCAGCCAAGCTTTGGTAATATATTTTTAAATAGACTAAGCCACGCAGTTAACGTATTAATGCGGGGATGGAGCCACCCAATAATAAGGATGCCAAGTATCGTTTTATCTAAATTGAGATATAACGTAAAAGGTATAGCATCTGCACTGATATAAACCTGATTAAGTACACGTTGGTTATGAAAGCCAGGAAATAAAAAGCCCATTAGCCCCACCCCTAATATCAAAATCATTAATCCAGAAAAAACGCGTATTGGTAAAGTGCCTTCGGTTTTTTTCAGCTGCCATAAAGCAATATTGAGCAATAAAATAGGAAGCAGTGCATCTAGCTGTAGGTGTTGTGTTACTAAACCAATCCCAATCAGTAAGGTAAGTAAAATAGACCAAAGTGGGACTGGTTTAAATTTTGGAATCCACAGCGCAATAACTGTTGTATATAACAACCCATATAGTAAACCTGTACTTACTCTATCAATGTGTAACCACATTATCTTCTATTCCTACAGTCAAACAGCGCGCAAAACAAAAAGTATTTAAAAAAAGCGGGGTGCATGAATCCTACAACAAGCCACAAACTCTGATAATACCAACACTTACCCAAGAAACTCACATACTTATCCACTGATATTGTGGATAAACAGTCAGCGACGGTTGACGAAATGGCGATATCCCACTATACCCATATTAATAGGTGAGTAAAATTATTAGGAAAAGAGATGCTGATTCCAAGCGCTATTTTTGTCCTTGCAAGTTACACAGATCCTGTTGATGTGGTTGATCCACAGCTTTCAGCACGTCGGCAACAAGAAGAAATGCGTGAGGCACAATTTAAGTATGCAGACCCCTCAGCGCCCTACCCACCTCGCGCTCAAAAAAAACAAAAGTCTGCACTAGAGCGTGCTGCAGAAGGGCGTATGGTTGTACCTAAAAAGTTTAGATAAATTGATATTGAATCTCCCTTCGCACACTTTTGTGGTGTATCATCCTTACATGTTTTATCAGATGATAATACTCAATGAGGTTCTCGGCCGCGACAAAAAAAGCGCTCATTTTAATGCTCAGTTTAGTGTGTCATGCAGCGTTATATGCCGATGAGCCTTGGTACGCAGGCCCATTACTATCCGATCCAGCTATTGTAACTCCCATTGGGCATGGTTATGTTCAATGGCATGTCTATAAAGCTTATAATTATGGAAGCTATGATATTAACTATAACTTTGGCTCGCTCCCACAGGCCACAACCGAAGAAGTTGATACAACATTTAATTATGGCCTTACTGAAGACTCGGAAATTCAACTATTTATGACCTACGTGGATAACAGCACAGAAGGTAAAAGCTTTGATAATTTGGGAGATACAACCATTACAGTTTCAAAACAGCTTGTCCTACAAAATGGTAGAAGATGGCCCCCCAATTTAAAATTCTTTTATCGGCAGGTATTTCCAACTGGACATTACGATCAATTGAACGAGAGCTTATTTGGTACTGATGCAACAGGGCAAGGTAGTTATCTTTCGACATTTGCGATGAACATGGAACATGTAACGCACCTGACAGGACAGCACTACTTAATTGAATTTGCAACAGTTATGCTCACTTATGCGAATCGAATACGCCTACAGGGGCCTAGTATTTATGGTGGCGGCTCTGAAACCAATGGCACGATGCGGCCTGGCAATAGCATTACATTTAATTTTGCCTTGGAATACTCTCCAGCGCATCACTGGGGATTTATTATGGAAACGCTTATCTTTGCGCAAAAGGCATCTGAGTTTAAAGGCGTCATTGGCCCTGTTACCCCAAGGCTTGTTGAAGAAAGGTTTCAACGCAGGAGAGCTACTACTTTTATAGCTCGTAGACTTGGCTCTAATATTATTTTCAATCGGTTAAGGCCAAGTTCATTGAACTTAGGTAGCACTGATGGAATTGGTCACGGAAATGTAGCGCAATTTACCCTTGCACCGGCAATTGATTACATGTTTACTAAAGACGTCGCTTTAACTGCTGGGGTTTGGTTCACCGTTGCTGGGAAGAATAGCCCTGCTTTTTATACGCCAATGCTAAGCTTTACGGCTAACTGGTAACTTATATTGCAATCTTTAAAATGAACGCTGCTTATCAAAGTGCTTGTTGCTTTAAGGTATGTTGACCTGCACACGCTATTTAGCCTACAGTGAAACACTTTGATGAGTTGGGATATGGATATGCCTCATATAAAAGTATTGTTAACAGCCGTTATTGTGTTTGTGATAACCGATGCAATTTGGCTAGGTGTTGTTGCAAAAAGCGCTTACTTTAAACATTACTCACCTTGGCTTGCACTAGTTGGCGGTGAATTAAAAGTGGTTTGGTGGGCAGCTGCTATGGTATATGTTTTATTTGCCATTAGCCTTCTCTTTTTTATTTTTCCTCTTGCAAAGGACAATATAATACATGCATTAGGCTATGGTGCGCTGCTTGGTTGTATTATTTACGGTGTTTACGATTTTACGCTTATTGCGATTATGAAAGACTGGCCTATCAAAATGGGTCTTATTGATTGGGCTTGGGGAACATTTTTGTACGGCTCAAGTAGTATGATAACAATGTTTGTTAGTCAACACTTCTTTAAAATGAGTGCATCATGAGCTTTATTCAACCCTTACTATTATTTATAGTGCTTTTTATTTCGACCTCTACTTTTGCTTCACCTATTCAAAGAATCGTTGTATTCGGTGACAGCTTATCGGATAGCGGTAATCTATATGAAGTGATGTGGCGGCAGTTCCCATTATCGCCCCCCTACTTTAGTGGGCGTTTTTCTGATGGTCCTGTATGGGTTGAATGGTTGCCACAATTATTGGCTGAACCAGGAGCACAAATTACGCTCGAGAATTATGCCTTTGGTGGTGCAATGGTACTGAATGATGGGCAAATTTCTTTGAATGGTGCTTATTTAACACTTGAAGAGCAAGTGGATGCATACTTCAAAATGGGCCATGCTTCAGACAACATGGAAGGAACACTGTATATCATTTTGATTGGCGGTAATGACTATCTGGTTGCCACGGAGACAGCATCTAAAAAAATAACACCGATTGTCTCTAAAATTAAAGATGAAGCATCTAGGCTTGCAGCGCATGGTGCAGGGTTAATTTTAGTCGGCAATGTTCCCGACTTAGGGAAGTCACCACTTTCACGTGAACTAGGTATAGATAATCTTCTTACGGAAGTGTCTAGTATGCATAACGTGGCACTTAAAAAAGCCGTTGATGCATTGAAAAGTGACTATCCAAAAACCTCATGGCTTCTCTTCGATATCCATAGTTTTTTTGTTGATGCATTTGCGCACCCTGAAAAATATGGGTTTAAGCATACCCAAAAAGCATGCATTGATTTTTATGATTACTCGTTTTCTCAAAATCCAGTCATAGAGTTATCTGGCCACCTCAGCTTATTGGTGAAAACACCATCAAGTTGTGAGGACTATATGTTTTTCGATTTTGTACATCCAAATCATATAGGACATCGGTTTGCAGCGTCTCTTGCGGCGAGCTTAATTAAAGCTGGTTAAACCACGGGAAAAAGCAGGAAACTTTTTTTTGGTAGGTTTTATATAAGTCTCCACGATGTTTGACGGACTCTTTTTCAGTTAAAGGAATTGTAACAAACCACATAATACAAAAGAGCACGAGTACAGATGTAAAAGAAAAAACAGACTGTATGCCACTAAAACCCATGCTAGAAAAACCAAGCCAAATCAGGCACTCAAAAAAGTAGTTTGGGTGTCTTGAGTACTGCCATAAACCCTTTGCACACACTTCATGTTTATATGTGGGTTTGAAAGTATATAGCGTTTTATCAGCCGCTGACTCAAAAGTAATCCCGATAATCACCATTAGGTATCCTAAGTATTGATACATAGTAATTGTGTTAGTGTGCGCTATAAAATAAAACGCAATACTAACAAGCCATGCTAAAAATGCCTGGAGTAAAAAGTTATATAAGAAGCCTAGTTTTTCATTACGCCAGTTTTGGCTTAAGCGCTTGTATCGCTTATCAACATGTTTTTTTTTAATGCGAGTGACCCACAAAAACGCGGAAAGTCTGACTGCCCACGCAAAGAGTAAACATTGCGCTATAGTGACTGCAGTGCTTCTATCTGAAAAAGAGAGGTAAAAGCTACTGATTAAAAAAATATTGATGCCCCAGAACACATCGACAATACCAGGATTGCGTGTATGCAAATACATGCCCCAAGCAGCCAGCATGACACCGACTGCAATCAAAAGCCCAAAGCTCATTATCATGTTATGGCCCCTTTTAATTTAATCAAAAGCAATAGATAGTGCGCTTTTTCCTGCATGTACACCAACGGCTGAGGAAACGATTCCTATATAGACTGGCTTTAATTGTATGGCCTCAGCAAGGCGTGCGGCGAATGTTTCAGCGGCCTTCTTATCACTGACATATAAAATACAATAGCGGCTAAAAGGCTTCTTCTTATAACGCTTGATAACCTGCCTTAGAAGGTGCGCATAAATATCTTTTTTAAAAAATAACATCGATGCGATTTTACCGGAGCCATGGCGAGAGGTGGTCAAGAGTAGCTTTGGGCTTAGCCATTTTAATAAGGAGGCCTTAGAGCCAACAACGCGTCCAGATGCGCGCATTGCAGCTGTGGTGCTTAATGCTACAAAAATAGAAACTTGCGCGCGATATGCTGCAAGTGATTTTAGTAATGTGTGCTTTGGCTGCTTTTGCTCGGCCAGTTCGGCCGCCTTCATGACAATGAGACCATGAGCGCCAGAGTTCGTTAACGTGTCAAATATAGTCACTTTTTTGAGTGATTTAGAGACTGTTTGTAATGCATTATAGGTACCGCTCATTTTTGAAGAAATAGTCATTACTAACACCTCATCATAATGAGATGATAAAAACATAAGTAAAGCTTTCGCTTTTTTTAATTGGGGCGAGGCAGTTTTAGGATAAGGTTTATATTGCTCTAGTTTTTCATAAAAATCAGGTTTGTCTATGGTGTAAGGCTCTAACCCTTCTTGTTTATCAAAATTTACTGATATCGGTAAAAGGTGAATATGATATTTTTCCATAAAGCGTGCATCAATATCTGCAGAAGAGTCTGTTACCAGTGCAATTGATTTTTGAGTGGTTGTAGCTTGATATTGTCGCAACATATCTTCTACTTTAGGTTTGCGTACCCGTGCGTATGGATATAATTGATTAAACAGTGCTGCGGGCTCATTGGTATGTACATGAAAGTGCAGCTGGTTTTCTCGCTGCGTAAATAAACTGCAATCTCCAAAACGGTGTAGCTCAGCTTGAATTTTTAGGATTTTATCCGACATATTTGGCGGGGATAGCTCAAGGTAGGCTTGTGTGCAATATCGATAGTTCGGCTCTGTTTGGAAGTGTTCTTCTGAATGCAGTGCTTGCGGCATTATATGTTCTATTGATTCGACGCTTCTTTGTGGTAGTTTTTTTTCAGACCATAAACATTCAAAAAAATGACTTAGAAATAGTTGAACAGCCAATGCACCTGCATCTACCACATTATGTGTTTTTGACACGGTATTGTCTTTTCTAGTTTCCTCTAAACAGTTAGAAAGTAAGCTTTCTATTTCTGGCAAGGTTGTAATCGTTTGAAATGCATGCGTGAAGTTCACAATAAAACTTACCATTGTACCGGGTTTGATTGTATCCATCTCTTGCACTAAATAATTAGCGCCTTGCGAAAATAATGCCTGTAGGGTTGCTAAGGTCCAATTTTTATCTTGCGTTTGAAATGACTCTAGCCCAATCAGCCACATTGAGAATATGAGGCCAGAGTTTCCTCTTGCATGCTCAAAAACAGACTGGGACACTGTCTTTAATACTATATATGGTGAAGGTTCTTCTAAATATATGTTGTGTATTTCTTGAAAAGAGAATGATAAGTTTTCGCCTGTATCTTTATCAGCAACAGGAAAGAAGTTAGTCGCATTAATTGCTTCCCTTAATGCAATGACATGGGTTGCTGCAGCTACAAATGCCTCTAAAAGCTTTTCTGCGGAAATGGCTTTTTTTATTATATCTATTGTCATAAGTCGTTTTTATTCTCTAAATACGAACAAGGCGTCAATTATGCCGATGATTGAATAAAGTTACCAATCTTATTTTTGTTGACCAACAACCCTTTGTGAGTTAAAATAAATCAATTAGATTAATAATAGATAGGTATTCCAATGAAAGCATCTGCTTTGTATCGCCTTTTTAGCACAACCGTTAAAACAGCTAATCCTTCATCTGAGATGAAAAAAGCACTGCAAAAATGGTCTGTGATGCGTATAGATACGAATGGTAATACTTTTAAAATGAGGGATGGGCTAACAGAAGAACAAGCAAAAAAAATAGCCGATGAGTATGAAGCTCGAGGGCATCATCAGGGTTACTGGGCAACTACAGAAGCCCCTAAAAATACGCCATAAACTGTAGCTATCCACATTATGTGCAGCGTTTACTGTGCTATAGGTGTGGAAAGTTATTATTCACAGAAAAAACTGAATACCCACCATACATCTTTAAACAATCACAAGAAATCAACAAGAAAAATGGGTGGTATTACAGGTCTTATTTTTATGGTTATCCCCAATTTCTGGGGATAACATTGTGAGAAAACTGAGGTAAGCAACTGATTAACTGTTTTAGCATGCAAAAATACGGATGAAGATTACAGGCAACCCTTATTTTTTTAATATATTTAACGCATAATTCCTTTCTCGTTTTACTTATTTAATCATTGGGAAAAAATATGTATCGTATATGCGCTCTTCTCCTCTCCATTGTTAGCTCCTTTGCGTTTTCTGCAGCTATTACATGCCCTGAAAACCATTGTATTGCTGTGGTGAATGCTGGAAATTCAGGTTCAAGACTTCACGTGTACAGCTATGAGCTTGATGCATCTAATACACCTACTAACATTAAAAATATTTTTTCAAATAGAGTTGATCCAGGCATTGCTGCCATTGAATTAAGCCAGCGTGCAATCACAGAATATTTAGCAACACTTTTTTCTGAACAATCTAATGCGAAAATACCCGTTTATTTTTATGCAACGTCCGGCATGCGTATGCTAAGTTTTGCAAGACAACAAGCTTATTATGCAAAAATAAAGCATTGGTTTTCTAAGCATCCTGAGTGGCAACTGATTGATGCTAAAACCCTTACTAGTCAAGAAGAAGCGTTGTATGGTTGGCTTTCGCTCAATTATGAGCTAGGTCGGCTAACCTCAACCACAGAACCTTTAGTTGGGGTTATTGATGCAGGTAGTGCATCTACTCAAATTGCATTCCCTGTAAAAAATACACAACACATTCACCCGAATGACTATATTAAACTGCATATATATGGTAGAGATATCTCACTTTTCACGCATGGTTTTTTGGGCTTGGGCCAAGATGAAATTAGAAACCAATATCTAGATCAAACGGTGTGTTTCCCAACACATTACCCGCTACCAAATGGATTGCAAGCAGCTGGAAACTTTCCGATATGTGAGCAAAAAATAAAACCCCTAATCAATGAAATTCATGACGTCAAAAAGACAGTGGAAGAAGTCATTCAAGACCACCCTAATCAAACTTGGTATCTCATTGGTGGCATTAGTGTCATGCTGCAAGAAAAACCATTTACTTTTGCACATCACCAAGTAACAGCAAGAGCGCTTGCTGAAAAAGCAAACAAACAAGTGTGCCAACAGGACTGGTCTGTTTTAGGAACTTTGTACCCAGATAATAAGCACATGTTCACTAGTTGTTTGAATGCTTCCTATGCATACAGTTTATTTGTGGAAGGGTTTGGAATGCAAGAGACGCAACCTATCCATTATATTTCAAATAAAATTAGTACGAACGATTGGACACTTGGTGTTGCTGTATATCAAAGAA
The DNA here is from genome assembly GCA_029212465.1 of Legionellaceae bacterium. Lineage (GTDB taxonomy): Bacteria > Pseudomonadota > Gammaproteobacteria > Legionellales > Legionellaceae > JAALKW01. Next base: position 2,797 of record JARGNV010000043.1, on the reverse strand, counting down.
ACTTCTAGCTTGTAGACACCGCGCAAAATAAAGAAGTGGCAGTTTTGGGGGAACATCTGCCCCCTTTTATATTATTTTGCAAGTGTATTCATATCAATCACAAAACGGCGGCTCATCTCGCCTTCTTCTAGCCGTTTGAGCGCTGTATTCAAGTCTTTGATGTGAATAAGTTCAATATCAGCTGAAATATTATGTTTGGCACAAAAATCAAGCATATCTTGTGTTTCTTGAATGCCACCAATCAATGAGCCAGACACATTAAGCCGTTTAAAAATCATCGGAAACATACTTACAGGCAGTGGCTTGGTTGGTAAGCCAACTTGGGTTAATTGGCCATCATGCTTTAATAGATTTAAATAAGGCTCAAGACTCACTGTTGCAGAGACGGTATTCAAAATAAAATCATACTGATTTGCATGTGCAGACATCGCACCATTATCAGTAGACACCACAACGTCATTTGCGCCCAGTTGTTTTGCGGCATCCGCTTTGCTGACATGTGTTGTAAAAACTGTTACATCTGCAGCCATTGCATGCGCTATTTTAACAGCCATGTGTCCAAGCCCACCGAAACCAATAATACCCACACGGCTTCCTTTTTTAACGTTAGCACGCTTTAATGGCGAATAAGTTGTGATACCTGCACACAGCAGAGGGGCGGCTTTTTTTAAATCAAATGATGCATCAACTCGCAATACAAACGACTCT
>JARGNV010000043.1:0-2079 GCA_029212465.1 Legionellaceae bacterium | reverse complement strand
CCCCAAACACAAGCAAAAACACACGACTCTGTTACTACAATTTCTTTCGAGTAACCTCCGTAAGTACGCCCTCCTGAGGTTTTGTCTGGTGCATTATAGGTTTGTACATTCCCCGCTTCACAAAATTGTTCTTCATGCGCTTTACAAGGTGTGCATTCACGGCAGGAGTCAACCATACAACCAACACCAACTGTATCCCCTTTAGCAAATTGAGACACAGCTTTACCTACTTTTGTAACGCGCCCAACAATTTCATGCCCAGGCACCATTGGATACTGTGAAAAACCCCAGTCATTATTAATTTGATGTAAATCCGAGTGACAAATCCCGCAAAAAAGAATTTCAATTGCAACATCATGGTCCCCCACATCACGCCGATTAAACACAAAAGGCTCTAAAGGTGTATGGGGTGCTTTGGCTGCATATCCGATAGTTTCTTGCATAAAGTTTTCTTCCCAATCATATGAAGTTTTAAATACTAGCGGAGTTTTTAAGTAAACGATATAAACGGCAATAAAAAATCTCTGTACATGAAATGTAAGTACTTCTAGAAATTTACTATAGTTAAAAGAGAAGTCACATGAGAATGTGCCTATGAGAGCCTGGCGGCTGAACATTATGACTTAATCATTGATAGAATTGAAATGCTTCACGAGCTGGGTGTATCGGTGTCGTTAGATGACTTTGGTACGGGTTACTCCTCGCTTAGCCGCCTAAAAAACTTAAAGTTCGATTTAATTAAGATTGATAAAAGCTTTCTTCAGGAACTTGAAACTTCTATTGGAGCCCGCAAAACACTCGAAGTTTTTTCTCATCTGGGTCGCATATATCAAATTCCAACCCTTGTTGAAGGCATCGAGTCTAAAGAGGAGCTTGAAGAAGTTTGTAATATTGGTTTTACTTACGGACAAGGCTTTTACTTCAGCAAACCACTAGATGTTTTTAGTATGACACAGTTAGTCAAAAAATTTTCAGACCGTAACACGCCTTAAAATGATTACTTAACGAGGTTTAGGGGTATATAAACCATTCTGGTTTTTTTCTTTTGGTCCAATGCGCAAAATGCTTTTTATGTGTCATGTAAAAATTGCGATACGCTTGAATCGGGTCTTTTTGCTTAAGTTCATCAGGCATTGCTTGCGCATGTTCTGTTAAGCCTATATCTGGGATGGGAGGTGGTTTAAGCGTTAAAATAACATCAAAAGAGCGATGATTTTTAGTGTGATTAAAGCGATATTTGTACTCTTCATTTAAGGCGTCCCCCAATGCCTTCAACCATTTCCAGTTAGATAAAGAGCCGTTCGCCCATATCACGCAGGGATGCTTTATATGTGTTGGCTTGTATGGTGCCTCAATGCCATTTAACCATAATACGGCACATAGCATTTGAGCAGACTCCAAAATCATTTTTACAACATGCTTATCACAGTGATAACGTGCACACTGCGTTATATCAGCATCTAAATAAAAAATATTCATTGCAGCAAAGATTTGAGCGTACTTAAAACCTCTTCAACATGCCCTTTTGCGCGTACTTTTCTGAATATGTGGCGTATGGTTCCACTGGGATCAACAATAAATGTACTCCTTTCAATACCTCTCACTTGTTTTCCATACATCGATTTCATTTTAATGACGTCAAATGCCTGGCATATGGTTTCATCAACGTCACTGATGAGTTCAAAAGGAAACTGGTATTTTTGTTTAAACTTTTCGTGCGACGTGATGCTATCGCGTGAAACGCCTAAAATTGCTGTGTTGTAGAGTGAAAATTCTTTTTCATTATCGCGAAAGTCACATCCTTCTGTTGTACAGCCTGGTGTTGCATCTTTAGGGTAAAAATAAATGATTAACCAATGCCCTTCGTAACGGCTAAAGTGAGTGTTTAAATCGCCTGTAGCCTTAAAGGGTATGGATGGTAATTTGTCACCAACTTGCATGATACGAATCCTTTTAATTGACTTTTTGTGAAATAATCGCAATACGCTTATAAAGAATTATGAGTAAATTATATCGACGCTTCAAGGGCCTGTTGACATTTGCCCCCACCGCCGACGTGCTGCGGCTTGACCGCAGCAT
>JARGNV010000042.1 GCA_029212465.1 Legionellaceae bacterium | reverse complement strand
TTAATTAGCCTCTCCTGGATGCTGCGGTCAAGCCGCAGCACGTCGGCGGTGGGGGAAAATGTCAACAGGCCCTAGTTTCAAACGTGTTATTTAGGGTGTATCAGCGAGAGCATCCTGACTTGCATCTTACCTATATCCATGCAAATGCAAGAGTTGATTTTATGATAAAGCACTGCCTTGCGACATAACCTTTTGCGAGTTGCTTCTTATACAGAGATACTGTAAAACGGTGTAGCCTAATGGCGTGGCTTATTTTGCAATGGAGCGCAGTACGTTATATGAAAAAGGTTCGGTATTTTATTTTGATAGCATTGTTTACCTCATGCGTACAAAGTGTATTGGCAACAACGGTGCCTTTGTTTGTGAGTGTAGATGCAACGACACTTTTTACACAGATTGGACGCACTGAGCAAGTTAATTTATTGAATGGCTTTGGAAATACTTATGTGCCGTTGAAGCACTGGGATAATAAAACAACCGTGATGTTTGGTGTGGGTGCTACAACCTACAATAAAAATCACATTCAATTTAATACAGGTGCACGTTATTTCTCAACCACTCATATGCGTGTAGGGGGAACTGTTTCGTCGCTTAATATGCCAGCTTTTAATAACTTGGCTTATAATTACCGCGTTAAAAGTGATTTAGTATGGGCCGAAAACGCTGTTTCATATACCCGTGCTATAGTGCAACCTAATATAATCGTTGGACTTGGGTATGCCAGTAATCGAGCCAGTCAGTATCAAGTCCCCCCTTTGTACTCACAGGCAGCAGCTTCCGTGCAAACTTTCACTGATAACACCACATCGCAGTTGATGTATGAAGTAGGAGCGGGTATTGATTGGCTTGTGTTAAAGCCTGCAGTTATTGAGCTTGCTTATCGGTTTATTGGCGCAGGTAAAGCTTATTTAGGGTATTCCCCCACACAAACCACAACAGACCGTTTATCAACAGGCGATATCTACTATCAAACCATCAGCTTAGGCATACGACTTTATTACGATCATACGTATTAGGGTCAACAGCCTCTGCTATTCTGGCAACCGACTTTATTTCATGTTTGCAGGAGCATCTTGTGCGCCTAAATCTTTATCTTCTGAATCTTTGTTTTTTGAGCTTTGTAAATGCTCATATTTTTTTGCAAACATACTAGCATTTCTAATACCTTGAGTAACTTTATCTCCCATCAAAGCGCGATATATTAAAATTAAGCCAAGCGTACTAACGACCTTAGCTGATGTCATTAACCATGAATCTCTTCTTAGCTTTAAAATGTCTACATTTCTAGGTTTTTGTAACTTATCTAAACACGCTTTGATGTTTTCAGATGGATTACGCTCTGTTTTAAGTAATTCACCCTGAGCATCCTTTACAATTTGAAGTTTCTGCCAAGCTATTAAATCTAGTGGATTTTTATCAGTAGGATTGTTATAATTTGTGACCATATTATGGTTATAATATACTCTATGATCGCTAAGACTGGTGATCATCTTATCCTCACGCTGTTCTATAGCGTATTTCTTTAACTTACTTTCAAGCTTATTGATATATTGAGAACAAACATTAGTAAAATCACGCTCTAGCGATCTATCTTCCTCTTCTCTATCCCATGTTTTCTGATATTCATGCACGTTTTTTTGTATATTCGGATCCGGTTTTGGTAATTTATCTTCTTGTTCTAATTGTTTAATATTTTTTTCGGACACACGAAATTTAATCTTAACATCCAAACGTGTATGTTTCTCATCTATATGAATAACGCTTATTCCCTTATAACTAATAGTCGTGACAGAATTGCCTACTTCAACTGTAAAATTGGGATCATCAGGCAACGCCAATCTACACGAAGTACCGTACTCGCCTGGTTTATCAAGCATAATAGCAGATGGGTCGATGTTCAATTTACTTAGTAAAGCAACCTCTTCAGAGGAAGGTTTTGAATCTCTTCCTACTCCTCTTCCTATGCCTATTTTGAAAATTCGTGGCATGTTAACTCCTTAAATTAAAACCTATATCAATATTATAGTACTTTTAAACACTTTGACCAATAATTGTAGAAAATGGTTGCCGTTACTAAAAATTTACCCAATGACAATGCTTGAAGTAAAATTGACTTATTTGGACATAAGTTATTTATTTGTTTGTTAAGAAATGGTAAAGTTGGACCAGATTTTAATTGACTTTATGTGGCGAGGAGCGTTAATTATGCAAAATGCGGGAGCTGATAAAAAAAAGGGGAGTAATCTTTTAAGGACTTTGGGTAATAGAGCAAAGTCTTTCACTTTTGGGAGTAAAAAGTCAGACCCTACCTCGCAAGGTGACCCTCTTAATACTTCTAACCATTCATCGCAAGGTGGCTCTAGCCATGGTAATGCCCCTCAAACGTTAAGTGGTAAGAGCGACCCTCTTAATGCTTCTAACCATTCATCGCAAGGTGGCTCTAGCCATGGTAATAGTGTGGATGAGGAAGCAGTAAGAAGACAAGAAGAGGAAGAAAGAGCAAGAACGTTAGCGCGCCTGGCTGGGTGGACCGATAGACTAAAAGAAGCCAAAGTTACTGCTACTCGTGAGAAGCTTGGGGCTGTAGTCGACTCAACAGAGAAAGAAGCCTTAGCGAGACAGATGATAACGGATTTTTTACGTAAGGACATAAGCAAAACGAGAGAACGTATTGCTCCAGCTGTTACAACAACATTGAAAGCCAAACTGAAAGATACATTAACCGGTGAGTTAGGTAGTCATACGAAGTTACTCAAAGAAGTTTTAACTGCTAAGAACCATCAAGAAGCAATCGATAAAATTCATGATGAAATTTTAGAACGATTAGTCCCATTAGCTGAAGATGCTTCTGAGAAAAAGCTAGAAGAGTTTAAAGAATGGTTTGATGCAATGGTTGAGAGCCATAAAAAAGACTTCCCAGAAAAAAACTGGATTTGGCATGACGTTGTAAAACCTGTTTTAAAAGCATTAGTTGGTATTATTGTTGCTGTTGCAACGGCTGCTTTCATGCCATTTTTCAGCGGACTTAGCGGACACGTTTACACGACATTCTTTAAAAAACCAGATACAACTGGATTTAAAGCGTTTTCTAAAGAGGCTGCAGACGTGAAAGATAAAGTGGTAAATGATACAGATATAACAGTCGGATCCATTAATATTTTAAGCCCCGGCTTAGGTGGTTAATGGCATAAAGCGCCTGAGCTTTCCTGTCTCTTCATGGCGCGCAATGGTTTTAACCCGTTCAAATGATAGTTTTGGATGGGTTAAACCTGATTTTTTTAATCCGCTTTCAATGGCTAACTGAATTTTGGGAATATTAATACCATCGTAAGCAATGATACGAATGGTCGCTCCTTCTTTAGTTTGTTCGACTTGATATTCACTCATTAGGGGCTCTCTTTCAAACACATCCCAAAATATCATGGGGTGCACTTCAACTTGATTTTTATACACAAACCAGTCATCACTGCGTCCTGCAATGTTTGGTGTGATGCGATAATCGCTAAATGGCGCATCCAAAATCTCAACAACATCATCCACCACATAACGAATCAGTGGCAGTGTTTTATTAAGCAAATTGGTAATAATCAGTTTTCGTGCGTCTTTTGGGTTTTTAACCGGGTTTAGTTGATTATCAACAGGCTCAAAAATAATCATGTCTTCTGATAGTAGTAAGCCCGCATGCTTGTCATCTTCAACACCTGCAATGCCCATTTCAACACTTCCCCAAGTATTGTTAGGTTGTATACCCCAGGCTTTTTGGATGGTTTCACGTCCTTCGTCATTGAGGGGTTCGGAGTTGGTTGTGGCGCGTTTAGGCTTAATGAATAACTTGCCATTCAGTGCTTCGCGTGCAAGACGTGTGATAACTGAAGCGTAGCCAATTAAATGCGTAGGCTTTAAATCATTGAGGGCTTCACAGATGGTTTGAATGGGTAAGTCTGCGCCAAAATGATATGTTTTGTCATGTATATAAAGTTCGGTTGTGCAAAGTGGGGTACTTGCATGGATGGCAGATGGTGCCGTTAATACAACGGTGGTACGGGGAATAAACCCAGGTGCTTGCATTTCATCGCGTATTTGGTGACGGAAATCAACGGCTGCAATATTAGAGAAATAATCTAGATCCCACACATATAACCCTCTCAGGCCAGACGAGCCGCCAGTTGCAGTCACATAATATTTGTCTTTAAAAAAGGGGTTGGCTTTGGGGTTATCGCGCAAGCTTTGTAGGTGTGCTTCGGCTTGTGCTTTGTTAATATCAGGGACGCAAATGATATTATCCCAGTGCTTGAGTACTTCTGTTTTAGTCAAAACAGGTAATTGTTTGAGGTCGGCTAAGGTTATTTGATCAATATCGTAACTACGTAGCATGTTTTGGTAATAAGCACTGTGCATTGATACATGCTGAAGCAATAGCCTTAATTGCTTCAGCTGAAAAGCATCAATTTTTTCACGGGACCAGCTCAAGCGTGCAATGTGGCTTGGCATAATGTCACGAACGCGTTTGGAAAGGTTTTGATGAATGGTTCTATAATCCATATTCTTTTCTCGCGCTATAGTCAGTTAGGGCTGTATTTGAGGGTTTTTCCCTTGTGTGGCGGTTCCTTTAAAAACATGGTTGAGTAACTTTGATGCCTCGTTGAGTACTCTTTTAGCACGCTCACCTAAGGTAATACGCGTGCGTTGCGTCGTGTGCTTTGTTGTATGCTGTTTTTTCTTGGGAGGTGCTTTCGCCACTGGTTTTTTCTTGAGTAATGCTTTAAAAGTACCTTCACAAACGGGTGCTGCATCGCGGGTAGCAAAATATTTGAGCGGTGTTATCATTGCAATATCAAAATTGAGCGTTGGGCAGAGCGTGACCCATTCGGCAAAACATTTTTGATTGGCTTCCGTTTTACCATAGCCATCTTTATCGTTGCCTAGCTTACAGTAAGCAATAGATGCCATCGCATCCGTTAAATCTGCGGCACCACCTGCTTTTTCGTGATACCCCTCATAAAACATATAGTGGGTACCACAGAGTAAAAGTGCCATACTCACCCCAAAGGTAAAGCGAGCAGAGTATTCGGGGTTGCCACGTTCATGGTGATGAATTCTGTCATGAGTCTGGCTGAGACGCCCTTGGGCAAAGTCTTGATAAAACCAAATGAGCCGCCGAATGGCAACAGCTGTGTTTAAGCCTTTGACCTGACCTTTTAAATGAACTGGGGTGCGTGCAAGTTGTAATGCAACAAAGAGTCTATCAACAGAGAGTTGGGTCAAACCAAAGTTAGTTTGGTAGTTAAGTGGAATTTTTCCATTTTTTGAGAGGTTGGTAATTTTTTGCCAGCGTTCTAAGTCTGATTTTGATTGATAAGTAGAGTAAGAGCGGCCCGTCATGCTGGTGACATTAGTGGTGTCACCACTGCTTTCTTTTAAAAGCATGCCAAACACATGTGCCCAGTGGTATATATTTTTCTCGGTTAGATATGCGGAGCGCTGATTAATGATGTGTTGGTAGGTAACAAAATGTAAAAAAATCATTTTCCTTAAGCGAGGGTTAATGGCGTTACAACGTTTATCTTTATCATGAGCCATCACTTTATCAACTTGCTTTGAGAGTTTTTCAACTTCTTCTCTTGTTGGTAATCCGTGTAAGTTAGCAAGCCATTCACTGTCACTTTCTTCAGGCTGCTTATTTTTTAGAGAGGTTGCGCTTGAATGGGTTTTAGTATTTTTCTTTTCATCTTCTGATGCAGAAAAGGCAATGGGTAGGAGTAAAGCGCTGAGTATTAAAATGGCAATAGGGCGTTTCATTCTTTCCTACTTATGTTTTAAATCGACTTAAAAATAAGTATAGGAGTTGGTAATTATATCGCCAGTTTTGAGGCATGACACAATTTTGTTTTGCGCTTACGCTAAAAAAGAAGTACGATTCTCAGAATACGGTTCGGTTTGTTAAGGATAACAACCAATGAAGCAAAAAACAGCGTCTTATGGCCTTGGGGTATTATCGTGCCTGATGATAACACCTGATTTGTATGCGGGCACGATGGGCGACAATGCGCGCTATTATCCCGACGGATGGGCATTGATTGCAGGCGCTGGTCAAAATGGTTTTATGACAACCGGAAGCTACTCCTTGTCTGCAAGTGATATCTTTAAAAGTCGAGATGCACGTAACTTTCAATTTGGTTTTGTGGGTGATTTGGCGATTGGCTATGGGCGACGTATTCATGCGCCTTTTTATTTGGGCAGTGAAGTAGGGGTTCTTTTTTTAAGTAACACAAAAACCACTGCAAAGAGTATGGCAAGAAATACAACGATTGTAACCGAAACGTTTAATGTGGATGATCCACCGATTGAAACAGCAACGGTGAATCATCAGCTGAATACAACTATCACTGTATCAGGTAATACCGTCGTTCCTTATTTTGATTTAAAACCGGGTATTTTACTTTCAGATGCGAGCTTTTTATTTGGTAGAATCGGGGTTGATTATAATCAAATGAAAGTGAGTGCGCGTTCAAACTACATGGCTGCAGGCCAAGTGGTGAATAGCAGGGGAGACTTAATTGGTAGTAACGCCAGCGCATCGCTTATGGCAACACACAAAAAACAGTTGGCAGGGTTACGGACAGGGCTTGGGTTTGAGTATTTGCTCACAGAAAATGTGGGACTTTCTGCAAATTATGTGTATGCATTTTACAGTGGCTTGAGTACGAGCGCTTCAGGTTCAAGTGATAGAGTTGCTTGTGATGTTATAGAGGGGTGTCCTATTCGCTCTGATGGCACTTACTCAGCAACGGGACGTAGCACAATGGGCGATCAACAAGTTCTATTAGAGCTTAATTATCACCTGACGTAGCCGGATTTGTCGTATGCACGCTGAGATGCAAGCACTACAGGAAACACTCGAGCAGTCTGAGTGGGATGCGCCTGAAGTACAGCGTGAAAAGCAAGCGCGCTTATTAAAGCGCCTCGTTCATCATGCAGTGACCACAACAACCCTTTATCAAAAATACGATGCACAAAATTCCATCGGAAAGTTTCAGCCTTTATTACGCAAAGCACTTCAAGGTGCGATGGATAGCATTGTATCGCATCAATTGCCAGCGGCACATGGAGAAACGTATCCTTTGGTAACCTCTGGGTCTACAGGAGAGGTAGTACGTGTATTAGGTACAGGTTTTACGCGTTTATTTTACGATGCATTGATGTTACGCGAACATCGCTGGCATCAACGCGATGTTCGTCAAAAACTCATGGCAATTCGTTGGTTAGATTTAGATGTTGCGCAGTCACCTCAGGGTACATATTACCCAACTTGGGGGGCGCCTATCGACTTTTATAAACAAACAGGCCCAAGCGTGCTGCTGAATGTGACATTGCCAACACATGTGCAAATGGATGCGTTGGTTCATCATAAGCCTTATTATTTAATGACCTACCCTTCACAGCTTCAAGCGTTAGCGCAGTATGCAAAGGCGCATGATATCCTACTTCCTGATTTGCACGAAATACGCACCATAGGCGAGATGCTCACAGATAAGCAAGTTGCTTTGGTGAACAGTGTTTGGCCGCATGCCAATATCACTGATGTATATAGTTGTGTTGAGATAGGTGGTATTGCGCAGCAATGTCCTGAGTATAAACAGTATCATGTGAATGCAGAGCACGTGTACCTTGAAATTGTCAACGATGCGAATGAGCCATGTGGCGTTGGGGAAGTAGGGAGGGTGCTTGTAACGAGCCTCATGAATTATGCAACACCTTTAATCCGTTATGAACTTGGAGATTATGCAGCCTTTGGTGCGCCATGCCCATGCGGCCGCACATTACCTGTTTTACAAAAAATTGTTGGGCGAAAGCGAAACCGTTTAGTGCTACAAAATGGAGAGACACGTTTCCCATATTTGGGTGAATATGAAGATTTAGCAAATGTTGCGCCTATTCGTGTTCAAAAATTCCAAGTTATTCAGCATACGTTGACATTAATTGAAATTAAAGTGGTGAGCCCAGACAGATTAACTACGGTACAAAGAGATGCTGCCTGTCTGTTTTATCAAAGCGTGTTTGGAGCACACTTTAATATTGATATTACTTATCATAACGACATTGCCTCGGGACCAGCTGGAAAATTTGAAGAATTTATTTCATGTGTTGAGGTGTAAATCAAGGGTTATTTCCTTTATGATTTGGAGTGATAAATACACAGGGAATGTGAATACGTATGAAAAGGATATTTTATTATCCCCTCATCTTCATGTGGAGCACGGCCAGTTTCGCTGGGGAAATGGGGGAAGTTCAGCCGTCTTTCAAAAAAGTAACACCTGTTATTGCATTTCAAGGAGGATACGCCTGCCTTGATGCAAGCAAACGCCAGGCACGTTTTGTTGGCAGTGATGATAATCTTTTTAGTTATATGCCATCTGCTTCAAGTTGTGATACGGGTTTTTATGGCGCCTTTTTAGGTGGAGAACGTTTCTTGCGAGATGTTGCAAGTTATCCAATATGGCTGCAAGCAGGCTTCGAATATGATGGTTTTGGGCAGGTTGATATCAGTGGTACAAACGCTGTAGGTGTTGATGCGGCATCGTCAACTGTATATAAATATCGTTATGCGGTTGGAACACAGCAGATTTTAGCAAGTATGCGGCTTTTCACAACCACTTATCATAGGTTGCATCCTTATGGTGAGGCAGGCATTGGTATTGCATTGAATCATGCAAGTGCTTACCAGGCAACAACCCGTGAAACAGGGAATGTGAATGTCACTCCGAATTTTTCAAATCACAGCACGACAAAGTTGAGTTATATTTTGGGGCTTGGGCTTGATGCGCAATTAACCCCTCATTTAAGGTGTGGCCTTGGTTATCGGTACAGTTATTTTGGCACAGCATCGCTTGACAATGGTGCTGTCTCAACAGATACCGCAACAATACCGGTAGCATTTAACGTAAGCGCCCCTAACTTATATGCCAATCAATTATTAGCACGTGCTACCTACGTGATTTAAAGTGACTTTTAACAAGGAATGTATGGTGAAACAGTTAATACGTTATTTAGTAAAATTTTCCGTGTGTCTCGTTATTTGTTTACAGATGGCGCCGTTACTCGCGGCCAGTAACTTTAGTATTGAGCGGATAGGGAAAGTACCGAGCACAATCAGAAACGGAGACACAGTTGTTGCTCATTTTTTTATTAAAAATCTAACCTCTAGTACGAGGAAAGGGTATGTTTTAAGTGGACTGCCCGCAAATGTGAATGCCAATTTTTCTTCAAACTTATATGTGAATGCACTATGTAGCTTTCCACTCACTTTAGAGGCTAATCAGGGTTGTGTCGCATCCATTGCTATTCAAGGGCCTGCTGATTTTCAATTTTCGCTCTGTAATGGTGCAAGCTGCACACGCGCATCGACTGCGGTTCGTGTGCGCTCGCAAAGTGAAACGTCAGCAGATTTCCCTTATGGTTCAGCGCCATCAGGAAATGTGTGTGTATCAGAAGATTATTACGCAACACCTGAAACAATGCTTGGCTCATGGGCAATGCTTCAGGCTGTTTCTGATGATATGACGTCAGGTGAGTTACCCAGTACGTTTAAGGAAAATATTGTATATGGCGTGGGGACCGCGGCACTTGGTAATTATTATGGGTATAACAATTGCGGTGGTGGTTGTAACGAGCTCAATGGATATTGTTTTGCGATAAAGTTTAATCAAAAAAACACGTATCAATACATGCTGTTTCAATCGGTTAATATTGCAGCCAATGAAAATTCTTTTGATATTTATATGGCAGGAGGGGGCTGTGGTGCTTTTTGTGATTCATGTGATGAGTTTTGGGGAACCGATAGCATTCCTTGGACAGAAAATATTTTAAACTCATCATGTGAGACATATTTTAGCGCTGCAGATACGATTAATACGCCCTATGTGGTGACTTATAATAGTACGGAGCATCCCGCTAAAAAAACGTTGCTTGATGCTTGTGCGTTTGCATCAGCAGATGTGAGTGGGTTTAACACTCAAAACTTCACAGACATTACCTTTGTGCCCGTTACCTGCCCAAAGGCCTTAACGCAAGTCACAGGCCTTGCATTGCCGAGTACGGTAGAAACCATCGGTACCATGAATACGCCACTCATTGATGTGAGTCAATTAATAGAGGCTGATTTTAGTGGTCCTACGGCCATTACAACGGCAACGACCACCCAAATGCAAGACTGCAAAACACCTTCCTCAGGTTATTGCGGTAATGTGACAGAGAGTGTACCTAATTATGAAGCGTCTATTTCTGCAAGTCATGAAAAGCCGCTTTTAAGCAATAGTTATTGCGAGAAAAACCCAGGAGTTACAGGCTTTTGCAGCTGGAATAACTGTGGCTCTTCTGGTTCGGATTATTGCAACCAGGATGAAGCAACCTGTATTGCCTGTGGTGGTGGCTCACAGTGGTGTGCATGCTCGTAAATTTACAGTATGAAGAAAGAGGTAGTGAGCTCAGGTAACGCTTGACAAAATAATCACGCTCATTTATTGTCTCGGTGCACTATTTAACTATAACACTAATTCTGGTGACATATGATAGAGATGAAATCGGTAGAGTATACTTATCCTAGAAGTAAGGTACTTTTTCAAAATTTAAATTTAATGCTGGGTTCGGGCGCTGTTTGTGGTTTGCTGGGTAAGAATGGCGCGGGGAAAACCACATTACTAAAGTTAATGACAGGACTATTGTTTCCCAAAACGGGTGACGTGCGTGTGATGGGACATCAACCGAAGGCACGCACGGTCGAATATTTGCAAAACCTTTATTTTTTGCCCGATACCTTTAAATTACCGGCCATTAGTATGAAGCAGTACTTGGCCTGCTACTCAGTGTTTTACCCAATGTTTGATGTCGATGTGTATAACACTGCAATTGAGGCGTTTGAGCTAGAACCTACTAAAAGATTGACAGACTTATCTTTAGGGCAGCAGAAAAAGTTTTTGTTGGCATTTGGGTTTGCAACAGGTGCTAAGTTAATGGTGTTTGATGAGCCAACCAACGCACTTGATATTCCGAGCAAACAGCAATTAAGAAAACTACTCGCAGAACATGCACATGCCTCCCGCGCGTTTGTGATTTCAACGCATCAAATTAAAGACATTGAGTACTTGATTGATGAGGTTGTGATTTTAGATGAAGGACAAATTATTTTTAATCAGTCTTATGAATCAATACAAGACAATATGAAGGCCGGTGAAGCATCAGTTGATTTAGAGCTTTTATTTAATACGGTTTTGAGTAAGACCAAGTCTTAAGAATCTATCTTGGACTTTTAGTTTTTTGAGGAATATCAGATGAATGTAAGGCGAGTCATTAGATTAATTAAAAATGATGCATTGATGCTAGAGGACACAATTTTATATAGCTATATTGTGTTTGTAATACTTTCTACTCTGTTGATGGATGGGTACCCTGGCATTAATTGGTACCAAGCTCTCTTGTATGCTGGTGGGTTTATTTTAACCCAACGTGCATTTTCAAGTTTGCATCATATGCATAAGGGGTATCGGTATTTAACGTTACCGGCATCTAATTTTGAGAAGCTGTTTGCACGTTGGTTGTTAACCGGCATACTCTATGCGCTTGTATTTACGATATTGGTGTATGCGCTATTTCCGCTTGGGGAACTGATAAAGTCGAGTATTCCCGCTATATCTTCAAAGCCTTTGTTGGTAGAGCAAGGATTTTGGGAGAAGGTTTTGGTGGTTTTACCGAACGTACGTCATGTCATCATGCATTACTTAGTGCTGCATTCGGTGGTTTTTTTAGGATGTATTTACTTTAAAAAGCATGCGTTATTCAAAACAGGATTAACCTTGATGACCCTAATAAGTTGTATGATGCTGCTGTTTGGACTGGTTGTGTACTTTCTATGCCCTGGGTGTATGGTATTAAGTTTCTTCCACCTGTTTGAGGCGATTTTTTTGGGTGGGTACTAT
>JARGNV010000041.1 GCA_029212465.1 Legionellaceae bacterium | reverse complement strand
CTGGCAGTGGGATACGTCCAATAAAAATGTTGGAGGCGTTAAAGCGCTCAGGTGTCGATCTTGATGTTATCGAGGGGAAGTACTCCGATAGGAAGCTTAAAATCAAGTCTATTAAGCAGGAGATTTTGTCCGGGAAAAAAAAGATTGACCTCGTTTATTTTGAAAATTTATCCGGACCTTTTTTTTACACATATCGTCGTTTTGCAAAAGTGACGTTTCCAGCACCTATCTTAGTTGACCTTTTTTTCCTTATTTTTTGCTTAAGGAAAAAGATTAAAGTTGCATACTTTTTCCGGGATATATATTGGAATTTTAAAGAAGCTTACGGTGATGATATTAGCAGGAAAAGATTATTCTTTATGCGGAAAATGGGGCAATTAGAATTACGTCTGATAAAAAAAGTTGCCAATAAAATTTATGTTCCTAGTGAACCGTTTGCCAATTATATTAAAGACGAATTTAATGTGGATGCCCATCCATTGCCACCCGGATCAGATATTGAGCTTACTGATGCTCCTTGCAGCACCATATTGAAGTTTATGTTTGTCGGAGGATGTGGTCTGCTCTACGATCCGGCACTACTTTTTCGAGTGTTTTCAGAATTTCCTGCAGGGAAAATATGTTTGGAATATTGTACCCGTGAAGATGAGTGGATGGCGAATAAGTACAAATATCCTAATTTAAATCCTCAGAATATTGTAATTACACATAAATCCGGCAAGAGATTGCGTGAATTATATGGGACATCAGACATTGCTTTGTATCTCGTGCCTCCTAGCAAGTATATGCAACTTGCAATGGCTGTAAAGTCCGCAGAATATATCATGGCAGGCAAACCGATTATTGCGTACGAAGGCACACCATTGGCTACGCTTATTCAAAAACATGATATTGGGTGGGTTATTCCTTATGAAGGGGCTGCGCTTAAGGATTTGATTGCTCGAATCTTGATAAACAGGGATGAGATTGCCTTAAAAATAGACAACCTAATGAAAGTGAGGCATCAATTTACCTGGGATAAAGTGGTAGATAATGTTCTTGAAGTTAGCGCTGTCTAATCAAGCTCGGTGATATTCATGCAAATAATGTTTTGAGCGCTTTCTTGAAAAATCGTTCGAAAGTTTTAATGTCACCGGCCGCTGGTGAGCGTGTAATTTTTGCAAGCAGCTATAATAAACGTTACAATTTGGGAGGTGTTGGCTATCTTGATGTTGGCTCTGAAAATCACCCTGCATTGAAGAGATGCTGTTATTAAGCTTTATGTTACGTGCTTGTTTTTTCGCTTCGCGCTTTGATAAATACATTTAAAACTGGTGCAGGGCGTGAATTAAATTTTTTATGGATGTAGTTTGAAACAAAAAAGGGATATATGAGAGTACTTCATACCGCTTTACAGCCAGTTCCAGGCCCTAGCATTATTAATCAGTTGTTATGGGAGCAGGATGCGGCAGAAAAACAGGGCATACCCTGGGATGTTAAAATATTTTGTCCTAAGCACTCTGTTCCTGCTGAAGAAATCGTTCAGTTTTCATCTTATACAAGGCCTGCCCAATTTAATAGTTTATTGCAACGAATGCAGTTTAGGCATGCATTTTCAAAAGCATATTATACCTGGTTAAATCAAATTGCTGATCACTATGATGTTATTTTGCTGCGCTATAACACGTGTGACCGCATGCAATATAAGTTTGTTAAGAAATTTCACAAAAAAGTTTACTTAGTACATCATACGCTTGAATTACCTGAGCTTCATTTGGAAAAAAATAGCGTGCTCCGTTTTGCAAGATATTGGCTTGAAAAAGACCTTGGGAAGCGTACTATTCAACGCTCGAAAGGTGTTATTGGCGTAACGAATGAAATTTTAAAATATGAAAAGCATCGTGCTTTCCAGCCTCAAAAAGTAGGGTTTATTTATCCAAATGGCGTGCAACTTGACAAGATGGTGCCTCAAGACAAACGTGCAGAAAACATTGAAATTATTTTTATAGCTAGTTATTTTCATCCATGGCATGGACTAGATTTGCTTTTAAATGCTATGAAAAAGACAAAGGAATCATTTGTTCTTCACGTGGTTGGTGACCTTTCATCTTCTGATAAGCAAAAGGCGTTGAGTGACAACCGCATCCAGGTTCATGGCGCTTTAAACCAAACGCAAATTGCAGAGTTGTCCGCGAGGTGTTCTATTGGTTTAAGTTCACTCGCAATGTTTCGCAACCAAATGGCAGAAGGTTGTCCACGGAAGGTTCGGGAGTATTTAATGCTCGGACTACCTGTTTATGCAGCATGCAAAGATGTTTTTGATGAAGAATTTCCATACTACCGAGAAAATGCTTGTGATATTGAACAGATACTCAAGTTTGCTAGAGAAGTGAGAGATGTCTCTAAGGCTGATGTCATTGAAGCAGCTAAACCTTATATCTCAAAGGAAGTATTGGTCAAGCGATTATATCAAGAGCTGGCAGATGTGATGGCAAGCTAGCGAACGAATACTATGGGTTTAAGTGCTTTCTTTATGGTTTTGATGCGCGTTGTAGGTAAGAATTGTTTTAAAACTTCACCATCACGGGACACCAATATTTTACTAAAATTCCAAGGGATAAAAATGAAGGGCTTTTTTTGAAGGTGCTTTTCTAAATAAGCGTACAAAGGCGATTGCAGAGGGCCTTTGACGTTAATTTTTTCAAATAATGGAAAGGTGACATGAAAGCAACTTTTGGTAAATGTTTGGATGGTTTCGTGGTTGCCTGGCTCTTGGTTTAAAAATTGGTTACAAGGAAAGCCAAGCACCTGAAGGCCTGCGTCGCTATAGTCTCGATGCAGTTGTTCAAGTGCTTTGTATTGGGAGGTAAAGCCACATCGACTTGCAACGTTTACGATGAGCAAAGCCTTACCCTGGTAAGGTGCAAGTGTTGTTGTTTTTCCATCGATTGTTTTCAATGGAATGGTGTAGAGCTCCTTCATGTGCTGATGCCGTGGTGTCTTAGGAACGCATCTGCTGTAGGTGCGCGCCCTCGAAATGCTTCAAAGAATTCAGATGCTTTTTGGGAGCTACCTACTTCAAGCACGTGGGTTAAAAAATCGCGCCCTGTTTGAGGGTTTAAGATACCTTCATCTTCAAACCTTGAAAAGGCGTCACTTGAGAGCACCTCAGCCCATAAATAGCTGTAGTAGCCAGCCGCGTAGCCACCAGCAAAAAGGTGAGAAAAGCTTTGCGCAAAGCGATTATATGGCACGATGGGTAGCACTTGCGTTGTTTCTCGGACTAGCCGAATGCTGTCTTCAAGCCATGCAGGGTCGTTACCTGGGTAGGATGCATGGAGTAAGAAGTCAAACCACGCAAATTCAAGTTGCCTTATGAGGTGCAATCCTGCTTGAAACTGCTTGGAGGCGATGAGTGCATCAAATAAATCTTTGGGGAGAGGCACTTTTGTTTCAACATGCTGGGAGAGTGTTTTGAGGGTTTCTTTATCCCAGCAAAAGTTCTCAAAAAATTGGCTAGGAAGTTCAACGGCGTCCCATTCAACCCCTTGAATGCCTGATGCACTTAGGTAGTCAACTTGTGTCAGGACATGATGTAAACAGTGTCCCAGTTCGTGAAAGAGTGTCACCACTTCATCATGTGAGAGGGTTGGCACATCGTAGGAAGCCGATTTTGCAAAGTTACATGTTAAGAATGCAACGGGGGGCTGAATGCTACCATCACTTAGTTTGCGCCGGCTTTGCGCATCATCCATCCACGCACCGCCCCGTTTATTGGGGCGTGCGAATAAGTCCATGTATAGGTAGCCGCGCAGCTGCTTCGCATTATCATAAATAGCGTAGCAACTGACATCAGGATGCCATGTATCGGTAGACTCAGAGATATCCTCAAGCGTCATGCCATACAAAGTTTGAACGAGGCTAAAGGTGCCCTGTAAAACATGTGGCAGCGGGAAGTATGGTCTGAGCGCCTCATCATTTAAGGCATACTCTTTTTCTTTTCTTTTTTGAGAAACATAAGCAACATCCCAGGGCTTTAATTCCTGAATGCCACAGTGTGTTTTTGCAAATTGTTTTAACGCTTCAACGTCTTTTTGGGCCTCTGGGAGCACTTGTTGCACGAGTGTATCAATAAATTTAAATACT
Source organism: Legionellaceae bacterium (assembly GCA_029212465.1). Taxonomy (GTDB): domain Bacteria; phylum Pseudomonadota; class Gammaproteobacteria; order Legionellales; family Legionellaceae; genus JAALKW01. Next base: position 7,997 of record JARGNV010000041.1, on the reverse strand, counting down.
TCACCGGGGGTGTCTGCCATTTTAGGCGCAATGGAGAGCTCTGCATAAGAATTAAAGTCGAGCAGGCGGGCTTTTTCATCCCGTAGCGCTAAAATTTCTTGAATGATGGGGGTATTATCAAATTGACCGGCATTCGGCCCTTCATCTGAGGCGCGAGTGACGTAAGCCTTATAAATGGTTTCGCGCAACGCTCTGTCATCGGCGTAGGTGACGACCGCTAAGTAGCAAGGAATTTCGAGATTTAAAACAAAGCCGGGCTGTTTTTTTTCTTCAGCGCGTTTTTTGGCACTTAAAACCGCATGCTCAGGAAGGCCTGTGAGGCGTTTTTCATCAGTAATTGGTAATGAAAAGGCTTCAACCGCATCAAGAATATGGGTTTCGAATTGATTAGACAGTTCGGCAAGTTGTGTATCAATGGCTTCAAAGCGTTTTTGTTGTTCGGGAGGTAATGCAACGCCTGCAAGTTTAAAGTTGCGCAAGGTATCTGTAATAATTTTTTGTTGGGTTTGGTTGAGTGTATTGGTATCGATAGAGGCAAGCGCCTTGTATAAAGCTTTGTTATGCGTAATGGACGCTTCGTATGCAGAAAGCATAGGCAGGCACGCTTTATAAGCTTTACGCAACTCAGGTGAGTTGATAACCGCATGCAAGTGGGATATGACAGCCCACTTTTTAGAGAGCTCATCATCTAAATCATCAAGCGGCTGCATGAGGTTATCCCAGATGAAGGTTTGATGTGCTTTGAGTAAAGCATCGATGGAATTTTGGTTTTTTTTGAGTAATCGCTCAAACTCTTCTGGAAAAGTTGTGGCATCAAAATTAGAAAAGTGGGGCAGTACATGGGGCATGGATAGGCCCTAAAAGGTAAAGATACCCTGAGTATACAGCCTTTGAAATGGGGTATAAATGGTTTAGTTCAGGGACGGGCGTATTTAGTTATTGGTGCTCTTTTGCATTTACCGGTATTATGCGCGTTAGGATTTTTAACGATGCATTCATATGAAGTCAGTTAAGGCGAAACTTTTTTTACAATACACGCTTCCCAAGCAAGCGCTTACAGCGTTTGCAGGATTGCTTGCAAACGTGAAAGTGGCGTGGATTAAAAACTATTTAATTCGTTACTTTCTTAAAAATCATGACGTGAATATGCAAGAGGCTATTTATGAGTCAGTTGAGGCTTATGAAAGTTTTAATGACTTTTTTGCACGACACCTAAAACCTGGTTTAAGACCTATCGCGGCGACGGATATTGTGTCGCCTGTTGATGGGTATGTCAGTGAGTTTGGCGCGATTACAAAAGGGCAGCTTTTGCAAGCCAAAGGTAAATATTATTCGGTAGAAACACTTCTTGCGTCAGATAACGCACACAGTAACGTATTTGAAAAAGGCGCATTTATGACGCTCTATTTATCGCCTAAAGATTACCACCGCGTGCATATGCCACTTGCGGGCATGCTGCAAAGTATGGTGCATGTCCCCGGAACACTATTTTCTGTGCAACCGACAACGACTCAGCATATTCCTCAATTGTTTGCACGAAATGAGCGGTTGGTACTTTCGTTTGAGACAGCGTTTGGACGTGTCGCGGTTGTGCTTGTAGGTGCTACAATTGTGGGGGCAATTGGGACGCGCTGGCAGGGAGATTTACCGCGGCCGAAAAAAGTGAAGTCATATGCAGATGACTTGGTAGTATGGTCTGATGCGGATAAGACATTAAAAAAAGCAGATGAGCTGGGTTACTTTAAGTTAGGTTCTACCGTTATTTTATTATTTGAGCAGCCAGTGCGTTGGGCATCAGCACTTCAAGCAGGCATGAGCATTCGCTTGGGGAATGCACTTGGGGAAGTTTTAGAGAATGAGACGAATGTACAAGGATAAGTTATGCGAATTGTAAGTATTAAAGGGCGTGAAATTTTAGACTCTCGCGGAAACCCAACGGTTGAAGCAGATGTGGTCTTAGACAGTGGTGTTTTGGGACGGGCAAGTGTGCCTTCTGGCGCTTCAACAGGACAGCTGGAAGCATGTGAATTGCGAGATGGGGACAAGACACGCTTTGGAGGTAAGGGGGTGCTTAAAGCCGTTCAAAACGTGAACCAGGATATTCAGCATGCACTTCAGCAAATGTCGGTAGATGACCAAGCAGCACTTGATGCACGGCTGTGTGAGTTAGATGGAACAGAGAATAAATCACGTTTAGGGGCTAATGCGATTTTGGCAGTATCGTTGGCGGCAGCGCGGGCGGCAGCACTTGAGCTTGGGAAACCATTGTTTGAGATGCTAAACCAGGCAGAAACCATGACATTGCCTGTGCCTATGATGAATGTGCTAAATGGCGGCGCACATGCTGATAACAACGTGGATATTCAAGAATTTATGATTATGCCTGTTGGGGCACAAGATTTCCCAACAGCACTTCGTATGGGTGCTGAAATTTTTCAGGTCTTGAAAACAGTGTTAAGGGCAAAAGGTTTAAATACGGCTGTCGGGGATGAAGGTGGTTTTGCGCCTAATTTGCGCTCTAACCGAGAGGCACTCGATTTGCTGTCAGAAGCAGTCATACAAGCAGGTTATCAATTAGAAAAAGACATTGTATTTGCGTTAGATGTTGCAGCATCAGAATTATTTAAAGATGGCGCATATCACTTGCATTCAGAAAACTTATCATTAACCAATCAAGAGTTGGTGGCATACTATGCAACACTGCTTGAAAGTTACCCTATCGTGAGTATTGAAGATGGCTTAGATGAAGCAGACTGGAGTGGCTGGAAGCACATGACTGAAAGGCTTGGTGGTATGACGCAACTTGTGGGAGATGATCTGTTCGTTACAAATCCACGAATACTTGCTGAAGGGATTGAGGCCTCGGTTGCAAATGCGGTGTTGATTAAGCCCAATCAAATTGGAACACTGACAGAAACACGAGAAACCATTCGTCTTGCGAAAGCACATGGGTATCGATGTGTGTTATCGCATCGCTCAGGAGAAACGGAAGACTCCTTCATTGCCGATTTGGCGGTGGCAACGGGGGCTGGACAAATCAAAACGGGCTCTTTATGCAGAACCGATAGAGTGGCTAAATATAATCAGTTGTTACGTATTCATGAAATGCAGGCACTGCCTTATGCAACACCATTTAAGTAAGGATTTGATGCAATGAAACATAGCTTTCGAAAAGGGTTAGGAATCATTTGGCTGTTAACGGGGGGTGTTTTATTGACATCCCTTTACTTGCAATATACAGAAGCACTTCTACCGTGCCCATTGTGTTTGATGCAACGCGGTATGACAGTACTTATTTTTGTGCTTGCCTTGATAGGTTGTTTTGTTACGAAACCTTTTCGAAAGCGCTTAACACTTGGTGCTTTGTTGCTTTTTACGATTGGAGGCATATTTTTTGCGCTTAGACAGCTTTGGCTACAATCTTTGCCGCCAACTGATACGGGGATGTGCTTACCTGGTATTGAAATGTTGGTACATAAATTACCTTGGCATGAAGTGGTACATGCTTTTGTTTGGGGCGAGCGAACGGGTTGTGGTGAAGTTGCGTGGACTTTTCTCGGGTTTTCGATGGCTGCATGGTCTTTATTGTATTTTTGCTTGATAGGGATTTTAAGCGTGATTTTGGGGGTGAAATTGCGTCGAGATGAACACGTTTAAAACAGACATTATTGCGAAGCACCAGCATACAAAAGCACGCGTTGTTCGTGTATCAACCCCGCACGGTGACTTTATAACGCCCGTTTTTATGCCTGTTGGTACGCGTGCAGGTGTGAATAATATGACACCAGACGAGCTGCATTGCGCGGGGAGTCAAATTATTCTGGGCGGGAATACTTATCACATGTTGTGTGCACCTGGTATGGATGTGATAGAAGCGGCTGGTGGCATGCATGCCTTTATGGGATGGCATGGACCCATGTTGACAGATAGTGGTGGTTTTCAAGTATTTAGCTTATCCAAGCATCAGGAACTATGCCGTATTGATGATGAAGGCGCGCACTTTGTGTTACCAACTTCTAATCAGACGATTCATATGACACCTGAAATGTCGCTTGAAACACAAAAAGTGATTGGGGCAGATATTATTATGGCCTTTGATCAATGCACACCAGATAGCTGTTCGGAAGATGAAGTTGCATTTATTATGCAGCGCACACATCGTTGGCTGAAGCAGTCAATTGCTTATCACAAGATACATCCCAACTCTCGGTATGGGCATAAACAAGCGTTATTTGGCATTGTACAAGGAGGTATTTATCCAAATCTTCGTCGTGAAAGTGCTGCATATGTTGCGGGCATGCCAGTTGATGGAATAGCGCTTGGTGGGGAAACTATCGGGTTTGATATGGCAAAAACGGTTGAGGTTATTCGGTGGGTGCACGCCTTGTTGCCGGAAGAAAAACCACGCTACACGATGGGTGTTGGTATGTCACCGCAAGACTTACTCGATGTGGTAGCCGAAGGGATTGATATGTTTGACTGTGTTGCGCCTACACGTAATGCGCGCCATGGCGCGCTGTATTCGGGTGAGTTAGTGCGCCATGGCCACTGGTTTTCTTTTGAAAGCGCGCACCAAGGCGCACGCATTCAAATAAAAAAAGCGTGTTTTGCAGATGATTTATTGCCCATTATGCCGGGGTGCGCCTGCTATACTTGCACCCATCACTCAAGGGCATTTATGCATCATTTGTTTAAACAAAAAGCGCCTGTCTTTACAGCACTTGCAAGTATTCACAATATTTTTGTGCTACATGAAGTGTGCACTCGAATGCGAGACTTAATTATATCGGAAGCAGCTTAGATGAGAGTGATTGAACAAATAGATGAAGCTTATGCATTACTTGAAAAGGGCGATGTGATTGCGTATCCAACGGAAGCTGTTTATGGTTTGGGCTGTGATGCGTTTAATGAGGATGCGGTGTCTCGCGTTTTGGCGCTAAAAAAACGTTCTGAAACAAAAGGGCTGATAGTTTTGATTGCTAACTGGGAGCAGTTGTGGCCTTTGATTGATAAAGACAAAATACCTAAAGCGCGCTTAGACGCAGTTAAACAAACGTGGCCTGGGTTTGTGACGTGGGTTTTTCCAAAATCAAATCGTGTGCCGGCAGGCATTAGCGGTGCACATGACGGCATTGCAATTCGCATGACAGCGCACCCAGTTGCACATGCTTTATGTAAACACGGCCCCATTGTGTCAACCAGTGCCAATATTTCAGGCGCGGCGCCAGTGCGCTACCCTAAAGAGCTGACGCGTTTTTTTCCTGAAGGTGTTTCAGGGGTTGTCGCAGGGAAATTGGGAGAACATTTTGCAGTGAGTGAAATTTATAATATATTAGACGGTTCAAGCCTCAGAAGCTGATAAAAAATAAGTTTTTATGTATAAAAATGTACCAATTAAGGCGAGTTCGTGATACAATGCGCTGTATTGATGTAACGCTTTGATGTGAAAGGAACGTGATGAATCAGAAAAAACATGCATTAACTGTATTCAGTTTAACCATGATCACGGTTGGTTCGGTGGACAGCATTCGAAACCTGCCAGCAACAGCATTGTTTGGCAGTCAACTGATTGCTTTTTTTATTTTAGGGGCGCTCTGCTTCTTAGTGCCAACTGCTTTAGTTTCTGCAGAACTTGCTTCTGGCTGGCCTAAACAAGGTGGGGTTTATGTGTGGGTAAAAGAAGCATTTGGGCAGCGTGCGGGCTTTTTGGCCATTTGGCTACAATGGATTGAAAACGTTATTTGGTACCCCACCATTTTGTCATTTGTTGCAGGAACGGTTGGGTATTTGATTAATCCAGAACTTGCAGCAAATCCTTATTTTTTGTGGAGCGTTGTAGTGGCCTCTTTTTGGGGGGTTACACTCATTAATTTGCGCGGTATGCACTCATCTGTATTATTCAGTAATATTTGTGCCTTATCTGGGCTTATTTTACCAATGGGGCTTATTATAGGGCTTGGAGCCTTATGGATTTCGGGCGGTAACCCTATTCAAATTCAGTTCGACTTACCAAGCATTCTGCCGCATTGGCATGATCATGAAATGTGGGTGTCGCTGACTGCTATTATGCTGTCTTTTTGCGGCATTGAAATTGCAACTGTACACGCAAATGACGTAGAAAATCCGCAGCGCGCATTTCCTAAAGCGCTTGTTTACTCGGTCGCTATTATTTTAAGTACATTAGTGCTTGGTTCGCTTGCTATTGCTGTGGTGCTACCGCAATCCGACATTAATTTAGTGGCGGGTATTATGCAGGCATTTGACGCCTTCTTTGCACAGTATCATTTGCTTTGGCTGATGCCTGTAATTGCAGTGATGTTGGTATTAGGTGGCTTAGGGGGGGTTAGCAACTGGATTATTGCGCCAACCAAAGGGCTTTTAGTTGCTGCAAAAGATGGTAACTTACCCGCATTTTTTCAGCGTGAAAATAAAGAAGGGGCGCCCGTTGTTTTGCTAATTGGACAAGCAATTTTGGTAACACTTTTATCAACACTCTTTTTATTTATGCCAAGCGTGAATGGTTCTTATTGGTTGCTAACGGCACTTGCAGCGCAGCTATATATGCTCATGTACCTTCTCATGTTTGTTGCAGCCATTGTTTTAAGGATTAAAGCACCCAACCAGCCGCGTGCATTTCGCGTGCCAGGCGGCATGACCGGACTCTTATGTGTTGCGGGGCTTGGCTTAATCGGTGTTTTGACAACCCTTGGCGTCAGCTTTATGCCGCCAGATGGCATTGATGTAGGTGGCATTGCGCGCTATGAAACAACGCTTGTCATAGGGCTCATTGTGATGACGATACCCCCTTTGGTTTGGTCATGGATAAAGGCGCGACGCACACGCCTTTCAGCCGCTGCAGCCGGGTAACTCAGGGGTCGCGCCGTCTTCTGGAGGTGCGATTTTTTCGGCTTCGAGTATTTGCAACAGTGTTGCAAACTGTCGCTCATAGCCCGATTTTTTGGCTAAGGGTTTATGTCGTTTATTGTTGTCATCACGGCACTCATAGAAAAAACCGCTTGGTGACGCTGAGCTACCCTGAGGTTGCCATTTACCTTTAGAAGTGAGTATTTCGTCTTCTACATCTGCATCAATGTCTTCTTCTTCATCGAGTGTGAGAAAGTGAGGGGTGTTAGCTTGTATGAGCCCATCTAGTAGATTGGCTGATAGTGTGTCAATAAAGGTGAACAGTTTGGCGGTAGCGTTTAGCAATGTTTTGGGTGGCGAATCTTGGACACGCTGAATTTCGTCGGCAAAAGCAATATCATGCTTTTTTAAAATAAACAAAGCCAGCAGCTCTACATCAGCAGCTTTATAATTTGTAATACCCAGCAACTGGTTTTGCGCATTGAAAAATAAGTCTCCTGCGGCAAGCGCTCCTTTGTGGTTGGCGCCAAGTCGCAACTCCCCTGAAGGCATGAGTGAGTAACGCACGCTGTCTGTGTTGATATCGATAATTTTTTGGATTGCAACTTGATGAATGGGGTAGGATGCTTTAGGCGTTTGCTCTGATAGTGCGGTAAGCCGGAGTGTGTCTAAGTCACTTCTTGCTTGCTCTAAGCCCAGGGTTGAATCTAAATCTAAATCAGTAAAGCCGGTCATAACTTACGATTCCTATTTAGAGGTTCATCCATATTAACAAAAAAATAATCGACTGGGAAGCTATTCTTTCAAGATGATTTGTTACAAACCAAAGCGAAATCTGCTCTACCCCTCACAGCGTATTGGAAGTCGCTCGATATCTTTCATAGCGTCGAGTATCTCTTTGTTTGTATATCCCAGCTCATCTAAGAACTTACCCAGGTAGCGGTTGGCACGTTCTGCATTTTTCTCTTCTTTTTGTGACAGAAGAGGTTTTCTTTCGCGCAGCTTTTCTGGAGTAATACTCGGTAAGGTATGCGGGCCGCCACGGCTAATGGCTGCAATTTCTTTTGTAGTTAGCTGATATACCCGTGATCATTGAAAATGCTTGCTTTTGTTCTACCACAGGATCATGCTAT
>JARGNV010000040.1 GCA_029212465.1 Legionellaceae bacterium | reverse complement strand
ATTTGCATATCGCTATGAGCTTAGCTGCATAAATTTAAATCATTCGCCGCTCTAGCATAAGTAAGAAGTTTTACGCAGGATGCGCCGGAAGATGAACTGATCCTGCCCTGATTGTGTAGGTCCCGAAACTTACCATTGAAGCTTTCATTGGTTCCATTTTGCCATGGTTTACCTGGCTCAATAAGTATCAAACTCAGTGCTTCATCATTAACCCATTGTAAAAGTGCGCTATTCACAAACTCTGGACCATTATCTGAGCGTAAACAGGAAGGCATGCCATGAATGCTTATGAGCCTGAAACCACGAGATCATTATTATGTTACTATTCTTTAATTATAGAGTTGGTTAAAGGATAACTGAATGCAATTAAATCCACGATTACCTAAAGAGCTGATACATTGGATATCAAAGCCATTAGAACGATTTATTCGCATTGAGACAAGTACGGCTGTTTTACTATTATTATCGACCCTTATCTCGCTCATTATGGCGAACTCTCCTTGGTCAGAATCTTTTTTATCCATTTGGAATGTATCGTTAGGTATTCACTTCGGAAATTTTGAATTTTCTCGGTCAATCCATGATTGGATAAATGATGGATTAATGACCTTTTTTTTCTTTTTTATATCGTTAGAACTCAAGAGAGAATTGGTTTTTGGTGAATTAGGTAAGCCTAAAATGGCTGCTTTTCCTGTTATCGCAGCTTTAGGTGGAATTCTTGTACCTGCTTTATGTTATCTCTTGCTGCAAGTAGGTAAACCTGGTCAAGATGGTTGGGGTACTGTTATGGCGACAGATACTGCATTTGTGATTGGTTGTCTGGCTTTATTCGGTAGACATATTCCTCAAAGCCTTCGCATATTTATGCTATCATTAGCCATTATTGATGACATTGCTGCAATTCTGGTTGTTGCCATTGGGTATAGCGATGGCATTGCTTGGACAGCGCTTCTTATATCAGTTAGCGGTTTTATTCTTGTGTTTATTATGAGGAAATTAGGGATTCGCAGCATGGCTGCATTTTTTCTTATTGGGGCGCTTATCTGGATTTCAGTAGATGCATCAGGCATTCATCCTACAATTGCAGGTGTTATTCTTGGACTAATGACGCCTACTGGAAAATGGGTAGATGACGAGCGACTGCATAAAATTTTAGATTATATCGTTTCTTCCTCACTAGTAGAGCATTCGAGTAAAGATAAAAAGGATCGCAAGGCATTACGCAGAGCTGAAGTAGCGCTCCGTGAAACACTTTCTCCTGTTGAGCGACTGGAGATACTTTTGCACCCATGGATTGGATATCTAATTTTACCGTTATTTGCATTAGCTAATGCAGGAATAATTATATCTTTTTCCGATTTTACTAGTGAAATTACCATGGCTGTATTTTTAGGATTTACGCTTGGAAAACCTCTTGGCGTTTTTAGTTTTAGTTTTGTTGCTGACTTTCTTGGGTTGGCGAAAAGACCTACAGATCTAAACTGGATACTGCTCGCTTGTGGCAGTATATTGACTGGTATCGGATTTACTATGGCTATTTTCATCGCAAATTTAGCGTTTAATCAAAATCTTATCAATGCAGCTCGTTTGGGAATACTTTTAGCCAGTTTTTTTTGTGCTCTAGCGAGTATATTAAGTCTTTCAATATACAGATTATTTTTTAAGAACACTTAGCCTCTCATCAATCATCGGGAAGTCAACCCTTTTTTAAAAGTAAAACTAATGTAACCAATGCTGCTAGTGTTAAAATCCAAAGGCTGATAGCAGTAAATGTGGCCTTCGTAGCTCGTTTTTTCTCCCACCAACTTAATGGACGGATCCCTTGCAAAAGAAACATGCCTACACCAGCAAGATTCACACACACCAAATTCATCAAAAATAGATAGAATGCACCTAAAGATAAAACACCATATCCAGCACCTAGCAATAAGCCACATACCACTAAAGGAGGTAACAGCGCTTGACCTTTCCCCAAAGACTGTATCACTCTCACATAGAGCAAACTAATTATGCCGCTTCCTGTGCAAACTTGGAAGGTGGTACATAATTTAAAAAACTGTAAGGCCTTTCAAAATTGTAATGGTATCATCGAGGATAAGTACACCATCTTTACGTTCTTGTGAGCGTACAGCTGACTTTACATACCCCCATAAAGGTTTGGAATTAAAATTAGTTTTGGCAAATCAGGTAATCAGTATAAATATCCAGCATATCCATGCTACAGCCCTCCATAAAATGAGAGGGAAATTTTAATGAGTTTTAGCTATGAGGCAAGAATGCGGTGCGTAACGTGAGTAAGTAATATAAGGATATGTCCTAGATCTTTTTTTAAAATTCAAATACAGTTTGATAAGGTCTTGAGAAGATACATTACCAGCGCTTAAAGTTTTTCCTGGCTTGCCTGGGTAAGCGCTTGCTCATTTACTAAGGGAGAAATGATGTCTCAGCCAGTTATCCAAGTGATAGTTAAGTTTGTTTTGGTGCTTGCGGCACTTTCAGGCGGTTTTTATATTATGACGAATAAGATATTTATCGATCCTCTAATAACATTCGTATGTACAGGTAATACAGGAAGAAGTCCTATGGCGGAATATTTGTCCGAGCATGCCCAGTTTCTTTCTAAAGCAGGCCATCGAGTCAACTCTCGTGGGGTGAGTGTGCGGCCCAAAGAAACGGGCCCCGAAGCCAATGCTGTGATTGTAATGAAAGACATGAATATCGATATGAGCCCTCATCGTGCAAAACAATTAACACTGCTTGATATCAATAAGGCGCATTATATTTTGACAATGACAAAAGCACAAAAAGATCAAATCCTTACAAAAATAGCGCCTCAGGCTCGAAATGTATATATGCTGAGTGAGTGCGCTGATGGTACACAAACCGATATACCTGATGCGTATAATCAAGACCTCGCTTTTTATCGCGATACGCGTGATAAAATCAACTTGTATATTCAAGAAATTATTGCGCAAGGCGGACGGTGTTATTTTGGGCGCTAAGCACTTTGAAGGCGTCTGAGTAGCGTGTGCGCACGCTTTAAAATGGTTTCTGTAAATGGGCTATCGGTGATATGCGTTTTAATTTTTTCTATCAGGCCTTCGGTTTCTTTTTGAATAAGTGCTCGAGACAGCTGTGCAGCGTCTGCCATTTGAAGAATATGACGTGGATATAACTGGTCAAAATCGTATTTGCTACCTATCTTCATTGCCATTTTGCTTGCAAGGGTTGGGTAGCATACCGTTGAAATGATGTCGTATAAAGGGGAAAGGCGCGTTTTACGTGCCTCATAGGTGAGAGAAAAGTTTTTACCATGTGCATCATTATTACCAACAATCAGATTAAATAGCACACCATGTAATAGCGCTTTAATATCAAGGACTGGCACACTTGATACGCGTCGTATGAGTTGAAAGCAGGTGCTGAGTGTAGGGCCACCTTCACGTTGATATTTCATTTCAGGCACAATTCCAAGGGCTTGACAAAAGTCTTCTTGGTGAAGACGTTTAATGTGACCATTGTGCGTAATACGGTCGTAGCGTTTAATGAGTAAATAAGGAATTTTTTGGGTTTCATGCAGCGTGGCTTCAACTGCATTTAAGCCAATACGTTTTGCCAAATTTAAGCAAAAACATTCGTTCTCAATGAGTGAGGGAAAGGCACGATTGATAGGTTTTAATATGTGCGTACTAGGAGCACCCCCCATAGGAATAGCAATTTGGCCATCGATATATGCAACGGCCAGTTTATCTTGTGCACCTGCAAGCGATAGTCTAATACCATCTTCTCCTGCAAGCATTGGGCGTTGATGCATTTCTTGTAAGATAGTGACAAGTGTTGCTTCATCCATCACGCGATAGTCAGGGCTTAATGTATCTGGGGTAGTGCCTTTGGGCAGTAAACTAACTGCACCAGCACACTCTCCACCAATGGCAGATAGCAGCGCAAAATCATTTTTGTCACTAATACCGAGTTGCCTTGCAATGGTTGTGCGTAGGTGTGCTTCTGGCAAAATGCCACTGAAAAAAGGGCGGCACTGTTTGGCTGTGTAGGTTGCTTCTTGCAGGGGAAGTGACTGAGAAAGGGGAATGCTTATTTCATTTTCAAGATAGGTAGCGTGATAAGTAAAGCTCATTTCATTATCAGAACTCACACGAAGTTCACCCACCAAGGTTTGATTAAGATAGACAGTTAACTCATGATTCATGTGTATTTACCTCTGTCGGAGAGAGCGTGCATTGAATGCCAAGTACTTGGAGTACTTGTAATATTTTTCCGATTTGGCAGGTATCTTTCCCTTTTTCTAAATCAATAATAAATCGTAGGCCTGTTCCCGCTGTGAGTGCTAAATCGCGTTGTGTCACGCCAAGTTGTTTGCGAACGTTGCGAATCAATTGTCCGATATCTTTGCTTGAGTGAATCATTAGCACCCTTTATTTGTTCCCGTACGGTAACTTAAGCATGTTTTTGTAAGGAATGCAAGGAATGATTCCCGATCGGGAATTAATGTGAGATTTAGGCTAACTAGCTTGAAAAAATTCCCGAGCGGGTGCTTTTATTTAAATAGCGATTTAGCGCATTTAAAGTCATACCATAAACAGGAACAAATCCAATCAGGCTAATACATATTTTAAAGAGCATATCGACTGTTGCAATTTCAGGCCAATGTGCACTTAAAAATGGATTGCTTGAGTGATAAAAGGCAATAAAAAAGAAAAAAAGTGTGTCGACTAAATTACCCACTGTGCTAGAGAGTGCTGGGGCAACCCACCAGTTTAAATGGTTTCGGTAACGTTGAAATACATGTATATCAAGCAGTTGTCCTATGGCATATGCGGTAAAGCATGCGAGGGCAATGCGAAGGGGGAGTAAATGAATGCCATGCCATGAAGTAAGGCCTGCGCCCTCAATATAACTGGTAAGTAGGTAAGAAATAAGGAGCGCTGGTAGCATGCTACGAAAAATGACGATTCGCGCCACACGCGCACCCAACATGCGGGTGGCTAAGTCCGTTAAAATAAAAATGGCAGGGTAGGAAAAAGCGCCCCAGGTGGTATGGTATCCAAACAATACAAAAGGGTATTGCACCAAGACATTGCTAAGGGTTAATAAGATAATATGCGCAATTGAAAGTTGCGTGACATATTTTTGAAGAGATACGACCTGTGACAAGTGAAACAGCCTTTATTTGCTATATAGTTTACATTTTGTAAAAATTTTAAAGCAAAGATACACGGTATTCAAGCAGTGGTGACCAGGAATAGGGCGTTAGGCACTTCATTTTGTTAAATAAAGTGCCTATTATTCTCAGTTAGTAAGTTACAATACTGCTTCGCCCTTCTTGTGCAACGCCCGGCACACCCACACAATCACTTAAAGAAAATCTTGATAATACAGGAATATTGCTTTCAGCAGAAATTGTTAAATGACACTGAATCAGCGAGCTTCCCTCATATGTAGGGCTTGGTTCAACTAACATTAAATCTACGGTTCCGCTTGTATCAGAGACAGATACATTCAGGGCTGCAATCGGTTTATCGAAGGTTTTTCCAGCATTCGTACAGGTGTTTGTACTAATATCCTGCATGCGCGAAGGATCCGGGCAAAACAACACTTGGCTATCAATAACTTGTTCAGTTGTAAGGTCAACGCGGGTTAATGGAATTGACATAAGTTCGCCATTAAAATTCAATGCTGGCTTGGTGAATGTGGCATTTATGTCTCTCGCAGGCTCTCTATAGGTGTTCTCCATGTTAAAGCAAGAAAAAACCCGGCTATCAGAAAGCACAGAGCATCTAGTTATATGTCTAGAACCAATAGGCATACCATAAAAAATGCTATTGCTGGAACCGTTGTTTGGTTGTAATAACATATATCTAAAGTTTTCGTCCGGAGGCACTCCCATAGGATAGCAACTGCCGTCGATGATGCCACCGTCAGGAGTGACAGCACAACTGCTTGCCGAGCCTAGAATAGGAGTAATAAAAAAGACTCTCTGAGTTGTAGGGTTGATGGCCACATCGGCAATACCATGCCTCCCTGCATCTACACAATCGGTTGGGAGTGCTGTGGTGCCGTCAAGCTTACATACAAGGAGTGGGCCAAAAAAATCGTTGGTAATAGTTGTCATGTAAGTATAGGTGAGGCCTGTGTTAGCCTGCATGGTATGTACACCGCGGCTTAAGGCTGTGCTTTGAATGTTACTGGTGTCAACGGTGCCATCGCTACTAATAGGCGCACTGAAAACAGTCCCTTGTGAGCCATCCTCATTATTTTCAACCCAGGAGATATAAGGGTGAAAGTCTAGGGTTACTGATTGGCAAGAAATGTCATCTGCTAAACAGGCAGTAAGCACACCACTTTCTTGTGTTGAGTCTGAAATTTGAACTGATGTAAAAGTATTACGCGTAGAGCCTTCGGGACACGAAGAGGTTTTACACTTTTCTGTTGCTATGTGTACGCCATTATTCGCGCTGCCAAGCAACGTATTTAAAACACGGGTACCCGAAAAAAAACCACTCCTCACGCCCCACCCAAGTGGTGAAAATACATAACCTCTATAGTTTAGGCGGCCCGAGGGCAGGCCGAACTCATTGAGTTGCAGATTATATTGAGCGGCTGGCAAATTACTTGAGGGGGTAAGCGTTATTTGTGAGAAGCGAGTTCGAACATCGAAGATATTATTAGAGGCAGCAGCGTGGAGTGTGGTAACACCGAGTAATGCAAATAAAAAAATACAAAGAAACGAAAGTCTTTTGCACATCATCAAAATCCCTTTAATGTAAAAAATGCTTTTCACATACTAGCTGCTATGTAGATGTGGCGCAACCATCTTGCGTTTACCCTGCATTTACAAGGTGAGCATACTCAAATAATCTGGCACTATAGACTATTAGCTTTATATTTATTGAGGAGAGCTGGATGGGCTCAGGGCATCAACATGCCCCTTTGGCTGCAACAAATGAGCGTATGGTATTACTCCCCCTTATTTTAACCGGGGGATATTTTATTGTTGAAGCAGTGGGTGGTGTGATTACAGGGAGTCTTGCGCTCATTTCAGATGCAGCGCATATGCTAACGGATGTGACAGCACTTATCATGGCGTTTGTTGCTATTAAAGTGGGAAAGAAACCAGCTGATGATTACCGAACCTTTGGGTATCATCGTTTTGAAATTTTATCTGCTACATTCAATACCTTACTTTTGTTTGGTGTCGCATTTTATATTCTATACGAAGCCTATTTACGTCTGTATCATCCGCCAGACATTCAGTCCGTTGGTATGCTTGTGATTGCGGTCATTGGACTGTTAATTAATCTTATTTCTATGTGGATATTAAACCCCGGCAAGCATCATAACCTAAACTTGAAAGGCGCATACCTTGAGGTATGGAGTGATGCGCTGGGCTCTGCAGGTGTTATTGCTGGTGCCTTCATTATTCAGTTTTTACATTGGATGTGGGTGGATGCACTGATTGCCGTTTTAATCGGATTTTGGATTTTACCAAGAAGCTGGATGCTGTTTAAAGCCAGCATGAATATTCTACTAGAAGGCGTACCAGATGGCATCGACATGAAAGCACTAAAACATGTTTTGTGCAATCTTGAGGGTGTTTTGGCAGTGCATGAGTTACATGTGTGGGCCATATCAAGTCAAAGAGTGAGTTTAACGGCACATGTTCTTGTTGAAAAAACAGTACGACATGAAGCTATTATTTTAGAAATCAACGCGTTACTGGCTGCACAATTTAATATTTCACATACGACGCTACAGATTGAACATGATAATTGTTTAATGGATGTAGAAGGGTGTTGTTTTAATCGTTTGCGTTGACATAATTCAACAAGCTAGATTTGAAAATGGCGACAGTGTATAATATTTGACTTTTTTCGAGTGTATTTATGCCTGTCGATCTTGCTATTAATCAATTAACGCTATCCCGTCAAGAACTTCAAAAAGACCCCACAGCCTTTCAGCGCACTCTAGAAAGAACCTATCAAATCTTTTGTATGATTAAAGAAAATCGTGCCACACACGAGCTTAGACTGTGTGCTGAAATCGCAAGTTTATGTGCTCAACATATTACTAAAGACTCGCCTTACCATGCACTATTTACCCATGCAATGAGCATGCAATCATTTTATGTAGCACATAATAAGCATGATAGAGAAGTGCTTGTGCAGTATGTGAATACTCATGACCAGTACCTTGCAACCATGTCAGATGGTACAGCAGCGTTTGAAGGCTTGTCTGAGTTACTCGATAAAGTAGAAGAGTTATCTGACGAAAAAGCCGTAGACGAAGCTGTGGTGCATGACACCGAAATTGATATAGACGCGCTGAATAGCGCAGTTGCGCCGCTTGCTGCAAATAAAGTCGCGTCGACTGATGTCATGACAAATATTCAAAGTATAAGACAGCGTTTTGAAAACGCACAGGATATGCCACATAACTCGAAAAGAAAGCGAGCGTTTAAAAGAATTTCAGATGAAATGTTGTCGCATGCATATGCAGTGAAGGCTTGTTATCCATTAGCATCTCAGATTCGGTATTATATGGATGGCACGGTGATTCAAGATTTACAGTTTGCCTTACAGCTGCAAGCAGCTTATATCTTTGAGCTAAGAAATAATGAAGAAGATACCTTTGAGCAGTCGAAAGCACTTCAAAATGCAGCTTTTTTGTTTAGAACATTCAATGCATATTACCAGCGCTCAGATGCAAGCCCCGAGTTAAAAGCAAGCCTTAGAGCGCATGTTGAATTTATGCAAAAGCAATCGTCCAACATTAGAAGTGTTTTAGTGTGTGGGCAGGTCATGGCGTCTGAAGTAAGCTCTCCTGATGAAAAAGCACGTATCGCTGCACAAGAAAAGAAGCATTTAGCATTAAAAGAGCAAGGGCTTGACCAAATTTGCTCAACTTATAATGCGCTGATGGGGCCTGCCCCGATAGTTGACACATCGGCAACGCAATTTAATATCACCCTCGATACGATAACGCCTGCCACATATGGCATGTTAGAGCAGGAGTTTTATAAGATACAAGCAAGTATCCCGGCTTTTTCTTTTGTGAACTTATTAGACGCTGTATCTGATTATTTAGCATATACCTTAATGCAGACGATACGGATACCTAATGCGGCGCCTTCAGAGTATTTGAAATATGTCGATGAGTATTGCCCTGGAGAAAGCGTTGATGTGTCGCAAACGACACTCGTGATGCCTGAGCATGCACCTGACGCGAATATTTTATTGAATGCACTGGAGCTATATTACAAAGTTAAAATGGCCAGTTTAGATGAAGCGCGATTTGCTTTATCGCAAGCGAGTGTAAACGACCAATTCGTTGTGCATGAGCGTTTTATTAGGGGCCCACGTTTGCTGATGTATCGTGATTTGCTCGCACCCATGCAACAGCAAAATTTACCAGTCGTGAAGCAAAACTGTGAATATATTTTGTCTGATCCTCACAGTGTTACAACACCACTCATTAATGCATTGGCAACACACCGTTTAAGAATGGTTAATTCACGCATTCGAGAACAATTATTACAAGAAATGAATGTTACAGCTCCCTTGCCATCTGATGTCGATGTATCTTTGCGCTCCCCTCAAAAACCATTATCAACCACAGCAAAGAAGCGACTCCAAAAAAAGAAAAAGCGTGAAGCAGCAATATTGAGAGAACAAGTAGAAGCGAGAAAAGTACAATCGCTAGAAGAAGCTATTTCATCACAGATTGAAAAAGAATACGCTGATACCACCTTGTCAGCACCTGATTGGATGGCTTTAAAAACAAAAGTTATCGATTTAGTGAAAAAAGAACAATTTATGTTAGCAAACGATTTGCTAGATAGATGGATTCGTCAGGCAGAAATGAAAGAAGTACGAGACGTACTGACCCATAAAGGGGTGTATGATGGATATCTTCATAAAGTGATGATATTGAGAAGGCTTGGTGATTATGAAGGTGCAAGACAGTGCTTGGTGAAGGCGTGGGATTATGTTGCGCCAGAGGCGACGCACCCCAAAATATATCATTACCAATTGCAGCACATATCAATTGAGCGGGCAAAAATTCGTGCTATTTTAGGAGATGATGCTATTGCAGAAATTGCACTTGATGACGCGGATAAGCATGCCAAAGCCAATGACACGTTTTGTTTTTATAATTTATGGCAATCGCTTAGTACATGGCTGGGCAAAATGGAGTTATTACCCTATGAAAGCCGCGGTCTGGTAGCGTTTCATGGGCGCGTTTTGTCACATCATCAGAGTGAGATTGACCGTTTACTATCTGATTTAACAGATTTATTCGTTGATGAATATAGCCTGGTTGAGTTTTATCTGTTTTATGAAAAACTGGCGCACCTTAGCTTAAATATAGCAATTGATCACTTTAAAACGGCGCGTGCCAGAGAGGCGCTTGGTGAAGAGCACAAAGCCATAGAGAAAACAGCCACTCACTATGCAGACCAGGTTATAAATATACTCTCAGTGTTACTAGAATATAGTATGCGGTATGCACCTGATAAAGTCATGGGGTTTGAAGTCAGGCTTGCTGTGACGTATCGAGAACTGCGTACGGTTATGCCAAGCCCACCTAACCAACATTATAAAGATGCAAAGACTCATTTAAACAACGCTCTAGCGCTTGTAAAACGTCGAGGTAATACAGAAAGCTCAAATGATCTTCGGCGCATACATGAGGAGCGCGAATCACTAAAAGCTGCAATCTTATTACGAAACAGTGTGGTAGCGAAAACAGTTAGTGTGATGCAAGAGAGGCAACAATATCAGGCGCTACAAGAAAAATCTTTTTTCCGTACCTTGAGTAGAATACCTTTGCCTGCTCCAAGCTTTGAGTTGCAACAAGAAGAAATGTTGCAAGCAATGAAAACCGTTATTACGTTGTGCCAATTTAGAGCTATCACGCAAGTTATACGTAAATTCATACCAAATACGAGCCCTTTTAAAGAGGCAATAGATGCGGGATACCAACAGTTTGATGGTAAGGTTGTGTCGCATACATTAGATGCGCTCGGTGAAATTGGGAAGAGTATTGGGTTTATCATGGCTTTTTGTGGTAATTTTCCATCCCTTACCACAAGGCAAGAAGGTGCTCCGCCTGATAATTTGATTCGTTTATATATAGCACAGTCACATTATTTAGCGCATATGATGCGCATGGCGAATGATAAAAAAGAGGCTCAAAAAGCGAATATCATTGCTTTTCCTGAAGAGTTACTACTCTCTTTTACAGATCAAATGGATGTGGTTGGGGATTTAGGCAGAAGTATTGACCAGTATCAACAAGAAAACTCCAATATACCAGAGTATGTTATTGAGCAATGCAAACAAAATAAATCCAAGATATCAGATGAGATGATTAATTATTGTTTGTTAGAGCACACAAAAGCATTACCAACAATCATATCAAATGAAGAGTTAACGCGGCTTAAAGCCATAAAGTCGATGCCGCTGGAGCTTGAGGCAACGCTATATCTATTCGATAAAAAGCAATACTGGATGGCATTTATGCAGCTTTTTTGGTGTTTGCAGGAAAGAGCGGACGTGTTAACGCCCAGCCAAACACAGGAAGTACACCTTTTAATTGCAAAAATCATGCACTGGAATTTAACAGTGATGTGTTCATTGATAGCTGAGCATATTGAGACACCCGATGAGAAAGCGTATTTTAAAGCGCTGTTTAGTCAGTTAAAATTGTCATGTTGGAATCACTCTTACATGGGCTATGATAAAGAGCGTGATGTGAATGAGAAAAGGCTTAATGCTGACAGAGACGCACTTCAAGAAAAGATTAAAGCGCTTCACCTGCCAGAATTAAAAGCATTGACCGATACCGCTGAAGCACACATAAGTGCTTTAAATACGCTTTAAAGCTTGAGATGAAAGATTTTCTATATCTAACGCATCAAGCGAAAGGGTTGGCATGGGTGCTCGTTACGTAAAAGATGGCTTGCAGGTATGCGGCATAAGGTTTGAGAGGCTATTAAAGGGGATATTCCATAGTAGGGTGAGTTGACATTTCGTTTTACTACCTACTTGGCCCGCTTTATGCGGGCCATCCAGTGGTTTTAAGTACCACTTTGACTGGATACCCCGCATAAAGCGGGGTACGTAGGGAAGAAAAAAGTAATTTTGAGGTATTTCAGCCAATTGTCAACACACCCTAGAGCGGCGATCGATTAAGTTTTAATCAGATCGACATGCTTTAAGTTTTAT
>JARGNV010000004.1:37904-107020 GCA_029212465.1 Legionellaceae bacterium | reverse complement strand
GTATTTAAATAAATACTTATTATTAGGGTCTAAAAAATCATGGAAAACTCTATTTTTATTATATTTATCAAAAAGTTAAATGTATTTAAAATGTGTGTAAAAAGGCTGTTTTAAACAAACTAATAGATCTGGATAACTAAAAAGGTGATAAAAAATCTGATTAATTCTCATTTTTTTTCTATCACGTTCAAGGGTTTTCCACGAAGTTATACTTGTAGTTTGTAAGGACTATTTAAAAATTTACGAGGCGTCTTAATTCATAAAACGGTGTTACTTGACACATCTTAATATTATTAAGAAAAGAAAATTATTTATTTATTATTTATTATTAGGATCTGTTTTTTTATGTATAAATTAAAAAAAACAATATTAATCAATAGGTTGTTATTTATTTAAGTGTGTGTAAAAGCACTGCTTTTAAGGGATCGTATATTAGGGATAACTGAGAAAGAGGCAAGACGAGAACTTTTTATCCCCACTTATCCTCTTATTTTTTCAGGCTTTTTTCACCTAAAAAGAGAATATTATTTTTAGACTAGGTTTTGCATGATTTTATGCATGTATAATTTTTTTCACTTGCTGATAAAGGTTTCGAGTGGCACTATTTAACACTTCAGTAAATAAAGATGTGTTCGTTTGATTTCTTTGTATATATATCTATCTAATTGATTGAGCTTGTAATGACCTTTGGGGTGAGGAGTGTTTTGTGGCTGTGAAAGTTTGGGAAAAATGTTTGAGCGTGCTCGAGTCTGAGTTTACGCCTCAGCAATTCCATACATGGTTAAAGCCATTACAGTTAAGCCCTGCTCAAACGGCTGAAAAGTTGACATTGCTGGCGCCTAACCGCTTTGTTGTAGAATGGGTTAAAAAGAATTTTTGCTCACGTATTCAAGAACTCGCAGGCCAATTTAGCGAGAGCACTATTAAAGTTGTTAGTATTGAAATTGGTTCGAGTGCACCCAACTTGAATGTGCCTAAGACGCCAGTAACAAAAGCATCAGCTGAGCACCAGGTAATATCAGCAGCACCCCAAGTAAAAAAAGCCAACGATCGTTTTAAAAATACTTACTTAAATGAGAAGTTTGTATTTTCGAGTTTTGTGGAAGGAAACTCTAACCAATTGGCTCGTGCCGCATCACTCCAAGTTGCAGAAAGGCCAGGAGATGCATATAACCCACTTTTCATCTATGGGGGGGTTGGCTTAGGAAAAACACACTTGATGCATGCAATAGGGAATGAAATTTTGATGAAAAATCCGGATGCACGGGTTTTATACTTGCATTCAGAGCGTTTTGTTGCAGATATGGTGAAGGCATTGCAGACCAATGCAATTAATGAGTTTAAGCGATTTTATCGTTCACTAAATGCTTTATTGATTGATGATATTCAGTTTTTTGCAGGAAAAGATCGCTCACAAGAAGAGTTTTTCCACACATTTAATGCATTACTTGAAGGGCAACAGCAAATTATATTAACCAGTGATCGTTACCCTAAAGAAATTGATGGCGTTGAAGAGCGATTAAAATCTCGATTCGGATGGGGGTTAACGGTTGCAGTTGAGCCACCGGAATTGGAAACGCGGGTTGCTATTTTAATGAGTAAAGCTGAAAGATCAAATATTGAACTCCCTTATGAGGTTGCTTTTTTCATTGCCAAACGGATTCGCTCTAATGTGCGAGAATTAGAAGGGGCTTTACGTCGTGTGATTGCAAATGCCCACTTTACAGGTAAAGCGATCACCATAGAGTTTGTTAGTGAAGCATTGCGTGATTTACTTGCACTTCAGGATAAGCTAGTAACGCTTGAGAATATTACCAAAACCACTGCTGAGTACTATAAGGTCAAAGTGGCTGATTTATTATCTAAGAGGCGTAGTCGGTCAATTGCAAGACCTCGTCAAATGGCGATGACACTTGCCAAAGAGTTAACAAACCATAGCCTACCTGAGATTGGTGATCACTTTGGAGGACGTGATCATACGACAGTGATTCATGCTTGCCGAAAGATCAAAGAGCTGATTCAAGAGGGGGGGGATTTTTCAGAAGACTATAAATATTTAATGCGTATACTTTCATCTTAGTGGTGTCATATTATGTTTGAATTAACAATTGCTAAAAGTGATTTATTAAATCCACTTCTGATGGTTTCTGGTGCGCTTGATAGAAAGCAACCGTTACCTATTTTATCGCACCTTTTATTTTCTTTGAGTCAAGGGCACTTAACAATTACGGCGACTGATCTTGAAATTGAAATAACTGCACGTATTCCATGCCAAGCAAATGTTGATGAAGGTGCTATTACAGTATCGGCCAAGAAATTTTTAGATATCATTCGTTCTTTAGATGATAAGGCTACTCCGCGCGTTGTTTATCAAGATGATGTGGTATCCATTCAAGAGAGGCGCAGCTCATTTAAGTTGGCAACACTTCCAGCTGCGGATTATCCTTATATGCAAGATGAAGTCAGTAAGTTGGAGCTGATTTTACCCACCTCACTTTTAGCAAAAGTACTTCAACGAACGCACTTTGCTATGTCGCAACAAGATGTACGTGTTTTTTTAAACGGGCTATTTTTAGCGTTTGATGATGAAGCGCTGACTGCTGTTGCAACAGATGGACACCGAATGGCAATTGACCGTTTTTCGGTAACGATGGAAAATGCACGTCATCGCTTGTTGATTCCTCGAAAAGCTGTTCAAGATATGCTGCGTTTACTTCAAACAGTGACAGATGAAACGGTGGTTTTTTCTGCAGGTGAAAGGCATGTTAAATTGGTTACGAAGCAATATACATTTTCATCCAAGCTGCTCGAAGCACGCTTCCCGCCTTACACAAAGGCAATTCCACAAGGCCAAAACAAATCTGTTTGTCTTGATAGAGATATATTAAAGCGTGCTTTGTCTCGTATTGTTATTTTAGCGCACGAAAAATCAAAGGCGATACTTTTACATCTACAACCAAATTTATTAACGTTGATTGCCAATAACCAAGAAAAAGAAGAAGCAATAGAATCGCTAGAAGCAAAAACAGAAGGGGAGGCGCTTAAAATTGGTGTAAATGCAGGCTATGTATTGGATGTTTTGAATGTTTTGCCTGAAGGAGAAGTGCAACTTTCTTTTTCAACAACTGATAGTAGTATTTTGGTTGAGTCTCCGGCAGATGAAAATTACCAATACATCATTATGCCAATGAAAATATGAGTCTTGCGCGTTTAGATATTCATCAAGTTCGAAATATTGCGGCGGCACGCCTGGATTTGAGTCAACGGTTTAATGTGTTCTTTGGTCCTAATGGTAGTGGAAAGACATCTTTACTAGAGTCGATTTACCTACTGGGCTCGGGACACTCTTTTCGTTCACGAGAGTTACTTACTTTGGTTTCATATGATGCCCCCAATTTGACTGTTTTTGGTGAAATGGATACGGGCGACTCGGTTAGTATTCAAAAAAACAAGCAGGGGACGGTTGTTCGATTAAATAAGGCAACCTGCCAACGCAGCAGTGACTTAGCAAGATATTTGCCGTGCCAGGTATTTTACCAAGATATTTTTGAAATCATGGATGCAGGACCCGCTGTTAGACGTAGCTTGCTTGATTGGGGGCTATTTCATATGGAACCTGATTATCACACAATTTGGAAAGATTATAAGAGGGTTTTAAAGCAGCGAAATGCGTTACTCCGTGAGCGCGTCACTAGACGACAGTGTGCACCATGGGATGAGCAGTTGGTTAGTTTGTCTGAAATGTTAGATGAGTTTAGAGCTGCTTATTTCACTATTTGGGCGGATGCATTTGAAGTAATACTGTCAAAGCTTACATCATTATCGTGCCGTATTATTTATGATAAAGGCTGGGATAAAAAAAATAAAGGTATCACACTACAGCAAATATTAGATGAACAGTTTGAGTTAGATATACAAAGGCAGTACACACACTCAGGAGCACATCAAGCGGACATCTTATTTGAAACCACTGGCCACAAAGCTAAGAAAACATTATCTAGAGGTCAACAAAAAATTATATTAATTGCATTAAAGCTTGCTCAGGCTAAGTTATTACCCGGTATTTGCACTTATTTGTTTGATGATATAACTGCAGAGCTTGATAGGGCGCATGCCGGTCGTTTTTTTAAAGTGCTTGAAACAATTGAAGGACAGTTTTTTTTCACAGTGATTGAGCCTAATTTGTTTATAGAGCTATTTGAGGGAAACAATATTACTTTTTTTCAGTTGAATGCAGGCAATGTTTCACGTGAAACATTAGAGGATATGCACTCAGTATTTAATCAATGACAAGCCCTAGGTTGGGATAAGGCTCGTATAAATTGTCGTTGGTTCGTGTTACACTGTCAGCTTACTTTAAACTTCTTTTTGGTATGACGAGGAACCTTCATGAGTGTAGGCCCCAGCGATTATGATTCCAGTAACATTAAGGTCTTAAAAGGGCTTGATGCGGTTAGAAAACGTCCCGGAATGTATATTGGTGATACAGATGACGGTTCTGGGTTGCATCATATGGTTTTTGAAGTGGTGGACAATGCCATTGATGAAGCCTTGGCCGGACATTGCAAAGAGATAAACGTCATTATCCACGCTGATGAGTCAGTAACTGTTAATGATGATGGGCGTGGTATACCGGTTGATGTGCACGCAGATGAAGGACGCTCCGCTGCTGAAGTTATTATGACAGTTTTGCATGCTGGCGGGAAGTTTGATGATAATTCATATAAGGTATCTGGTGGATTACATGGTGTGGGGGTGTCGGTGGTCAACGCGCTCTCCGAAGCGCTCAAATTGTCGATTCAACGACACGGACAAGTTCATGAGCAACACTATCGAAACGGTGTGCCAGATGCACCGATTAAAGTCGTTGGCGAGACTGATAAAACAGGAACAGAAGTTTGGTTCAAACCGAGCCCTGATACATTCTCAAATATTGAGTTTAGTTACGATCATCTAGCAAGGCGCTTAAGAGAGCTTGCCTTTTTGAACTCTGGTGTTTGTATTCATTTAACAGATGAGAGAGACGGCGAGAAGGAGACCTTTTTTTACGAAGGGGGAATACAAGCGTTTGTAACATACCTTAGCCAAAATAAAACACCTATTATGCCTGATGCTTTTTTCATGAAAGGGGAAAAAGACGGAATTAGTGTTGAATTGGCTATGCAGTGGAATGATTCATATCAAGAAAGTTTATTCTGTTTTACGAACAATATCCCACAAAAGGATGGTGGTACCCACTTGGCTGGATTTCGTTCGGCATTGACACGTACACTCAACCAATATATTGAGCAAGCAGGTCTTGCTAAAAAAGCAAAAGTTGCGACATCTGGAGATGATGCACGTGAAGGGCTAACAGCTGTCTTGTCTGTGAAAGTGCCTGATCCTAAGTTTTCTTCACAGACAAAAGATAAACTGGTTTCTTCGGAAGTGAAATCAGTGGTTGAGTCGCTTGTTGCAGAAAAGCTGGGTGATTTTTTGTTAGAAACACCAGCGGTTGCAAAAGCCATTGTTATGAAAATTATTGAAGCTGCCCGTGCACGTGAAGCCGCACGTCGTGCGCGTGACATGACGCGTCGAAAAGGGGCTTTGGATATTGCAGGGCTGCCTGGAAAGCTTGCAGACTGTCAGGAAAAAGACCCATCTCTTTCAGAGATTTATCTCGTAGAGGGGGACTCTGCAGGTGGCTCTGCTAAACAAGGGCGTGATAGACGTTTTCAAGCCATTTTGCCACTGAAAGGTAAAATTTTAAATGTAGAAAAAGCACGGTTTGATAAAATGCTGGCCTCCCAAGAGGTTGCAACGCTAATTACAGCGCTTGGTTGCGGTATTGGTCGTGAAGAATACAATCCTGATAAAACCCGGTATCATCGTATTATTATTATGACTGATGCGGATGTAGATGGCGCGCATATTCGAACGCTATTGTTGACCTTTTTTTATCGCCAAATGCCAGATTTAATTGAGCGAGGTTACGTCTATATTGCTCAGCCACCGCTGTATAAACTGAAGCAAGGTAAACAAGAGCGTTATTTAAAAAATGATGACGCATTGTATGAACACTTGACTCAAACAGCACTCGACAAAGCGGTATTTTTTCCATCCAAAGATGCCCCCCCTATTTCTGCTGGTGCGCTTGAAGCGCTTGTGCAGCAATACCGAGGTGTTGAAAAAATCGTTGCACGCCATGCACGTCGTTATCAGGAAGAAGTTTTAATGGCGCTTGTGTTTGTTCCCGTGCTTGAGCATGTTAGCTTACAAGATGAAGCTCGAGTAAAAGATTGGGCGCGCGCATTATTAGAGCGCCTGAAACTGTCAGAAACGACAACGCAGCGATTTAGTGTTGATGTAGTTGCACTCGAAGATAAACACACTTATCTTCCTTGTGTTAAAAGCACCCAGCATGGTGTTGAAAAAACAATTTTGTTTCCTGTGGAATGGTTTTTGTCGAAAGACTACAAAGAGTTATTGGTACTTGGTCAGCAATTGGGTGATTTTGTTGCGGATGGTGCAGTTATACAGCGTGGTGAAAAGAAAAATCCTGTAAATTCGTTTTCAGAAGCAGTTGCTTGGTTGATGGTAGAAGCTAAGCGTGGACAAACCATCCAGCGTTATAAAGGGCTTGGGGAGATGAATCCGGATCAGCTCTGGGAAACAACAATGGATCCAGCTGTTCGATGTATGATGCAAGTCTCCATTGAAGATGCTGTGTCAGCAGATCAAATCTTCACGACGCTTATGGGAGATAATGTGGAGCCAAGACGCGATTTTATTGAGGAAAACGCGCTTAATGTGGAAAATATTGATGTGTAAGGTAAGGGTGGTAAGGTGACATCCTGTCAGACAATCCTTGTCATCCCTTAGAGAACAAGTATACCGTTTTCTTTGAATCTGTCACGACGTGAAATTCGGGTTAACGTGTAAGCCATAGCTTACACGTAGTTTGATGATGACAGTCCTAACAGTGCCGGTGGATAAATTGGGTAACTATATCCACAAATTGAGGCGTCCATAAATTACTGTGTCCTTTACCCTTTAGTGCAACCCACTGCTTTGGCATATTAGCAGCTGAAAATAACACCTCTCCCTCTTCGTATGGAACAACCTTATCCTCAGTGCCATGTAGCACTAAAAGCGGCATACGGATGCTTGTAATGCGCTCTAGAGAGTTAAATTTATCCCAGGGCTCAATTGGAAGCCAGGCGTAATGATGTTTTCGTAGGGCATTAAGGGTTGTATATGGAGACTGCAAAATGAGCGCACAAGATTTGGGGTGCTCAGAGGCCATTTTTGTTGCGACACCTGTGCCGAGCGATTCGCCATATAAAACGATTTGTTGCGTTGGGATATCCTGCTGCTTTAAAAAATCCATGCCAGCACGTGCGTCTTGGTAAAGGCCTTGTTCTGTTGGTCTGCCAGGGTTGCCGCCATATCCGCGATACTCGAGCAGTAATACACCAAAACCTTGTGCTAGGAGTTGGCGTGCAAGTGACATCCGTCCTCCTATGTGCCCTGCATTGCCATGAAAGATAATAAAGGTTGGTTGTTGTGCGGATGAGGGTTTGTACCATGCGTTGAGGGGTATGCTGTCTTGTGTAATAAGGCGGATGTGCTGCATGTCTTCAGCTTTAAATGCTTGACGTGAGGGTGTTATTTTTGAAGGCGCGTAAATCAAAGCCCGTTGTAGCAGATAAAGTAATAAAGGTCCGAGTATGATGAATGCAACAATGGCCCAAACCCAGGAATGTTGCCTTGTCACCGAATAATACCGCAGGCAATGCGTGGGCCGCCCCCCCCTAAAGGTGGTGTGTCTGTATAGTTATCCCCGCCGGCATGAATCACAACGCTGCGCCCTTCAATATTTTCGATATCCAAATGCGGTGCAATTAGAGAAGAACGTGCTTCTCCATCAGCATTCACATAGAGGATGGGCAAATCGCCTAAGTGCCCTTCTTCATAGGGGCCAAGGTGCGTGTTTGTTTGTTTTGGGTCTAAATGCCCGCCGGCAGCTGCACCATGACTTTGGCAGCTCGGATTTTGATGAATATGAAATCCATGTGGACCAGGAGGAAGGCCATGGAGCTTTGGGTTAATCAAAAGTCCGCCAGGACTATTTTTAAAAGTGATGGTTCCGTGGGGTTCATGCTTGTCGTCTGTACCGTATATTTTTATAGTAATGGGCGCCGCTGCGGCGCCCAATGTCGACAATAGCAATATGACACTAAATATATACCGATACATGTTTCTCTCAACTATTTATCGAATGATACTCGTTCGTCGCCATAAATACTAAACGCGTGCAGAAAGGGTGACTGCGTTTGCGTAGATAGGCCCTGTTTTGAAACGTGTTAGCACTAAGTTATTATTAGGCGAGAAGTGACCATTTCCCAGGTAGAAAAAGCGATAAGCCAATTCAAGTGTTGCATTGTTAAACTTATCCGATTTAAGGCCAACGCCAAACAATGTTGCAAATTGCGTTTGTGACTGGCTTGAATAAAAATCGTTAGGAATGGTTGCGTTAGTTAAGGCTATCTCTCTGTAGCTGTTGAGCCTCATAAAGTCTGGTCCAATTCCAAAATCAAGCGTTACCTTGGTTTTTTCAAACTCTGTATTGATGTTCAGCTTTAAGTTTGCATACAACGGCAAGAAACTCATTGAGTATTTGTAAGCAAGATTTGGGAGTACGTTTTCTATTGCAATGTTTCCTCCTGCTGTGACACTCGGCAAGTAATAAATTTGTACGCCGTATTCTACATCAAACGTTTCATAGGTGCCGGCAGGTCGTAAAAATCCAGCGCCAACAATAACATTACCCCCGTTTTTTTTGCTTGGACTATACTCGTTTCCAACAAGGCCTGTGATATTGACATGCTGATTGATACCCTGAGATGAAACAAAACCACCAATATGAAGTTGCCACGCAGTATCTTTTTGAAGTCGCTTTAAGCTGAGACTTTCAAAGTCAAAAGCAGCACTTAATTTTTCACTGGCTGTACCTGCATAAGTGCCCATGCTAAGCCCCAACAGTGCTACGCTGAATAAAGATTTTTTATATAGTGTCATGCCTGGTTCCTATATGATAAAAGTATGTTTCGATTAAGTGCCTCTGTGGTTGATGGCACATAGGCTGATTTCAAGGAATAAAGCGTTTTTATGCTGTGAGGTGTGCGTGAGCAGAGGTGTGGCCAGACAAAAGGGTTGAAAAAGACACGCATGGCTTTCACTAAAAATCACCTATCCCTGTGACAATTAAACTCAGCATAAAGGAAATAAGGGCGACATTCAATCATTTATGCTTGTTTTCAAGCTGGTGGATAAAAGATTTACAAAAAGCTAAAGCTCTCTTTCAGTGTGCCGACATATGTAAACATAGACGGGGTAAATTACATGCCAAAAGAATAATAAGGAGAAGGCAATGTCTGACGCACATGCATTAGAAATGGCATTTTTACAGCGCTTGCACGATAAAAAAGTGCCGGTTTCTATTTTTCTTGTCAGTGGTATTAAGCTGCATGGCAGTATTGAGCATGTGGATGAACGTGTGATCACTTTAAAAAATGGTGTCACACAAATGGTGTATAAACATGCTATTTCAACCGTTGTGCCAGCGCGGCAAGATTGAGGCACGTTCATACAACTAAAGGTATGCACTTAAACTTTTGATGGTTTGTTCGCCATACTTAACGTCGAATAGTTTACCGCTTGGGCTAAATATAAAAGTGACGGGAACGCCTTTTATGTCTCCAAGCTTTA
This sequence comes from Legionellaceae bacterium, assembly GCA_029212465.1. Classification (GTDB taxonomy): domain Bacteria; phylum Pseudomonadota; class Gammaproteobacteria; order Legionellales; family Legionellaceae; genus JAALKW01. The sequence goes on along the minus strand of JARGNV010000004.1, from coordinate 97,270 downwards.
GGGCGTCTGCGGGGTCAAGTCCAAGACTTGGATAGGCGAGTTGATACTTTTGAATGAGAGAGCGTTGCTCATCTGAAGAAAGGCCATCATAGTTAACACCAAAGACGGCAATATTTTTATGCTTGTTTTGCTCATAAAAGCGATTAATTTCAGGAATTTCGTGTAGACATGGTGCGCACCAGCTTGCCCAGTAGTTGATATATACCCACTTTCCTTTGAGTGATTTAAGGGTAAACTCATCACCATCAATGCTTTGGAGTGTGGGAGTGCGAGCATGAAGGGGGGTTATAGAGAGTATAAAGCACAGTACTAATAAACGCATGATTCAAAATCGCTTGTTAAAAAGAGTATATATATTACCGAAAATTAGGTGCTACGCCCAGACTCTAGCGCTTCCCAACGCGCATATGCTGTTTCTAGTTGACTTTCGAGAGAGTGGAGTTTTTCATTGAGTGCTGAGACATGAGTATTGTCTTGCTGATAAAAGTCAGGCGCAGCCATTGCCTCGTGCAGCATCTCGATATCTTTTTCTAAGCGCTCAATTTTTTTGGGAAGCTGCTTTAATTCTCGTTGCTCGGGGGTGTTCAGTTGATGTTTTGATGGCGCTTTAGAGGGCGTTGCATGGGATTTCTGGGGTGTAAGCGCTTTATAGGCGGCATAGTCATCATAACCCCCTACGTGTTCATGGATGTGTCCATTGTCTTCATAGACTAAAATGCTACTGACCACCTGATTGAGGAAGGCTCTGTCGTGACTAATTAAGAGCAATGTGCCCGCGTAGTCACTTAACATGGTTTCGAGTAACTCAAGCGTTTCAATGTCTAAATCGTTGGTAGGCTCATCCATTACCAGCAGGTTGACGGGTTTTGCAAAAAGCTTGGCAAGTAAGAGGCGATTACGTTCGCCGCCTGATAATGCAAACACAGGTTGGTTGAAGCGCTCGGGCGAGAATAGAAAATCACGTAGGTAGGATGCAACATGTGTGCTTTGTCCGTTAATGGTGACGAAGTCTGCGCCATCGGCCACGTTTTGCATGACGGTTTGCTGTTCGTCTAACTCTGCGCGCAGTTGGTCGAAATAGGCAATGCTGAGATGCGTGCCATGTCGAACTTGACCTGCATTGGGTGTAAGCTCACCGAGTAGTATGCGAACGAGGGTTGTCTTGCCGCAGCCGTTTGGACCAATAATGCCGATTTTATCGCCGCGCATGAAGGTGCATGAGAAGTCTCGGATGAGTTGGCGTGTGCCTACTTGGTAGTGCAAATTTTTTGCTTCAAGAACGAGTTTTCCAGAAGCTTTCACGTCAAGTTGTAGTGATTTCACTTGTCCAGGTGAATTTCGTCTTGCGTGATAAGCCTCTCGCATGGCCTTTAGTTTGCGGACACGCCCCTCATTACGTGTGCGCCGTGCTTTAATACCTTTGCGCAGCCAAACTTCTTCTTCTTTTAGGCGCTTATCAAACAACTGGTTTTGTGTGTTTTCCGCTTCAAGCATAGCCTCTTTACGGTCGAGATAGGTATCATAATTGCAGGCGTAGCGATGCAGTTTGCCTCTATCAACTTCAATAATAGTATTTGATACGCGGCTTAAAAAGGCGCGATCGTGAGTGACAACGACAAGCGTTCCTGGGTATTGTTTTAAATGACTTTCAAGCCATTCAATGGTACGGATATCTAAGTGATTGGTTGGTTCATCAAGTAAAAGTAAGTCAGCGTTTGCAAGCAGAGCGGCACCAAGGAGCGCGCGTCGCTTCATGCCACCTGAGAGATTTTTAATGGGGGTATCAAGCGATAAACTTAAATGACTTGCCATGGCATCAATTTGTGGCAGCATGTTCCATGCATTCTGAACATCAATTTGTGTTTGAAGTGCTGCCATTTGGGTTGTGTCATGAGCGCGTGACGCATCATGGTATTGGGCGAGTGTTTCACCAAGGGCGCCAAGCTGTTTGACTAAAAAATGATAAACAGTTTCATGTTCGCTCTCAGGGACATCTTGCATGAGGCTTGCAATACGTAAATTTGTTTGGAGTTGACGGGTGCCGCTGTCTGGCGTGATATACCCTTGCAAGAGTTTGAGGAGTGTTGACTTGCCGGCGCCATTTCGTCCAACGAGCGCAATGTGCTCCTTAGGGTGAATTTGCCAGTTGACTTGGTTAAGCAAGTGATTGTTTGCAATCGTTAGTGATACGTTATTGAGTGATAGTAAGTGCATACAGGCTTAGTTAGTTTGAAAACCAAACATTTTGTAATGGCGTGTTGGTATAGTGCATTAAATGCTTGCCAAAATGTGTTTTTGCTTGGTTTTTTTTATTGCATTTTAAGAGTGCCACGCAGTATATCATATGAAAGAGCTCAATTTCTGCATCACTGCCACCCACGCACCCTATTTGCGGCAGAATGGGGGTGAATGCGTCAATACAGGCGTGATAGTTGGCTTTAGAATATGCATAGATACCATCTAGTGCCGGTAGACCAACATCAAGCCATGCTGTATGTGCGGGTCCTTTTTGCTCTGTGGCATATAATTTCGCGTTTTTGAGAATATGATGTGCCATATCATCGTGTTGATTTTTTCCGCATGCATAGAGGTAGAGCATGCTATTAAATACCATATAGGGGCTTGTGCAAGCGGGTGTTATTTGGGGCATTACTTCTCGCCATAAATCGTTTTGTGGCATTCCTGCAAGCTCCATACGGCATAAAAAAGAGAGCGTATCTTGTTGTGCCAGCACTGTATTTTTTGCGTCATTATCTGTCCAAATATGCTGGTGAAATAAGTTCACAGCACTTGATTCATGTTGCTTAGCAATATGCAGTAGAGATAAATGCCAATGCATATGTGACTGTAGGGTTGGAGTGAGCGTACTCCAGTCACCCTGGGTGGTTTCAAGCGCTTCGACGCCTGCCTGTATATTGCCCTGCAAGAGTTGTATATGTGCAAAGGCATGCTGAGCCCAGGCAAGCGTTGGGTTTAAGAGCAGTGCATGATTGGCGACTTTTAAAGCCTCATATTGTTTGCCGGCGAGTTCAAGTGCAAAGGCATAAATTGATAAAAAGTAAGCATTTTGTTGGTGATAAGGTTTTAATTGTTCACAGATTTTTAAAAAATGATTGGCGTTGAAGGCTTGCCCTAAAATATAAAAAAGCCATTCGGCGTATTTGAGTGTGAGCAAGTCTTCGGGTGCTTTTTGCAGTATCACCTCAAACCTTGCGAGCGCATGATAGTAACTTTTCAAGCTCCAAGCTTGCATGGCTTCAAATATGAGCATTTCAGTGGGTGACAGCTTTTGTGTGTGATGCTTCGCACGCTCCAATAAAGCCATTGCCTTTTGTGTGGCGTCATCAGTTTGTGCATATAAATGAAGGCTTGCAGCATAGCACTGTAGCAATGGTTCGTCGGGCTCACTATCAGCTTCCGCAAGTAGTGCTATGGCATTTTGGCCATTTTGGAGCATGGCTTCAGTAAAGGCTGCTATTTTAGGATTCATACAGGTGCTTTAAGTTTTAAAGAGCTGTTTAATTAACTGTATAGACGTTGTATCTAAGTTTACAAGTGGCAGCGTAGCAAGACCTGCTGTTTGGTAGAGTGTTTTAATGGTTTTTGAGTCGATAGATTTGAGGTGTTTTTGAATAGTGCTGAAATCTCCCCGCATAAGGGGTCCTGTGAGGGCTTTGTTTGCGGCACCTGTTTGTTGTAAGTTATTGAGACTTGTCTGCATGAGGCGCGTACATAATGCGTGTGCTTCAGTGGCTGGAATACCTGCTTGCTCAAAGAGCGTTGTGGCAACGGATGAAAGTGTCACTAAGTAGTTGGAGGCCATAATAGCCGCGGTATGATACGTTGCTTTTTTTTCTGGGTTGAGCGTAAATACGGTGGCATCGAGGGTATGCGCAATATGTGTGAGCTTTTCAAGCGCTAATGGACAACCCTCAATGGCGCAGTCAACACCCTTAAAGACATTCTCTTTAGGCGGCGCTTTTTGGCAAAAGGCTTTTAGGGGATGCAAACCACCAACAGACGCGCCTTGCTCTTTGAGTGGTGTTAAGACATCAATGCTTAGTATACCGCTCATGTGAATAATGAGGTGCTTGGGCTTAAAACGTTGCGCGCGTGCAAGTGCCAAGGCCGTTGGTTCAATATGCTCATCCTTGGTTGCAATGAACGTGATATCTGCTTTGGGGAGATCTTTTAAGTGGTTGAAGGCATCACCTTGCCCAAGTTTTTGGGTTGCTTTTTTTGCGCTTACAAGTTCTGGGTGGAATACACCAAGCAGTGTGTCGTTTGCTGTATTGATAAGCGCATGCGCCAAGGCATATCCAACGCGACCCGGGCCTATAAGATTAAACTGCATGCTCAAGCATCTCGTTTTTGATGTAGTGCATAATGAACAAGACCTGCTTTTTTTGCCTTGAGAGTTTCCCAGTAAGCGTCATTGAGTATAATAGGATGTGCTGATTCGATATAAAGTAAACCACGTGGTTTAAGGATTTCTCTTTCTTCAATAGCGCGAATGCAATGGTCTAGTAAGTTTAGGCCATTAAACGGTGGATCAAGGAAAATAATGTCGAATGACTTGTGAGAGTGCTGTAAATAACTGAGTGTATCTATTTTTATAGGGTGTACCGACTCTGTTTTAAAGGTGCTTATTTGGTGCTTCAGGTGCGAAAAGATAGATTGTGTTTTTTCAAGCAAGGTTACCTCATGTGCGCCGCGAGAGTATGCTTCAAAGCCAAGGGCACCGCTGCCTGCAAATGCGTCTAGGCAGTCAGCGCCTTGTACATGGTGCATTAACCAGTTAAAAAGTGTTTCTCGAACACGGCTTGGTGTAGGCCTTAGGCCACTTGTATCGGGGAAACTCACTTTTTTTCCTCGGTGTTTACCACCAATAATACGGACGGTTTGCTTCATATCTTCCCAACCATAACTTGAAGCAGGTGATTTGGGTGAATACTTTTTTGAAACGCTGACTGAATTTGTGCAACACTGACAGCGTTGATGTTATCCGTATAGTTATCTAAATAATTATCGGGTAACTCATAGAATGCCATTTTTAAAAGAATACCTGCCATATTTTGATTGCTTGCAATTGAGAGCGGAAAACTTCCAGTTAAGTACTGCTTGGCCGCTTTAAGTTCTGCCTCACTCGGACCGGCTTTGACAAATGCTTGTAGCGTATCTCGAGTGAGTGTTTCGGCTGCTTCGGCTTGTTCGGCTTTGGTTGAAAAACCAATCACAAAGGGCCCAAGTTCTGGCATTGGTACAAACTGACTGTGTACACCATAGGTTAGGCCTCGTTTTTCACGCAACTCACTTGCAAGTCGTGAAACAAGTGCGCCACCCCCAAGCGTATAATTACCAACTAATAATGGGAAATAATGAGGGTTGTGGTGATTAATACCTAGTTGACCGAGTCTAAGGACGGTTTGAGAGGAGGGAAACGGTACATTTACATCCATTGCATCAGGCAGTGGTTTTGCATGAGGAATTGATGGTGCTTTTTTACCTTTTGGAATATTTTGTGTTAGCTGGTTAGCCAGTCCCTCAGCATCGCGACGACTAATAGCTCCAACAAGTACAAGGGTTGCATTGTTGCTAACAAACAACGTTTGGTGGAAGTGGCGCACGTCTTTGAGGGTGATGGCATCCACCGTTTTTAAGTCGCCGTTAATCGGGTGCGCGTAAGGATGTGCTTGATACAGTGCGCGGAAAAAGGTTTGACTCGCGACCTCATCAGGTGACTCTAAAGCGTGTTTTATCGCCATTTTTTGCTGGTTTTTTTCACGATTAAACGCCTTTTCAGGGAAGTCAGGTTGTTTGATGATGCGCGCAAATAGAGCGGTTGCATGGCTCAGTGCGTCTTTTTCTGTGAGTGTTTTGAGGTGTAGGACAACCATGTCACGATTGTTTTCGCTTGAAAACTGTGCTCCGGTCTCAGCCAGTTGGTTTGCAAGTGTATCTGCATCTAGGCCATCATTGCCTTGATTTAAGAGGCGTGTTGTGAGTGTACTTAAACCGAACTGTTGGCCGTCGTATGCAGCCCCCGCACGAAAAGCGAGGCTGACATTAAGCATTGGAATATCAGGGGCCTCATAAAATACAACAGGAACGCCTTGCTTGGTTTGCCAGCGGGCAATGGGGCCAACTTTTGCTGCGTTGACGGTACTTAGGCCTGTGAACCAAAGACTTAAACAAATCAGCAGGTATTTCATTGGGTTGCTCCTGTCTTAGGTAAAAGATGGGCTTCTGTCATGCTTGCTTCTTTAAAGTAATGCATTGCGACAGATTGAATATCTTCAGCGGTGACGGCGCGAATACGCGCCTCATATTGTTCTGCTGCTTGCCAACCGAGGCCAATTGTCTCAAGCATGCCAAGCTCCATAGCTTGGCCAAACACAGAGTCGCGCTCAAAGGTTTTTTGTGCAATCAGCTGTGTTTTAACACGTTTTAATTCATCGAGTGAAATAGGGGTTGTTTTGAGCGCTTCGAGTTCGGCACTGATTTGCTGGGAAAGTCCCTCTAAGGTGTTGGATGCACTAGGCGCGCCATAAATGACAAACTGTGTTTGATAGCGTGTATATAGGTTGTATTCAACCCCAACGCTGCTTGCCTGCTCTTTTCCGCGAATGAGATGCTGACTGAAGCGCCCGCTCTCACCAGCATCTAAGAGGGCTGCGATAACCTCAAGCGTGTAGGGAACGTTTGTGTGTTTTAGGGAGGCTGTTTTAACACTTGGAACGGTGTAACCTTGAAGCAAAATGGGAACGTTTGCAGGTGCGCGTACGTTAAGGATTTTTTTTCCAAGTGCTGGAGGCTCTTGTTGCTGTTTGCGTTCAACAGGCGATTCTTTTTTGATAGCGCCAAACTCTTTTTTGACCAGCTCGAAGACAGCATCCGGGTTGACATCACCGACAACTACAATGGTTGCGTTATTAGGGGCATAAAATGCTTCATACCAGTGGCGCACGTCTGGAACGGTTAAGTGTTTGATGTCATTCATCCAACCAATCACAGGGTGATGGTAGGGCGAGCTTAAATGTGCCGCCGCAAGGAAGCGTTCAAACGTAAGCGCCTGTGGGTTGTCATCGGTGCGTAAGCGGCGCTCTTCTCGAATCACTTTCATTTCTTTTTTAAATTCAGTTTCATCGAGTAGCAGGTGTTGCATGCGATCAGCCTCTAAGGCTAAGCTTGTGGGTAAATGTTCGGCGGCTATTTTTTCAAAGTATGCGGTATAGTCGGTGCTCGTAAAAGCATTTTCTTGTCCGCCGAGGCTTGCAATTGTTTTTGAGAAAACGCCCAACGGATATTTGGGAGTGCCTTTGAACATGAGATGTTCGAGTGCGTGTGAGATGCCAGTTAAGCCTCCTGGCTCATCGGCAGAGCCTACTTTATACCAAACCATGGCAACAGCAACGGGCGCTCGGTGGTCTTCTTTAACAAGTAAGGTAAGGCCATTGTCGAGCTTGAATGATTGGACGTTACCAAAGGCGGCATGTGTGACGAGTGAGAGAAGCAAAAGAAAAGCGGTGCGCATGGTTCACTCCAGGAAAAAAATGATAGAATTTCACATTTAACAGGATTTGTATAGCAAATGAAGTGGTTTAAAAAAAATCAATCAGAAGAAACGGCCTCTGTTACAGAAAAAAAAGGCATGTGGTCGCGCTTGCAAGAAGGGCTTGGGCAAAGACTTGGGCGTTTACTACTTGGAAAAAAAGAAGTTGATGCAGCATTGCTTGAATCGCTCGAAACGCTTTTGGTGAGCGCCGATTTAGGTATTAAAACAACACAGAAAATATTAGCACAGTTAACAGAACGTTTAGCGCGGAAAGAGCTTGCAGACGGAGAAGCGGTTTTTCAGGCACTTCAGGAGCTGATGACGCGCCTTTTAGTAGAGAACCCGTCAACCCTTACACTTGAAACACCTGATAAAACGCCTTTTGTGATCCTAATGGTAGGAATTAATGGTGCAGGTAAAACAACCAGTATGGGAAAGCTTGCAAAGTTGTATCAAAGTATGGGAAAGCGCGTTATGTTGGCGGCGGGAGATACATTTCGAGCGGCAGCTGTTGAGCAGTTGCAGGCATGGGGAGCACGTAGTGACATTCCGGTTATTGCGCAACATACTGGTGCTGATAGTGCCTCTGTTGTGTTTGATGCCTTTCAAGCCGCAAAAGCACGAGGTGCTGATATACTGATTGCCGATACAGCAGGGCGGCTGCATACACAAGGCAATTTGATGGATGAGCTTAAGAAGGTAAAACGTGTTTTACAAAAAATAGATGAGAATGCACCACACGAAGTGATGCTTGTATTGGATGCGAGTATTGGTCAAAATGCATTAAGTCAGGCGCGGCAATTTAATGAGGCCGTTGGCGTGACAGGCATTACTATTACCAAGTTAGATGGAACGGCTAAAGGGGGTATTTTATTCGCAATAGCCGATGAATTGGGCCTTCCTTTTCGTTATATTGGTGTTGGAGAAGGGATGGAAGACTTGCGAGCATTCGACGCGCAACAATTTGTTCAGGCCATTTTTGAGAATGATTCAGTTCAAACAAGTCAGTAAACGATATCCCGGGGGGCATGAAGCGTTAAGTTACGTGGATTTTTCTCTGGAAAAAGGAGAGATGGCATTTTTGACAGGCCGCTCAGGCGCTGGGAAGAGTACGCTCTTGAAGTTGGCAGCACTCCTTGAGCGCCCGTCGTCGGGCGATATTTTGATGCATGGAAAGTCACTGCGGACATTTAAAAGAAATGATATTGCCGCATACCGTGCACGTTTTGGGATAACGCTCCAATCCCCTCATTTGCTATATGACAGAACGGTGTTTGATAACGTCGCCCTACCTCTGCATATCGAAGGTTTACCTCACCCACAAATGATTAAACGTGTTCAGGGCGCACTCGATAAAGTGGGATTGCTCTCAAAAGAAAAGGTTTTGCCGGTGCATCTGTCCGGTGGAGAGCAACAGCGTGTTGGACTTGCGCGCGCCATTGTACATAAGCCAGATTGGTTGCTTGCGGATGAGCCAACAGGCAATTTAGACCCTGCTTTATCGATGGATATCATGGCGTTGTTTGAACAGTTTAACCAAGCCGGTGTAGGTGTTTTAATCGCAACGCATGAATTATCGCTTATTGCGCATATGAAACACCGTATTTTATGGCTTAAAGAGGGAAAGCTGTGCTAAAAAAAAGTCGTCAATTGATACTTCGACAGATGCAGGCCATGGGACAGAGCGCCGCAGCGTTTAAGCGTGCGCCGTGGACAATGATGATGACGGTTGTGGTGATTGCGATTACTTTGGTTTTACCACTTCTATTTTGGGTGCTCATGGAGCAACTAAAGCCGGTTGTAAATGAGTGGCAGCAAGGGAAGGAAATCGCACTGTATCTTGATGCGTCGTTTGAGTCGGCCGATGAAGCTGCTTTAATGCAGCGTATTGTTGAAACGAATGGCGTTGCTAGCGCTCTTTTTGTGAGTGCGGATGACAGCTTAGCTGAGCTTGAAAAGCAAGAAGGCATGAAAGATATTAGAAAATATTTACCAGAAAATCCTTTGCCTGCAATGATTGAGGTGATGCCTGCTGCTACGATAAGCACCCCAGAGCAAGTAGAAGTGCTTTTTCGGGTATTGCAGCAGTATCCACATGTTGAGCAAGCAAAATTAAATCGAGATTGGGTGGGCAGGCTACATGGATTGCTTGACTTTATGGTTCACCTGACTTGGGTGTTGGGTGCACTTTTTGGGTTAATGGTTGTTTTTATCATTCGCAATTTGTTAAGACTTGCAGCGGAAGAGCATCATGATGAAATTCAACTACTTAAACTGATTGGCGCGACAGATGCCTTTATTTTGAGACCTTTTTTGTATACAGGTGCGTGCCTTGGTATGTTGGGGGTGCTGGGTGCTTTTTTAGGGGGATATGTCATTTTGCTAAGTCTTGGCCATGCACTGCGTGCATGGGTTGCTCCAGAATTTGGCATATCTTTTTCAGTTGGGTTTTCGGCACATCAAGTTGTGCTTTGTGTGTTACTTGGGCTTTTGCTTGGGTGGATTGGTGCCTATCTTCCTTTAAAACGCCAGCTGTCACATATTGAGCCTTGCCATTGAGCTATGCTACAATCCATCACAAAATACGGCATGCCTGTGTTTTATTTTAGGAGGGATTGTCCATTATGAATCTACCTATGCAGTTGGAGTCGGCCCATCTTCCGATTGGGGGGGTGGACGCTTATATTCACCAAGCAAACCAACTTCCATTATTAACACCCGAAGAAGAGCATGAATATGCGAGGCGTTTTCATGAGGAAGGTGATATTGATAGTGCGCGTCAACTGGTGCTTGCGCATTTGCGCTATGTGGTTCGAGTTGCACGTGGGTATCTTGGGTATGGCCTTCCTTTAAACGATTTAATTCAAGAAGGCAATGTTGGCCTTATGAAGGCCGTAAAACGGTTTGATCCAAGTCTCGGTGTACGGCTTGTGTCTTTTGCTGTGCATTGGATTAAATCTGAAATTCATGAATTTGTCATTAAAAACTGGCGTATTGTGAAAATTGCAACAACTAAAGCACAGCGCAAATTATTTTTTAACTTGCGTCAAATGAAAAAAAGGCTTGGGTGGTGTAGTCAGGAAGAAATCCACGCGGTTGCAGAAGACTTAGGGGTAACACCTAAGGATGTGCAAGTGATGGAAATGCGCCTTAATGCAATGGATGCAGCTTGGGATGGTGATGATTCAGACGATGAATTTTCTGCCGGCTATCAATTTACACCTGCGCGCTACTTGGGCGATGCAAATGCTGATCCTGCCCGTATTATTGAGCAAGAAGACGATGAGCTGCAAGATGGAGAGAAATTACACCTTGCAATAACGCGGCTTGATACTCGCAGTCAAGATATTTTAAAGCAGCGCTGGCTCCAAGATGAAAAAGGAATGACGCTACATGCGTTAGCTGAAAAATATGATATTTCGGCAGAAAGAGTGCGTCAGCTTGAAAAAAGCGCGATGAAAAAAGTGCGCGACTTTTTAGAATCCGCTTGAAAATCCTTTATATAAAATAAGCATCTCTTATTAAGGCGCGCTTATGGCATCTCATTTGATGACTGACTTGCGACAGCTCTTGGCGATAAAGCTTTTAATTATCAGCGCAGCCTCTGTGCTTGCGCCCATTTTTTCAGAAAAAATAAAATGGGTTTTTATCCCCTCCATTGTATTTGAACTAGTGTGCGGAGTCATTATAGGGCCACACGTATTAAACTGGGTGCAGCCACTCCCTCAAATTGATGCGCTTGCGATGATTGGGTTAACACTACTTATTTTTCTGGTTGGCTTTGAAATCGATGTGCAGCATATGAGGGGGCGTATGCTTTTGCTTGCAACGGTGTGTTGGCTTACTGCTTTGCTAACGGCATTTGTACTGACTCAGGGTATGCTGGAGGTGGGATTGGTCACCGAAGTCACGCTTGTTGCACTTGCATTGAGTACAACTGCACTCGGTGCTTTATTACCAATGCTGCAAGATACTCATGTGACTCGTTCAAAGTTTAAAACACTCGTGCTCGCAGTGGGGTCGGTGGGGCAGTTTGCGCCTATTTTGTTGATGTCGCTTTTATTTACAACCGCCTCATTGGCGACGACAAGCCTGTTATTGGTTGCATTTATTGTGATTGCAATGGTTGTTGCATGGTCATTTGCAACCTTGTATCAACTGAAAACGTTTCAGTTTGTGCGCGATCATTTTCATTTAAGTAGCCAACTGCCTGTACGAGTTTCGGTGTTTTTAATTTTTTTGTTGGTGGTTTTGGCGATACAATTCAAACTTAACGTATTGCTGGGCGCTTTTGCTGCGGGAATGGTATTGCGACGATTTACAGCAGCACAAGATAGAATGCTGATTGATGGCAAGTTAAAAGCGCTTGGATACAGTTTTATGATACCGCTATTTTTTATAGTGAGCGGGATGCATGTTGATATTCAAGCGTTTGCAACATTCAGTACCGTCGGGCGGATGTTGTTTTTCTTTGTGTGCTTACTCTTAGTACGCATTTTACCTATCTTTGTATTGTTGCGAGGGGAGTTGAGCTTTAAAGAGCGTGAGGCCTTGACATGTTTTTCCGCAACAACATTGCCTTTAATTGTTGTAATAACCCACCTTGGGGTAATGACAGGCAAACTATTACCAGCTAATGCGGTTGCACTCGTTGGTGCAGGTGTGTTATCGATAATTGTATTCCCTGTGCTTGGCTTAAAGCAGCTTGAAGCTTAAATATGCGCGCTGTCTGCAGGGGTTCCATCACGCCCACCTTCTAGTTTGGGCACATATTTCTCCATAATGTCTGAGAGTACTTCTTTCGAAATCGTTTCTTTTTTACCTATTATGCTCATAAAGGGGGAAAGCAAGCGACAGCATAATTGAGTAAACCCCTCCATCAGTGAGCTTAAAAAGCCTTTAGTTTTTGAGGGTGTCAATTCTTCACTAAGGGCTGCTTCTGTTTCTTTTACTAGTACTGTTAGCTCCTGGAATTGTTGTATTAATGCTTGGCTCGGCTTATCTAGTAATTTTGAAGCAAGATTAATAACTTGAGTTCTTAACTGTATGTCTATTTCGGGGGCGTTGGTGGCTGTTGTAATAATTTCTCCCCAAATCGCTTCTCGCTCCTCTTTTTCCGCAGCTTTGGCTTGATCTCTAACCGTTTTAAAAAACCGAATATTTTCTTTTAGCAACACATTTTTCAGGCTTTCTTCATTTTTAGGAAGTTGAAATTGATAGAGTATGCCACCTTTTTGAAAATGTGTTTCAGCGGCATCTTTAGCATGCGCGAACTCGTAGCTTAGGAAGATTCTATCGAGGGTTGAGTCTCGCATCAGCGTATCTCTACGTGCCTGCGTTACTCCTTCAAGCGCTTTAACGGCAGGTGCTATGAGTTGTATGGTGAGCTGATGAAATGTGGCAAGTGGAATTTGAGGGCCAATGGTTGCAACAAAATCTCGAAGTGAGTCGAGTACTGAGTGATTGCTATCGGTTACAGGGCTAAAGGCGTCATAGGTACTACTTCTACTAAAACGCTCATCATTCATTAATGCGCTGAGCTCTTCATCATTTATCGTACCGTCGATGAGCGCTTTGCCATACTCTTTAATTAGCTCGTTTGTTGATGTCAGTGGCGCCATATTTTTCTCTTAACTAAACCATTATGTTTTAATTTTAGACTATTTCTGGGTTTTTGGCAGCCTTGTGCGATGCTTAGTTGTCTCAATGGTTAGTTAATATCGTCAGCAGAGAGGGTTATAAATCTAAAAACTGAGAAATGGTGTTGAGTGTTTGGGTGATTTTCTTCATTTCTTTAGGAATAATTAAAATAGTGTCATCACCTGCAATAGTACCGAGCACATCGAGTGCTTGTCTGTTTTGGTCAATACTTCTTGCTACAAGCATTGCAGCAGCAGGTGTTGTGTGAATAATAATAGCGGTTTCATTTGCCACGATGCTGAGCACCCACTGGCGAATAACCATTTTTTCTTGGGGGGACGTGAGCTCATGAATGAGGCCTGTTTCATGCGGGAGTCGGTATTGCGTTTTGCCTTGTTCGTCAATGATTTTAACTGCGCCTATTTGATGGAGTAGGCGCGACACTTTAGGCTGACTGCTTGAAACACCCTGTTGTTGTAGCGCGCGCTGAATGTCTGACTGTGTGCGCGCATTGCCCTCTAGTAGTATTTTTCGGAGTAAATCGGTGGCAGATGTCATTAGGTAGTCCGGATGTCATTGAAGTGGGCATTTTAAAATAGCATTATTACAATTGCAAAGATTGAATAAATATATTATTATAATGAATAATTATTTATTTAAGGGTGCGTCATGAGTCATACAATTTCAGAGATAAAAGAAACAACTAAAAAAAATGAAGGGCATGCAGAACAAGGTTATTCTTACTTGCTATCGGCATTAGGTGCTGCAGGAGTTGCATTACAAAATTATCAAGCGGTGGAGTTGTTTGCGAAAGGTGTCATACCTCTTAGTCAGTGGTCTTATACCCTCACACAAGCAATTGCATTGGGTGCAGGCGGGCTTTGTAGTGGTATGGTTAATTTTTGGATGAATATGGATTTGTTAGAAGATTTCTTCAAACGAATGAAGTCTGATAAGTCTTGTCGATATAAGCAACTAAAACCTTGGGAAAAAGTGCAGTACTTTGGTGGTATATTCATATTTTCCGTGACGGGTGTTTTGTTTGGATTAACGGCTTTTACATTTGCAATGACAGGTCCACTTGCAATGCTTTCAGTTGCTGCGGGTATATTTGTTGCAGCAATTATGACAATTCAAGAAATAGAGACTTGGTTGAGCAGTTATGATGAAACAGAGAAGAAAGAAAAAGAGACATTGACGCTACTTCAACAAGCTGGGAAATGGTGTGGGCACCTCATTGCAATGGGAAATGTAGTCGCACTGAGTTTATTGTTTACACTCAGCTTGGCAGAAGGGCTTATGCTGCTTCAAGTAGCAGCCTTACCGGCACTGATAACTGGCTTTTTGGTTGCTTTTAGTTTTGGGGCATTTACAGAGTATTATTTTTACAACTTTTATTTATCTGAATTTTGTAAAAATTTTGGAGATAAATGGCAAGAAATGATGGCAGCTCCCAATGCTATGATTGGGATTTTATGTGTATTTACCAATGCGTTTGTGAATGCTGCACTGACTTATTCTGCGCATGGACTTTTTACAACTTTGTTGGTTGCTGCTCATGTAGTGCTGCCCCCAGCTGCCGTGATGACCACACTTTTTGCTGTATCGGCTTTTTTTGCAGGAAGTGCGTCTCTGATATTGGGGATGGATTTTTGGATTAAGAAAGGTGCGAGTCATACACAAACATCTAAAGAGACCTGTAAACCATCGGTTTCTGGTAGTCGGTATGGTTTATTTAGTGCAAATACGAGCGTGAAGTGTGAAGCCGCTTCTGATGCTTCAGCTAATGCGCAGGAGATAGATGAAATAGATTGGAAGCTGCCTAATTACGCTTAATACCGCGGATTTCAGGCTTCGTGAATTACGAATCAGAATCTGTAATGGGGACACTTGCAGCGGTTGCAGGTGTGCTTTCAAGAGGACACCGAAAGCTTTTGAGTGGTTCTCCATCAACGGACACCGTTTTCAGAATAACGGGAAATTTCCAAAGTGTGTATAAGTGCTTGAGCACTTCTTCTGCATCTTTTGCAAGTGGCACACGGTTATGCTGTGTATAATGTAGGGTCAGTGAGCGATCACCTTCTAAATCGACTGAGAAGACCTGGATATCTGGGTCGATACTTCCCAGGTTATATTGTTTAGATAAAGATTCACGTACAGTGTCATAACCTGTTTCATTATGAATGGCGTTAATGAGCATTTCAGGCTCTTGGTCGTTGTCTATGAGCATGAAAAGCCTTAAGTCGCGTATTAACTTAGGAGATAAAAACTGTGAGACAAAACTTTCATCTTTATAGTTCCGCATCGCGTTGTCTAAAGTACTGATCCAGTCTGTATTTGCAATAAGAGGAAACCTTTTTTTCTCATCTTCACTTGGATTTTCGCAAATGCGCCGGATATCCTGATACATGTTGTAGCCTAAGCAGTAAGGGTTAATACCGCTAAAATAAGGGCTGTCGTAGGAGGGCTGTGCGACGACATTAGTATGATTTTGTAAAATTTCAATCATAAATTCATCAGTAACAAGGCCTTCATCATAGAGTGCATGCATGAGCGTATAATGCCAAAAGCTTGCCCAACCTTCGTTCATCACTTTTGTTTGACCCTGGGGATAGAAGTACTGTGCTACTTTTCGCACGATACGAATCAATTCTCGTTGCCATGGTTTGAGTAGCGGTGCATTTTTTTCGAGAAAATAAAGAATGTTTTCTTGTGAGTCTTCAGGAAAACGTTTTTTGGTTGCTTGCTCTTCTTTGTTTTTTTCAGGGGGCAATGTGCGCCATAGCTCGTTCACTTGTGACTGCAAATATGCCTCGCGATTTTGTTGACGAATTTTTTCTTCTTGTAGTGAAATAGGAGGCGGGTGCTTATACCTGTCCACACCATAATTCATTAGCGCATGACATGCGTCGAGGATAGCTTCTACCTCGTCAATCCCGTATTTTTCTTCACACTGGCTCACATAATTTCGTGCAAAAACGAGATAGTCGATGATACCCTCAGAATCGGTCCACATTTTAAAGAGGTAGTTGTTTTTGAAAAATGAATTATGGCCGTAGCAGGCATGTGCGATAACGAGTGCTTGCATTGCCATCGTATTTTCTTCCATAAGATAGGAAATACAGGGGTTTGAGTTAATGACAAGTTCGTACGCAAGCCCCATTTCGCCGCGCTTATAGCGCTTCTCGACATTGACAAAATGTTTTCCAAAAGACCAGTGATGGTAGCCAATGGGCATGCCAACCGATGCATAGCAATCCATCATTTGCTCAGCTGTAATGATTTCAATTTGGTTGGGATAGGTGTCTAGTTTGAAGTCGCGCGCAATACGGCCAATTTCACGGTCGTAGGCCTGTAAGAGTTCGGGGGTCCACTCAGAGGTGGTTGAAATGGGCTTTTTTCTTTTCATGCGGTCGTCTTCCTTTTGAAGAGTTCGCGGAATACAGGATAAATATCGCTGACTTTATCAATGCTCTCCATACAAAAGTTGGGATGGGCATGTGCTAGCGTTTCATATACCTCCCATAAACTTTGATGGTGGCGAGGCATGATTTCGACGTAGGCAAAATACTGCAAAAGAGGAATAATGCGGTCACGCAATAACTCCTGGCATCTTGGGGAGTCTGCGTTCCAGTTGTCTCCGTCTGATGCTTGAGCGACGTAAATGTTCCATGCATTGGGAGGGAAACGACTTGTAATGATTTCATCAAGTAGCTCAAGAGCACTAGAGACCACAGTACCACCTGTTTCTCTTGAGTAGAAGAATTCTTCTTCAGAGACCTCTTTAGCGGAGGTATGATGTCGAATAAATACAAGTTCTATTTTTTGATAGTTTTTAGTGAGAAAAAGATACAATAAAATGAAAAAGCGTTTGGCAATATCTTTTTTAGCCTCATCCATAGAGCCTGATACATCCATAATACAAAACATAACAGCTTGTGTGGTGGGCGCTGGAATTTTAATGCGATTGTTATAACGTAGGTCGAGTGTATCTAAAAAAGGAATACTCTTAATTTTTCGCTTGAGATATTCCATGCGCTCTTTGAGTGCTGCTTGTTTTTCTTCGTCTGGCACGACTTCTTTTTTTAAGGCTTTGAGCGTTTGTTTTATTTCACGTAGTTCTCGTTTATAGGGGGCTGCGAGCGCAAGGCGGCGCCCGGTTGCTTGTCGCATTGAACGTACGATATTTAGGTTTGTTGGAACCCCGCTGGTTGTGAGCCCTGCTCGTACCGTTTTGGGGGTATCCATTTTGGCGAGCTCTTTCTTGATTAAATCAGGTAGTGCTAAATCTTCGAAATAGAGCTCAAGAAACTCATCTCGTGAGAGTTCAAAGACAAAATCGTCACTTCCCTCTCCTTCATTACTGGCTTGTCCGCCCCCCCCGCTGCCTTGGCCATTTTGTGGGGGACGTTTGATTTTATCGCCTTCAAGAAAGCGATCGTTGCCAGGCAAAATGCGCTCGACATGTCCGCCTGGGCCTTGTGCAAAGCGAGGTTCGGCAATGTCTCTGGCAGGAATTGTGATTTGTTCCTCGCAGTCAATACCTGTAATACTGCGTTTGCCAATGGCTTTTGAGACAGCCTCTTTGATTTGGCGCTTGTAACGCCGTAAAAAGCGCTGTCGATTGACAGTGCTTTTTTTTCCGGCGTTTAATCGTCGATCAATCAATTGACTCATAACTAAAAGTCACCTTTTACTGAGATTTTCGAACACGGAGATACCACTCACACAGGAGACGCACTTGTTTTGCGGTGTATCCTTTTTCTTCCATGCGTGCAATAAACTCTGCGTGTTTGGTTTTTTCTTCCTCGGTTGCTTTTGCATTAAAGGAAATAACAGGTAGCAAATCTTCCGTATTGGTAAACATCTTCTTCTCAATGACGGTTTTTAGTTTCTCGTAGCTATTCCAGCGTGGATTTTTCCCTTGATTATTTGCACGTGCGCGTAATACAAAGTTGACCACTTCATTTCGAAAGTCTTTGGGATTTGAAATACCTGCGGGTTTCTCAATTTTCTCTAAGTCTGTATTGAGGGCTGCTCGGTCGAGAATCTCACCGGTATCAGGATCACGATAATCTTGGTCTTGAATCCAAAAGTCAGCGTAGGTGATATAGCGGTCGAAAATATTTTGCCCATACTCAGAGTAAGACTCGAGGTAGGCCGTTTGAATTTCTTTTCCAATAAATTCGACATATTTGGGAGATAAAAATTCTTTAATAAAGTTTAGGTAGCGCTCACTGACTTCTTCTGGAAATTGCTCTTGTTCAATTTGTCGCTCTAAAACGTAGAGTAAATGAACAGGGTTTGCTGCAACTTCTGTATGATCAAAATTGAAGACCTTGGAGAGGATTTTAAAGGCAAAACGGGTTGAAATACCATTCATACCTTCATCAACCCCGGCAAAGTCTCGGTATTCTTGGTATGATTTTGCTTTAGGGTCGGTGTCTTTTAAGCTCTCGCCGTTGTAGACGCGTAATTTAGAGTAAATACTTGAATTTTCAGGCTCTTTTAAGCGTGTTAGCACAGAAAATTTTGCCAGCATATCGAGTGTGCCGGGTGCGCAAGGCGCGTTTTTCAAAGAGCTATTCTCGATAAGTTTCTTATAAATACGTATTTCTTCTGATACACGCAGGCAGTAGGGCACTTTGACGATATTAATTCTATCAATGAATGCCTCATTATTTTTATTATTACGGAAAGTTTTCCACTCTGACTCATTCGAATGCGCAAGAATGATGCCTTCAAATGGCAGTGAGGAGAGCCCTTCCGTCGCATTATAGTTGCCTTCTTGCGTTGCCGTGAGTAACGGGTGTAATACCTTAATAGGGGCTTTAAACATTTCAACAAACTCGAGAAGCCCTCGGTTTGCGTGACATAAGCCACCGGAGTAGCTGTAAGCATCGGCATCATCTTGTGAAAATTCTTCGAGCTTCCGAATGTCAATTTTTCCAACCAGAGAAGAGATATCTTGATTGTTTTCATCACCTGGCTCTGTTTTAGCAATGGCAATTTGTTTTAAACGAGAAGGGTGAATTTTAACCACTTTAAATTGGTTGATATCACCATTAAACTCATGAAGTCGTTTCACCGCCCAAGGTGACATAACATAGCGCAGTGCACGGCTTGGAATATTGTACTGTTCACGTAGTAAAGAGCCATCTTCTTCTTTATCGAAGAGAGAAAGGGGAGAGTCAAAGACTGGGGAACCTTTGATGGCATAAAAGGGTATTTTTTGCATGAGATCTTTGAGTTTCTCAGCAATAGATGACTTTCCGCCCCCCACAGGACCCAATAGGTAGAGCACCTGCTTGGTTTCTTCAAGCCCCTGTGCTGCGTGTTTTAAAAAACCAACAATGCGCTCAATGGGCTCTTCTAAGCCATAAAACTCATCAAAAACAGAATAAAGTGGAATGACCTTATTTGAGAAAAGTCTGGATAAGACGGGGTCGTGTCGTGTATCACTAAGCTCAGGCTCACCGATGGCCATAAGCAGGCGTTCAGCGGGGTTTGCATAAGCGGCGGGATCTTCTTTACAGAGAGTTAAGTAATCGCCCAAACTCATTTCTTCTTCTTTCTCTGCAGTATAGCGACTAGCGTAATTTTTCAGTAGTTCTTCAGTGCTCATCCTTTAGCTCCTAAAATTCAAACTCTCATATGTTAAGAACAATACTCCATCCTTGGAGAAATCGCGAGCTTCTTTTTAAGCCGGTGCGAGGTGAGGTGTTTTTTCTTCTTTCTGTTGGCTCATTTCGTAAGCTGCGTAGCCTGCGACGAGCAGAACGGTCGCAGGCCAACAAATGGCAAACATACCGATGAAAAGTGTAGGAAGAATGGCATTCTTTGTGAAGGTAGTCCACCCCTTGTTCCAAGCATCTAGTTGCGCCTGTTCTGCTTTTTCAATTTCTGCATGACTTTTACCATCAGCTTTGAGTTGTTTTAAAAGCTCAGTTTTTTTCTCATAGTCACCATAAATATCTGCTGAAAGACAGATAGCAAATCCGATGACACATAAAAAAGATCCAATGGGCGCGAGGATGGGAATTGGGGCTGCTAGCAGCATCGATAATCCAATGAGTATCTCACTGGTCGCAATCAACATTAGCCTCAGTGTTGCAGTGGTTTCGGTATGGCTTAATTGAAGTGCCTTCAATTGTTGTTGAATGACTTCATCGTGTTTGTTGAGAGACAGCAATAGCTCATATTCAGCTTTTTTCTCTTTGTAGGCGAGCTGTGTTTCGCGTTGGCGA
Organism: Legionellaceae bacterium; assembly: GCA_029212465.1. Taxonomy (GTDB): domain Bacteria; phylum Pseudomonadota; class Gammaproteobacteria; order Legionellales; family Legionellaceae; genus JAALKW01. The sequence continues at coordinate 76,828 of JARGNV010000004.1, read as the reverse complement.
TATAGGGTTACGCTTAGGTCAAAAAGAACACAGACAAGCATTAAGGGAGCGTTATTAATTGCATTGAGTACCCCCCAAACAATATCGTTTGCAAGGTTGAAGCGATACTTATGCGCTTCGTGACAGAAACGGCCCCAAGCACTGAGTGCCTTCAGCTCTTGTTCGGTCGGTTTAAAGGTGTGTTTCAAAATGCGAGCCAATTCTATGACAAGACGAAGGCCTAGCAGGGAGAAACTCAAAATATAAAATGTTTGAACGGGGAGATTCAATATGTTGATGGATTGATCAAAGTTAAAAATTGGCGCAATTGACCGATTTAATTGATCAAACCACTTCGCATCGTTCATCATGTGAATCAGTAGTTCATCAGTGATACGCGAAAAAGCTAATAAAATACGAAATCCATGGACATAGCCGATGTTATCGTGAACATAGTTGACCCAACTTTCGGGTGATTCTGCGGGCTCGTTTCTTGCTTTGTGATAGGTTTTTAGCAAGTCACAGCAATAGAGGTACCACAGGCGATACTGTTCTCGCTTTTCATTGTTTTTCACTGCACTGGCTGTATCTATTTTAAGTGCATCTAGTGCTGCCTTTAGAGTGGCTTTTTCTTTTTCAATCTTATCGTGATTCGTATTCAAGAATGCGAGTGATTTTGAGTGTGCATCGGGTCTTTTATTGGGGGCGGATGAAAAAAAGAGTTGTTTATCCTCCATAAAAGAAACAGCCATTGAACACTCCAAGATAAAACAGCAAGCTATACAGGGTAACATTCTGCTCAAATTTAGGCAATACCTTCTTGAAATTGAGCTTTAATTTTTTTTTATTTAAAAACGTGCTTTAAATGTTTGATTTTCAAATGCACTTAGAATAATCTGTAACTTGTTGGTTTTCTTTGCTTCGGTTTTCTTTTCTGTAAATTATGAAAGGCGGGGCATCATAATTTTGGAAGTGATTGAAAAGAAAATGGAGATAATCATGAGAAATAAAATTTTTCCAGCTTGTGCTTTGTTCTTGGGCATGGCGTCAGCATATGCAGGAACAATGGGAGCAGCAGAGCCCATGCCTGTATTAATACCATTTGTCTCTGGTGAGGCATTATACGCGTGGCCTCAAATAGATGGTTTTTACGTTAATGTGGTCCAAGATAGTACGCCACTGGCTACTTTTACTTCGAATAAAAATAAAGATGGGTGGGGTGGACGTATTGCGGTAGGTGCGATACATCCATTTTCTGAAACTTGGGGTGGTAGTGCCGAGATGGGTTGGGGGTATTACGGGTCTGTTGATATGAAGCCACGCGTGCAGCAAAACCCATCGGTAAGCGTTAATGTTAACACGAATGCTTTTAAAGTGAATGTTGACCAATATGGCTTTGATGTGTTGGCAGGGATTTTCTACATGCAACCCAAGTATGACTTGTTCTTTAAAGCAGGTGCGTTAATGCAGAATTTTAGAGCGAAAATTTCTGCAAACCCACAAGCCCTTGGCGCTTCACCAACCTCAGCACTGGGTGGCCGTCTCCCTGGGACTTATACCCTTTCTACAATGATAACAAACACATTGCCTGAAATTAAGTTGGGTGGTCATTATTTTGTTAATAAGAACTGGCTTGCAACAGCGTCCTGGATGCATGCATTTGGTTCAAGTATGGATATTAATCTATACTCATTGTCAACAAGCCCTGCGGGCCTTGGGGGTGCTAATGCTAATCTCAAAGCGTCAACGCTGGATGTAGTGTTGTTTGGTGTAGAGTATCGCTTTGCTTAAGTTGAAGAACATTTGTTCTTTTGGAAGCCGCACTTTGTGCGGCTTTTTTATTGTTTAGTAAGAAAAGTATGTGCTTAAAGGTATTTTAGAATGCAAGCATTAAAACAAAAAGTTGCAGAAGCCGCACTTGAACATTTGGATAATGACATTACAGTACTGGGGATAGGGACAGGCTCAACCATTGCTTATTTTATTCAGGCACTTGCGACAATTAAGCACCGTATTGAAGGGTGTGTTGCAAGCTCAGAAGAAACAGCCTTGGCATTGAGAGAAGTGGGTTTACCCGTAATAGAGTTAGCTGTTGCAACACCGCTTTTATTATATGTGGATGGTGCTGATGAAGTGACACATCATAGAAGCATGATTAAAGGCGGAGGTGGGGCTTTAACGCGCGAGAAGATTATTGCAAATGCTGCGAAACAATTTATTTGTTTGGTGGATGAGTCAAAGGTTGTTCGACGGCTCGGGAGCTTTCCGGTTGCAGTTGAAGTGCTGCCTTTAGCGCGTAGTATGGTTGCTCGTGAGTTGGTTAAGCTTGGCGGAGATCCTGTTTACCGCGAAGGATTCGTAACAGATAATGGAAACTGTATCTTGGATGTTTTTCATTTAAACCTAGACGAACCGATGAAAATGGAAAGTGCTATTAAGTTGTTACCTGGTGTGGTTGAAAATGGCATTTTTGCGAAGCGTTCTGCGGATAAAGTGCTGGTGGGTGGGAAGTTAGGTGTTGATGTATTTTAAAGTGGTCCTAGGATTTGTCTGGGGGCATAGGTGCTAGTGTGCTGCGTCCCAGTTGGGCCCTACCCCAATTGAAACACGCAATGGCACGCTCAGTTGAGCGGCTTGCTCCATATGATTTTTTATGGTTTCTTGTACTGTGTTGAGGACGTTTTTGGGAACTTCAAACACTAGCTCATCATGTACCTGCATTATCATGCGTGTATATTGACTGTCAGGTGTTTGTTGCCAGGCTGCAATATTGATCATCGCTTTTTTGATAATATCAGCGGCAGTGCCTTGCATGGGGGCATTGATAGCGGTACGTTCTGCAGCTTTTTGACGTATTTTGTTTGCAGTATTAATTTCAGGCAAATAAAGACGCCGTCCAAATAAAGTTTCGACATAACCATTTTTGTGAGCTTTCTCACGAGTTGTTTCCATATATTGTAATACTCCCGGGTAGCGTTCAAAGTAACGGTTGATATAAGCTTTCGACTCTTCTTTGCTGACACCTAGTTGCTTACTCAGTCCAAAAGAAGACATGCCATAAATGAGGCCAAAATTGATAGCTTTAGCATGCCTCCTTTGTTCGGTTGTAACGCTTTTAAGTGGTGTGGAAAAGATTTCACTAGCGGTTGCTGCATGTATATCCCAGTCATTATCGAAAGCATGCTTTAAGCCTTTGTCACCAGAGAGATGTGCCATAATGCGGAGTTCTATTTGAGAATAGTCTGCAGCAAGTAATAGATGATTTTCGGGAGCTATGAATGCTTTTCGGATACGTCGCCCCTCTTGAGTGCGGATAGGAATATTTTGTAAGTTTGGCTCGCTAGATGAGAGTCGACCGGTTGCCGTAACAGCTTGGTTGTAGGAGGTATGTACGCGCCCAGTTTTTGCTTGAATACGTTTGGGTAATGCTTCTACATAGGTAGACAGCAGCTTCGTTAAGCTTCGATATTCAAGGACAATGGCAGGAAGTGGATATTCAAGGGCGAGTTCCTGTAGGACTGACTCAGCAGTTGATGGTTGACCCTTTGGTGTTTTTGAAAGTATAGGTAACTTTAGCTCATCATAAAGAATTGTTTGAAGCTGCTTGGTTGAGTTTAAGTTAAAGGCTTTATTTGCAAGTGCATGGGCTTTATTTGCAAGAGACTCAATACGCGTATGTAAAGTATGTCCATGCCTCTCAAGCTCTTTTGTATCGATTAATACACCGTGGTGTTCGATGTCCGCCAGAACAGGCACCAGCGGCATCTCAATGTCTTTTAAAACGGTCTTTAAAGAGTCATTTAATGTTGGATACAGTGTCTCGTGCAACCGAAAGGTAATGAGTGCATCTTCGGCAGCGTAGGCGGCTGCCTTTTTTATGTTAACTTCATCAAAAGAAATCGCTTTTTTACCACGCCCCACGACATCTTCAAACTTAATCATTTCGTGGTTGAGATAATGTTTGGCGAGGGCATCTAAATTATGGCGGCTTGCCGTGCTATTTAAAACATATGACTCGAGCATCGTGTCAAAGCTGATAGGCGCTAAATGGACATTGTATTGCTTTAATATAGCGGCGTCATACTTTAAGTTTTGACCTATTTTTTTTAAGTGAGGGCTTTCTAAGTAGGGTTTCAAAGCACTCAGTACATGTGTAAGTGGTAACTGAGGTGATGTATCTTTATGCGTCAACGGAATATATGCGGCGTGCTCTGTATCAAGTGCAAGTGCAATACCGACAAGCGAGGCTGAGAAAGGGTCAAGGCTTGTCGTCTCTGTATCGACACAGCAAAGCGTTGCTTTATCTAGACGCTTTATCCAGTCATCGAGTTGTGTTTCGTGCTGAATTACTTCGAATGAAAGCGCTTGCTTTTCTTCAGTGGGTAGTGTCGGGGCGTTCTCATGACTTTGCTTCGCCGCGTCACTACCCCACTCCTTTAGCCAAACGTTGACCTCAAGTTTACGAGCAAGAGACAGTAAGCGTTCACGATTAGGTGGGTTAGGCCTTAATGCATCAAGTGTTGTAGGTAATTCTAAATCTGTTTTAATGGTGATAAGTTGCTTGGAGAGGGGAAGGGTTGGGAGCGCTTCTCTTAGGCGTTCTCCAACTTTTCCTCCAATTGTATCGGCATGCGCCATCAAGTTGTCTAGTGTATGATGCGCTGTGAGCCACTTAACGGCTGTTTTAGGGCCGCATTGGGGGACGCCTGGGACATTATCACTGGTGTCGCCAACAAGTGTCAGGTAATCGATAATTTGACTGGGTTGAACGCCAAACTTGGCGAGTACTCCTGCCGGGTCTAAGACTTGCCGGCTCATCGTGTTGATGAGAGTAATCTGCTGGTTGACAAGTTGTGCCATGTCTTTATCACCCGTTGAGATGAGAACAGACAGGCCTGCTTGCTCAGCTTGGGTTGCAAGTGTGCCAATAACGTCGTCTGCTTCAACGCCTTCAATCATTAAGAGTGGAAAACCAAGTGCTTCTAACGTGTTAATGAGGGGTTCAAATTGTCGCTTGAGGTCTTCAGGCATTGGTGGGCGATTGGCTTTATATTCAGGGTATAAATCATGCCTAAAATTTTTACCGGGGGTATCGAAAACAACTGCAAACTGTTCGGGTGAGGTATCTTTTAAGAGGCGCCGAATCATATTGACTACGCCATAGACTGCACCAGTTGGGTGCCCCTCACTATTAGTGAGGGGGGGGAGCGCATGAAAGGCGCGAAAAAAATAAGAGGAGCCATCAACAAGTACAAAGGGTGGTTTTGTCACAAGCACATCTCACTTAATCGATTGACTCGGTTTGTTTTTCTTTTAGCAGGTTCACTTGCTCACTGAGTCGTTTGAGTTGTTTTCGCATGAGCGGAATACGTGTCGTAGACATTTCGTGTTCAATGGCTTTTTCACGAGGTCTTGCGGGAGCACCAAGGTAAATGAGCCCTTTCTTTAAGTGCTTTTTAGGTGGAACGCCTGCGCGTGCACCTAGGATAACTTCATCATCAATGCGGACATGATCACTCACACCAACACCTGCCGCAAAAATAACATGGTTACCACTGTGTGTGCTGCCAGCAATACCTGTGAAGGCACATAAAATATTGTGCTGACCTAGTTTGACAGAGTGCGCTATTTGAACAAGATTGTCTATTTTTGTTCCCTCCCCAATGATTGTCTCTCCAATAGTCGCTCGGTCAATAATAGTGCTTGCACCAATTTCGACATCATCTTCGATGACAACGCGTCCAACGTGAGGTATTTTCACATGTTTACCACTTTCTGCTGTGTAGCCAAAACCATCTGAACCAATGACTGATGAGGCATGAATTGTGACGCGTGCACCAATTTTGGAGTAATTATAAATGGTGACGTGCGGATGAATGGTTGTATCAGCACTAAGGGTTACATGGCTTCCTATATGTACGTGACTTTTAATAACGCAATTATCTCCAATGCTACTTTCAGCGTCGATGGTTACGTATGGACCAATAGAGATATTTTTACCAAGGGTTACACCGGGCGCAATAATCGCTGTAGGATGAATACCTGGCTCGGGCGTGGGCGTTGGATAAAAATGTTTTAGAAGTTGAATAAATGCCTGGAATGGCTCAGCAACTTGGATGAGTGGTTTATTGAGATTAGAGATACTTTTTGAAACAAGAACAGCTGCAGCTTCTGATTCCTCCGCTTGTTTTAGATGGTCTGTACCATCCGCAAAAATGAGTGAGCCAGCTTTGATTTCATCAATAGGAGATAAGCCATCGATAACCAATGTTTCATCGCCAATAACAGTCCCTTTAACAATGGCTGCAATATCATGTAAAGAAGCATGCATGTGATATTTTTCCGATTTTTAAGAACGCCGTCAGTATACCTGAAAACGGTGTTCTTTTCGACCAAAAATTAAGTGGTTTGTTAGAGGGTTAGCTGGTATAAAGAGATAAGTACCCATTTCCTTCTAAGCTGACACTGAAGGTGATAAAAATATTCAAGGTATCCAGGAATGAGATTAACTTGCCTGTTATTGTTGTGGGTATTGCTGCTGTATTGATTATTTATCACATTTTTTCATATTTAGTCCCATTTACAAATAATGCGTTTGTTGCAACCAATGTAACACCTGTTGCTGCTGATGTATCAGGGTATGTGACGCATATTTACGTTAAAAATGGTGAATCGGTTAAGAAGGGTGAGCCTTTGGTTAAAGTGTATCAGGAGCCATATCGCTTGGCTTATGAATATGCGAAGGCCAAATATGAGGAAGCACTGGAGCGTGTTACGGTGATTGAGCGGCGAACAGAGAAAACTCGAGATTTATTGCATGCCGCAACGTTTGACTATGAAAAGGCAAAAATTAAATTTAAGTTAAAAAATAATCCAAGCGTGAGTGAAGCGGTGCCTGTGCTTGAGGTGAAAGTACTCAATTATAATTTGCAAGCCATGAAAAAGAAGAAGGATGCGCTAGAAAAACAAATTGTCATTGAAGATCAACAAATAGTTGAACAACAGAAAAAAATTAAAGCGCTAAAGGCTGAAATGGATAATGCATTGGTGAATTTTAATTTAACAATCGTTAGGGCGCCAACAAATGGCATTGTTGATAACATGTATATTTCAAATGGGACGCCGGTAAAAATCAGGACGCCGTTATTTTCATTTATTGACACATCAAATTGGTGGGTCCAGGCCAATTTTAATGAGACAGATTTACGCCGTATCCGCCCGGGCGATGAAGCCATTATCATTCTTCGGATGTATTATTTTACAAAAATATTTCATGGACGTGTAGTGAATACTGTTTGGGCTGCAGATAGGCAACACACCGTTCAAAGGACACAGCAGCAGAAGGTTGCAAATGAGAATGAGTGGTTGCTTATTCCACAGCGCCTACCTCTACAAATTCAAATTCTTGACCCAGATCCTAACTATCCTTTACAGCCGGGTGCAAGTGCTTATGTTTATATCAAAGCTCATACACACAATCGAAACGTATGATCCGTATGGCATGCATCGCCTCAATGCAACGAAAGTTGTTTATGTGTTTTTTATTTTGTCTATTTTTAATATGTTTTTTAACTTACCCCATCCCTATTTTTATTTCTTCTACTTACCTCTGACCGCGATGGCAGCAGAAGTAATGATGGAAAATGTTAAAGATAAATACTGGGGTTTTGTATATACCATCTTAGGGACGTGTGTGATGGTTATGCTGTTTAATATGTTGAGGTCCTACCCTTTGTTTTTCCCTGTTGCTATTTTTGCAGCAACCGTAGTGCTTTATTTTATTGCGCTACGTCATGTGACTATGATGCTTCCTTTAGTGCCTATTATTTTAAGCCTTGCGACTTATTCGCTGTTATATCCAACACTTGATAATAACTTTAGAATGGTTATGGAAAACTTGTTGACCACATTGTTTGCAATGTTGATTATTTTATCATCCTTAGTGTTGTTTCCTTTGAGTTATTATTATCGTTTGTGGTTGCGTGCATTGCTCCTGTCTTGTCAAGACATGCTAAGTGACTTGTTACTTATTTTAAATCACCAAGCAGTAGAGGCCACGTTGTTGCAGGAAAATATCAAGAGGATGGTGATTTTTTCAAATATGTTGCCCCGAAGACTACCAATTTATACGATATTAAAAATTAACTTGTTGACACATGAATTGCGAGTTCATCTTGATGTGGCCGAAAATCAGTTCACGAGCATGCCACAAGCAACACTGGAGTTACTTATAGAAAACATGAAGTTATTGATTCTATCGATAGAAAATGAAGTGCCGTGTGATCTGATTTGTGACAAGGAGCCGCATTTTATAAAGCTTATTCACGCTTGGAATTCTTTATGCAAAGCACAATAGATTATCGTACAACCCGTGCGTTGCAAATTTGTATTGTATTTATTTCAACGCTCTTGATTCAGCGCTTATTAAACTTTTCACATGCGGGTTGGATTGGTTTTGCTGTGATGATGATTTACGCAGGCTTTGATTCAGGGAGCAGCTTGCACCGAACCATGCATCGTTTTTGGGGGGCAATGCTTGGCTTATTTTTAACGTATATACTCTTTTTTTTCATACGGTTTGATGATGATTTAATTTATGTTGTTATTCCAATCATTATATTTATGGCTTATTTTACTCTCAGTAAATACTATGTAGCACCCACAATTTTCACTGTGACGCTTACAGGACTGGGTAGTGATTATTATCAAAGCAATTTATATGCAATTGATCAATTCTTCTTTGATTATACAAAAGCGACAGTGCTTGCATTAAGCATATGCGTTTTTTTTGAGTATTTTATTTTTAAAAAGAAGAACTTAACACATAAGTTTTACTTTGATTTACAAAAAGCATTGGTTTTAGAGTTGCAAGCATTATTTGATGTGGTGACTGCAAGACCCTTGCGTCGTAGCCATTATTTGAAGTTGAGTGCACAATTGGATAAGAATGCCATGCAATTACAGACTTTTTTGAAGATGGCGTCACATGATTATCATTTACGAGCAGACGTATTTGATAAGCTTGAAATATTTCAGGCAGAGGTCGACGCAATTTATCAGCATATAAGGCGCTTGTTTGCTTTAAGGGATACCCCAGTGGATGTGTTAAGCAGAGAGACACAGGATATGCTTCAACAGCTAGATGTTATGGTGCGTGGTGGTGTTCAGTCTGAGGGAGAGTGATTTGCAACAAATAAGGCGTGCTTTTTTGATGGTTATGATGGGAGTGAGTCTCGTATCATGCACGTTTGATCCCAAGTATGTACCAACTCCTTCTGCGGAGGTTCCTGCTAAATGGCATGCAAAAGATACGCAGTTACGTACAAGTCATACTAATCTTGCCTGTATTCCTTGGTGGCAACAGTTTAAAGATCCAGCGCTCACCGGACTGATTAAAAAAGGCTTGGCAGAAAATAACGATATTCATATAGCTGTTGCTAATATTGAAGCAGCGCAAGGGGAATTAAAGCGTGTTCAGTGGGATTGGGCGCCCAATTTGAGTAGTTTGCTAGGTTACTCATCTTTTCCCTATTTGGGATATCCGGGGGTGATTGCTGCACTCTTACCTACCTATACGATTAATATTTTCAGACAAATTAAGGAACAAAAACGTGCGAAATATGAGCTTGAAATTACACAGAATATGCGGGATACCGTTAGGCTTGCAGTAATTGCACAAATAGCAGGAAGCTATTTCAGTTATCAGGCACAGACGGAGCGTTTACAGTTATTACAAGCAATAGAGCGTGATTTAAGAAAAAAGATACGTATCGCAACGGCTACTTATCATAATGGGTTGTCAACTGATATTGGACTGTCACATGCCAAAAGCAAATTAGATTTGATTTTGGCCGAGGAGCGCGTTGTACAGCAAAAGAAAATTGTAAGCCAGAATATGCTGCGTGTGTTGTTAAATGAAAACCCTCAACCCTTTTCATTTCCGCGCCGATTTAATCAACTAGAGAGTCGCCAACTAATTACGGGAGCACTACCGCTTGCTGTGGTTCAAAATAGACCCGATATGACACAAGCTCTTAATGAATTAAAAGCTGCAAATGCAGGAATAGGGGCTACAGTAGGTAACTTCTTTCCTGTGATGGAATTAAGTGCTGCACGAGGGGATATTGGTACTATACCGAATGGTACGACACTTGGGCAGCCGGTTTACTTTAATCAAGCACTGTCTCACTCAACCATTATGCCTTTGTCTAATTTTGGAGCATGGGATAAAGCAAAGGGAATTGGAAAAATGGCATATTATAAGTACTTAGATACCTTGCGTAAGGTATTGCGAGATGTTGATAATGGTTTATCTGCAAACGAATACTATACCGAGCGTTTAGAGGAAACAGTGCAGGCTAAAAATAGTTTAGGCAAGGCGTATCAACTGAAAAATGCTTTATACCATGAAGGTATCATTAGTTATTCAAAATTACTGGATGAAAAAATTGAATTTGACAAAATAAAAGTACAGGTGAATGAGCATAAGCTCGATCAGCTATTGACTATTGTCAGCTTGTATCAAGACTTAGCGGTTGGCTATGGATGCGCAAACGATAAGATAATTTAGTTTAAACCGACCTAGAATCGACGCAGCACGAGCGCAGCATTTGCGCCACCAAACGCAAAATGATTTGAAAGTGCTAAATCAACCCGTTTTTTTTGCGCTGTATTCGGAATATAGTTTAAATCGCATGCAGGATCAGGTGTTTCCAAATTAATAGTCGGTAAGAGTAAGTCGTTTTCTAAACTGAGAACGGTTGCGATAATTTCCATGACACCTGCGGCTCCAATGGCGTGTCCGGTCATTGCTTTTTGCGCTGTAATAGGAATATCAAAAGCATGCTCACCAAACACTGCTTTGATGGTTTCTGTTTCAGTTGCATCATTTAAGATGGTGCCTGTACCATGGGCATTGATGTACTGAATATCACTGGGAGATAAGCGAGCATCATTTAAAGCGGTATGAATGGCACGTGTTTGTCCTTTAGTTGTGGGCGCTGTAATGTGGGATGCATCACAACTTGCACCAAACCCAATGACTTCGGCATAAATTCTTGCACCGCGTGCTTTGGCATGCTCGAGCTCTTCCAGCACTAAAATGCCAGCACCATCAGCCATGACCATACCAGTACGGTTTTTATCAAATGGACGGCTGGCTTTTGCAGGGTTTTCATTGTGTGTCGACATGACACGCAATTTGCACCAGGCGGCCATGATAGTTTCCCATACTAAAGATTCGGTACCGCCACAGAGAGCAACCGATAACTGACCGTTTACAATTTGCTGATATGCATTACCAATAGCTTCGGCGGAAGAAACACAGGCGTTTGATGTGGTTGAATTTGGACCACCCAGCCCAAAGGCGATGGCAATATGATTCGCAACAGAATTTGGCATGCCACGTACAACGGTAAGTGCAGGAATTTTACGCCAACTGTCAGTATAAAAGGTTTTGTAGGCGGCCTCGAGCTCAGGCCCACCACCAAGGCTTGTGCCAATATAAGTGCCGGCATTCTCGCACTCTTTTGCGGTTAAACCTGCTCGCTCAATAGCATGATGCGCGCAGTATAGCGCGTATTGTGCGACACGTGGAAAGCGTTTTTGTTTGTTGAACTGAGGGAGATGGTTGAGACATAAATCTGTAATTTCGCCTGCGATTTGCGTGGTATAGTTTGACGGATCGTACGACTGAATGCGATCAATACCACACTTTCCTTGTGATGCAGCATCCCAAAACGCTTCGAGCCCATTACCAATGGAGGAGGCAATGTCCATACCCGTGATAACAACCCTTTTTTTCATGCCTTGTCCTCATGTCTCGGTGGCGAAAACGTACTTGTACTGATCGCAATATTAAAGGGCTCGTTCAAAATCTGTCAAGCGACAGCCCCATTTATGGTAGTCTACCGCATTATAGATCTGAAAGCCCACATTTTGATAGAGGCGCAGAGCGTGTTGATTCTTGGAGGCAACCGTTAAGGAAAGTGTTTGTTGCTGTTTTGCATAGGCGTACTTTAAACAATATGTGAGTAAAGCTTGCCCGAACCCTTGTTGCTGCATATGAGGTAGTACTGCCAAGTCGGTTAAGCGTACCTGTGCCGTCTCAAATACCAAATGAACCTGCCCGACCAATTCAGTATTATGGAACATTAAAAAAACCTTAATATTAGCGGTGGTTAATAATTTTTTGATGCGCTGAATCGCTTCTGGTCTGTTAGGATTAAAGCAAGCGCGGTCTATATTGTGCAATAAGTTAACATCTCGCGGGGTCGCTTCTCGAATGGTGTAATTGGGGGGGGGCGGCAGGTTTGAGATATAGGGTGTGCAGCTCATATCGTATTCTGTATGGTCAAATTGGAAGTCATATTGCTTGAACCATGTTTTATTTGATGCATGAGGGCTTGAAACGATGAGATGCGTTAGAGGCGGCGTAATAATTCGTATTGCTTGGCACATTTCGTTCCAGAGTTCTTTAGCAATACCCTTTCTACGATGATTTGGATGTACCAACAAAGAGATTTCAGCCGCATCAGGATAAAAATGAAATGCAGCAAGAAATGCAATGAGTTGATCATTTTTATAACAAAGGAAACTTGGAGGGCCAGGGCGGTATGCTTCGAGTAAATGGGCGTAGATAGGAATACTTGCGCCATCTGTTTTTTGACAAGTATCAAGTAGTGCTTGTAAGTCGCTTAAAGTGGTTTGAGAGAGTTGATGCGTATTCGTTATCATAAGTTTGTATGCGGTAATCGTGTATTAAAAATGAAAATTTAAGAGACTAAAAATAATTTCCATTGAAAGGAGCACGATAATGATAACCTCGAGAATATGCGCATGCCGATTCTCGAGATAGTTATTAAACATATCAAATATATCGTTTAGGGTATCTAAGCGTTGGTTTAAGGCATTGACACGACGGGGAAGGTGTAAGTAGCGCTCAAGCATAATATAATCTTCTTCAAGTGTTGGGTGCTGCCAAAAATATTTGGGATGATATAAAAAATTGCTCGTGAGATTCATTTCACTTTTAGCCAGAATTAGCTCGCCAATGACCGTACGAATGCGTGATCGCGTGACTGATTTTCTTTTTTTCTTGGATAAGTTTTTAATCAGGGGGGTGTGCTTTTCGATGAGATTTTCAAGTAGGGTTTCAAAGTACTGTAATTTGACAGATTGTGAAAATCCATATGATAAGCTTAGTTTTAGCTCATCATCTTTAGCCTGTGTGGTGTCGATGGAAAGGCAGTCGACATCAAAGTACTCATGCGGTTCTATCGTTGTTTTTTCACCAATACGGTAGGTAAACTCATCGTGCACAAGAAAGTGATTCGGCTTTTCTGAAAAGCGTGAGACTTCATCGAGATAAGCGTCGGCCTCATGTCGTTTGAGCCCCCAAGATACAATGGTCCCGTTTTTAAACACAAAAACGAGATGTTGGGGGGCATCAAGCGGTGATATTTTTAATACATCGCGTGAGCGTGTGACAGCGTAATCACTGAGGGTTTCTTTGTAATGGAGGTCTAGACCCGCGAGGTCGATACAGTCGGCTACACAAAAACTCAAACACTCCATAACATCCTATCCGCTTCATTTAGTTGGTCGTTTCGCGCTCTGGGTATGCTTTGCGACGACTCGTTGCGCCACTTAACCACTGGGGGCAGACCTCAAGCTCTTGGGCAATCTTATCCAATTGCTCTTCAGAAGGTAAGTTATGCCCGAAAATCATAGCATTTGCAAGATGCCGAGTGACGCCAAATACTTTCGAAACGGCTTTGGTTTTTTCATTTAAGTCATCTGGGAATCCCAACATCGATAACTCCCGATTAAAGCGTTGCGCAAACACCTTACTGTTCATCTGAATGCTCCTTGCTTTGTTCAGATATTATGACAGTGTCAATCCATGACAACGAAAGCTCTCTTGTTATAACTTATTTTTTAAGCGATGGCTATGTTGAAATTGTATTGAAATAGTTAAAGTCCATTGCTTTTGCTGCTTTTACCTCATCTAGTCGCTTAATTGGGCGCGAATGTGGCGCTGTTTTTAGCATGTCGGGTGTTCGCTTTGCCTCATCTAAAATGGCTTGCATGGCTTTTACAAATGTATCGAGCATTTCTTTTGACTCAGTTTCTGTTGGCTCTATCAGTAGGCATTCTGGAATGAGCAACGGAAAATAAATAGTTGGGGCATGAAACCCGTAGTCGAGCAATCGCTTGGCGAGATCGAGTGCTAAGATACCATAAGCTTTTTTTTCTGGTGTGAGTGTGAGAATAAACTCATGCGTTGCCCGTCTGTTGGGGTATGCTGCAGTGAATCCAATACGGGTAAGCTCTTTTAGCAGGTAGTTTGCGTTGAGGGTTGCATGCTCGGATACACGCAAGAGGCCTTGTTTGCCGAGTGCTGCGATATAAAAATAAGCACGTAATAAAATGCCAGTGTTACCCATAAATGTTGAAAGGCGACCAATACTTTGAGGACAATCGGATTGTGTAGCAAAATGGAACTGATTGTTTTTTTTCAAAACAAAGGGCAGTGGCAGAAATGCGCGCAGTCTTTCACTGACGGCAACGGGTCCTGAGCCAGGCCCTCCACCGCCATGTGGCGTTGCAAATGTTTTGTGTAAGTTTAAGTGCATGACATCAAATCCCATATCACCAGGCCTTACCTTCCCTAAAATAGCATTTAGATTTGCGCCGTCATAGTACAATAACCCCCCTGCCTCATGTACGATGGTGGCTATTTCTTTAATATTTTTCATAAAGAGGCCAAGCGTTGACGGATTGGTTAACATGATACCTGCAGTTTTAGGGCCAACATGCTTACGCAGTGTATCGAGGTGAATATCACCATCTTCGGCGGTTGGTATTTCTATGACATCAAACCCACAGGTTGCGGCTGATGCAGGGTTTGTACCGTGTGCAGCATCAGGGATAAGCATTTCTGTGCGCTCATGGTCGCCTCGAGACTCGTGGTAGGCTTTAATCATTGCAACGCCTGCAAACTCTCCTTGTGCCCCTGCCATAGGTGTTAGAGATACAGCGCTCATACCTGTTATTTCGGCAAGATAAGTTTGGAGTAGATATAACGTATTCAGTGTGCCTTGGCACGTAGCAGGTGGCGCTAAAGGATGTACATTAAGAAAAGCGTGCTCTGATGCTGCGCGATGTACGCCACGTGGATTATATTTCATGGTGCAAGAGCCGAGAGGATAGAAATGTGTGTCAATGGCGAAATTTTTTTGTGAGAGCTTCGTAAAGTGCCGTACAACTTGGAGCTCCGAGCATTCAGGTAAGCGTGGAGGCACTTGTCGACGCAAGTTATCAGGAATATTACACGTTAATTTTGTATCATCGGGTATTTGCGCATGCGCCTGTCGGTTAGGCGTTGACTGTTCAAAAATAATTGCGCTCATGCGGTTATCTCCATGAGAGAAGTTTTTAATGTATTGGCAAAATGCTCTATCTCAGTTTGTGTGCGACACTCGGTTGCACAGACTAATAATGTATTCGAAAAGTGAGGATAGTGAGACTCTGCTGGGTATCCTGCGTGGATTCCTTTTGCTTGTAGGGTTTTTAAAATAGGGGTAACAGGTACTGGCAGTTGAATCAGTGCTTCATGGAAGTAAGGCGTTGAGAAGACACGTGACACACCGGGAATAGTAGTAAGCTTATTAACAAGCAGGTTCGTATTATGATGGCACTGTTCAGCAACGCGCTTAATGCCATGGGGCCCGAGAAGGCTCATATAAAGTGTAGCAGTTGTGACCAGTAGGCCTTGATTGGTGCAAATATTCGAAGTTGCTTTTCCGCGACGAATATGTTGCTCGCGTGCCTGAAGCGTGAGTGTATAGCCTGTGCGCCCATCGGTATCGGTAGTACGGCCTACCAGGCGGCCAGGCATTTGACGAACGTGCTTTAAGCGGGTGCTGAAAAAGCCCACATAGGGTCCTCCGGCAGCCATTGGTGCACCGAGCGGTTGCCCCTCGCCGCAGACAATATCAACACCGTGCTCGCCCCAGCTACCTGGTGGCTTGAGGAGACCAAGCGAGATGGGGTTTACGCAGGCAATGCTTGTGATTTCATGTGCGTTTGCCCAATCGCTCAATGCATCGACCGGCTCAAGTTGTCCCCAAAAATTAGGTTGAGGGATGATGAGGGCTGTAACCGAGACATCTTGATGCGCTTTGAGTGCTTCAAGATCTGTAACACCGCTCGTTTTGTGCATGGGAAGCGTTGTCAGGGTGACGTCTTGATGCTGAAGAATTGTTTCAAGGGTTTCACGGTAGAGTGGATGTAAGGTTTCTGGCACGAGGACACGATGCGGACTTTTTCTTTTGTTCATACGTAGTGCCATCAAGACAGCTTCAGCAAGTGCTGTTGCGCCATCATAGAGTGAGGCATTGGCTACTTCCATACCTGTGAGCTCTGCTATCATGGTCTGAAACTCATAGAGCAGCTGTAAGTTCCCTTGACTTGCCTCAGCTTGATAAGGGGTATAGGCCGTTAGAAATTCACCACGAGAGGCAATATCCCAAACAGCCGCAGGAATATGGTGCTCATAGCTGCCCGCACCAATAAAACAGGTATGTGTTTTATTTTGATTGGCAAGCTTTTTAGCATGTTGCAATAGCGCCATTTCATTTTGACCATCAGGCAAGTGGCTAAGGTTTTTTTGTCTGAGTTCAGGCGCTATTTCATCAAATAAAGCTTCAATGCTTGATACACCAATCCGGTTGAGCATGGTGCGAATATCTTCAGGGGTGTGGGGGATGTAGGGCATGTACTATTTGTCCTCATGGATAATATTTTTATATTGCAGTTCATCAAGTAGTTCTGAGAGCTCGCTGGTATTGTTTGCTTGTATCTTTAAAAGCCAGCCTTCACCTTCTGCATCACGATTAACAATAGCTGGGTCTTCTTTCACTTGATGATTGACTGCAACAATAGTGCCACTAATAGGCGCATAAAAATCAGAAGCAGCTTTTACAGATTCAACCACACCCACTTCGTCCCCTGCTTTAACGGTTTGTCCCTCTTCTGGT
Source organism: Legionellaceae bacterium (assembly GCA_029212465.1). Classification (GTDB taxonomy): domain Bacteria; phylum Pseudomonadota; class Gammaproteobacteria; order Legionellales; family Legionellaceae; genus JAALKW01. Next base: position 59,807 of record JARGNV010000004.1, on the reverse strand, counting down.
AATTCGATAAAGACTAAATCGCCCAATAAGGATTGGGCATGCTCAGTAATGCCAACAATGACAGGCGTTTCTTCTGTATTGATCCATTCATGGGTTTCTGTAAATTTCATGTATCACTCCTTTTTTATACGTGTTTTAGAAAACGCGGCTTCCCTACAGTAACGGGCAAGCGTTTGCCACGTATATCAATCGTGGCTTCGGTGTCAACGGTTGTCAAAACACGCGCAATTGCAATCGAATGTTTAAGGGTTGGGGAAAATGTTCCACTGGTGATAGTGCCTACTTCTTTATCGTCAAGAAACACGGTTTGACCTGGCCGCATAACACCTGGTGTTTCGAGGGTTAACCCCACAAGCTTTTGTTTGGCCCCTTGTTGTTTTTGAGACAGTAACGCTGTCATACCAATAAAGTCACGGTCTTGTGGTTCCCATTGAACGGTCCAGGCAAGTCCTGAGTTCAGTGGGGTTGTCGTTTCATCCATATCTTGACCGTAAAGAAGTAGCCCTGCTTCAAGACGCAATGTGTCACGGGCAGCAAGCCCACACGGTGTAATATCTTGTGCAAGTAAATGGTTCCAGAGTGCTTCAATATGGGTTTGCGGCAGAATAATTTCGAGACCGTCTTCACCGGTGTAACCTGTGCGTGCAAAAAAGAAGTCTCCTACGTCGACACATTCAAAAGGTGCCAGGGTAGATACGGCATCGGCTTCAGCAGGGCTGAGTGCTTTGAGTGTTTTTTGAATGGCATTAGGGCCCTGTACAGCAAGCATTGAAAGTTCGGTACGCTCCTGTAGTCCTGTCGCAAAGCCGCTACTTTTATCGTGAATCCAGGGCAGTACGTGCTCGCGAGTTGCCGCATTTAAGACAAGGCGATAATTGTCAGCCGTTCGCTGATAAACGATTAAATCATCAAGAATGCCACCATGCTCGTTACATAGACAACTATAGAGGGCGCGCCCGACATGTTCGAGCTTGTCGATATCATTTGTGAGTAGTTTTCGCAAAAATTGGCGTCCGCCTGCGCCTAGAATATCGAGTACTGTCATGTGCGAGACATCAAACATGCCCGCATCTGTACGCACAGCTTCATGTTCTTTAAGTTGTGAGCCGTAATGGAGTGGCATATTCCAACCATGAAAGTCGACCATTTTGGCGTTTGCAGCAAGATGTGCAGCATGCAGGGGGGTATTTTTAAGCATGGGGACCTATTAAATTTATGTTTAAGAGGACCTTCGATTATACCCAGATGGTTTGTGTGAGCAAGATATTGATGGGGAAAGACTTTATGCACGATCGATTTTTTTGTTGCACACAAGGTAGAGACGCTTAGTTTGGGTTGATGGTATCATCAGGACGTGGCTGTTCGGCTTCCGGTGCTTTAAACGGATGGCTCTCAGATTTTTCAGCATCGGCTATTTGTTTATCTAGCTCATGTTTGGTTGCATCAATGTCGATTTGACCTTTTAACTCAGAATTAGTTTTTGTAGGGGGTATGGCTTCATCTTTTAAGCTTTTTTCACCAAAAAGCCATTTTTTGATGGCATTAAAAAAACGTTGTAAGAAAGAGCCTGAAGACTTTAAGTCATTATCAGTAGCAGTAAATAGCTTATCTACAGCTTTTTCTTCTTCTGTCTTGTGGTAGAGTTTTCCTCTCATTAATGATTCGGCTTCTCGGACATGCATTTCATTCCATGCTTTTGCTTCGGGTGAGTTACATTGAGAGAGCACCTGTTTTCTGAGGTTCAACATTTCTTGCATACTGACCCCGTTTGCAAGGTCAGCTGTACCTTTGGCATGAAGCGCATTCACATCAACAGATTCTGCCCCTTGTTTAGACACGGCAAGTTCAATGAGGTCATATTTATATTGTTGTTCTAAATTGAAGCGTAAATTACGGAGATTCATGAGGTCAGCACTTCGAGCGAGCATCTCATTTCCGGACATAGTACGCGTTTCTTCAAATTTCTTGTCATACAGCGCCTGAAATTCGTTGGACCCCATTTCAAACACTTCTGGAATTGAGAGTCTCATGTTTGCTAGACGTTCTTCGAGTCCTTCCAACCCACCATAGGTTTCAACGCCTGTTTTTGAATCACCCAAGGGCCTTATGCTCATGAGCGTTTCTCCGTACACAAAGAAAAAGATCTTAGTTTAAAAGTATAGTTGCTTTATCCCAGATTGAAAGCGCGGTAAAATCTCTCGGTTATTTTATTTTTTAATCAAAAGGGGTTGTGGCGTGGAAAAAAATCGCGTTTACAGCGCAAATCGCAATTTAATTAGTCGGTTTTTTAATGGCTGGGATTTGCTATTGCTTGTGCTCGTGATTTTTGGGTTGTTTTTTCTAGGGCGGGCAGGGCAGCAAATGGCGACACCTTACGCTCTGGGCCAACCGCTACCTATTTCACTCGACCCGAAAGCATTGCCCTTTTATGCGTTGCGAACAGTGCTTCGCATGTTCATAGCTCTTGGCTTTTCACTGCTCTTTACTTTTGTAGTTGGTACGCTAGCAGCTAAAAATAAGCGGGCAGAACGCTTGATTATTCCAATGATTGATGTGTTACAGTCAGTGCCTGTGTTGAGTTTTTTAGCCATTACAGTAACAGGCTTTATTCATTTATTTCCGGGAAGCTTGCTTGGACCTGAGTGTGCTTCTATCTTTGTGATTTTTACTGCTCAAGTGTGGAATATTACGCTCAGTTTTTATCAATCCGTTAAAACGGTTCCACCTGATTTTCATGAAGTGGCATCTATGTTCCAATTATCGCCATGGCAGCGCTTTTGGAAAGTTGAAGTGCCTTGCTCATTGTCGGGGCTTTTGTGGAATATGATGATGTCGATGTCTGCCAGCTGGTTTTTTGTGGTATTGTCAGAAGCGATTGCCGTTTCACATCAAAATATTCGTTTGCCGGGAGTGGGGTCATATATTGCATTTGCAATTGAGCAGGGTAACCTACAAGCGATTGGCTACGCTATTTTGACGATGGTTATTGTTATTTTTTTGTATGACCAAATGTTATTTAGGCCACTGATTGCATGGTCTGAAAAGTTCAAGTTAGATGCTGCACCAGATGATGAGCCTTACGCATCATGGTTTCTCGATTGGTTACGTAAAAGCCATTTATTTGAATATGCGCGTGATGGCATTGCGTGGCTAAAAGATCGTGTGATAAACATTCCTTGGTTTTCGCGCCGGGCATTATTCGCTGTTTCAAGAGATGAGGCGCCTAGGTCTCGTTTGATGATGGCGTTGCTTTGGCATGGGACCGTTTGGGGTGTGTTTTTTGGGGCTGCGTATCAGTTGTTTGCGTTTATTTCACCAGCTATCACATTACATGATGTGAAACATGTGGCATTTTTAGGCCTGATTACAGCACTTCGTGTTATTGTTCTAATTATTCTAAGCTCACTGCTTTGGATTCCTGTTGGGGTTTGGGTTGGGCTGAGGCCGCGGTGGGTGCAAAAAGTACAACCCCTTATTCAACTTGCGGCGGCTTTCCCAGCTAATTTATTTTATCCCTTGTTTGTGATTGCCATTGTGCGTTTTCATCTGAACGTTCAGGTATGGGTAACGCCGCTCATGATTTTAGGGACACAATGGTATATTTTGTTTAATGTCATTGCTGGTGCTTCAATGATTCCAAGAGACTTAAATCTAGCCGCCTCAAATTTTGGAGTACGTGGTTTTCAATGGTGGCGAAGATTGGGCCTGCCTGCCATTTTCCCCTACTATATTACCGGTGCAATTACTGCGGCAGGAGGCGCTTGGAACGCGAGCATTGTTGCTGAATGGGTGAGTTGGGGGGGGACAACTTTGCGTGCAACGGGGCTTGGTGAATATATTCAAGCCAATACGGTTGCAGGCCATTTTCCCGAAATTGCACTGGGTACCGCAATGATGTGTATCTATGTTTTATTGTTTAACCAGATGCTTTGGCGCCCTTTGTATCGTCTTGCTGAGGCGCGCTTTCAATTAGATAGAGGCTAGTATGTCAGAGACCATTATTTCCCTTGATCATGTGCGTAAAGCCTACAAAAAGTCGGCAGGACAAGAATTATTGGTGCTTGAAGATATTAGCTTTTCATTAGAAAAGGGCGAAATTGTTGCGCTTTTAGGCAAGTCTGGCTCAGGGAAATCAACTTTGTTGCGTATTATGGCGGGGCTTATTTCTCCAACTAAGGGACGTGTTCGATATCGGGGCGATTGGATTCGTGGACCTGTATCAGGGGTTGCGATGGTGTTTCAGTCATTTGCCTTAATGCCTTGGTTAACGGTGCTTGAAAATGTAGAGCTTGGTCTTGAGGCTATTGGTATAAGTCGCGATCTCCGAAGAAAACGCGCGATTGAAGCAATTGATATTATTGGGTTAGATGGATTTGAGTCAGCCTATCCGCGTGAGTTATCTGGCGGAATGTGCCAGCGTGTTGGATTTGCACGTGCGCTTGTGGTGAATCCGGATGTGTTACTCATGGATGAACCTTTTTCAGCGCTTGATGTATTAACGGCGGAAAACTTAAAATCTGATTTATTAGAGCTATGGCGTGAGAAAAAAACGAATACAAATGCCATGTTGCTGGTTACGCACAATATTGAAGAAGCGGTTATGTTGGCAGATAGAATTATTATTCTAGGTAGCGATCCGGGTTTTGTTCGAGCGGATTTAAAGTTAGATGGCCTGCCGTCACGTGATTTAGAGCGTCCGGAGTGCCGCGCCTTGGTAGACAGAATTTATATGTTGATGACAACAGGGGTTGATGGCCGGGCGAAGCATGCAACGCGCGAACGTCAGATTGGTTTGGGATATCGCTTACCACAGGTTGATCCTTCCGAACTGTCAGGGTTGATAGAAACCATGAAAACCTTTGAGGCAAAAATTGATTTGCCTGAGCTCGCTGATGAAATCATGATGCATGTAGATGACTTATTCCCTATCTTAGAAACGCTTGAAGTATTAGGATTTGCCCAAATTTCAGCGGGCGATATTCATTTAACACCGCTTGGCTTACAGTTTTCAGAAGCAGATTTACAGGCAAGAAAGCATTTGTTTGCAGAGCAATTACTGTCAACAATTCCTTTAGCGCGTCATATTTGTCATGTATTGGATGAAAAGCCAAAGCATCGTGTTTCGGATGAGCGTTTTTTGACAAAGCTGGAAGATTATTTTAGCGATAAAGAGGCAGAGAGGGTATTGCGCACCATGATTGACTGGGGGCGTTATGCAGAGCTTTTTGCGTATGACTTTAACGCTGGGATGTTAAGTCTTGAAAATCCTGAATCTTGATGGTCTCTTGATTATTATATGATGGCTTGCATTGAGTATAAGGTAAGCAATAAGCTATAATGCTTTCAATTATTACATTTAGAGCATAAAGTGATTAATAACATGCAACATTGTTTCATAACATTTTTTCGGCACTTATTATGTGCTGGTTTATGCTTAGTGGCCTTGCCTGCTGAGAGTGTAACGGTTTATGGGCATCGCGGTGCGCGGGGGCTTGCACCTGAGAATACATTACCAGGATTCCATGTTGCTATAGCACATCGAGTCGATTATGTGGATGTAGATGTTGTATTGACCAAAGATAATGTTTTAGTTGCACATCATGGTTTAACTTTAGACCCAGAAATTGCGAGAGATGTCAGAGGGAACTGGGTTGAAGCAGCGGATATAGCTGTCAAGAATTTAACATTTAAAGCGTTACAACAGTATGATGTGGGCCGCATCAAGCCATTGACGGATTACGCAGCCATTTACGCAGTTCAAAAACCACTTGATGGAACTCGAATTCCTAGTTTGCAGGCTGTGATTCGAGAGATGAAGGCAGCGGCACCTTATCCTGTTGGTTTTCAGATAGAGTTGAAAACCGACCCAACCAAGCCTCATTTGAGTGCTTCTCCTGAGGCAATGGCGCACGCAGTAGATGCTGTGATTAGAGCAGAAGGGGTTTCGGATAGAACAAAGGTGCAAGCGTATGATTGGCGTTGTTTGCAATTGTTACAGCAATTGAATCCTACAGTAGAAACAGCTTATCTAACGGATGTGGCACACGAAAAAACATTGAGGCACAGTGCACCTGCTATTGCAGGTCAGTGGACCGGGGGATATTTACTTAAAGACTATCATAATTCTGTTCCTGAAATGATCAAAGCATTGGGGGGGGCGTGGTGGGACGCTGAAGATGCGGAAATGACACAAGCCTACTTGGATAGTGCGCATGCGCTTGGTTTGAAAGTTGCGACATGGTCCGATGCTAATCGCACCGGCATGGACATAGATGTTCCGCTTACAAAAGAGATGCTTAACATGCAGGTTGAAGGCATTATTACCGATAGACCAGATGTTGTAATGGCGTTGATACATGAAAAAAGCCCCAAGTAGGGTAATGCCTGTCAGTTAAGTAAAAACTACTTGCAAAATTGGCAAATCAGATCAAAATCTGGTGATCGTAAGGTCACCGGATTTTTTTTATGTTTTTAAGTCAAGCTTTAGATAGCATTCAATCATTTTCTTCAGAGTAGTTTCAAAGTTTATCCGAATACTTATCTCCTGATTTAATAAAATCCAGTTTGAATCGAAGTGGAACAGTCACGATTAGAAAAAGGCGTTTGCCCTTAGAAATGATGGTTTGGAGTGTAGTAGGCATGGCCCTTTTTCGTCACATACCAATGAATCAAATTGTTAATCAATTGGATATTGTTCTTCCGGGAAATCGGCCTTTTGTTGCTCCAAGTGCTGTTGTTCAAGCTAGACAGCGCCTTGGAGAAGAGCCAGTTAAAGAGGTGTTTGAACAGACTCAAGCTCTGTGGAACAACCAAACTCCCCATCCAAACTGGTGCGGCCTAAAGTTGCTAGGTGTTGATGGCGTTGTTTGGCGTACTCCTGATTCACCTGAAAATCAAAAGGCATTTTCGAGAACTCGCAACAAAGTAAGCGAGTCAGATTATCCGCAGGTACGTATGGTCTGTCAGATGGAGCTGACAAGCCATTTACTTACAGGCTCTTCATTTGCAAGTGTGGAAGTTAATGAAATGCAACTTGCTGCAAACCTTATTGATAAAACGCCAGATCACTCGCTAACAGTGTTTGATAAAGGCTTTTACTCTCTCGGGTTACTTCACCGATGGCACACCACCGGAACACAGCGACACTGGCTGATCCCATTAAAGAAAAACCGGCAGTACAAAGTGATACGGCGGCTTGGTAAAGACCAAGAAATTATTGAGTTAACTCCGTGCCCACAGGCAAGAAAAAAATGGCCAGATTTGCCAGATACAATTACGGCTCGACTGCTAACAAAATCTGTCAATGGAAAAACTATTCAAATGCTAACCTCTATGGTTGATCCAATGCGCTTTCCAGCAGCAGATATAGTTAGTTTGTATAGCCAGCGATGGGAAATAGAGCTTGGATATAGAGAAATGAAGCAATATTTATTACAAAACCGCTTAACCTTAAGAAGTAAAAAGCCTGATATGATACGCCAAGAACTTTGGGGTGTTCTTTTGGCATATAATCTCATTCGCTTCCAAATGGCGAGAATGGCATATTCTATTGATGGAATAGAGCTTAATCAGCTTAGTTTTAATCAAGCGTCAGCATATATAATCAGGGAACTAACTGTGTTACCAAGTGTTTCGCCAGGAAAAATACCCAAAGTATTGAGTGATATGGTGAACATGGCAAAAGCCTTTGTTTTACCTGATAAGCGAGAGAGGAATTATCCAAGGGTTGTAAAGCGAAGGCCTCAAAAATATCCTACTAAAAGAGAAAATAAAAATGCCAGTCAGCTTAACTGACTGGCATTACCCAAGTAGGGGCTTTTTTCTTTATTTAATAATAGCCATTACCTCTTAGTTCATAAAAGTCGTGCATGTCCTCACAAGAGGCGTCTTTTGGTTCTTCTTTTGCTTTAGACAGCAACGCGGTTACAAATTGGTTGCCTAATTTTGCTTGCACATTGCGACTTTCATCTGTCTCAGGGCCTGCAAAGAAAGTATTTCTTATATTTCTGCGATATTCAGAAGAGACCGCAAGTGCCGGTGACGTAAGAATAGACACTAAAACACCTAGCAATGCTTTACCAAACGCAACAGCATAATCTGCAATTTTAGCTTGGCCATATTGTCTAAAGCCACGTGCAAGCTCTGAGATATGTGCTTTAAGCTCTTTTTCAAACTGTGCTGTATCTCGTTTTTCCCTATTAAGCAGCTTATCTATCGATAAGCTGATTCTTTGTTCAAATAAATAAAGTGGGTCTACACGGCCCTCAATATTGTTAAGTGCTGTTGTTTCTATCGCATCAAGACGTTCTTTGTGAGACAAGCGTGTGCCAAAATGTGTCATAGGTTGCTGTGAAGCGGCTTTTAGTCGAGCGCTACTATGATTACTTCTATTCCACTCCATTGATGCCTGTTTTAACAGAGCGCTTTTTTCGGCTAAAATAGTCCTTTCTTTCTGATATTTTTCTGCCTCTGAAGGTTGAGCGTTTGCTTCTGTACGATAATTTTGTTTAGAAGGGAGCATGTGGGACGCTGCATGTTGGGCAGGTGGGAAATTATCTTCATCACTGTCATTGCCATCATAGGGGGTTAACGAAATACGGTTCGGCATAAGGATTGATGATGCTGCACGGTGGCGTGGTAATATACGTGAGCGGTTGGATTGAATTCCAGACGAGGACGTCTGCTTTTCTTGATATTCACGCGATAACTTTTTTTGTTTTTCAGCAATTTCTTTCAATTGCGCTCCTGTTGGGGATACGCTTGTTAGGGGGGTTAAGTGCTCGTTTAAGGTGGATTGGATTCTACCTTTCAGGATTGCTTTTTCTATATCGGTGTATGCTGGCATAAGGATCTCCTAATTTTTATTGGGTAAAATTTTAACACACAAAGATTTAAATTAAAACAAAAATAAAGCAGCCTGCAGGTAACAAATAAGTTGTCCGATTCTGTATCACTACTTGTGCAGGTCACGAGGAAGTGATTATTTTGGGGCATGTTTAAAGCAATTGCCGCCTTGTTTTTTAGCAAGATACATCGCTTTATCGGCATTTTTAATGAGTATTTGTTCGTCAAATTGAGAGGAATCATTGAAACTAATGCCAATACTCGCGGATACATGAAAACTGTGCTCATTGAAGGGGATGAGTTGGTTACATGCAGTTAAGATACGTTCGGCTATTGTTTCTAAATAATATGTTTCAGGAATAGGGTGAATGATGAGAATAAACTCATCGCCACCGATGCGGCATAAAAAATCTTCTTTACGTAAGAGCTTGGAGAGACGGGCGGCTATTGTGCGTAGCACAAGGTCACCAGCTTCATGCCCATAGGTATCATTGATAGGTTTAAACGCATCAATATCAATATATAAAATACCGAGCGTCGTGTTATCTCGTCGCACTTTTGATGCAATACGCTTGATATTGTCGTCAAAATAGCGGCGGTTGGGGAGGTTTGTTAACGTATCTACAAAGGCATACCGAGTAATTTTTTCCTCGTGTGCTTTTTGTATTGAGATGTCTCGTAGCAAATTAACGGCAATCGGTCCTTTATCGGTTTGAATGGCAAATAGCGCTGATTCCATGGGGAATAGTGATTTGTCTTTCTTTTGGGCTGTAAGTTTTAAGTTTCTACTTTTCAAAAGCCTAGGCTCTGGGTTTTCAAAAAATGTAGCACGTAGGGTTGGGTGAACAGCTCTGATGCTTTCTGGGACTAAATCTTCAATATTGACTTGAAGAAATTCTGTTTCTGTATATCCAAAGAGTGTTTGTGCTGTTTGGTTGGTTAATATAATTTGACCTGATTCTGTGCTGAGGATAGCGGCATCAGGGATTAGGTGTAAGAAATGGGAGAACTCTTTGGACATTAAAAAAGAGAAGTTCCATTGAAGTTGCGGATTGGAAAATGCATTTTTTTCGATCATGTAATGGACTCCCCGAGGTTAAGTATTATCGGATGAATCATTATTGTCGTGTCATTAGCACGAGGAATGCAACAAACACGATAAGAATGAGCGCGAGTATGCCCATGCTTGAGAAACTTTTGGCTAAATTTTCACGACTGAACTGCGCTGGGTCTCCTTTGATAGCACGATAGATAAGCCATACGATAAGGGCTGCGCCAATGAGGGCGAGTATTTGGTATAAAGTGCTCATAATGCTTCTCCTGATGAGGATTCGAGATGAAAGGCGTCAGAAAATAATTGTTGTTGTGGTATGCCTTTTTCAATGAGTTTATCGCGTAATTTGTATACAAAATCAAAAGGGCCTGCTAGCACAATTTGATGCTTGAGAAGCGTTTGGTGCGCTGTCATGATACGCTCAATGAAAGACATTTTATGTTCGTTTGTTGCATGAGGCATGTATTTAAAGTGTGGCACGTGCTTCTCCCAGGCCAATACTTTCTCATCCAAGTAGAGTTCTTCTTTTGTTCGTGCGCTCCAGAATAGTTCAAATGGTTGCGTGCGACCCTCTGTAAGTAACTGCTCAATCATTGCCTTAATTGGTGCAAATCCTGTGCCTGCGGCAATGAATAAAATAGGTTGTGTTGCGCTCAGTGCGTGTAGTGTACAGTGGCCAAATGGCAAGTTCAGAATAACACGACCTTGTTTTGTAATGGCATCTAGCACATGTTGTTGTTCGGTGTTGTTGGGTTGGTGGCGAATGTGCAACTCATAAGTTTTCGAGCCGAGTGGGGCATTAGCAATAGAATAATAAGGCGTTTCGTTTGGGTTGGGAGACACAATCTCTAAATATTGACCAGCCTCATAATCGACGTACTGCTCAGGGGTTAAGGTGACACGCAGCAAACGGTTAGTGAGAGGGGTTACTTGGGTGACTTCTGCTTGTGTCATTGCTTTAGACATCGGATTCAAGTCCTAATTCAGGCCAATAGTCGCTGACTTTTGTTAAAATATCGGGGTCCATGCTCATAGGTTTGCCCCAAGGCCGCGTAGTTTCTCCGGTCCATTTATTGGTTGCATCCATGCCAATTTTTGAGCCAAGTCCTGATATCGGGGATGCAAAGTCGAGATAATCCATTGGGGTATTATCTATCATGACGGTATCACGAGCAGGGTCCATACGCGTTGTCATGGCCCAAATAACGTCTTGCCAATTACGCGCATCAATATCATCGTCACATACAATGACAAATTTGGTATACATAAACTGCTTTAAGAAAGACCAAACAGCCATCATGACGCGTTTTGCATGCCCTGGATATTGTTTTTTAATGGTGACAACGGCAAGTCGATACGAACAGCCTTCAGGCGGTAGATAAAAGTCAGTGATTTCAGGAAATTGCTTCTGCAAGAGCGGAATAAACACGTCGTTTAAGGCAAGCCCTAAAATGGCAGGTTCATCCGGTGGGCGGCCGGTATAGGTGCTATGGTAAATAGGGTCGGGGCGGTGTGTGATGCGCTCAACGGTGAATATAGGGAAGGATTCAACCTCATTATAATAACCTGTGTGATCGCCAAAGGGGCCTTCAGGCGCCTCATGGCCTGGCTCAAGATAACCTTCTAGTACAAACTCTGCGTTGGCAGGCACATGTAAGTCGCTTCCTATACAACGTGTGAGATGCGTACGTTTACCGCGCAAAAGCCCTGCAAAAGCATATTCAGATAAGCTGTCGGGTACTGGCGTGACGGCTGCGAGCAAAGTTGCAGGGTCGGTGCCTAATGTGACGGCAATAGGAAAGCGCTCTTTTGGATGCTCTTTTTGAAAAGCTAAGTAGTCGAGGGCACCACCACGGTGTGCAAGCCAGCGCATAATGAGTTGGTTTTTATTGAGCACTTGCTGACGATAAATACCAATGTTTTCGCGTGTTTGATGTGGCCCTTTTGTAGTGACAAGCCCCCAGGTTATCAGTGGTGCGACATCTTCAGGCCAACAAGTTTGAATGGGGAGCTTTGTGAGGTCGACCGCGTCTCCTTCTAAAACGTGAGTTTGGCAGACAGCCCGCTCGGTTTTTTTAGGGGCCATGTTGAGTGCGTGCTTTAAAAGTGGGAGTTGTTGGAAGGCGCCTTTAAAGCTTTTGGGGGGCTCTGGCTCTTTCAATGCAGCAAGAAGCTGTCCGATATCACGAAGCGCCTTGATATCTTCTTGCCCCATGGCCAGAGCAACGCGTTCAACAGTGCCAAATAGGTTCGTGAGAACAGGTGTTTGATGATGCAAGGGGCGCGTAAAAAGCAGTGCTGGTCCCTTATCTCGCAAGACTTTGTCACTGACTGCGGTCATTTCAAGGTAAGGTGAGACAGGGTAATCAATGCGAGTCAGTAACTGGCGTGATTCTAGATAATCAATAAAATCACGCAAGTCACCATACTTCATTAAAATGTCCCCAATATATTTATTTCTCTTGGCGTTTCATAGCCGCGAAAAACTCAGCATTTGTTTTGTGGCTTTTCATGCGTTCAAGTAAAAACTCAATGGCATCTGATTCATCCATTGGTTGTAGAATTTTACGCAAAATCCACATGCGTTGGAGTTCTTCGGGGGAAAGCAGTAAGTCTTCGCGACGTGTGCCTGAGCGGTTAATATTAATGGCTGGGAATGTGCGACGCTCAGAAATAGTACGGCTCAGGTGGATTTCCATATTACCCGTACCTTTAAATTCCTCATAGATAACTTCATCCATTTTAGAGCCAGTTTCAACCATTGCTGTAGCAAGGATAGTAAGACTTCCCCCTTCCTCGATATTTCGTGCAGCACCATACAAACGCTTGGGTCGTTGTAGGGCATTGGCATCGACACCACCGGTGAGTACTTTGCCAGAAGATGGTACTACGGTGTTGTAAGCGCGTGCAAGGCGTGTTAAAGAGTCTAGTAAAATCACAACGTCTTTTTTGTGCTCAACCAAGCGTTTGGCCTTTTCAATAACCATTTCGGCAACTTGCACGTGACGGGTTGCAGGCTCATCAAAAGTACTAGCAACCACTTCTCCTTTAACAGAGCGTTGCATTTCAGTGACTTCCTCAGGGCGCTCATCGATAAGCAAAACAATTAAATGACAGTCAGGATAATTTTTTGCAATGGAGTGTGCGATATTTTGCAGCATGATAGTTTTACCAGCTTTAGGCGGTGCAACAATCAATCCACGCTGACCGAGTCCGAAAGGTGCAGCAAGGTCAATAACGCGTGCTGTTAAGTCTTCGGTACTGCCATTACCCTGCTCCATCACTAAGCGCTCGGAGGCAAACAGTGGGGTTAAGTTTTCAAAAAGGATTTTACGTTTTGCATTTTCAGGGGTGTCATAATTGATTTTATCAACTTTAAGTAATGCAAAATAACGCTCGTTATCTTTTGGGGGACGAATTTTCCCTGAAATGGTATCACCCGTACGCAGGCCAAAGCGTCTGATTTGACTGGGAGATACATAGATATCGTCGGGCCCTGCTAGATAAGATCCATCTGGAGAGCGTAAGAAGCCAAAGCCCCCTTCAGGTAAAATTTCGACGACACCATTACCATAAATATCGGCACCTTTGGCGGCATGTGCTTTTAAAATGGAGAAAATGATGTCTTGCTTTCGCATTCGAGAGGTATTATCAATTTTTGCTTCTTGCGCGATGTTTACCAATTCAGCAATAGGTAATCGCTTTAATTCACTGAGGTTCATAGGTCTCGCTTTGAGGTTGTTGATTAAAAATTTTTGGTTAAATGCAATCGGTATCCAGAATTTATGTTACGAAAAGCATCGTGGCAGAAACGATGGCTTAATCATATATAGTATTGTGCGGCTTTGGCGCCCCACGCGCATTCGTAATATCTTTGAGATTGATAGATGCTAACACAATTTTTTTGTATTGCCTATAGGTTTTTGAATTGAAGTATAACCTACTACAATATACTTTTTTTGTAGTGATTTATTTGTTAGAAGTTACGCATGACAGCGCTCTGAAATTTCGGATTCAAATGCTCTTTAGTTTGGGCAAACATTCCAATAAACGAAGCGATTACTTCATTGAATAATTCTCGGCGCAACCGATAACAATTACTGTTCATATCCATAGCTCTTAATTTCTGAAGCTCCACATAACCACAAATTGAAGCAAACAAATGGTTTTTAACGGCAGGGATTAAGGGGTAAAAGCCCGAACACACCGAACACGGAAGGCAAAGTACTTATCATCACTGAACCGAGAGCCATTATTGAATCTCTGGAAATACGCTTTAGTGCTGTTCTGCTCAGTAGAGCTCCAGTACCTCCCAGTGGTAAAACCACCGATATTCGCCTGATTCGTATACAGCGCAGACAACTGGTCTAGGGCGGGTAAAAACCAGCCAGTGGTGTAGCCGCCTCTGATAGAGAGCTCATTGCAAACGAGAGCAGCGTAATTTGAACTTGTACCAAGTGTTGTTACGATGGTTGAGGTGTTTTCAGCACCATCTGTAAAACTTCGGGCGGTAGTTGTTGTGCCATTTCCACCCCATTCATAGCTACCAGCATCCGACGCCGTAGCAATGAGACCTACTACATCTGCAATCACCCCACCATCTGCAGGGTCACCTACTGCCGCTGTTATTTTGAGTTGAAAAATTTGTGTACCAGCAGCTGAGGTACAGGCATTAGTAGCACATGTCACAGCGACACAAGCAAAGCTATTATTTGAAAAATTAGACTGTGGTACATCGCTGTTGGTGCTTTTTAACGTCACGGCAACGGATTGTATGTTAGCCATATCCCCCGTGCTTATGCCTAGTTGATTAACACCTACATTCCAGGTGGACGCAGCTACAAGCCCAAATGGGCTGCCTACGCTGATGTTAAATGATGTTCCATTAGGGGTTGTGTAAAAACCCGTGCCTGCTAACGCCCCTGTACAATCAGCTGAGGTAAAATAACCAAGCTGTACTTTAGCAACCGTTGTAGCATCTGTACCACCACTCAAAGATTGCTGAAAATTGACTGTTTTTGTCGCGGTTAATCGTCCCTTGCGCCAAGGCTCCGTTGGAGATATGTTTGTGAATAAATCCGTGATCATGATGGGCTTTGATTGAGCAAAGCTCGTCATCGGCAATAGCGCAAGGGTTGTAAGTGCAATGAACAGCACGTTTTGCTGGGGCTTAACTCTTGGTGTCATCCTTTTCTCCCGTCATGTCCGTGTGTGATTTTGCAGCGCTCGTTGAGCATGAACGCTTGTATCGTTTTTATCATGGCTTTGTGAGATGATTTGTCTTGGGTAAGTTTTTTAAACGCCAGGTTTTCAAATGCGATTTGAAACGCACCACTATCCCATTGCGCCTTAAATGTATCCATGGTGGCGGGAACAATATTGATGCCCTCTTTCTTTTGATACATATGAAACGGCACGGATGGCATGATTTGAGCTAAATAACGACGCATCATGTGTCGACCCACCCCTTGATGACGTTTTTGATCGAGGGGTAGGCTCAAGAAAAACTCAAGTAAAGGTGGGTACAATAGCGGATAACGGTAATCAAACCCCATTTTTTTCCCCACAATACTGCTGTGCTCTATCCGCATACGCATGGCATGACTGTTGGGGCCTTGAAGAAAAGACCATTCGACTTCGCGTAAGGTTTTAAAATAGTGGCGATGATAAGGATGGGTGCTGGCAACCTGTCTTTGGTCGGGCTTTTTGAATAGATTACGGGTGTTTAGTTTTAAATCTTGAGTATGCTTTATCAAGGCATGCAAAGACGGGTGAGCGCATTGAAGAAGTAACGCGATATGGCGAAGCTTGCTTGTTTGCGCTGACTCACACCATGCCTTGTTCAATTGTTTGTTGTGCAACAACTCGGGTAAAATAAAGCGTGCAGGAATGTGACTGGATACCCCTTGGTCGCCACCTAAGCCCGAGAGTAATCGTGTATGCCCTTTTCTGCCGACCGCTTGGTGGAGATTATGCGCGAATAATTCAAAAATATACGGTGCGGGACCCCCAAACCAGCCGGCATAGTCTTTAAAAACACGTAGAGGGTCAAAATTATCGGCCCGAACACGATGAATCTTGGCCGATGAAAACTGCGCTATGAATGCACGTTCATACACATCGTTGTAGGTTTTCGCATTGGATGAGTTGGATAAAGGCTCATGCATAAACAGTGTTGGATTTAACCCAAGCGCGGCACACGTGCCATAAATAGCCGTTGAATCCATGCCTGCACTGAACTCGGCTGCAAGGGTGGAATCATCTGAGCCCTGCGCGGCATGTTTGACAGACGCCTGCATAAGGGAAGTAAAGTGCTCCTGGTATTTTCGCTCATCACGGTAGCGTAAGGTCTCACCTTCTTGCTCTAGTTGCCAAAACACTGATTTTTTAATGTGTCCATCCGGCTTAATGTGAACCATCGTACCCGGATCAACACGATAAATAGCTGTGTAGAGCGTGTTGTCGGTATAATGTTGGACATCCCCAAATAAGTGAGCTACTTCTGAATCAAGAAAGGCTGGTGCTTGGGGTAACTGACGAATGATGTCGGGAATGGTGTCGCCAAAAATAAGTTGGTCTGAATGATGATAGTAATACAACGGGCGTACGCCCATATGGTCACGGACCAAAAGGTGCTCACCTGTACGTTTATTTTCGATAACTTGGGCAAACGGATGAAATACTGTACGGTAATGCAGAGGGTTTAAGCTATCTTCAAACGAGGTTATGGGTATAGACTCATGGGGTGACGCGCTATAAATTACGCACGACGAATTAAGCCTAGTCTGAAAAAAACCACTGGCATTCAGCACGGCGGGACGTATGGAATATTGCGGCATCATACTAAGATTCTAATACGCCGGCATTGGTTTCGGGCACATTTGAACTCCCGCTCTCTGGCTCACTGTTGTCAAGGGGGGTTATAGTAGGGGCTTGGTACACTTTAGATTTTCTTTCAGGCAAAGATGCAGAAGGTTCAGAATAATGACTGGCTGGCTTTGCTTTATCAAACATTACTTAATATTTTTATCAAATTTTCTAGTGCTCCCACTATACACAACAATCAAAATATAAAACAACCAGGAATCACAGGGCGAGATCACGTGTGACTTTAAATTCATCCAAGAATGTGATCTTATAGAAGTTACGCATTGACAAAGCTTCAAAATTTCTGATAATTCGAAGAAAAGAAGATACGCCACCGGAAGGCACATTTTGATACGAACGCTTACCCGCCCATCAACCGCACGGTGCGCATTACCGATGTATATTGAATTTCTATTAAGCGAGCCAAAAGGTGTCAGCTGTAGTCGCTTAGCTTCTGTCATGGATATTTCTCATGATAGTGTTAATCGGTTTTTGAACAGAGAATCTTATTCTGCACATGATTTATTCATTGAAGTAAAACCGACTTTGAATTTACAAGGAGGAACGCTCAGTGTCGATGATAGTGTGCTTGATAAGCCTTATGCACATTATATTGCCTTAGTTGGCCATTATTGGTCTGGAAAGCATCATAAAGTGGTCAAGGGAATCAATCTAATAACCCTTTATTACACTGACCCTCATGGGCAACATCAACCCGTGAATTTTCGTGTCTATGACAAAGCGGAAGGCAAAACAAAAAATGATTATTTTCTAGAAATGTTGGCTGAGGTATTGGCTTGGGGCCTAGAGTCTGCTTGTGTCACCGGCGATAGTTGGTACAGTTGCGTAAAAAATTTAAAAGCGATAAAAAACCATCACCTTGAATTTTTATTTGCACTCGAAAGTAATCGCCTGGTTTCTATTGAAAAAGGCACATGGCAACAAGTACAAACCCTGGAGATACCAGACGATGGATTAGTTGTTTGGTTACGTGATTTTGGGCAAGTAAAGCTGTTCCGGACGAATTTAAAAGACCAAGTTCGTCATTACGCAATGCACTTGCCTAACGAAGAAGGTCCACCCGACGATGGAGCAAGATTTAGCCTTTTAAACAAATCTAATTTTGAACAAATACACGGTCAACACTGGCAGAACGAGCAATATCACCGCGCAATCAAGCAAGTCTGTAATATTGAAAGCTTTCAAGTTCGCAGTAAAGTTGCCGTTAAAAACCATTTGTTTGCTTCAATTTGTGGTTATGTGGAGCTTCAGAAATTAAGAGCTATGGATATGAACAGTAATTGTTATCGGTTGCGCCGAGAATTATTCAATGAAGTAATCGCTTCGTTTATTGGAATGTTTGCCCAAACTAAAGAGCATTTGAATCCGAAATTTCAGAGAGCTGTCAATGCGTAACTTCTATTTGTGTTTTTAGTTTGATTTGTGCAATAATCCGTCAGTTTTTTGAAAAAGGGTCACTGTCCAATGAACAAACAAATGAAAAATCGGTTGAAAGCCGCTGCACATCACTTGAACCCTGTTATTATTGTGGGTTCTAAGGGCGTAACAGATGCTTTGATTGGTGAAACAAACGAAGCTTTACAGGCGCACGAGCTCATTAAGATAAAGGTGAACGCAGAAGATAAAGCTGCGCGCGAAGCGTTAGTGGCGATATTGTGTGAGGCGTTGGGCGCTGAATTGATTCAATTGATAGGGCATATTGCAATTGTCTATCGGAAAAAAAGAGTGAAGGCTTAAGTAGGGCTGAGTAATGATAGGTTCTACTTGAATCGGCTAAAACTTTTAACACCAAATGTGCCTTTTGCAGGCTTGATTATTAAAAATAGTGATTAAACCTCTTGTGACTTGGGCGAGTTTTAGTTAGAATCGCCGGTCCAAAGTATTTAGAAAATTTAAGTTGTTGAACACTAGGCGTACGGAGTGAATACATGAAAACCTTTAGTGCCAAAGCCACTGATATTCATCGGGATTGGTATATCGTCGATGCAAGCGACAAAATATTAGGTCGTCTTGCGACTGAAATTGCACGTCGTTTACGTGGAAAACATAAAGCTGAGTATACCCCTCACGTGGATACTGGCGATTATATTGTTGTGACAAATGCCGAAAAAGTACGTGTCACAGGACGTAAATTTAAAGATAAAACATATTATTCGCATTCGGAGTTTCCTGGCGGGTTGAAATCAATTTCATTCGATAAATTGCAGGAAAAAAATCCAATTCGAATTATTGAGCTTGCAGTAAAAGGCATGCTTCCTAAAAATGCATTAGGTCGTGATATGTATCGTAAGCTCAAAGTGTATGCGGGTGGAGAGCATCCTCATACAGCGCAGCAACCGAAAGAACTTGTGATTGAGGAATAGGCATTATGGCTGAATTAGCACAGCATTATGGAACAGGTCGTCGTAAGAGCTCAACGGCTCGTGTGTTTATGCGACCTGGCAAAGGCAATATTACTATCAATAAGCGCTCGCTAGATGAGTATTTTGGCCGTGAAACAGCGTGTATGTTGGTAAGACAACCCCTTGAAACAGTTGATATGTTAGGGAAGTTCGATATTTATGCAACAGTTAAAGGCGGTGGTATTTCAGGCCAAGCAGGAGCAATTCGTTTAGGAATTGCGCGTGCGTTAGTTGCTTATGATGAAGATGGTGCTGCAGAAGATGCAGGGCTTCATCCTGACGCATATCGGCGCAAATTACGTGCGCGTGGTTTGTTAACACGTGACTCGCGTAAAGTTGAGCGGAAGAAGGTTGGACTGCGAAAAGCACGTCGTGCTACACAGTTCTCTAAGCGATAATTTGTTTTTTTTACCACTTTCTTGATAAATTGTGGTAAAATAGGCCTCCCTGCTGTTACATATTACTGAGGAGTGAGGATGGCTATTATTGCAAAGCGTACCGTCATGTCACTTTATTCTGACAATGACGACGTTTATAGTCATCAGGTTCGTATCGTTCTGGCTGAAAAAGGTGTTAATGTTGACATTATTTCAGCCAAAAAAGATAACTTGCCTGATGAGCTATTAACAGTAAACCCTTATGGTACTGTTCCAACCCTAATCGATAGGGAACTCGTGCTGTACGAAGCGCGGATCATCATGGAATATTTAGACGAACGTTTCCCTCATCCACCACTGCTACCTGTTTATCCTGTTGCGCGCGCAGAAACCCGGAAGATGATGCATCGCATCGAGCAAGATTGGTATAGTTTATATCATGCGTTTCGAACGGGTGAAGCGGCTAAGACATCGCCCCAGGCGTTGGTGGATAGTTTGGTGAGCTTAGAGCCTGTTTTTGCGGATAAACCGTTTTTCTTGAGTGAAGAGCATTCATTGCTAGATTGTGCGCTTGCACCACTATTATGGCGGCTTCCGATGCTTGGTGTGGCTGTGCCAGACAGTGCAGAGGCATTACAAGCCTATATGCAACGCCTATTTGAACGAGAGGCATTTCAGAGTAGTTTAACAGACGCTGAGAGGCAGCTGAGGGTAGCTTAAGTTATGACAACGACCACGACAATGACGTCCAGTCGGCCTTATCTGATTCGCGCTATTTATGATTGGATTCTTGACAATCAACTAACGCCTTATCTTTTGGTAAATGCTGAGTATCCAGGTGTTGAGATTCCACTAGAGTATGTAACTGCAGGCCGTGTTATTTTGAATATTTCACCCGAGTCTTGTCGAGGGTTGCACTTAGATAATGACAGAATCGTTTTGACAACACGTTTTTCTGGGCGCACTGTACAGTTAGCTTTAAGCCCAGGAGCGGTGCTTGCCATTTATGCCAAAGAAAATGGTCGAGGCATGGAGTTTAATGAAGATGACGGCGACTTACCCCCAGCAGGAGACTCTGGTGGCTCGAAAGGTGGTGGTAGCCGTAAGCCTGCACTACGGTTAGTGAAATAACGTGGCATCCTGCTTTTATTTAGCAGATGAAAAGGAAACGGACGTCGTGGCGCAAGCTTTGGCATCTTGTTTGTCCGCACCGCTTTCTTTAGGCTTTCAGGGAGACTTGGGGACCGGTAAAACCACGTTAATTCGTGGTTTATTGCGTGCTTTAGGTGTAACAGAAAGCATTAAAAGCCCAACCTTTTCTCTGGTTGAGAGTTACTATCTTTCTGCGTATGTTGTACATCATTTTGATTTGTATCGCCTGTCGGATGCGACAGAGCTTGATGCACTTGGTTTTCGAGATTATTTTTCTTCTGATGCAGTTTGCTGTATTGAGTGGCCTGAGCGTGCGCCTGGCTTGAAACAGTATACGGATGTGGTATTTTCATTTGAAGTACATGGTGAGGGGCGTACTTTGTCTGTAGACGCCTTACGCACACCAGGAGAAGCTTTGGTGGATAATCTTTGGAGGATTCTAAAGTGAAAGCGCGTGTGTGCTTATTGCTTTTGTTGTTTTCGTCAGTTGGGTTCGCGGCAACAACCCTTAATAGTGTGACGCTTGATGAAGATAAAGGACGGTTTTTTGTGCGCTGTAAGTTTTCTGGACGTTTTCAGTACCATGTGTTTACTTTATCAGAGCCAGAGCGTGTGATTCTTGATTTTTCGGGCGTAAAACGCAAAGTGCGGCATGAAAAAAATACAAGTACATCTGCCCTGTTTTCTAAGCTTCGATTTGGGCATCCCAAGCCAGGTACTTTACGGCTTGTCTTTGATATGACACATGCCGTCCAGATTGCAAGCAATACGCCAATCAACTCTGAAGGCCGTCATGAGTTATTACTTGAATTCAAACCCAAAAAGCCGGTCGTTTCAACGCGATTGCCTCAGTCATTGCGTGATGTTGTGGTTGTCATTGATCCAGGGCATGGGGGTAAAGACCCAGGTGCAATTGGCGCTAAAAAAAGCATGGAGAAAAAGGTTGTGCTCGCGATTGCAAAGCAGTTAAAACAGCACATTGATAAGCAACCCGGTATGAGGGCGGTATTAACACGCGATGGAGACTATTATGTAGGTTTACGTGAGCGGTTGGATATCGCACGTAAACAAGATGCAGATGTGTTTGTGTCAATTCATGCAGATGCTTTTATTCATCCGCACTCAAAAGGCGCATCCGTATTTGCACTCTCTCAACGGGGCGCGACCAGTGAAGCGGCGCGTTGGC
>JARGNV010000004.1:12566-37894 GCA_029212465.1 Legionellaceae bacterium | reverse complement strand
GGAAAACTATTCAGAGCTTGGGGGAGTGAATCTCTCGGATTTGGACGATCAAAATGATGTTATTCGAACCGTTTTAATTGATTTATCTCAGACAGCGACGACAACCGCGAGTTTGCAGATGGGGTCGCAAGTTTTAAAAGGCTTGGATAAAGTGACTAATTTACATAGTCAAGCAGTAGAGCAGGCACGGTTTGTCGTATTGAAGTCTCCTGATATCCCTTCAATTTTAGTCGAGCTTGGTTTTATTTCGAATCCACAAGAAGAAAAGAATCTAAATGATCCAGAATATCAAAGACGTGCAACACAGGCTATTTTTAAGGGATTGAAAACTTATTTTTGGAATCATCCGCCGCATGGAACACGCCTTGAGGCAATGGCGAATGCACATTTACATGTCGTGCGCTCCGGTGAAACTTTGTCACATATTGCGGCACAGTACGAAGTGGTCGCGGCTGATATTCAGCGCTTAAATCATCTACCTGATACACGTTTGTTTTCAGGACAAACGCTGCATATTCCGAGTCAGGCATCAGCGTGAGAATTCGTACCCTCCCTTTTGAAGTAGCCAACCAAATTGCAGCGGGCGAAGTGGTTGAGCGGCCTGCATCAGTTGTGAAAGAGTTGCTTGAAAATGCATTGGATGCAGGTGCAAAAAACATCCATATTGAAATTGGCTTTGGTGGTTTAAATCAAATTAAAATAAGTGATGACGGTGAGGGGATTGTGGCTGAAGACTTACCGCTTGCTATCGCTGCACATGCAACCAGTAAGCTTTCGGTACTTGATGACTTATATACCCTTGAAAGCATGGGGTTTCGAGGGGAGGCGCTTGCGAGTATTAGCGCTGTTTCTCGCTTGCTGATTCAATCTTCTGCAATGGGTGCATCGCAGGCAATGGGTCTTGAAAGTGATGAACAAGGCATACGGCTTGTGCCGTGTGCAAGGAGGCAGGGTACAACTATTGAAGTGCGTGATTTGTTTTTTAATGCACCTGTTCGAAAGAAATTTTTAAAGTCAGAAATACGAGAATATCAAGCCATAGAGATGGTTGTGAAGCGGATTGCATTGAGCCAACCAGAGGTTGCATTGACCTTAACGCATAATGTCAAACCAGGCTTACAGTTACCCCCAGCACCTTCAGGAAGTGCACAGCGTGTCCGCCTGACGAAGTTACTGGGTAAGGCATTTGTGGATGAGGCCGTGGCGGTTGATATAACACGTGGACAAATGCACTTACATGGTTGGGTGAGTGGTCCAAATTATGCGCGTAGTCAACAAGATAAGCTGTGGTTTTATATCAATCAGCGTGTGGTCCGAGATAAGTTGGTTTTACATGCCTTAAAGCAGGCTTATGCCGATGTATTACCCGCAGGGCGTTATCCTGCATGTGTATTATTTTTAACATTACCGTTGGATGCAGTTGATATTAATGTGCATCCGAGTAAATATGAGGTGCGATTTTCTGATGTGCGCGCGGTACATGATTTGATTCGCTTAGCGATTACAGAAATGTTGGCCGCCCGTGATGTGTCACCTGTCATTGAGAGGCCCGCGGTCATCACACCGCGTGCTTTTATTGAAGAGAGGCCTGCTGCATCACCCGAAGGGCTTTATAAAAAACCAATGCATGCATGGACAGCGTTGAATGCAAACTTTGCTTTACTCATGCATGAGCAGGCGCCGTATTTAATCGATGTAGTGCGATTGCATCGCTCAATGCGGCTAGCTGAAGTGATGCAAGCATCGTGTCCTTGGGCTGCTCGCCCTCTTTTGGTGCCGATTTCACAGGTATTACTTTCTGATGTGCATATACAGCTCGTAAGATATCGCGCAATGCTTGAGACGTTTGGCTTGATATTTGATGAAATAAAAGAAGATACGCTGCGAGTATCAGCCATTCCATGTCTTTTACCGGGGCTTGATTTAGCGCGATTTTTAAGCTTATTTTCTAGTGCTTGTGAGGATGAAATAAAACCACCCCAGCTTATGCAATTGCTTGTGGATGCCGAGGTTGTGAATGTCATGGCAATGACTGAAGATGAACAGTATGGCCTCATTGAATATTGGAAACAAGTGGGTGAAGCGCGCATCAATATGAGCGTTTGTTTGGACAGTGTTGGTTGTCATAAGGTGTTTGAGTGTGCGTAATGTCATTTGTTTAATGGGACCGACGGCTTCTGGTAAAACGGATATGGCAGCTCATCTCCTAGAAGTATTTCCTTGTGAGATTGTGAGCGTTGATTCAGCAATGGTTTATCGAGGGATGGATATTGGCACTGCGAAACCAGATACGACATTTCTTACGAAAGCGCCTCATCACTTAATTGATATTCGAGAGCCAACAGAGGCTTATTCAGCCGCGGCCTTTTGCCATGATGCGACTCGCTTATGTAACGCTATTTTGGCAAAGGGAAAAATACCCCTTTTAGTCGGGGGTACAATGATGTATTTCCGTGCATTCCAAGCAGGGCTTTCGGCATTACCTAAGGCAAATCCAGACATACGGGCAACGTTACTTCAAGAAGCAAAAACGTATGGATGGCCTTATTTACATGAGCAATTAAAAGCCGTTGATGCTACTACGGCCGCAAGGCTTCACCCAAATGATGCTCAGCGTATCCAGCGTGCCCTAGAAGTGTATCATACAACGGGTTTACCCTTATCTCAGGTGCTTTTAGAAAAGCCCCCAGGCAACCAGGCATATCGTTTTATTAATTTGGCTTTATTTCCAGAAGCGCGGGTATGGTTACATACACGGATTGAGAAACGCTTTATGCAGATGCTTGAAATGGGATTTTTAAAAGAAGTAGATGCATTAATGGAGCGCTTTGATTTAACAGCGGATATGCCCGCGATGCGTAGTGTGGGGTATCGTCAGGCATTGGCTTATCGAGCAGGTTCATATGATTATAAGACTTTTTGTGAACAGGGGGTGGTTGCAACCCGTAGGCTTGCAAAGCGTCAATTGACGTGGCTTCGCACATGGCCCAATGCAGAGTGGTTTGACCCAGAAAACCCAAGATGTTTTGATACAATGCTTGAGCTATTGCATGTGATATTAGATAATCAGACCTCTAAAAAAGAGGACGAGTAATGGCTAAAACAGAGCAAATGCAATCTTGCGTAAACAAAAAGCAAATACTACATCAGCGTGATTTACCACTTAGTTGTCCTTCCAGTGCTGCGGTACTTTGGAATGCACATCCTAAGGTGTACTTGCCGATAGAAAAAACAGGTGAAGCAACGTGTCCTTATTGTGGCACTTTATATTGTTTGAAAGATGATTAACTCAATTTGTCTGGTACGCTTGTCAGCACTGGGGGATGTGTTGATGTTTGTGCCTTTGGTGCGCGCGTTGCAGCGTCACTATCCTCAGGCAAAAATAACATGGATCATTTCACCGTTTGCCTATACATTGGTTGACGAGATGGAGGAAATTGAGTTTATTGTGCTCGACAAGCCAAAATCTTTGGCCGACTATTGGCGTTTTAAGCAGCGCTTGCGAGGCCGGAAATTCGATGTATTGCTCGCAGCGCAAGCAAGTTTTCGTGCTAATTGTTTGTATCCATGCATTCGAGCCAAGCGAAAAATTGGCTATGACAAAGCCCGAGCTAAGGATGGACATCGCTGGTTTGTTCGAGAAGCAATTCAACCGGGCCGTGAGCATACCTTGGAAGGATTTTTAAAGTTTGGTGCAGCACTGGGTGTACCCCATGCACCACCAGTTTGGAAGTTACCCGTTAATGATGCAGCATATGCGTGGGCACGTTCACATATCCAATCTGAGGATATGCCAGTACTTGTTGTAAACCCTGCTGCGAGCAAGTCTGAACGCAGTTGGTTTGCTGCATCTTATGTAGAAGTCATTCGCTTTGTCTTATCGCGCTGGAAGCTACAAGTGATTTTAATAGGTGGCCCGGGCCCACAAGATAAGGCACTTGGAGATGCGATTGCTTCAGAAGTACCTGTTACTAATTTAATTGGGCAGAGTACACCGAAGCAATTGTTAGCATTAATTGATTTAGCAACACTTGTTTTATGTCCAGATACGGGCCCGGCACATATGGCTGCTGCGATGGGGACGCCTGTTATTGCACTACATGCGGTTACAAATGTTGATATTTCAGGACCTTATGTGTATCGACATTTAGCGGTTAATGCTTATCTGAAAGCGCTCGAGCGGGTGAATCAGTCGGTTGATACGGCGCCATGGGGAACACAAGTGCATGAGCCTTGGGCCATGACCCTTATATCGGTTGATATGGTCATGGCTCGGCTGAATTGCTTCTTATCCCAGTTATGAATCGCTATCAGAGTTAGTTGCGTAGTCTATGTCTGCGTCGCTACCAAAGCTTGGGTCCATAATGCTTTGCATGAGCATCACAGAGAGTGTTGCTAAAGTGCGCTCTTCTTGCTGACGTGATAAGTACAGCTGATAATTGATTTCAGACAGCAAAATGGCAATTTCTTTTTGAACGGTTGCATTAGATGCTTCATTAATTTGGTCAATCCACTGCTTTGTATTTTCTGAGTCTTTTTTAGATGGGTCGTATAAGCGACGCGTTGCCATTTGAAATTCACTGAGCGCTTGACTGGTTTGTGTTGAGTTGTCAGAACTCTGTTTTTGCGGCATGCGCTTGGATAAAATAGAGTAGAGGTTTGACGTTGGGACAGAGCGCTGTGCTGAATAAACACGTAGTTTTGCAAGATATTTTGAAATTCTTTCTTGAGCAAGTTGCTTTTTAAATAGGCTGTCTGCGTCACTACCACTATAAGTTGCCTGTGAATAAAGGTTACTGTACTCCATGCGTTTTGGTAAGTCAGGGGGGGTGACTGAGCGGGTAACATATCGAATAAAGTTTTCAGCTTCTTGTGCTTGGTTTTGAGCTGTAAGTCCTTCATCATCATTTTTGTCCTCACCGCCGCTTGAAGTAGTTGATGATGTGCTTTCGGTTGAATATAACAGCGGTGCAAGTAAGGTATTACCGTTAAGCTGTGTCATGACAGATTCGTTATAGTCATATGTGAAAAAGTTGTCTGGCGTTGGGAGCGCGCCAATTACATTGGTCATGATTTTTGTGTTGTACAGGTATTTACAGTCGTCAGTCCATGCGTTGACATCATTGTTCATGCAGTAGGTTACTTGGGGGGTTGTGAGAATGTTCAGCACAGACTGGGAGACAGGATCATTTTGGTAGGTGGGCTGGTCAATGAGTGCAGATACAGAGATGCCGCCTCCCTCACCGGTGCCGGGTGTATTATAGGCGCCCGAGCCAGATTGTGTTTGGAAGGTGTAGTTGGCCATATCATTAATTAATGAATAGTTATTTGTGTTTGAGGGCACGAAATAGGCCAGTGCGTCATTGTAAGCATTGACAGGAATTGCACCCAGCAATGTGACGAATGAATATTGTTGCGCGAGCGTTGATGCAGAGACATCCAACAATGTCGCAATTGGACTTTGAAGCTCTTGTGTGAGATCAAATCCGAGGTAGGCCCCTAAGTTTTTGAGGTACTCGGTGAGGGTTTCGGTGCCGCTATCACCTGAGTCATCGGCTGAGTGAGCGGTGTATGACACCATCAGCAAAATACTGGAAGCAACGTAACGAAGCAAGCGCATTATTCTTCTCCTTCTAGGGCTTGAGCAACAAGTTTTAAACGGTCTTCAGAAAATGTGCGTGATAATAAACGCAGCCGTTCAAAGACGATGTTTCGTTTTAGAAAAAATCCGGCAGCGTCCTGCCCGCCGAGGCTGTTTTCTTCTGCATACATCAATACCTTAGATGCGCTGCCAGGGTGCGCTGTATCAAGTGCTTGTAGAAGACGTAGTCCGCGTCCCGTTTTTACATTAGCGGCAAGCTCAACAAAACGCTTAGATTCATTGAGCTGGTTTAAATCGACAGATGATAAGTTATCAAGTGCTTCGCCAAGAGTCGCTATGGCTTGCTCGAGATTAGCATCGCCATCAAGCGTCCAATCTTCAACGCTTTCCATGAATGTGATCACGCGATAAATGATAGGGTCTTTATATTCGGCCCAGTATTCTGCTGAAGCTTGATGACTAAGATTAGGCATGCTTTACTCAATAGGCAATAAAAATAATTACAGTTTATGAACAATAGATTGATTAATGTCAAGCATTCAATCTATTATCATACTAGGAGATGAATCAAAAGTAATGTGTTTAAGAACACTTAATGAGTGAGGACGCTATGCCCAAACGCCCCGGATCGCGATTAACTGCACTTTTTTCACGCGTGTTTCACTTCCGTTTTTGGCTTGATGTGGATAGAGTAAAAAGCTTCACACAGTATATTGTAGATCTTTTCCAGCGCTTGTTTATTCCAACCCCTAAAGCACCTGAAGAGTCATTTGATGATGCATTAAAGCGGTTGAACGTAACCCCCGAACAATTGGCCAAACGGCAACGCGTGTTGTTTCGTATGAGCATATTAATGCTTGTATGTGCTGTCTTATTGTTCTTTTACGGGCTGTATCAATGGATTTATGGCGGCATACTTGGTGTATTGCTGACGGTGGTTGTTATATGTATTGCCTTAACGCTCGCGTTTCGATATCACTTCTGGTATTTCCAAATGAAAGAGAGAAAATTAGGCTGCTCTTGGAAAACCTGGTTGAATGAAGGTTTATTAGGGGGAAAAAAAGTATGACTCGACGATGGAAATCTTTTTTCTCAATCTTGTTGTCAGTGTTTTTCCCACTTATTGCTGTTGCAGATGAAACGGGCACAATGAGCTTTGCTCCTCCGGCAAGTGACATTTCAGTTGGTTTTCTCGGCAATATTTTTGGTGTGGTTGATGGTGTTTTGCATGGTACCGGTAGCCAGATTATGGGAACCATGTTTGGTGTGTTTAATGCAGCAGTGCTTGCATTAGGTGGTATCGTTATAATGTATATCATCATGGTGTCGACCATGAATACAGCGCATGAAGGGCAGATGCTGGGTCAGAAATGGTCTTCTATTTGGGTGCCTGTGCGTGCAACGATTGGTCTTGCTTTGTTAATTCCTAAAGCATCAGGTTACTGTTTGATGCAAATTTTTGTGATGTGGGTTGTGCTTCAAGGCGTGGGCGTTGCTGATAAAATTTGGGGCGCAGCCCTTGACTATATGAATTTAGGTGGCGTGATTATTAAAGCAAATATGTCACCTAATATTTCTATGGGGGCAGATGGTGGTGGTGTGATGAAGGGGTCTGCTATTGTGCTTTCGGGGCAAGCGTGTATGGTGGGATTGCAAACGCAGCTTGAGACATTAAGAGATCATGCATTAGAGCAGAAAGATGATGGTGCCGGAATGTGTGCGGGCACCCCGTCAGATACGATTCAGAAATTTTGTGATGAATCGGTTCCAGATTTTATCAATACAGTAGACCCATTAACCGCTTATAATGAGCAGCATACGCAAGGCAATGTTAGTACACAGGAAACTTTTAGCATTGATATGCCTTATTTTGAAGGTGACTCGATTTACTATGGCTTAAAAGGTGTGTGTGGGACCATTAAATGGAATGGAATGGACCCGGGTGACATTACTAAAATTGATGATAACCTCTCAACGGTTTCTTCAAGTGATATTGAAACCATTCAGAAGTCGCGTGCTGCAGCGATTGAGCAGGTTTACATTACGTTGTCTTCTGTGGCCAGGCGTATGGTGAGTAATGACCCACAAATTAACTCAAATGATGCATCGAGTGATGATGCATCTGTTGTAGCTGATGACCAATTTGGTGTGGCTTATACGTCTTCTCAAACGGTATGTACGACTTCAGCAAGTACCGACTGTACGAGTTGGGGCCCAGACCCTTCAACCAGTGCGCCTGTGTTATTAGATGGGACGGAGCTTCAAGATGCAGTGGCTGATTACAACGCGATAATGGCACCGACCTTAAAGTTAATTGAGGATGCAAAGCACAGTGATGACGCGAATGATGAGCGTGCGTTTATTCAAAATGCGAAAGAGCGTGGCTGGATTATGGCGGGTAGTTACTTCTTTGATTTGGCTCGTTTGAACGGGTCTGCCTCGAGTAGCACACAAACAGATAGTAATACAGGGTTTGATAAAAGTACTTTTGATGTGTCTTTAATGTTATCTGCATTTGATGGACAGGTGTGTGAGGGTAATTACAAGGTATTATGTGACATATTTACCATGAATAATCCTCAGCCTGTTCGGCAAGTGGCTTCTTTGATTAATGGGACCGATATTCTAGATCCAGAGCTTAAATTGCCTGATTATAACAATGATGTGGAAAATCAGTCAGGCATTGCATCGTCAACGGTGTATGGATATACCTATAACGCGGCGTTGATTGATTTGCCAGATCAAGAGACAAGCGCACCTAAAATTACGATATCAGCGAGTCTTGATTTTTCTGCGCTAGATTGGCGATTGCCCGAGCCTAAGGTGAATTGCTCGATGAAAGGTTGGAACATGTTAGGCCTGAAATGTATGATGAAAGAGATGGGCCTGGTTATCTTTCAGATTTATATCAAAAAATATTTTGATATGTACATGACGATGATTCAAATTACAACCGAGATGGCCTGGAAAGTGTTTGTGATTTATCCGTTAACGGGTTTCACCTACATTTTTAACGAAGGAATTAATATTATTGGTGAAGATGGGGTGAACCCAATTGTTGCGCTGGCCAAAATGGGAACCACCTACATTGATTTTGCAATGAATGTTTGGATTGTGGCGGCCTTAGGTGCTGTTGTGGGGTCGTTGGTTCCGTCATTATTTGCATTTTATATGATCATAGCACCACTCTTTTTAGCCTGGGTTGGTGTTATGGTGGGCATAGGGTTTCTGACGGCCTACTTTATTCCTTTTATGCCTTATATGATTTTTACTTTTGGCTCGATTGGTTGGATGATTTCGGTGATTGAGGCAATGGTTGCGGCACCTATTGTCGCGTTAGGGGTTGCACACCCTGAAGGGCATGATGCCCTTGGTAAGAGTGAAGCGGGCCTTATGATCCTTTTAAATGTATTTTTACGGCCTGGTATGATGGTGATAGGTTATATTGCAGCCATTGCACTCTCGTTTGTTGGTATTTGGATTATGAATGCAGGCTTTCAAAATGTGTTGGATTATTTAGAAAGCGATGAAATGTGGGCTGCATGGAGTGCTACAAGCCCAATACCTTGGGCGCGTTTCTTTGGCTTTTTCTTTGCATGTTTGATTTATACCATGATGTATTTAACGATTGTACAAAAAGCTTTTACGCTGATTGCAGTCTTACCTGACAAAGTGTTGCGTTGGATTGGCGGTGCGCCTGAGGGTGTGGGGCAAGAAACCATGCAGTGGGGAGACGAAGCAAAAGGTAAGATAGGTGAAGCTGGTGGTAAAACAGCTGATGCTGGAGAGGCTGTTGGTAAAGGTGCCGCAGGCTTTATTGGCGATAAATTATCAGGTGAATCCCCAGATACAGGGGAGGGTGACGCAAAATCGCAAGGGGGAGACGGACCTAAAAAACCTCCTGGCGGCGGCAGCTCTGGCCCTACAGGAGGAGGCAGTGGTGGCCCACCATCAGGTGGCCCACCATCAGTCCCTCCAGGCGCTGGGGCTGCGGTTGGGGTACCAATGTAAGCCCCCTGGCGATTTGGATACCGTAATCAATGGTATATGTAATGTCTCTCTACCCCGCTTATGCGGGGTTTTTATTTGGCAATCTGGATATCTTTTTAAAATAATAGGTTTCTCCTGCCAGCGGCAGAAGGGGGTTTGAGATACATGCTTTAAAACGAATTATTCGTTGCGCTAGGCCTGCTCTTTGGTGCCTGCGACAATGAGTTTATAGGTGCGCTCATCAATAATACCAGCTTCTAGCTTGTCTTTGGCGTCTACGGTCATCAGTTGTCCGCGTTGACGTACTAGCTTACGTGTGACGCGTGTGACTTCGTTCGGGTCGCTTTCAAGGAGGGTATCGCGTGCTTCCTCATCGAATATGAGGTATTCACGGAGTGGTACACGTTTACCATCGACGGTGGGAACGAGCTTTTGCCAAATACAGAGCCTAATGGTTTCTAAGATATCAATGGTACGTCCAAGGCGCTCCTCTCCAGAGAAAGAGGTTACAAGGCGACGCATAGTCTCAGCAACACCCGAAGTATGCAGTGTGGTATAGACAGGATGCCCTGTCAGTGCTGCCTCAAGAGCGGCACTGATGGTTTCAGGGTCGCGACATTCTCCAACCATAATCAGGCGAGGTTTGCGGCGTAGTGCGTTTCGGACTCCTTCTGCAAAAGAAGGTAGGTGTCGCGGAATTTCTGACTGACTTACACTGGCAGAAATAGTTTCAATTTCATCATAAACGAACTCAATAGGTGCCTCATAAGTGAGGACCTTACGGTTTGAGTCAGCACTTTCAATGAGGTCGCGAATGATGGAGGCGAGTAGGGTTGACTTTCCGGAGCCCGTTGCACCTGTAATAAAAACAATACCTTCCTGAGGTGCTATTGCCTCTAAAATATTGGGAGGTAAGTTTAAACTATCTAGTTTTGGGGGCGTTGTTGGGATGGTTCTCAGTGTAATTTGAATGGCGTCATGCCCCTCCACTAAACATGCGGTACCATTGACACGATAGCGATAGCGCACACCGCGGTTGGGACGAAACTCGTAGTGTGTATCAATATCTTTTCCAGATAATAACTGGGTTGTGGCATTAGGACCATAAATAGCATTGATAAGATCGCCTAGTTCTGTATTTGAGAGCCGACGATTCGTGAGACGTAATAGTTTGCCATATACCTCGGCAAAGATAGGTGAGCCTGTTTGAATAGTAACATCAGATGCATTCAAGCTTTCAGCGTGTTCAAGCAGATGCTCCATCGATATAGGGGAGAAACGAGTTGGTTCATCGGGCATCAAATTGACATGTTCGTCGCGTGCATCAGTCATAAATTAAGAATCCATGATCAATTAACGGGGCTAATAACAGGCTGCCAAGTGTTTTGGTTAACACCAACTTTGGCAGCGTTAATGCGTGCTTCCATTTTATTTAAGTCTTCCAGACTTTGCTCATCTTTTGCAACGGCGGCACGCCATTCATCACTTTTCACATTCAAGGCTGGCAGTGCTGTGATACGGAGTACGCGATCATCAATATGGAGCTCATCGCCGTTACCCGTCACCCCTAGGTCAGTGTGTGAAACGTAGGGGGCCGAGACCATATTCATTGCAAGTAATTTCCGATATAAAATCATGCCCGTAAAATCTTCTTTGATGCGCGCAATATTTTCGCTGAGAATAGTATCGGCTTGCTCTACACCATTTTGCCAGCCTTTTTCAACGTAATAGCACCATACTTGGCGCTCTTCTTTGTTATTAGGGAGCATGCTCATATGCGGCTCATCTGGTTTTTTGTAATCAAGCCAGAGATATTGTCTCCAGTTGGGCGGGGTCGTAATAAATCGTGCTTGTTTGGCAAGCTTGTAAGTTCTATCTGAGACCCTAATCGTTTGTGCATTGGCAAGATTTAAGGTGTTATTTCCTTGTAGTAAAACAGGTGGTAAAACATTATTGTCTAAAATAAGTGCTTTAAAGTCGAAAATAGCGTCAAGGTTTCGGGTTTGCCGAACGAGCTGGTCATCGATACTTTTGGCGCGTGCAGCAAGCCCTGATTGTGCGCCAAGACTTAACGCTGTTTCACGCAGTGCCATGTTTCTAATTTTTCCTTGAGACTCTTTCGTTGTGCGGTGTTCACTGGGTTTTCTAATAGAGCCCATGGTTTTCAGCCCAGCCAAAGAGGTTGTGTCACCCATGGCGGCATTATAGGTTCTCGGTGTGCAGGCAACGAGTCCTACACATAAGATAATGAGTAGGTTACGAATAAGTTTTTGCATAACGTAATTCGACGACCTGATTTTTAGGATAAACGTGAATTGACGCTTTTTGACCAGCTTGATAATCAATGTCACGTAGAATTTCAGCTAATGAGCGATCTTTTGCATTGAGACTAATTAAAACGGGAATGGGAGGTGGGTGACCTAAAACGCGTAGTTTATAGTCTGCAGCTTTGGCAATTCGCTCAGTGAGATCGCCAATTGGGCCTGCCCAATCTACAGAGGCATGGGTTAGTAAACTTTTTGAAGTGGGAATGGTTTGTAGATTATCTGCACTGGGTGGAATAACGACTTTTTCAACGCGTGCCATCTCAAGCATCGAGCCGCTCACAGAGGTTGCAGCCTCTGCAAGTTTAATGGTTGCATCATCACTGGGCGCGTTATATGGCGGCTTTTTATACGTAATTGACGTACAGGCGACCATTGAAAGAAGTAACACGACAAGCAGACAGTGCTTAGTTTTCATGAACGACGCTTAGACCATTTTAGAGTGACTTAGATTGAAACAGGAGGTACCTGTCTTGTCAAGTCTAAATTGCCAAGTTTAGATCATGGGTTTCGGTTGCATTAGGTGTCTCAACTGTTGTCGATTTAAAAAATTGGAGATTATTGTCCAACGCTTTTAAATTATCCTCGGGTGGTGGCTCATCAATCCAAAAGTCGCGGAACTCAGGGAATCTTAGGCAGACCAATGAAATTGCAAATACTGCAGCAAGAATTGGGACGGCAGGATGCAGCATCATGATGGGAGGAATGAAGGATGTGAGACACACTAATAAGAGTGAATGCATGACGGTGTTAACGTTACGAGCGCCTTTTGTGTAAGCGATACTTGCATCGAGCTCTTTTAAATAAGCTTTGTCTGTTGTGCTTAAGTTTTTGTGCTGATTGTATTCGGCACGCATTTTTTGTAGCCGTGCTATATCGTAATGTGCCCTCATTGCCGCAAAGATAACTTCGCAAAATTTAACTGCAACTGTAATATATGCAGCAAGCCATGCTGTCGCCGTGGTTAGGAGGAAGACGGCGATAAAACCTGCAAGGACAGATGGAAAGTCATTGACGAGATTAAAGAGTCGGTCATCTATGTCCGCGTGCGCTTTAAAGCGGGATTTAAAGGGAATCGCTTGTTTTTCGAATGAGCGTTTGCAAAGCACCAAGCCATTAACGAGTGTGCGAGGGAGGTATACCAGAAATCCGGCAATGGTTAAAACTGGGCCAAGAAATTGCACGAATGTTTTGGCTAAAGTGTGGTTATCGCCGAAAGTCTCGGGAAATAGGATGAGGCCAAGGCAAATTCGACGAACATTTCCGATTAAGAGCCTTGTGGTGTCTGAGTGATAGGTTGTTGTTTGCACTATACCTGGCAAGTTAAAAACGTCATTCAATGGTGCATCAGCAGGTGCTTTAAGTAACTGCTTCAAGATGACTTTATCTTGGCTAAATTTTGCTTTAGCCGGCATTTCGTTGAGGCGTTCGTGTAATGACTCGAGTAATTCAGCCATAGATAGTGCTGTTTGAGTGAGTTCTTTTGTTGTATGCGTGTCTGGAGTTGATTGATTAACATGCGCAACCAGCTGTGCGCAGAGCGCGCGGTATTGGACGCGCCAAAGCCATGCACTTTCGGCAAGTTTTGAAAAATCAGCATTTTCCCAGCTTTTTCCTGGAGAAATGATTTGCTGCATTTCAAGTTGTCTAATAATTAATGACATTGCGCATCATCTTTTATATGGTGGGCGAATTGTATCATAAATGAACAGGTACGTCATCACTTTTATTGATTTTAGAAGAGAGGCTTGCTGAGGGTCGGGTTCTGAGTGACAATAAGGCCCTTTTATTTTGCCAGGAGGACTTTGTGATATCCTCAAATGAGCTTGCCTCAGCGATTCGTTTTTTAAGTGTTGATGCAGTGCAAGCAGCGCAATCTGGACATCCTGGGATGCCACTTGGCATGGCAGATATTGCAACGGTGCTTTGGCAGAAATTTTTAAAACATAACCCAGGAAATCCAGACTGGTTTAATCGAGACAGATTTGTTTTGTCGAATGGACATGGCTCGATGCTTCTATATGCGCTGTTACATCTGACAGGTTACGATGTGAGCATTGAGGATTTAAAGCAATTTCGGCAGCTTCACTCTAAGGCGCCAGGACACCCTGAGTACCTTGAAACGCCAGGCGTTGAAACGACGACAGGACCGCTTGGGCAGGGGCTTGCAAATGCAGTTGGTATGGCTATTGCAGAGCAACAGCTAGCGGCACGCTTTAATAAGCCAGATATCGACATAATCAATCATTTTACCTACGCGTTTGTAGGCGATGGCTGCTTGATGGAGGGTGTTTCGCACGAGGTATGCTCGTTAGCAGGTACCCTTGGACTTGGGCGCTTGATTGTATTTTATGATGCAAATGGTATCTCCATCGATGGACACATCGATGCCTGGTTCACCGATAATACTGCTGAGCGTTTCCGAGCATATGACTGGCATGTGATTGAAGCCGTTGATGGACATGATGCGTCAGCGATTGAACTGGCGATTACACAAGCACGCGCTGAAGCACATCGGCCAAGTTTAATTATTTGTAATACAGTCATTGGTTATGGCTCTGAGGCTGCAGGAAGTGCGGCTGTGCACGGTGCACCACTTGGAGCTGATGATATTGCACAATTGCGTCACCGCCTTCATTGGTCTTACCCGCCTTTTGACGTACCTGATGCTCTATATGAAGCGTGGTCAGCAATTCGACCTGGTGCGGTGGCGGAAGAGACGTGGTTACAGCAAATGTATGTGTATAAAGTCCAATATCCTGATGCATATTACGAGCTGTTGCGAGTTTCTAATGGCGACTTACCAGATGTGTGGTGTGAGATGACAGATGCTTATATTGAGCAGTGTCGGGTAGAGCAACAAGCACTCGCTACACGAAAGGCATCACAGCAGTGTTTAAATCATTACGCGATGCACTTGCCGGAGCTTTTAGGGGGCTCAGCTGATTTGACAGGTTCTAATAATACCGACTGGTCAGGAAGCAGAGCACTTTCAAAAACAACATGGGATGGTAATTATCTGCACTATGGCGTGCGGGAGTTTGGAATGTCGGCCATGATGAATGGTATGGCATTACACGGCGGCGTGATTCCTTACGGTGGGACTTTCCTTGTGTTTTCTGACTATGCACGTGCCGCCGTTCGCTTGGCCGCCTTGATGAAAATACGCGTGGTGTTTGTGTATACGCATGACTCGATTGGCTTGGGTGAGGATGGACCAACCCACCAGCCAATTGAGCAACTGACAACCCTTCGAATGATGCCAGGACTTGATGTATGGCGGCCTGCAGACTTAATGGAGACGGCCGTTGCCTGGCAGCAGGCATTACTACAGGTTGCAGGACCTACTTGTATTTTATTGTCTCGTCAAACCTTGCCTGCTTTGTCCCATGGTGCGTCTGATGCTGAATATATAAAGCGTGGTGGCTATGTATTGAAAGAGGTTGATGGTGTGCCTGATGTCATTTTGCTTGCAACAGGCTCAGAGGTGCAGCTTGCTTTAAATGCTGCAGAAGTATTACTTGAAGCGGATATTCAAGCACACGTTGTTTCTATGCCTTGTGTCGAACAGTTTCTAAGGCAACCGCTCGCTTACCAAGAGGCAGTACTACCCAAAACAGTTTCAAGGCGTGTCGCTATTGAAGCCGCGATAGGTACTGACTGGTATCGGTTTGTGGGTTCTGAAGGCGCTGTTGTGGGGTTAGAATCGTTTGGTGTGTCGGCTCCTATGCAAGATGTATTTGAAAGCTTGGGGCTGACGGTTAAGCGAGTTGTAGAAGTTGTTCGAGTCTTTTTTTCGGAGAAATGTGAGTCATGACAAAACGAATTGCAATTAGTGGATATGGACGTATTGGACGTTGTGTGTTGCGCTCGATTTTTGAATCGAAGCGTTTAGGTGATTTTGAGGTGGTTGCCATCAATGATGCTTCAGGCATTAAAAGTACGGCGTATTGTACTCGCTATGACTCAACACATGGGCGTTTTCCTTATGAGGTTGCAATTGACGGTGATAATTTGCTAATCGATGGCCAAAGCATTCAAATTACAGGTTCTCGCGATCCCCGAGAATTACCTTGGGAAGCATTAGGGATTGATTTAGTCTTTGAATGTACGGGACATTTCACATCTAAGGCCGAAGCATCCAAGCACTTAGAGGCCGGTGCTAAAAAAGTACTGATTTCAGCACCGGGGACAGATGTAGATGCAACCGTTGTGTTTGGTGTGAATCACGATGTGTTGACCGCCCAAGATACAGTTGTTTCGGCGGCTTCCTGCACAACAAACTGCTTGGCACCTGTAGCGAAGCCATTACATGCAGCATTTGGTATTGAGTCGGGCCTTTTGAACACGGTGCATGCATATACAAAAGATCAATTACTGCTAGATGGTCATCACCGCGATGCGCGTCGTGCGCGTGCGGCGGCCCACTCTATTATCCCAACAAAGACAGGTGCTGCAAAAGCGGTTGGCTTGGTTTTACCAGAGCTCGCTGGTAAACTGGATGGATTCGCAATGCGTGTTCCAACACAAAATGTGTCTGCGATTGACTTAACGTTTGTGAGTGGACGACAAACGACAGTTGATGAGGTAAATGCTGTGATGCTAGAAGCTAAAAGTGATGTGCTACATGTTAATTCGGAGCCTTTGGTATCGTGTGATTTTAACCATTATCCGGCTTCAGCTGTTTTTGATACAACACAAACCAAGGTACTTGGGTCGTTGGTTAAAGTGGTTGCATGGTATGATAATGAATGGGGCTTTTCTAATCGGATGTTGGATACAGCATCGTATATGATGAATCTTTGAGGAATGGCCATGAACATGATCAAAATGAGCGACATTGAATTACGCGATAAACGTGTATTGATTCGTGAAGATTTTAATGTGCCCATTAAAGAAGGGATTATTAACAGCGATCAGCGTATTCAATCAGGATTACCAACGCTGCTAGAAGCCTTGCAGGCGGGAGCTGCGGTAATTGTTATGTCTCATTTGGGGCGTCCTGAGGAAGGGGTTTATGATAAGCGTTTTTCATTAGAACCCGTTGCAGATTATTTGGCAAAACAGTTGCCTTACCCGGTACGGTTTGTAACTGACTATCTGGATGGCGTAAACTGTCAGCCGGGTGAGCTTGTGGTGTGTGAGAATGTGCGCTTTAACCATGGCGAAAAGAGCAATGATGATGCATTGGCGCGTCGTTTAGCGAGCTTGTGTGATGTATTTGTAATGGATGCTTTTGGTACAGCACATCGTGCTCAGGCGTCTACCTGTGGTGTTGCAAAATATGCGCCACTTGCTGTTGCAGGTCCTTTATTAGTGCGCGAACTAGATGCTTTGCAACGTGTTTTGCGAGCACCTGAGAAGCCTATTGTTGCAATTGTGGGCGGTGGTAAAGTCTCGTCAAAATTATCGTTACTAAAACAGTTGGCAAAAATGGTTGATGTACTGATTCCAGGTGGCGGGATTGCGAGTACATTTTTAAAAGCACAAGGACACGAAGTTGGTGTTTCTTTGTGTGAGCATGAATTGCTGGATGAAGCGAAAGAGATCCTCGAGCTTGCGGCAGAAGTAGGGTGTGAAATTCCGCTCCCTTCAGATGTTGTTGTGAGTAAATCGTTTAGTGACACATGTCCTGCATTCAATAAAACACTGTCCCAAGTGGCTCAAGATGATATGATTTTGGATATTGGTCCTGAAACAGTTGCGCGCTATGTTGACGTTTTGGATACTGCAAAAACCATTATTTGGAATGGCCCTGTAGGGGTATTTGAGTTTCCACAGTTCTCTTATGGAACACGCGCACTTGCAATTGCGATTTCAAAAAGTGATGCATTTAGTATTGCGGGCGGTGGAGATACATTGGCCGCTATTGATCAATATGATTTAACCGATAAAATTTCATATATTTCAACGGGTGGTGGAGCATTTCTTGAGTACCTGGAGGGACAAACCTTACCAGCTGTTGCTGTGTTAGAAGCACGTGCAGATAATCCAGATATGGTTGTTGCCGACTAGGATATGATGAAGACACCAGAGATTACTTTCTTAGATTGCTCTCAATTAATGCATCAAGCAATGTCTTTGGAATCGGTTGGTGAGGTGCGGTTATCTGATAGCCATTTAATGTATCTTAAGGTTGATGATCAGTATGTTCATCAACTCTTTTCTTTGTTACCAAACCACCATTTGTTACGAAAACCTGATTACTTTGACGGTATATTTCATGGTGGGGCACATATCAGTATTATTTATCCAGAAGAAGGGATAAGTATTGATAATAGCGACTTAAATCAAATACATCAGTTTGAAGCTAAAGACGTGATTCAAGCAACGCTTGATGATAAAACCTATTATGTGTTACGCGTATTCTCTTCGTCTTTAACCGCATTAAGAGCAAAATATAGTTTGCCGCCACACTTGTGCTTTAAAGGTTATGCGATTGATTTTCATATTACGTTTGGGCGTAACGCTTAACTTTTTTGATACGTAACGATTAAGAGGTTGTAATTGCTTCTTCTTTTTGAGCAAGACCTAATTTTTCTTTTAGTCGCGCGACAGCACTAGGATCAAAGGTACGAACAGTTTTATGCTTTATAGTGACGGGTTTTGCCCGTGAGTGGGTTGCTACCTGTTGTGCACTAAAAGCCGGCAGCGGTTCAGGTGCTGTTGTGTCTTTAGGTGTTGCTTGCTTTGTAGTAATTGGCTGTTTTTTGGTGGTAGTAGCGCGTGCATTTTTAGCACTCTTTTCAATACGGCGTCTAATTTTTAAGGCAGCACGCTCTGCATCTTCAAGTGATACTTGCTCGGTACTGTTACCATCTAAATCAATGCGCATTTCACGTGCCTTAAGGCAGGTTAGGTAATCAATTCTACGTGTAAAAATTACAACAGCTTCGCGTAACTTACTTTTAGATATACCGGCTTTTTCCGCTTCGTCGGCATGCAATAAGACATCGTTTAATATGCCAATCTTAAGGGGTTGAATGTACATCTGATTATCAAATGCTTTAGGAAAGCGCATAGCAAGCCAATCGAGCGCATGCAAACGGGCTATTTTTGAGTGATTTTTCTGTTGATGATTGAGGGCTGCGGTACGAGGATGTAAAGGTTGGTTTCTCATGGTGTTTCTGCTCTTTCGGATTGGTTCAAAAAAACGCACTCGAATAGATAAATCAAGTTTTGCAAGTATACGCTGGGTGTATATAATTACAAGGTGATCTTTCAAGGAGTGACTCAGTATGAAAGGATTTTTATTCTCGATTTTAGCTATTTTTTTTCCATGGACCATTTTTCTTCTAGAAGAGAAAATTGGTTTGGCCTTTTTAGCGATGGCATTGCAAGTAACTATTATTGGTTGGTTGCCAATGACATTCCTTGCGTTTAATCACCGTAGTAATTTAAGTTTTTTTGAGAAAAAAGCTAAAGCTAATAAAAAAGCGGGGTAGTTGTGTCAAAAATAGGAGTTATTGTTAATGGTGCTGCAGGTAAGATGGGACAGC
The DNA here is from genome assembly GCA_029212465.1 of Legionellaceae bacterium. Classification (GTDB taxonomy): domain Bacteria; phylum Pseudomonadota; class Gammaproteobacteria; order Legionellales; family Legionellaceae; genus JAALKW01. The sequence goes on along the minus strand of JARGNV010000004.1, from coordinate 18,479 downwards.
TTGCCTGTGAGACTTTGCGCGCGCATGCAGATTTTGAATTGCTTGCAGGGCTTGGCCGAACAGATGATTTAGCGCAAGCGATTATCGATTTGAATGCGCATGTTGTTGTCGACCTAACACGTGCAGATAGCGTGTACCAAAATAGTTTGACGATTATAGAACAAGGAGCATGTCCTGTAATTGGGACGAGTGGTTTACTCGAGCCGGAAATTAAGGCGCTTAGCGAACGTTGTACGGCACAGCAGCTAGGTGGCCTTATTGTACCTAATTTTTCTATTGCGGCAGTGCTTATGATGCGCTTTGCAAAAGAGGCGGCGCGCTACTTGCCAAATGTTGAAATTATTGAGGCGCATCACCCAGATAAGGCTGAAGCGCCTTCAGGAACTGCCATCAAGACGGCTGATTTGATTGCAAAAGCACGTAATACTTTACCAGATGTATCACACTCTGAAGAAATCCTTGAGGGTGCGCTAGGCACTTTATACCAGGGGGTACGCATCCATTCAATGCGTTTACCTGGAACCCTTGCAGAGCAAGATGTTATTTTCGGACAGACAGGAGAAACGCTCACACTCAGACATCAGACTATCGATAGAATTTCATTCATGCCAGGCCTGCGCCTTGCATGCCAGAAGGTACAGTCATTAAATACATTGGTTTATGGACTAGATCATATTCTATAAGCGTGCTTCACCATGTAAAGGAGTGATATATGGCACATATAGGTTTTATCGGGCTTGGGCATATGGGACTGCCGATGGCCGCGTGTTTGCTTAAAGCAGGGCATGACGTGATAGGGTTTGATCTTGATATGACCGCTATGCATGCATTGAAAGGCTTAGGCGGTCGGACTGCCTCATCACTTGAGGAAGTGTCATCAAAACAAGACGTTCTCATCACAATGCTTCAGACAGGTGAGCAAGTTAAAACCGTATGTTGTGGTGACACGGGCATATTCCACGCAATGTCTGCAGGTACCCTTTTTATTGATTGTTCAACGATTGATATCGATACATCTCGTATGTTGCATAAAGAAGCGGAACATTCAAATGTGTTTATGGTGGATGCGCCTGTTTCGGGTGGCGTTGCAGGCGCGATGGGTGCACAACTTACCTTTATTGTGGGGGGCGCTCAAGCGGCGTTTGATAAAGCCTCATCTATTTTATCTGCGATGGGTACAACCGTTATTCATGCAGGTACTGCAGGGAGTGGAGTAGCAGGTAAAATTTGCAATAACATGGTTTTAGGGATTTCAATGATTGCTGTCTCTGAAGCGTTCCTTTTGGCAGAGCAACTTGGGTTGTCTGCAGCAAAGCTGCATGAAATTTCAAGCCAGGCATCTGGGGATTGCTGGGTGATGGACAAATATGTGCCTGTCCCTGATGTACTGCCGGATGTCCCTGCTAATTGTGCCTATGAACCCGGATTTACGAGTCAGATGATGTTGAAAGACTTATGTTTAGCAGGAGATGCTGCTGAGGCATTAGGTGTGATGACTGGCATGGGAGCTGCGGCTAGAACATTATACGATGAAGCATCTGAGACGATTGGGTCTTTAGATTTTTCTGCAATCATTCAGTTTATTCGAAGTCAAGGGAAAAAATAGAGCAAAACAAAAATGTGTTAGAGTAAAGTGGAAATGTTGATAAATTAATCTTTGTGGTCTAGTGTTAATCATGAACAAGTTGATTGATATAGAATGAACAAGTTGATTGATATAGACCAAAGGAGTTTGTCATGAAAAAATTAGCGTTGCTATCTGCTGTGTTATTAGGTGTTGCGTCATTTGGCTTAAGTACAAGTGTTTTTGCCGATAGCCAAAATCCTGTAGACCAAGTGGTAACCGGTACACATGAGACCGTGAAAAAAGCAGGTCAAGGTACCATGGATGCTGTGAATCATGCAGGCAAAGTTACCAACGATGCAGTGAAAAACACTGGTAAGGCAGTAGGTGCTGCAGGTCAAGGTACAAAAGACACAATGGAAAGTATGACAAACACAAAACAGTAATTGTTATTTTGATGTTTGCTTGAAACCTCGTATCGATTTTAGATACGAGGTTTTTTTATAGGAAAGTAATATTTTAATTGGAAAAGGTTGTATTTTGCTTGCGGATGTATGTTAGACTCAATCTTCCATTTGGAAGCTGGATTTTTTTGTAAACTGTTTTTTTGGACAACATAATGGATTGGAATTTGTTCAACAAGCGTTGTAGTGATAACGCTTTTTTCTTAGGTGTTTTGGAGCAAGCTGGAGTTGGCTTGGTTACAGCAGACAAAACGCTATTTATCTCGAAATTATTCATAGAAGTTGCCCGTCATTTAAATATGCAATGTCCGGATGGGTTGTTGTCTTTAAGGCGATTGCTCTGGAAGCAACATTTTGGCGCCCCAACGCTTGATTTTTTATTATTGCATGAGGCATCGATTGGCCAACTCGTGGCGCATGTGACGAGAGCACCTCATTCAGATCTATCTCATTTATTGTCAGCAGCCTTTTCACGTGAGCAGGCGATGGCACAAGATGCGTGTTATGCGTTGTATGAACCATATGAGAGGCCGACTGCCGATAGTTCAAACTTATTTGTGGCAACTATGAACAATCAGGGCTTTATGGTAACCGAGGCACTTGATGTTTTCTCAAATGATTTTATTGAAGCGGCAACGCACGCAGCGCTTATAGGAGGGCAAGTATTAGAGATTGGCGCAGCGTATGGAGTGGTTAGCTTGGAAGCATTGAAACAAGGCGCCACGGTGTTTTGTAATGATCTTGACGTGCGGCACTTGGCGGTTGTTGCAAAAGCGCACGCAGCCTTACAAACAGGGCAGCTTGTGACGATTCCTGGTGCGTTTCCAGATGAGTTTGACTTTGAAGCTGCATCATTTGATGCCATTTTAATTTCACGAGTGTTGCACTTTTTTAGTGGTAATGAGGTCGTTCGGGCCTTAAAGAGGGCGCGGGCATGGTTAAAGCCTGGAGGGTGTTTGTTTGTGGTAAATGAGACCCCTTTTTTAGGAAATTGGCGCCCTTTTTTAGCGGAGTATGAGGCGCGTAAGTGCCGAGGAGACAAGTGGCCTGGCATGATTGATGATCTAAAGCGTTATGAGAAAGGCACATCTTTTGCTTCATCACTGCCTCAGTTACTGCATTTTTTTGATCAAGAAACATTAACACAAGCATTGCTTGAAGCGGGGTTTAAATCGGAAGGTATTCATGTTGCGTATATTAATCGTGCAGGACAGTTCCCATCAAACCTTCTGATGCCGGAAAAGCAACAGGAGAGTGTCGGGTGTAGAGCAATTCACTTAGGGTAGTAGGCTAATGAAAAAAGGAAATATGTTTTTAAATGTTAAGAATTTGTTTAATGAGTTTACAAAAGAAGAAAAACAAAAATATCCTTATGAGATTGTAGGCCTCGAGACAGAAAAGTATAAAAAAATTTTAGTCATTCAGCTGGAAGGGCATTTAATTCAAAGAAGACGGCCGGGAGATATCATACTGGATGACGCAATGATTGAAGGCTTACCCCCAAAAGCAATTAAGGCAATCACTTATTTAGCTGTGTTAGAACAACTCGCGCCCGATCACCAGTTGGTGGGGCTTGAGTTAAATCAAAAACTGCAAGAGTATTTTGTCACATTAAAAAATCATGTTGATGAATCAGTAGCAAAAAAATCAGCGTCGTCTGTGTCAAAAGATAGCGCTTTTGTGAAAAAATTATCACCTGAAGATGCGAACAGGATTGGTTATATGGCGGGTGTCAGTGACACGATTAAAGAACGTCATGCCAAATGAAGCTGTGCCTAATGTGCGTTATAAGTATCCATGCATCATATTAGGGCTTTATGTTACGCTGCTACTAATTACGGTTGTTGCATCTAACCGGCTAACGATGATTGGCTGGCTGCTAGAGCCCGGAGGCATTTATTTTTTTCCATTAACGTTTCCTTTGTTGGATATTGTAGGGGAGGTATATGGTTATTCTTACCCGAGGCTTTTTATTTGGGTCGGTGCGCTTTGCGAAATATTGTTTGCATTTGCGCTGACAAGCGTTGCTCACTTTCCTTATCCCCCTTATTTTCATGAGGCGCATGCATATCATGTTGTGCTTGATCCAACCATACGATTTGTTTTTGCAAGTTTGTTAGGTACTGTGGTAGGAGAGTTTTTGAATGTCTATTTATTGGCTAAATGGAAAGTTAAGTTACATGGAAAATCGTTTATCATGCGTTCTATTTTCTCGACAGCCGTAGGGCAAGCGGCATTGACGATTATTGTTGATTTATTGGCATTTTCAGGAAAAATGAGTTGGATACACTTAATGTGGATGATGGTGTGTGGTTATTTTTATAAGCTGTTGTATTCACTATTGTTTGCATTTCCCGCGTGGGTTGTGATTAAACAGCTTAAAGCCAAAGAGCAGCTGGACTACTTTGATATTAATACAAATTTTAATCCGTTCAAGTTAGAAATAGAGCGTAGTAGGCCCTTGTTCGACAGTGCGGGGGCGCTAAAAAGTTAGACGTGCTTCGAGTAGTGTTGCAATAATTTTATCTTGTTCGCCCAAGGGGGTTACTTCTGCATGATGAGATGCTGGATTAATAAATTTTGTATAGGTTGAGTGCTCATCGGAAAGTATTTTTTTGAAAACAAACTGGTTTGCTGCTTGCTCAAAAATGATGGCGCAGTCGTTATTTTTGATTGCTTTTTCTGCATCAAAGATGAGAAGACAGCCTTCTGGAAACATAGGCTCCATACTCGCGCCAATCATTTGGATAGCGAAGGTTGCATGCGTTGTTTTCTTTTCTAAAAAAATTTCTTCTTTATGATTGAAATCAATCTTGCTTGGCCAGTGATATAGATCTTCTAAGGTGAGTAGAGGTGCTGTATTGAGCTCTAGTTGCTCCTTGAGTTTTTTGGGTAAATGTTGTGGTAACTCATCTTTGCCTGTGAGTTGGTTAATAGTGACCGAGAAGTAGTGAGCAAGTGCTTCCAGTGTTTTTTTCCGCGGGTTAGTTGTGACGCCTGTATAGAGTTGGTATAGCGTGGGTTGCGGCAAACCGGTTACTTTGGCTAAATCGCTTACGCTGATATTGCCATGTCTTATCATAAGTTTTTTGAGGTTGGTTTGTAGCGGTAAATTCATAAAATCCAATAAAACAATAAAATTATTAATAAATAGTTGACAGATCCAAAAGGTTATTCTACCATAAAACCAATAATTTTATTGGTTTAGTTGTTAGCCATCAAACCGAGTAAGTGTATCATAGTTTATTCGAAGTTGCTGTGTTAAATGCGGAATAGCTTGGAGCTAATTGATTTTGGGTTTTTAAGTGGCGGCAGGAAATGGAATGCTCTGTTCGTACTTGAAATGGTTTAACGAACATTAACAGGGAGGAAATATGTAGAAAGTCATTTGGGTGCTTTAGGTACAAATGGAATAGGTAGGTTGCTTAAAGTGCTCGAGCAAGTCCAGTCTTTGCAACCGATCATGCGGTCTCTCTTAGTGGTCGGTTGCTTTTTATTTGTTAGTGCAAACGTGTTAAGGAAGCATAATGGATTTTATGAAACAACATCGTCTCAATCAGTGGTTGAGTAACATCAGTTTGATGCATGTATTGGTTGCAGGGTTATTACTCAGTAATTTGTTGGTAGGTGGGCTTGCTTGGTATGGCACGCTACATCAAAAAGTAGAAGTAACGCCATTTTCAGGCACATCAGGATACCAAAACAGTACGCTATCGGTTGATACACATTATCTTTCAATGATGACAGAAAACTTTATGTATTCACGGTTTAATGTAACGCCAGATACGGTGCGTGCCAGTCATCAGCGATTGTTACCATTTATTGATGAGCGTGAGTATCCAAAAATTTCAGATATTTTGAATAAGGAAGCGCGGGCTGTAACAC